>NZ_JBNBBL010000004.1:0-346577 GCF_050031945.1 Plantibacter sp. 2H11-2 | reverse complement strand
AGATGTGTATAAGAGACAGGATCTGCACGAAAACGGGCGGAGTTCGTGCAGATCCGGGCGACTCAGCGGGTCAGGAGCTCAGCCGACGCCGTTCAGGACCGAGGAGGCGAAGGACGCGGCGCGGACGCTGAGCGTCGCGATGCGCTCCTGGCGGGCCGCCTCCGCGTCGAAACCGACGTAGGCGAGCGGCGGCAGCTTCCGCACGTTAGCCGAGCACTGGAAGTCGGCGCAGACGAGCGTACCGACCGTGTCGCCGTTCTTGCCGGCCTGTCCGGCCCGCTTCGCGCTGTAGAACACGACGTCGTTGCTGAGCGTGATGTCCTGGCACCACGCGCACTGCGGCCGGGTGCGGGGCATCGCGTCGGCCTGCCGGAGCAGGATGCCGACGGGTTCGCCGTCGACGATCGTGACCACGTAGGCGCGTCGCGGCAGCTTCTTGTCGCGCCACCCGAGGAAGTCACGCACCTCGAAGTCGATCGCGTCCAGGTCGGCAGGAAGGCTCACGTCACTGACCTCCTTGCGCGATGCGTTGACGAAGGAGGCTCGGATCTGGGATTCGTTCAGGGGGATCATGGGTTCACCGGTTTCGGCTGGGCCGTCGTGGAGACGGCGGAGAGACCCTCCGCGCGTCGGTGCGCCGCGGTGGGTACGTCAGGGTGCGCGGCCCCGTCGTCGTCGCTCGCACGAGCGCGATGGACGAGGCCGACGTCCTCACCGGGTGGGCGAGGTGGTCGACCGGGTGCGCTGCTCTCTCGGGCCGGCGTTGCGGACGCCGACGACCTCCAGACGCCCGACACGGGGCGGAGCGATGAGCATGGACACACAGGCACTGTATCAAGCGATGGCGCGCTCGCTCCCCTGGTCCGCACGTTCAGGCTCCCGGCGCGGCAGGATGGACGCATGACCCTCGACGTCGCCCTCCTCCGCACCGCGTTCCCCTCCCTCGCCTCGGGCATCGCCCACTTCGACGGCCCCGGCGGCACCCAGACGCCGCTCGCCGTCGGCCAGGCCATCCTCGACACCCTCACCGGGCCGCTCTCGAACCGAGGGACCTCGGTCGCCTCCGAACGACGTGCTGACGACGCGGTCGTCGCCTTCCGCGCGGCGATGGCGGACCTCCTCGCCGCCGACCCGCGCGGCATCGTCTACGGTCGCAGTGCGACCCAGCTCACCTACGACTTCGCGAAGCACCTGTCCCGCGGCTGGACGGCGGGCGACGAGGTGGTGGTGTCCCGGCTGGACCATGACGCGAACGTCCGCCCGTGGGTCCAGGCAGCGGAACGCGCCGGCGCGACGGTGCGCTGGATCGAGCTCGATGCCGCGTCCGGTGAGCTCGACCTCGAGTCGCTCGGCGCGACCCTCGGCGAACGCACCCGGCTCGTCGCCGTGACCGCAGCGTCGAACCTCCTCGGCACCATCCCGCCGGTGCGGACGATCGCCGACCGCGCGCACGCGGTCGGCGCGCTCGTCTGGGTCGACGGCGTCCACTACACGGCCCACCACGTCGTCGACGTCGAGGCCCTCGGCGCCGACTTCTTCGTCTGCTCGCCGTACAAGTTCTTCGGGCCGCACTGCGGTGTCCTCGCCGCGTCGCCGGCGCTGCTCGAGTCGATCCACCCCGACAAGCTGCTGCCGTCGACGAACGTGGTGCCCGAGCGCTTCGAGTTCGGCACGCTGCCCTACGAGCTCATGGCCGGCGTGACGGCGGCCATCGGCGTGCTCGCGTCGATCGACCCCGGTGACGCCACGACGAGACGAGACCGTCTCGTGGCCTCCGCCGCGGCCGTCCACCAGCGGGAACTCGCGCTGCGCACCCGTATCGAGGACGAGCTCGCCGACCTCGGCCCGCTCGTCGAGCTGCACTCGCGAGCCGCCGAGCGCACGGCGACGCTGTTCATGACGTTCCCCGGCAGGCGTGCAGCGGACGTCTCAGCGTTCCTCGCCGCCCGCGACGTCCTCGCACCGGCGGGCTCGTTCTACGCAGTCGAGCCGTTCGCGGCGCTCGGCCTCGAGGACGTCGGCGGCCTCCGCGTCGGCGTCGCCCCGTACACCTCGGACGAGGACGTCGACCGCCTGCTCGATGGCATCAGAGCCTTCCTCGCGGACTGACCGGCTCGCCGGTTGGACGGTTGGCGAGCCGGCCCGGCGTGAGCGCCCTCAGGACCGCTTGCCGCTCTCGCGTCGCAGCACGACGAACCCGGCGACCATGACGACCGCCCCGAGGACGAGGGTGATGATCCGGAAGAACCCGAAGTCGTCGACACCGAAGATCAGGGGTCCGGCGAAGAGGAACGTGGCGCCGACGAAGTACCAGACGGAGGTCGTCCCGCCGTTCATCGATGTGGGTGGCGGCGTCGACTCGGGCTCCGCCGCGGCGGGACCGTCCTGGGGCACCTCGTCCCCGTGTGGTGCAGGTTCGGGCTGCGTCGATCCGGTCATCATTCGCTCCGATCCGCGTCGCGCTCGGTGGTGTCCACGACGTCGAGCCCCACGCTACGCAGCCCTCGACCGCCGCGAATCCCCCAGGTGACGGAGATCAGGCCTCGCTGGCGAACATCCGGCCGTCGGGGTCGAGCTTCGTCAGGAGGGCTGCGGAGATCTCGCCGAGCTGCTCGATCTGCGCCGGCGTCAGTGCGTCGAGGACCAGGGATCGCACGTGCTCGACGTGGCCCGGTGCGGCCTGGACGACCTTGTCCCAGCCCGCATCGGTGAGCGTCACGTTCGTCGCCCGTCGATCCTCCGGGCACGGTGTCCGCGCCACGAAGCCGGCCTCCTCCAAGCGCGTCAGCACCCGCGACAAACGAGGCAGTGTCGCGTTCGTCCGCGCCGCGAGCGCCGAGGTGCGCAGCGTGCGGCCCGGGGTCTCGGACAGCATCGCGAGTGTGAAGTAGTCGAAGTGCGTCAGGTGCTCGTCCCGCGTGAGCTGGAGGTCGAGCGCGGCCGGCAGGAGTTCGAGCACCGCGGCGAAGCGCACCCAGGAGCGTTGCTCGTCGTCGCTCAGCCATCGCGTCTCGGTCATGTCTCCAGCGTAGCAATAGTTGCGCCTACAACTAACCGGTGTTACGTTAGTTGTACCAACAACCAATTGACCCGTGACCAGGCGGCCACGAGAAGGAGCATCGTCATGACGAACGTCACCATCTTCGGAACCGGCAACATGGGCAGCGCCATCGCCGGTGTCCTCGCAGCAGGCGGCGCCTCCGTCGACCACCTCGGATCGGCCGAGACCGGCACGATCACCGGCGACATCGTCGTCCTCGCGGTCCCCTACCCGGCCCTCGCGACGATCGTCGAGCAGTACGCCGACCAGCTCGCGGGCAAGGTCGTCGTCGACATCACCAACCCCCTCGACTTCTCGACCTTCGACGCCCTCACCGTCCCCGCCGGCAGCTCGGCTGCAGCGGAACTGCAGGCGAAGCTCCCGAGCTCCCACGTCCTCAAGGCCTTCAACACGAACTTCGCCGCGACCCTCGCCGCGAAGCAGGTCGGCGACGTGACCACCACGGTCCTCATCGCCGGGGACGACGCCGACGCCAAGGCCGCACTCCAGCAGCTCGTGACCGCCGGTGGCCTCGAGGCCGTCGACGCCGGGTCCCTGAAGCGCGCCCACGAACTCGAGGCGATCGGCTTCCTGCAGCTCACGCTGGCGGCGTCGGAGAAGATCTCCTGGACCGCGGGGTTCGCGCTCGTCAAGTAGTCGTCGGATCGTGATCCGGGAGGAACGATCCTCCCGGATCACGACGGACTGGAGGACGATGGGCGCATGACCTTCCGCGCCCTCACCCCCGGCCAGCGTTCCAGCGTCCTGCTCGGCGGGCCGCACGATGACGCGCCCGTCCTCCTCTTCGAGACCGACGAGCTCCTCATCGAAGCGCCGAACTGGTCCCTCGACGGCCGGACGCTGTACCTCAACGGCAACGGGCGGCTCTGGGCGCTCACGGTCGACGACCCGACCGCGGGGCTCACGCCGATCGACTTCCACGGCCTCCCCGAGCTCAACAACGACCACGTCCTCGACCCCGACGGCGAACACATTCTCCTCTCGGCGATGGACGGTCACATCTACCGCGGTGCCCTCACCGGCGGACCGGTCACGAAGCTCACCGCCGACGACGACCGGTGGCACTTCCTCCACGGCGTCTCACCCGACGGCACGCGGATCGCGTACGTCGAACTCGAAGGCTTCGAGCACCCCGGTCGACTCGCGATCGCTCCGGCGGTCGAAGGCGGCGGTCCCGTCACCGTCCTCGACACGGGCGACGGCCACCTCGACGGCCCGGAGTGGTCGCCCGACGGCCGGTGGCTGCTCTGCAACACAGAGCACTTCGGCACGGCCCCGGGCCACGCGCAGCTCGCGCGGATCCCGGACGGCGGCGGTGAGCTCGAGCAGCTCGTCGTGAGCGACACCGTCGACTGGTTCCCGCACCTCTCCCCCGACGCCCGCCTGGCCTCGTACATCGCCTTCCCCACCGGCACGATCGGACACCCGGCCGACCTCGACGTCGAGGTCCGGCTCGTCTCGACCGACGACTGGGCGACCCCGGTCCGCCGCTACCCGCTGTTCGGCGGCCAGGGCACACTCAACGTGAACAGCTGGGCACCCGACAGCTCACGGTTCGCCTTCGTCACCTACCCGATCACGAGCTGAATCGCCCGATTCTGCGCGGTTTCGGCGAAGAATCGCACCGATCCGGGCAGCTCAGGGGGCTCGTCGATAGGGTCGGAGCGTGACCGATGCCAGCAGCGCCCACTCCCAGACGCTCTCGCGCGGCATCCGGATCCTCGAGGTCCTGGCCGACGCGCGCACCCCGCTCACGATCGACGCCCTGAGCGCGACGCTCGGCTTGCACCGCAGCGTCACCTACCGCCTGCTGCGCACGCTCGAAGACCACCGCCTGGTCGTCCGCGACGGTGCCGGACGGATCGCGCTCGGATCGCGCCTGGCAGCCCTCGCCGCCAGCGTCTCGCACGACCTGCAGGCCGCCGCCCTGCCCGAGCTGACGGCGATCGCGAACGAGCTCGGCATGACCTGCTTCCTCACCGTGCTGGACGGCGACGAGATCGTCACCCTCGTCAGCGTCGAGCCACGGCACACGATGGGGTCGATCGCGCAGCGGCCAGGCACCCGGCACCCGGTCGGCGTCGGCGCTCCCGGCAAGGCGATCGCGTCCCGTCTGTCGGAAGCGCAGTGGCCGGACGCCCTCGACGACGATCACCGCGCCGAGCTGGCCGTGGTCCGCGAACAGGGCTGGGCGTCGAGCCACGACGAGGTCATCACCGGTCTCCGCGCCGTCGCGGTTCCACTCGCTGCGCACGGCTCGCCGGCAGCCGCCCTCGCGGTCGTCTATGTCTCCAGCAGCCGCCCCGAAACCGAGATCGCGGCCCGCCTCGTCGAGGGGGCCGCGACCATCGCGTCGTCGGTCTGACCGCGGCTACCTCCGCGCGCCGTAGACCTGACCACGGCTCTGCTCGTCCTCCGCCTCGCCACCGAGCGGGATACCCGTGCGGTCGCGCAGGAGGAGGGTCGCCGCGAAGGCGATGACGATCATGCCGGCGATGTAGAACGCGACGCTCGTCGACGACCCCGTGACCTGCACCAGCCAGGTCGCGATCGTCGGCGCGAACGCTCCGCCGAGGATGGCGCCGATCGCGTAGGTGACCGACACACCCGTGTACCGGATCGACGCCGGGAACAGCTCGGCGAAGTACGCCGCCTGCGGCCCGTAGGTGAAGCCGTTGCCGATCGTGAACAGCGCGAGCCCGAGGAACAACAGCCACGGGTTGCCGGTGTTCACGAGCGGGAAGAGCATGAAGACGGTTGCCAGGAACGCGACCCAGCCGATGATGTAGGTGTTGCGTCGGCCGATCCGGTCGGACAGCGAACCCGCGAACCACGTGACGATCAGCCAGACGATGGCCGACCCGGTCACCGCGAGCAGGACCGGCGTCCGCTCCATGCCGACCAGGCCACCGTCGGCGAGCGGCGTCGTCGCGTAGTTCTGGATGTAGCCGCCCGTAGTCATGTAGCCGGCGGCGTTGTTGCCGGCGAAGGTGAGCGCCGCGAGCAGCACGAGCAGCTAGTGGTGGCGGAAGAGCTCGATGATCGGGACCCGGCGACGCTCCTTGTTGCGGGCGAGCGCGACGAAGACGGGGCTCTCATCGACCTTCCGGCGCACGACGTAGCCGACGATGATCAGGACGAAGCTCAGCAGGAACGGGATTCGCCAGCCCCACTCGAGGAACGCGGCACCGGGCGAGATCACGCCCGTCATGAGCGCGAGCATGCCGGAGGCGAGGAGCAGTCCGATCGGGACGCCGATCTGCGGGAACGCACCGAACCGGCCGCGGCGGCCGGTGGGGGCGTGCTCGACGGCCATGAGGACGGCGCCGCCCCACTCCCCGCCGGTCGACAGCCCCTGCAGGATGCGGAGGAACACGAGCAGGGCGGGGGCGATGATCCCGATCTGGTCGTACGTCGGCAGCAGACCGATGAGCGTCGTGGCGGCTCCCATGAGGAAGAGCGTGATGACGAGCATCTTCTTCCGGCCGATGCGGTCGCCGAAGTGCCCGGCGACGAACGCGCCGAGCGGCCGGAACAGGAAGCTCACACCGACGGTCGCGAACGACAGCAGCAGCGCGGCCTGCGGTCCTGCGGGTTGGAAGAAGAGCTGCGAGAAGACGAGTCCAGCGGCGCTCGCGTAGAGGAAGAAGTCGTACCACTCGACCGTGGTGCCGATGACGGTGGCGAAAGCCACGCGCCGGAGTTCCGCGGGCGTCGTCGCTCGCGCCAGAGATGCGGTTGTCATTGTCTCGAGACCCCTTTGTCCGTCGCGGCCCGTCATTGGACCGCCAGAATGTACACCACATCGTATACAATCGTGGTCACCGCGCAAGAGGCAGTCGATGACGACGCACCGTATCGTGATCGCAAGCCGCAGTCGACGCAGATGAGGACGGGACGCGATGCAAAATCACGAACGACAGGCGATCGCCGACGAGCTGGCGGCGGCGCACGAGGAGCGGAGCGTCATCCCCCTCCTCACCGCCCGGCACCCGGACATGACCATCGAGGACTCCTACGCCGTGCAGGCGCTGTGGGCCGAACGCCGCATCGCCGCCGGTCGGCGCGTCGTCGGCCACAAGATCGGCCTCACCTCGAAGGCGATGCAGCAGGCCACCGGGATCACCGAACCCGACTACGGCGTCATCCTCGACGACCAGGTCTTCGACTCGGGCGCGACGCTCGACTTCGACGCCTACTCCAACGTCCGCGTGGAGGTCGAGCTGGCCTTCGTCCTCGGCCGCCCACTGCAGGGCCCGCACTGCACGATCTTCGAGGTGCTCGACGCGACCGACCACATCGTGCCGGCGCTCGAGGTCCTCAACTCCCACATCGAACTCAGCGGCCGGACGATCGTCGACACCATCGCCGACAACGCGGCACTCGGTGCCATGGTGCTCGGCGGAACGCCCGTCCGCCCCGACACGCTCGACCCGCGCTGGGTCTCGGCCCTGCTCTACCGCAACCAGACCATCGAGGAGTCTGGCGTCGCCGGCGCCGTCCTCGGGCACCCGGCACTCGGCGTCGCGTGGCTCGCCGGCAAGCTCGCCCAGCACGGCGGGAGTCTCGCCGCTGGGGAGATCATCCTGTCGGGATCGTTCACGAGACCGATGTGGGTCGAACGGGGCGACACCGTCCACGCCGAATACCAGGGACTGGGAGCCGTGACATGCCGATTCGAATGACCCTGCCGCCGACCTTCGGCGAGCGCCTGCGCACCGCGGATCGCCCCCTCATCGGCATGTGGGTGGTGTCTGGCAGCCCGATCACGGCGGAGATCGCGGCGGGCAGCGGGCTCGACCTGCTCCTCATCGACGGCGAGCACTCGGCGAACACCCTGGAGAGCATCCAGCTACAGCTGCAGGTGGTGGCCGCCTTCCCGGTGTGTCCGCTGGTGCGGGTGCCGTTCGGCGACGCGGTCGTCATCAAGCAGGTGCTCGACCTCGGGGCGCAGAACCTCATCGTGCCCATGGTGTCGTCGGCCGAGCAGGCGGCGGCGCTCGTGCAGGCCGTGCGGTACCCGCCGCAGGGCGTCCGCGGGGTCGGCAGCGCGCTCGCGAGGTCCTCCCGCTGGAACCGGATCGACGACTACCTCGCGCAGGCGAACGATTCGGTGTCGCTCACGGTGCAGATCGAGTCGGCGGAGGCCGTGGAGCAGGCGGACGAGATCCTCGCGGTCGACGGCGTGGACGCGGTGTTCGTCGGTCCGGCCGACCTCTCGGCGTCGCTCGGACTGCTCGGACAGCAGGGGCACCCCACCGTGGTCAGCGCCGTCGAGCGGGTGCTCGATGCCGCCGCCGCCGCGGGGAAGCCGGCCGGCGTGAACGCCTTCGACCCCGTCATGGCCGAGCACTACCTCGACCGCGGGGCGTCCTTCGTCCTCGTCGGTGCGGACGTGTCGCTCCTCGCCCGCGCATCCGAGCAGTTGGCGGAGCGCTTCATCGACGGCCGGAGCGACGCGACCCGCAGCGACGGGTACTGACCCTTTCCGACCGCATCCGGATCGTATACGATTCTGGATACCGACAACGAGGACGTGTGATGAGCAGCCACCAGGGCATCGAAGGCCTCCCGAACAGCGGGGGCGGCAAGATCATCGCCGTCCACCTCAACTACCCGTCACGGGCGGCCCAGCGCGGCCGCACACCGGAGCACCCGTCGTACTTCCTCAAGCCGTGGTCCTCCGTCTCAGGCACGGGCGGCACCATCGAACGCCCGGCCGGCGCCGAACTGCTCGCCTTCGAGGGCGAGATCGCGATCATCATCGGTACCGCGGCCCGCCGCGTCCGCGTCGAGGACGCCTGGCAGCACGTCTCGGGCGTCACCGCGGCGAACGACTTCGGGCTCTACGACCTCCGCAGTGCCGACAAGGGGTCGAACCTGCGCTCGAAGGGCGGCGACGGCTACACGCCCCTCGGCCCGTCCGTCATCCCCGCCGAGCAGATCGATCCGGCCGCCCTCCGCGTGCGCACCTGGGTCAACGGCGTCGTCGTCCAAGACGACACGAGCGACACGCTGCTCTTCCCCTTCGCCCAGCTCATCGCCGACCTCTCGCAGCTCGCGACGCTCGAGCCCGGCGACGTCATCCTCACCGGCACACCCGCCGGCTCCTCCGTCGTCGTGCCCGGCGACGTCGTCGAGGTCGAGGTCGACGCACCGACCGCACCCGGCACCCCGACGAGCGGTCGACTCGTGACGACGGTCGTCGAGGGCACCGAGCCCTTCGGCGGGTTCGGCGCGAAGCCGGCCGTCGACGACCATCAGCGCATCGAGGCCTGGGGGGACGCTGCGGCGGCGGGTCTGCCCTTCGACAAGCTCAGGGACCGGGACGGTCTCGGTGATCGGGTCGCCGAACCGCTCGACCCCGCGGTCGCCGAGCAGCTCGCCTCGGTCTCGACGGCGACGCTCAGCGCCAAGCTCCGGGCCCGCGGGTACACCGAGGTCTTCATCGAGGGCGTCCACGCATCGCGACCGGGCACGCGCATGGTCGGCGTGGCCCGCACCCTGCGCTTCGTCGCGTACCGGCCCGACCTCTTCGCCGAGCGCGGCAACGGCTTCAACGCGCAGAAGCGCATCTTCGACACCGTCGAAGCTGGGGAGGTCATCGTGATCGAGGCACGCGGCGAGCGCGGCACGGGCACCGTCGGCGACGTCCTCGCACTTCGGGCGCAGCAGCGGGGAGCGGCCGGGGTCGTCACCGACGGCGGGATCCGCGATGCCGAGCAGGTCGCGGCGTTCGACCTGCCGACCTTCTCACAGGGTCCGCACCCGTCCGTCCTCGGGCGCCGCCATGTGCCGTGGGAGATCGACGTCGCGGTCACCTGCGGCGGGGCGACCGTCCTGCCGGGCGACGTGATCGTCGGGGACGGCGACGGCGTCATCGCGATCCCCCGGGCGCTCGCCGCCGAGGTCGCCGCGGAGGCGGTCGTGCAGGAGGCGGAGGACGCCTGGATCGCCGAGCAGGTCCGTGGTGGTGCCGCCGTCGACGGCCTCTTCCCGCTGAACGCCGAGTGGCGGGCGCGATACGAGAGCGAGCAGGGACGATGAGCGGACCACACCCGACGACCGGGCAGGAAGCGTCGCTCAGCAAGTCCGAGCGCGCCTACCGGTTCATCCGCGAGGCCATCGATGAGGGGCGCTTCGTCCCCGGGTACCGGCTGGTGCTCGGACAGATCGCCGGTGAGCTCGACATCAGCGTGGTCCCGGTGCGCGAGGCGATCCGCCGGCTGGAGGCCGAGGGGCTCGTGACGTTCGAGCGCAACGTCGGCGCGCAGGTCGCGATGCTGCACGAGACCGAGTACCTCTTCACGATGCAGACGCTCGCCCTCGTCGAGGGCGCAGCGACCTCGATGAGTGCCGCTTACCTCACCGACGACCATCTGGCCCGCGCTCGAGAGATCAACGAGCGGATGCGCCGCACGCTCGACGACTTCGACCCGCACGCGTTCACGGCGCTGAACCTGGAGTTCCACACCGTCCTCTTCGAGGAGTGCCCGAACCCGCACGTCCTCGACCTCGTCCATCGCGGCTGGCGGCGGCTGACCGCACTCCGCGATTCGACGTTCAGCTTTGTGCCCGGCCGCGCGCGGGAGTCGGTCGCCGAGCACGACGGCATCCTCGAACTCATCGCCGCCGGCGCGCAGCCGCTCGAGATCGAGATCGCCGCCCGCGACCACCGCACCGCGACGCTCGACGCCATGCTCGCGTACCAGGCGGAGCACCAGCCCCCCACCACGGCCCGCCCGCCGTCGTCACCGCCGTCCACCACCGACCGGAGGAACCACCCATGACCCAGCACGTTCCGGCAGCGTTGCCCGACCGTATCCGGCACTTCATCGACGGCGCGTTCGTCGACTCGGTCGACGGCGACACCTTCGACGTCCTCGACCCCGTGTCGAACGAGACCTACGTCCAGGCCGCCGCCGGCAAGCAGGCGGACATCGACCTCGCCGTCGCCGCCGCCAAGCGCGCCTTCGACGAGGGTCCGTGGCCGCGGCTCCTCCCCCGCGAGCGCAGCCGGATCCTCCACCGGGTCGCCGACGCCGTCGAGGCGCAGGACGCCCGCCTCGCGGAGCTGGAGAGCTTCGACACCGGACTGCCGATCACGCAGGCGCTCGGTCAGGCGAAGCGCGCCGCCGAGAACTTCCGATTCTTCGCCGACCTGATCGTCGCCCAGCACGACGACACCTACAAGGTGCCCGGGCGGCAGCTCAACTACGTCAACCGCAAGCCCATCGGCGTCGCGGGGCTCATCACGCCGTGGAACACGCCGTTCATGCTCGAGAGCTGGAAGCTCGCTCCGGCCCTCGCGACCGGGAACACGGTCGTCCTGAAGCCGGCGGAGTTCACCCCGCTCTCGGCAAGCCTGTGGGCGGACATCTTCCGCGACGCCGGCGTGCCCGACGGCGTGTTCAACCTCGTGAACGGACTCGGCGAGGACGCCGGCGACGCCCTCGTGAAGCACCCGGACGTGCCGCTCATCTCGTTCACCGGCGAGAGCAGCACTGGCCAGCTCATCTTTGCGAACGCCGCGCCGTTCCTAAAGGGGCTCTCGATGGAGCTGGGCGGCAAGTCGCCGGCCGTCGTGTTCGCCGACGCCGATCTCGACGACGCCCTCGACGCGACGGTGTTCGGGGTGTTCTCGTTGAACGGCGAGCGCTGCACCGCCGGCAGCCGCATCCTCGTCGAGCGGAGTGTCTACGACGACTTCGTCGAGCGCTACGCCGAGCGGGCCCGCAACATCGTCGTCGGGCACCCGAACGACCCGGCCACCGAGGTCGGCGCGCTCGTGCACCCCGAGCACTACGAGAAGGTCATGGGCTACGTCGAGATCGGCAAGACCGAGGGCCGCCTCGTCGCCGGCGGCGGTCGCCCCGAGGGGTTCCCGACCGGCAACTACGTCGCGGCGACGGTGTTCGCGGACGTCCCACCCACCGCACGGATCTTCCAGGAGGAGATCTTCGGTCCGGTCGTCGCAATCACCCCCTTCGACTCCGATGAGGAGGCACTCGCGCTCGCGAACGACACGAAGTACGGGCTCGCCGCCTACATCTGGACGAACGACCTCAAGCGCGCTCACACCTTCTCGCAGAACGTGCAGGCCGGGATGGTGTGGCTGAACTCGAACAACGTGCGCGACCTCCGCACCCCGTTCGGCGGGGTGAAGGCCTCGGGGCTCGGGCACGAGGGCGGCTACCGCTCGATCGACTTCTACACCGACCAGCAGGCGGTGCACATCTCGCTGAACCAGGCGCACTCCCCACGCTTCGGGACCGGCGGGCCGCTGCAGGCCGCGCACTGACCGCTCCCGGTCGACCTCCACCCAGCAACCGAGATCAGCAAGGACGCAGATCATGTCGAACCCCATCACCCCGTCGTCGGCCGAGCCCATCGTGACCGCCACCGACCCGATCCCCGTGCCGGTGAACCGCATCCCGACGCCCGCCGCCACCCCGCCGGACATCCTCCGCTGCGCGTACATGGAGATCGTCGTCACGGATCTCGCCGCGAGCCGGAAGTTCTACGTCGACGTCCTCGACCTCGTGGTCACGGAGGAGGACGAGACGACCGTCTACCTGCGGAGCTTCGAGGAGTTCATCCACCACAACCTCGTGCTGCGGCAGGGGCCAGTCGCGGCCGTCGCGGCGTTCAGCTACCGGGTGCGGAGCCCCGAGGACCTCGACCGCGCGGTCGCCTTCTACACGGAGCTCGGGTGCCGGGTGGAGCGTCGGGCCGAGGGGTATGTGAAGGGCATCGGCGACTCGGTGCGCGTCGAGGATCCGCTCGGGTTCCCCTACGAGTTCTTCTACGACGTGGAGCACGTCGAGCGGTTGGCCTGGCGCTACGACCTGTACACGCCGGGCGCGCTCGTGCGGCTCGACCACTTCAACCAGGTGACGCCCGACGTGCCGCGGGCGGTCGCGTACATGGAGGACCTCGGGTTCCGGGTCACCGAGGACATCCAGGACGAGGCCGGGACGACGTACGCGGCCTGGATGCGGCGGAAGCCGACGGTGCACGACACCGCGATGACGGGTGGCGACGGACCGCGCATGCACCACGTGGCGTTCTCGACGCACGAGAAGCACAACATCATCGCGATCTGCGACAAGCTCGGCGCGCTGCGGATGTCGGACGTCATCGAGCGCGGCCCCGGCCGGCACGGCGTCTCGAACGCGTTCTACCTGTACATCCGCGACCCCGACGGCCACCGGATCGAGATCTACACCCAGGACTACTACACCGGCGACCCCGACAACCCGGTGGTCACGTGGGACGTGCACGACAACCAGCGTCGCGACTGGTGGGGCAACGCCGTCGTGCCGAGTTGGTACACGGACGCATCGCTCGTCCTCGACCTCGACGGCGAGCCGAAGCCGGTCGTCTCCCGGACCGACGACTCCGAGCTCGAGGTCACCATCGGTGCCGACGGCTTCTCCTACACCCGCAAGGGCGACGAAGCGCAGGGCTTCAAGCTCGGCAACACGCTCTAGGCCTCGGTTGGTTCGCCCATCTTTGGGCGACGCAGTGTCCGCTCGCCCGAACATGGGCGAACGAACTGGGCCAGGGGAAACCTCCCGAATCACCCCTGCACTGGGGGCAACACCACTCTCGGAAGTCGGTCGCTCGACTGCCATGCTCAGAGCGTGACCACATCCGAACCACTGGGGGGCGGCTCACAGCAGCCCGACCCCGCCTACGCACCGCAGCCGACCGCGCCCTACACGAACCCGTACGCACCGACGGCCCCGTACACCGACACCACGGCACCGCCGCCCTACGGCCAGCAGCCGTACGGTCAGCAGCTGCAGCAGACACCGCCGCGTTCGACCTCGGCCGGGCTCGCGATAGCGGCCTTGACCGTCGGGATCGTCGCGTTCCTCATGGGGCTCCTCCCCGTCGCCGGCGCGCTCGTCGGTATCGCGGCGATCGTCCTGGCGGTGCTCGCACTGCAGAAGCGACAGTCCAAGGGACTCGCGGTCACCGGTCTCATCCTCGGAGCCGTCGCGACCCTCGCTTCGTTCGGCACCCTCATCGGAATCGGCGCAGCGGTGAACAGCGTGTCCGATGACAAGCCTGCCGCGATCGTGGAGACCTCGGCGCCGGCCGACGAAGCAGCCAAGCCCGTCGAGACGACTGCACCCGTCGCCGAGACTCCGGTTCCCGCAGCTCCGGCTGCACCCGCAGTGCCCGTCGAATACCAGTCAGCGCTGATCAAGGCGAAGAGCTACTCGGACCTCATGCACATGAGCAAGGCCGGCATCTACGACCAGCTGACCTCCGAATACGGCGAACAGTTCTCGGCAGAGGCGGGCCAGTACGCCGTCGACAACCTGCAGGCCGACTACAACGCGAACGCGCTCGCGAAGGCGAAGTCCTATCAGGAGACCATGTCGATGTCGCCCGAAGCGATCCGCGACCAGCTGACCAGTGAGTACGGCGAGAAATTCACGCCCGAAGAGGCCGACTACGCGATCCTGCACCTCAACGACTGACCTGAGGTGAGGCAGATCGTCGCACGCTCACCTCTCTGACGACGATTTGCCTCACTTCGCGGGCTCGATGCTTTGCCACTTCCCTATGCTGGCTGGATGATGAGCCCGGTCGGCTACACCTCGTTCACCGGATCCGCGCCCGACGATGTGTGGGGTGAGGTCACGCAGCTGTTCGTGGAGGCGTTCACCGCCGAGCCGTACAACGAGGACGCGATCGACCTCGCGACCATCCGACAGTGGGGCCCGGGGCATCTCGGCCACCGCGGCGGACGCCTCGTCATCGCCACGGTCGACGGCCGGGTCGTGGGCTTCGCGCTCGCCCACGGCCTCGACGCCGACCCGGCCTGGCTCGGCATCCTGGCGCAGCTGGCCGACTCCAGCAGCACCGCGTCGGCTGCCCTCGCGCGTCCGGCGGACGCCGTCGTCGTCCACGAACTCGCCGTCGCTGAGGATCAGCGCGGACGTGGGATCGCCCGCGGCTGCCTGGCCGCTGTCCTGCAGGACCGGACGGAGACACAGACCTTCATCGGCGTCTACGAGCGCGCGACCGAGGCTGCAGCGATGTACCGCAGCTGGGGACTCAGTGAGCTCGGCCGGGTACCGATGCCCGGCGACGCGATCGCCCTCCGCGTCCTGACCGCGCCCACGACCGAGCTGGTTTCGCGCCTGCGACCCACCAACCCCGAGTCGGCACGGATGATCCGGCGGACGCTCTGGCTCAGCCCCTGGGAGTGGGATTGTTGCGGCGGGCCGTTGGAAACCGGCCAACGGGCGACCTTCTCCGTCTGGCCCGTCGACGATGGACAGCGGACCTGGCTGACCGAGGCGATCGGCGCGGACCTCACCGCTCAAATCGACGGTGTTGAGATGCACCACGAGGAGGACCCCGCACCGGAGCGGCTGACGGGCAGGCTGGCGAAGCTGTCGAGGGTGTCGATACCCTCGCGCCTCATCCACACCAAGCGACCACCGCTACCGCCCGGAGTCTCTTCCGCCCCGGCTCGCTTCTTCGGCTCGCCAGACAGCCCGTGGTTCGCGGAGATGCGACCCTCCGCGTACGTCACCCACCACGAGACCGCCCCCGGACCGCCCGTCGTCGAGGGGACACCGCGGATCCCACTCACGCGCGGGATCGATCACCCCGACGCCCAAGCAGGGGCACAGGCAGCGGCGGCCGCGGCACGCGCAGCGGCGCAGGCGGCGGAAGCGGCCGCCCGAGCGGCGCAGACGACGGACCCACCACCACCGGGCGAGGTCGCACCCCGGCTGGTCGGCTATCTCGTCGAGCTCGACCTGGACGCCGACTGAGCCGGACCGGCGTGGCTCAGTCCGCGCGGCGCAGGCCCAGCAGCGTCGCGTCGATCAGGCGTTCGGCGCGCTCCGGGGTCATCCGGTCCGACTGCTCCGCTGCTCGCGCGACCGCGATGCCGTCGAGCACCGCCAGCAGGAGTGCCGCATCGTCCGCGGCCAGGCCGTCTTCCGGGAACGCGGCGACGAGCAGCCGCAAGAGGACCTCCTCGGTGCGGGCCCAGTCAGCAGCGTGGATCGCGCGCACCTCGGTCTCGGTGCTCGCCCGAGCGGCGAAGGCGACCCAGACGATCCCGTCGGTCAGGTCATCACCCTCGACACAGGCGATCTCACGACAGAAGATCCGAAGTCGCTCCCCCTCGGACGTCACCGCCTCGAGCCGCGCTGCCACACGCCGACGGAACCGCTCGTTGACCTCGGTCATGGCCGCGACGACCAGTCGATCCTTCGTCGGGAAGTGATGCTGGACCGCGCCGATGGAGACACCGGCCTCGCTCGCGACCGTGCGGATGGTCAGCGCATCGGCACCGCGCGACGCCATGATCCGCAGCAGTGCATCGAGGATCCGATCCCTGTTCGTGTCCTGCTCGGTCATCGCCTCCGCTTTCGCCATCGCCCACTCGACAGGGTACGGTCTTCACATGACCAATACGAGCGTATTGCCGCCATCACCGCCGACCTCCCGACGCATCGCCGCACTCGACGTGGTCCGCGGACTCGCGATCCTCGGCACGCTCGGCACGAACATCTGGGTGTTCTCGCACCCCTGGGGTCTGCTCGGGATGCTCTCGGGCCCGGTGACGCCGGAGACCGGCCGCGCGGCGGGCACGATCCAGCTCGCCCTCATGGCACTCACGCAGGGCAAGTTCCTCGCCCTCCTGACCCTGATGTTCGGCGCGGGACTCGCAATCCAGCACGCCACTGCACACCGACGCGAGCAACGCTGGCCGGGCCGGTACCTGTGGCGCGCCACTCTGCTCCTCATCGACGGTGCCGTGAACTACGTCCTCATCGCGGAGTTCGACGTCCTCATGGGCTATGCGGTCACCGGCGCCATCGTCGCCTGGCTCCTGCTCACCAGGCCCCGCGCCCAGCGCGCCATGATCGCCGTCTTCGGCGCGCTGCACGTCCTCCTCATCAGCGCGATCGTCGCGTTCATCGCCACGACGCCGGCGGTGTCGGGCGACCTCCCGCTCCCCGCCGGACCGAGCCCCTACGCCACTGAATCGTTCCTCGGCCTGGCGGCCTTCCGGCTCGACAACATGGGGGTCTTCCGCGCGGAGCCCGTGCTGATCGGATTCCTCACGCTCGCGATGTTCCTCGCCGGCGCACACCTCTTCCACGCCGGGGTCTTCGGTGAGACCGGTGGTCGACTCCGACGCCGCCTGATGATCATCGGCACGTGCGCGCTGCCGGTCGACCTGCTGCTGGGCATCGCCGGAGGCACCGCGGGGCTCCTCGCCGAACGCTACCTGGCCGCACCCCTCGTGGCGCTCGGGATCCTCGGCGCCACCGTCGAGCTCTGTCGTCGCTTCGGCACCGACGGCTGGATCGCCTCACGCCTCAGCGAACTCGGCAAGGTCGCCTTGAGCGCCTACCTGCTCCAGAACCTCCTCGGTGGCGCGATCTTCTACGGCTGGGGTCTCGGCCTCGCCGAACTCACTGCTCCCTGGCGTGTCCCGGTCACCGTCGCCGCGTTCGTCGTCATCGCCGCGCTCGTGACCGGCTTCGCCCACCTCTGGCTCCGACGGTTCGCACTCGGCCCCGTCGAATGGCTCTGGAAACGCGGTGCGGAGCTCGGGACGAAGCAGCCGGAGGGCCGACCCTCGCTACGGTGAGACCATGACCACCGTGCACCTGACCGGCCAGTTGATCTGCGCGACACCGACCGACGTGGCGACCGTGGAGACCCATCTGCCGGAGCATGTCGCGCTCACCCGCGCCGAACCGGGGTGCGTGTCGTTCGAGGTGACGCCGACGGACGACCCGCTCGTCTGGGACGTCGCCGAGGTCTTCGAGGACGACGAGTCGTTCGCGGCACACCAGGCCCGCGTCGCGTCCAGCGAGTGGGGCCGCGCGACCGCGGGCATCGAGCGCCGCTACCAGGTGACCCGGTCGCCAGCGGGCCGGACCGTCATGGACGTCAGCGACGACGACCTCGCCGACCTCCGCCGCAGACTCCACGACACCCGCTGGCCTGACCGGTGGCCGACCGCCGGTTGGGAAGCCGGCACCGACCAGGACGAGCTACGGCGGCTCGTCACGTACTGGGCGGACGACTTCGACTGGGCGGCACAGCAGCGGGACATCAACGCCCTGCCGTGGCACCGGGCGGAGATCGATGGAGCCACCATCGCCTACCTCCGGTTCGACGCCGAGGCTCCAGGCGGGATCCCGATCGTCCTCACGAACGGCTGGCCGAGCACCGCGCTCGAACTCGTCGAGCTGGCCAGGCGCCTCGCGACGCCGTCCCACTTCGGCGGAGACCCGGCGAGCGCCGTCACCGTCATCGTCCCAGCGCTGCCCGGCCTGCCGTTCTCGCCGCAACGCCCGACCTTCGGCGATCAGACGCACGAGCTGTGGCACACGCTGATGCACGATCACCTCGGCTTCGCCCGGTACGCCGCCCATGGAGGCGACCTCGGGGCCGGGATCACCTCTCGGCTCGCGCAGGCGCATCCAGAGGCGGTCGCCGGCATCCACCTCCTCGCGGTCGCCGCGCCGCTCGAGGTCGACGCCGAGACGCTCACCGAGGAGGAGCAGGCGCATCTCGCCCGGGTCGAGGCCTGGGACGCCGAGGAGGGTGCGTATGAGCATCAGCACCACACGCGTCCGCTCACGCTCGCTCCAGCGCTGTCCGACTCCCCAGTCGGCCTACTCTCGTGGATCCTCGAGAAGCATCGGGCCTGGAGCGACTGCGGCGGCGACGTCTCATCCCGGTTCAGCGACGACTACCTCGCGACACTCGCCTCCGTCTACTGGTTCACGAACGCGATCGGCACCTCACTCCGCCCGTACTACGAGTCCGCGACCGGGATCACGACGCGTGTCGACCGGGTCGAGGTGCCGACCGCGGTCGCGCTCTTCCCGCACGACCTGGCGAGCCCGCCGCGCAGCTGGGCCGGGCGGAGCTACGCCGTGCGACGGTTCACGACCATGCCCCGAGGCGGCCACTTCGCCCCGCACGAGGAGCCCGAGCTCCTCGCGGACGACATCCGGGCGTTCCTGACGACGCTGTAGCGGACGGCAGCACGGCGCTCGTCGTTGCCGATAGGCTGCCCCACATGTCTCCAGTTCGTGATTGATCGGCCCGCGCGTCGTCCCCGACGCTCGTCGTCCCGATCCTGATCACCCCGCGCGCCGTCGAGCGCGCCCGTTTCACTGGAGTCCTTCTCATGTCGTCCACCCGGACAGCGCGTTATCTCGACGTGCTCGCACTTCCCCATGTCCCGCTGACCTTCGGGTCCGCTCTCGTCGGCAGATCCGCCTACGCGCTGGTACTGCTCCCCCTGCTCTACGCGGTCTCCGAGGCGACGGGTTCGATCGCCCTCGCGGGTGTCGCGGTGGCCGTCTACGGCGCAACGGCGAGCCTCCTCGCACCGCTTCGGGCCTGGTTCATCGACCGCCACGGCGCGCGTCGCGTCCTGGCCATCCTGGTCCTCGTCTTCGGTGGCGCCATCGCGGGCCTGGCCGTCGCGTCGCTCACCGCCGCTCCCGGGGCGCTGTTGATCACGCTCGCGGGACTGGCGGGCGCGTTCGCTCCCCCACTCGGGCCGACGATGCGAGTCGCCTGGGGTCGACTCACGCCAGACGGTGAACTCCTGCGCAAGGCACTCAGCCTGGATGCGGTCGTCGAGGAACTCCTCTACCTCGCGGGACCCGCGGCGGCCGGGTTGGCCCTCGCCGTCATCGCCCCGGGGACGGCGCTCCTCGTGCCCGCCGGGTTCGTCCTCATCGGCGGACTCCTCTTCGTGAGCACCTCGACCGTCGGCAGCATGGCGCCGCAGGATCGCAGCGTCCCCCGGCAGGACCGTGGGCGGTCACTCCTACTCGACGCCCGCTTCATCGCCATACTCCTGCCGGTGCTGGTCGCCGGGGCGGTCTCGGGCACGATCAGTGTCGCCGTACCGGTCGTGCTCGCGGAACACGGTGGTGCGGCCGCCGCGGGCATCGCCCTCGGACTCTTCGCCAGCGGGAGCGCCCTCGGCGGGCTGCTCTACGGGGCACTCTCGGTCCCGGGGTCGGCCGTCCGCCAGCTGGTCGCACTCGCGGGGGCACTGCTCGTCTCGGCATCGCTCATCGCCGCGGTGACCGGCTTCCTCGCCGTCAGCGTCGTCCTCGCGGTCACCGGGCTGTTCTTCTCGCCGATCATGATCGTCTCCTACGTCGCCGCGCACGCAGCCGGTGGGCGGTACCAGCAGAACGCCGCGACGACCTGGGTGAACACGGGACACAACATCGGGGCGGCAGCGGGCAGTGCGATCGCCGGCGTCCTCATCCAGGCGACCGGGGCACCCACCGCGGTCGTCGGCATCTGTGCGGCGGCAGCCGTCGTCGTCCTCGTCGCGGCGACGCTCGCCAGGCTCACGCCGGGTGAGTCGTCCACCGGGGACGACTCACCGCGAACGTGATCGGGGCCTATCGATACGGTGAGAGCATGCGCACCGTCCGAGACGCCTATGCCCGTCGGTCCGCCGAGTACGCGACGCTGCTGGGCACGATGGCGTCAGTGCACCCGTCGGACCGGCAGCTCGTGACCTCCTGGGCCGACCGGATCGCCGGTCCCGCGCTGGACGCCGGCTGCGGCCCGGGCCATTGGACGGCGTACCTCGCCTCGCGCGGGCTCGACATCCGTGGCGTCGATCTGGTCCCCGAGTTCATCGCGCATGCCCGCGCCGAGCACCCGGAGACCCGGTTCGACCTCGGCAGCCTCGACGCCCTCGACGCCGAGACCGGATCGGTGGGCGGCGTCCTCGCCTGGTACTCGCTGATCCACCACCGTCCCGACACGATCGAGACACCGCTCGCGGAGTTCGGACGCGTGCTCCGACCGGGCGGCGAACTGCTGGTCGGCTGCTTCGAGGGTCCGGCGGTCGAGGCGTTCGACCATGCCGTGGTGACGGCCTATCGTTGGCCGGTCATGGAGCTGGCCGAGCGGGTGCGTCGGGCGGGCTTCGAGGTCGTCGAGACGCACACCAGGACGAGCCTCGACCAGCGGCCCCACGGCGCGGTCCTGGCCCGGCGAGCCGACGCGGTGAGGTGAGGTGGTTCGTCGCCCGGCCCGAGGCTGAGCGACGGTCCGCCGCATCTCACTGCCGCTGCATTTCCAGAGTATGCCGGGCACCGGGGCTTGCCGCAAGACCCCCTCCGGCCTCCAGAATGGGTGGCCGCGGTCGCCTCCGACCGCGAGAACGGGGTCCTCATGCACGACGTCATCATCAGCGGTGGCGGCCCGACCGGCATGATGCTGGCAGCCGAACTCCGGCTCCACGGGGTCGACGTCCTCGTCCTCGAGCGGGACACCGAGCCGACCCCTGCCGTGCGGTCGTTGGGCCTCCACCCGCGGAGCATCGAGATCCTCGACCAGCGCGGCATCCTCGACCGGTTCCTCGCCGAGGGCACGCGGTACCCGGGCGCCGCCGGTCACTTCGCCGGGATCGTCCCGCCGCGACCCGTACCGCTCGACACCGCGCACGACTACATCCTCGGTCTCCCGCAGCCGGTCACCGATCGGCTGTTGACCGAACGCGCGCTCGAGCTCGGTGCCGAGTTGCGGCGCGGGAACGGACTCGTCGGCCTCGAACAGGACGATGACGGCGTCACCGTCGAGCTGGACGACGGTGAGCGCCTGGGGGCACGGTGGCTCGTCGGATGCGACGGCGGGCGGAGCACCGTCCGGAAGAGCCTCGGCATCGGCTTCCCAGGCGAGCCCGCGCAGACCGAGTGGATTCTCGGGGAGATCCAGGTCACCCTCCCGGCCGACGAGGTCGCCGCCATCGCCGACGAGGTCCGGAAGACGCACCGTGGCTTCGGCATCGGACCGGTGTCGGGCGGCTTCTTCCGCGCGGTGGCGCCCGCCGACGCCCCCGCCGACGAACGCCTGGCGACTCCGACGATCCAGGAGTTCCGGGCCCGGCTCGAGCGCTTCGCCGGGACCGACTTCGGCGCACATTCCCCGCGCTGGCTGTCGCGCTTCACCGATGCGACGAGACTCGCCGAGCGCTACCGGGTCGGCCGCGTGCTGATCGCTGGCGACGCCGCCCACGTGCACCCGCCCCTCGGCGGGCAGGGCCTCAACCTCGGGGTCCAGGACGCGTTCAACCTCGGATGGAAGCTGGCCGCCGAGCTCGCCGGGTGGGCACCGGCCGACCTCCTCGACACCTACGCGACCGAGCGCCGCCCGGTCGCCGACGACGTCCTCACGCTCACCCGAGCACAGAGCGTCCTCCTGTCCCCCGACCCCGGCCCGCAGGCGGTGCGTCGGCTGTTCTCGGACCTGATGCGGTTCGACGACGTGGCCCATTTCCTGGGCGAGCGGATCGCGTCCACCGGCATCCGATACGACGTCGGAGGTCCCGGCGCAGCGGTGGACGACGGCTCTGACGACGGGTCGCTGCTCGGTCGACGGCTCCACGACCTCCCCCTGGCCGACGGCGGGCGCTTGTTCACCCTCCTCCACGAGGGTCGCGGACTCCTGCTCGACCAGACCGGGACCCACAACGTCACCGGCTGGGCGGACCGCGTCGACCGGGTCGCCACCACGACCCCGGAGCTCGCGGCCACGGCGGTGCTCCTGCGCCCGGATGGCCACGTGGTCTGGCTGGCCGACGGGCGGGAACCACTCGAACCGGCCCTCCGGCGCTGGTTCGGCGAGCCGACGCGGTGAGGTGAGGCGGTTCGTCGCCCGGCCCGAGGCTGAGCGACGATCCGCCGCATCTCAGCGAGCGCTCAGTCGTGGTCGATGGAGGCGACCGCGTCGGCCACCTGCGACTTCCCCTCGGCCACGCGGTCGTCGTCGTCGGTGACGATCCCGATCGTCTCCTCGATCCGACCTCCGACGGCCTGGATGATGGCCGCGGGCTGCGGCGCCTCCGGTTCCTTGTCGTCGCTCCCGTCCGAGTCCTCGGGGTAGACCTGGAGTCGGTCGTCGTCGCCGTCCGCCACCGTGCGCCTGGCGTGGTCGACGCAGAGCTTCGCGACCTCCTCGGCGTGCGCGTACATGACGGAGTGCGCTGCGCCGGGGATCTCCCAGAGGCGTGAGGAGGGCAGGAGTTCTCCGACCCGCTCCACCCACTCGCGCGGTGCGACGGCGTCGTACTCGCCACGGATGACGAGCGTGTGCGCCTGCACCTTCGGCAGGGCCTCCTCGATCGGGTAGGTCAGCATCTCCGGCAGGACCCGCGAGAACCATTTGAACCCGCAGAAGACGTAGGCGCTGACGGCGAGCACCTTCACCGTGAGCGGTTCGTGCCAACTCGACTGCAGGAACCGGACCGCCTGGGTGAGCACCCGCCGCTGACCGGGCACGACGACTGGCCCGATGAGGATGAGGGTCGACAACTCGGGGCGACGGGAGACGAGGTCGCTGACCACCTGACTGCCCATCGAGTGGCCGACGATGATCGGGTCCTTGAGATCGAGTTCGTCGATGACCCGACCGACGAGGTCCGCATACTCGCGGATCGTGAGCGTCGACGAGGGGTGCGGCACTCCGCCGAAGCCGGGGAGGTCGAGCGCGTGCACCGGCCCGAATTCGTTGAGGTGCGGCGCGAGGCGCTCGAAGTACGTGGACGAGACACCGATGCCGGGGATGAGGATGAAGGAGCGATCCCCGCTGGACCCTACGGAGTTGACCCGGACGTAGACGTCGCCGTCGTAGACGCGATCGACCCGCACACTCCGCTTGCGACGCTTGCGTTCGATCCTCGACATGCCCCCAGCGTACAAGCGGCCGACGCCTGCACCGCCGGAGCTGTCAACCATGCGGGATTCGGATCGGCGAGCGCGATGATGGAGGCGACCGGAGCGGCAATCCCACGCTCCCTGAGAGGTGGCACCACGATGACCGTTCCCCGCGTCCTGATCTCCGGAGCCAGCATCGCCGGCCCCGGCCTGGCGTTCTGGCTGAACCGCTACGGCTGGGAGACGACGGTCGTCGAGCGCGCGCCGGCGTTCCGCGACGGCGGCCAGAACATCGACGTGCGGGGCGCTGCTCGCGAGGTCCTGCGACGCGCGGTCCTCGAGGACGCGGCACGCGAGGCGACCACCGGCGAGCGCGGCACCCGGTTCGTCGGTGACGCCGGTGAGACGATCGCCGAGTTCCCGGTGTCGGACTCCGAGACCGACGGCGCGACCGCCGAGGTCGAGATCCTCCGTGGCGACCTGGCCCGCATCTTCATCGACGCGACGGACGGCACCACCAGCTATCGGTACGGCGACCACATCACCGGGCTCGACGACGACGGTGAACGGGTCCTCGTGTCCTTCGCACATGGCGAGGATGAGGCGTTCGACCTCGTGATCGCGGCTGACGGCATCCGATCGTCGACGCGTGAGCTGGCCTTCCCCGGCGAGGCGGTGACCCGGTCCCTCGGGCTCGAGATGACGTACCTCACCATTCCGCGCGACGACGCCGACGTGCCGTGGTGGCAGTGGTACTCGGGCGTCGGCGGCCGCAGCGTCACGCTCCGACCCGACCGGCACGGCACCACCCGGGCCGTCCTCACGGAGGTCACGTCCGACCGCGGCGACGGCGTCGTTCCCGCGCGCCGCGACCTCGACGCGCAGCGACGGCATCTCAGGAACCGGTTCGTCGGACTCCCCTGGCAGGCGAACCGGATCCTCGAGCACCTCGACGACAGCGACGACGTCTACTACGAGTCCATCGGCCAGGTCCGGACGCCCCGCTGGGCATCCGGACGGGTCGCACTGCTCGGTGACGCGGCCTGGTGCGCGTCGCCCGTCAGCGGCATGGGGACGAGCCTGTCGATCGTCGGCGCCTACGTGCTGGCCGGTGAGCTGGCGGCGCACGTGCACCACCGGGACGCCTTCCGCGGGTACGAACGCATCATGCGCCCGTACGTGGAGCAGGCCCAGTCGCTGCCGCCGGGTACGCCGCAGCTCGCCAACCCGACCTCGAAAGCCGGCGTCGCGGCGTTCCGCACCGCACTCCGCGTGGCCGGGTCGAAGCCGGCGAAACTCGTCGGTGCGCAGTTGTTCTCCCCGCCGGCCGACAAGATCGACCTGCCCGAGTACGAGCACCTGGCATGACCGGCGAGCCCCGGCCGATCGCCTCGAGCGCACCGGCACTGTCCGGCCCGGTGGTCGCCGCGCAGGAGTGGCGGGACCTGGCGTTCGTCCACTGGCGCGTCCCGGCGAGCGCCGTCGCGCCACTGCTCCCGCGCGGGGTGGTCCCCGACGTCTTCGACGGTTCCACCTGGGTCGGGCTGATCGCCTTCCAGTTGGGCGACGCCCGCATCGGTCCGCTGCCGCCGTCGCCCATCGGCGGCTCCTTCACGGAGGTGAACGTCCGGTTGTACGGGGTCGACAGCGAGGGGCGTCGCGGCGTCGTGTTCCGGTCGCTGGAGGCGTCGAGCCTGCCGGCGGTCCTCGCGGCTCGCGCGATGTTCGGCCTGCCCTACCAGTGGGCGCGGACCGCGCAGCGACCGACGGACGACGGCTGGGAGTACGCGTCGCGGCGGATCACGACGTCGCCGACGACACGAGGTCCGGGCTTCCAGCTCGGCGTCGATGTCGACCGCGCGACGACCGTCGACGACGAGCTGTCGCAGTTCCTGACGGCGCGGTGGGGGCTCTTCCAGAGCCGCTTCGGTCGGACGCAGTGGTTGCCGAACGAGCACGAACCCTGGGTGCTCCACCCGGCGCGCGTCACCTCCTTGCGCGACGAGCTCTGCGCGGCGGCGGGCCTCCCGGGTGTCGTCGAGCACGAGCCCGACTCGGTGCTCTTCAGCCCCGGCGTGACCGCCCGATTCGGCATCGGCTCGTTCCTCGCCCGCTGAGTGGCGGATCAGTCCGCTGCAGCGACCGCGGCGAGCACGGCGGGATCCTCACAGCCGCGCGCGAAGCCTCGGATGCGGCGGTCGATGTCGCGCTGCAGGACGATCGCACCGATGCGCTCGGCGATCGGCGCCAGCCACCGCGGCTTGCACGTGAAGTTGTAGCGCCAGACGGCGAGAGTGCGCTGGTCGTCGCCCTCCACCGGGCTGAAGCGCCAGCCGCCGGCGAGCCGCTCGAAGAACCATGAGCCCTTCGTCATCTTCATACCGACGTTGGTCGGCGGGTGGTACGACACGTACTCGCTGACCATCCGGAACCCGAACCGCTGGACGGTGAAGGTGCGGACGCCCTTGGCGGCCTCCTTCGCGCCGTCGAGGAAGTACTGCCTCCGGATGAACGGATCCCAGCGCATCCGGGTCTCGCCGGTGGTCTGGGAGATCGCGAACGCGACGTCGGGCGGGACGGGCACGGTGCAGCGGGATTCGACGACGGGCATGCCCCATCCTGACACGGGTGCTTGACGGGTATCGCTTGTTCGTGTTCAATCAGTCACATGAGCCGATCGACCGCCGAGGACCAACGCGTCCGCACCATCGCGAGTGCGGTGGAGGTCTTCTCGATCGCCGGTTACCGCGCCACCCCCGTCGCGGACGTCGCTGCTGCGGCCAAGATCTCCCCCGCCTACGTCTTCCGCCTGTTCGACGGCAAACTCGGCCTCTTCGTCGCCGCGGTCGAGCACTGCTACGAGCAGGTCGCGAACGCGATGTCCGCAGCCGTCGAGGACCACCCGGAGTGGAGCCCGGACGACAAGCTCGATGCGATGACCCAGGCGTACATCGAGCTCATCCGCGACCGCAGCCTCATCGCCCTCCAGGTGCACGCACAGAGCGCCTGCGACGTCCCCGAGATCCAGGAGGCGGTCCGCTCCGGGCTCGCACTCGTGGTGCGCGTCATGTCCCGTGACTCCGGGGCGGACGCCGGCGCCGTCCAGCGCAGTCTCGCCTACGGGCAGCTCTGTCACCTCGTCGTGCAGGCGGGCCTCGGCGACGTCGACGCCGACTGGGCGCGTGTCGTCGACCACGGCATCCGGCACGACTGATCAACTCAGAGCCACCGACCGCACCTGCTGTTTTTCGTACCCACAGTTGTGACTGTTCAGTCACACACAACCATCACGAGATCGGAACACATCATGCACACCACACCATCCGCGACCACCACCCAGGTCGTCCTGCCGGGCCTCGTCGAGCCGGCCGGCCTCGAACTGGCCACCGTGCCGACGCCGACTCCCGACGCCGGCCAGCTTCTGGTCGAGATGGAGGCCACCGGGGTCTCCTTCGCCGAGCAGTCGATGCGCAAGGGCCGGTACTTCGGCCAACCGGCGTTCCCGTTCGTCCCGGGATACGACCTCGTCGGACGGGTGCTGGAGGTCGGCACCGGAGGTGACCCGACCCTCATCGGCAAACGGGTCGCGACCCTGACCAAGACGGGTGCCTGGGCGACCCACGCCGTCGTGCCCGCGCGCGACAGCATCCTCGTGCCGGACGGGGTGAGCTCAGAGGACGCCGAGACGGTCGTCGTGAACGGCGTCACCGCGTGGCAGATGCTGCATCGCGCTGCGCGGGTCCAGCCGGGCCAGACCATCCTGTTGTTCGGTGCGAACGGGGGCGTCGGCGGAATCCTCATCCAGCTGGCGCGACTCCACGGCGTCCGGGTCATCGGTGCGGCGTCGCCCCGGCATCACGAGGCACTCCGCGCGGCGGGCGTCATCCCCGTCGACTACGCGGACCCCGAGCTCGGGGCACGGGTCCGCGAGCTGGCGCCGAACGGGGTCGACGCCGTCTTCGACAACGTCGGCGGCCAGACGACCCGCACGGCCTTCGGGCTCCTCGCCCGCGGCGGCACGCTCGTGACCTACTCGATCATCTCAACGGTCGGCGGCACGGGACCGCTGATGGCGCCGTTCCTGCTGGCGATCGGTCAGGCGCTGCTCTGGACGGCCCTCCCGAACGGCCGCAGCTCGACCTTCTACGACCTGTGGGCAGGCCACCGCCTCCGTCCCGCCAGGTTCCGCCGCCGCCTGGAGGCCGACCTCGGCGAGGTCTTCCGGCTCCTCGAGCACGGTGACATCACGGCCAACATCGCCGCGCGCTTCCCACTCACCGACATCGTGCCCGCGATGGAGCTCGCCGAGTCGCGGACGCTCAACGGGAAGGTGGTCCTGCACCCGTGAGCCGGGCCGCAGGCCGAGGTGAGGCAGATGGTCGCCCGGAACGCTGCCGGGCGACCAGGTGCCTCACCTCAGCGGCGGAGCGCGGCGGGCAGCACCCGGTCGACGAGCTTGAGCAGCACGGCGAACACGATCGCGACCACGAGCACCATGAGCGCGTTCCGGACGGCGCCGTCGAAGCCGAGCTGCGTTGCATCGAGGAAGGGGTAGGGGTACCAGCCGGTGATGCCGCCACGGATGAAGGTGAAGACCACCCAGGCGAGCGGCCAGAGGAAGGCCCAGGCGACGGTGCTCCAAGTGAAGCGCGGACGCGGACCGAACACGAGCCAGGCGCCGAGCGTGAGCCACGGGGACAGGTAGTGGAACCCGATCGTGATGACGAGCGCCCACCCCGTGAGGTTCACCTGCGGCGCGAGCACCACCGCGTAGACGATGCCGGTGATGACGATGCTGAGCAGGGCGTCGAGCCGCGCCACCCGCCAGAGCCGGCCGTCGCGCAGGGGGTCGATCGCCAGCAGGACGGACACCGTGAGCACGATGAGGTTGCTGAGGATCGTGAACGCACTGAAGATGCGCGCGAAGCGGGTCGCCAGTCCGACGGACATGTCGACGCCACCCGAGCGGGCGTCGGCGCCGCCGGTGATGACGAGGACGATCTGGATGACGAGCGAGATCGCGATGATCACGGCGATCAGGAGGTAGACCACGCGGCTGACGGTGACGACGGCTGCGGACGGCGCGACCTGCGTGGGATGGACGGTGGTGCTCACCCGCCAACCCTAGCCAGCCCGCCGCACCCCACCTCCCTCAAGCCCTGACGCATGCGCTTTCAGGCCAACAGCGGCAGTCGCCCGACGATCCGGTCCACCCGGTTGCGCGGCCCGACCAGGGCGACGGCCAGCGGGGCGAGTGCATCCGACACGGTGTCCCCCACCACCTCGAGGTACTCGTCGTAGACCCGGGTGAGCTGGGCCACCTCCGGCATGTCCACGACGAGCACGCCGTCCGAGCCCGCCGCCTTGGCCCGGATCGCCGCCAGTTGCTCAGTCGGAGCGGACAACACACTGCACCCGGCCCACGGCAGTCCGGGATGAGCCGAGCCGTCGGCGTCGACGGCGTCCGGTCCGAGGAGTCCCTGCACCCGTGCTCCGATCGCCGCCGCGACGCAGGCCGCAGCATTCACGGCTCGACCGGCCGGGAGGTCCTGCTGCACGACGACGACCCACTTCAGCCGGGCGGACCGCGTTGGCGCCGCCGTGTCGATCTCCTCCGGCGCGAAGCCGACGAGCTGTTCTTCCGTCATGTCTCTCCCTGATGTCGTACGCGGATCGACCCTCAGGCTATGTCGAGCGAAACCTTGGTCGCTCCGAGCCCGTACATCGTCCGGCCGAACTGGCACAATCGACCGCATGGACGAACTTGATACGGCGATCCTGCGCGAACTCCAGCGCGACGCCCGGCGCACCAACCGGGACATCGCTGCCGCGGTCGGCGTCTCGCCCACCACCGCGCTCGACCGGACCCGCGGCCTGTACCGCCGCGGCGTCATCCGCGGCGCGCGACTCGACGTCGATCTGCCGTCGCTCGGTCGCTCCGTCCAGGCGCTCATCGCGATCCGGATCCGACCGCCGTCGCGCGTCAACATCGACGCGTTCCGCAGCTGGGCGATCACCCTCCCGGAGACCATCGGCGTGTTCGTCGTCTCCGGGAACGAGGACTTCCTGCTCCAGGTCGCCGTCACCGACAACGACGCGCTCTACGCCTTCGTCATCGACAAGCTGACCGAACGCGAGGAGGTCGCCGACGTCCGGACGAGCGTCGTCTACGAGCACGTGCGACCGCAGGTGGTGTCACCCGCGGAGCCGAGGGACTGAGCGATCAGCCGACGTGCTCGCCGAGGAACGCGCGGACGTCGTCGATCTCGGCCTGGTGGATCCCGTGGGCGAGCCCCGGATAGGTGCGCTCGGTGAGGGTCGTGTGGAGCGGCAACCAGGCGTGGGTCCGCGCAACGGCCGGCGCGGCGATGACGCGGTCCTCGAGACCCCGTCCCCAGAACACCGCGGGCTTCGTCGCCGCCAACACCTCGTCGCCGGGCTGCGGCGAACTCAGCACGAACCCGGCGAGGATGACCGGCGCCACGACCCGCTCGGGTCGCGTGCGCAGCAGCTGCGAGGCCATGAAGCCGCCCTGCGAGAAGCCGATGGGCACGACGCGCGCCTCGGCCGACACGTGCTCGTCGATCCAGCCCCAGACGGCGTCCGTCGCGCGGGCGATCGGCTCCGGGTCCGGGTTGCCCGGCGTCGTGATCTCGAACCAGGCCGCGCCACCGTGGCCCATCTCGAGCGGCGCGCGCAGCGACACCCAGGGCATGCCGAGCGCGAGCGGCCCGACGAGACCGGTGAGGTCGTGCTCGTTGGAGCCGTAGCCGTGGAGGAGCACCGCGACGACGGGAGCGGACGACGCGGCGTCGGCCCAGTCGGCGGAACGGACGTCGCGCAGTGCGGTGGTCATCGGGACAGCAGCTCCTCGGTCGACAGGTCGGGCAGGGCCACGGTCACGCGGGTCCCCCACGGGTCGGAGACGGTCACGGAACGACCGTCCGCGTCGAAGGGGATCGCGCGGGCGCGCAGCCTCGCGCCCAGCGTATCGAGGTTCGCGAGGTCGGGGACGGTGATCGACACGTCGCCGAGGCCGAGGGCGGCCGCGCGAGGACCGGCGCCCTGGCTGTTCCAGACGTTCATCGCGATGTGGTGGTGGTACCCGCCGGCGGAGGCGAAGATCGCGCCGGGGTACTCGGTCTGCGTCGTCTCGAATCCGAGGGCGTCGACGTAGAAGGCTCGGGCGGTCTGGAGGTCTCCGACCTGCAGGTGCACGTGCCCGACGGCACCGGCCAACGAGGGCCCGGCGCCGAGGGCGTCCTCCGTGAGGTGCCGCTGCAGGTAGGCGTTCGGGTCGAGGTAGGTGGTGGTCATGGCGATCTGGTCGCCCGAGCGCACCCAGCTGCTGCGCGGGCGGTCCGTGTACAGCTCGACGCCGTTCCCCTCCGGGTCGGTGAAGTAGAACGCCTCGCTCACGAAGTGGTCGCTCGACCCGACGAACTGTCCGCGGGGGTCCTGCGCGGCCCGATAGACCGTCGCCGAGAGGCTCGACTCGTCCTCGAACAGGAACGCCGTGTGGAACAGGCCGGCCTGCCGCCGGTCGACGGCCGGCAGGTCTGGCGTGTGCACGAGCCGCACGAGCGGGGTGTCGCCACGACCGAGCACCCGGTGCACCTCGCGGTCGCGGCTGCGCTCCTCGAGCGGCTCCATCGCGAAGGCGTTGGCGTAGTAGCCGGACATGAGGTCGAGGTCGCCGACGCGGAGCGTGACCGCGCCCATCGACGTCTCCGGGGCGAGCAGACGCTCGTCGAGCACAGCGGACATTCGGTCTCCGATCGGGTGATGGGGTCGGTACAGGCTACCCCGTTTACTTGTAGATGTAACCAATTGAGTGTCGCCGTATTCCGCGATCGGCCGACACGCCTGTCAAGCCCTTGTCTCGCGCGCGCGAGGGGTGTGGGCTGGAGGACCACAACGAGAAGAGTGCTCACATGACCGATGCCAGCAGCGCGGCCGACCGCAGACGGAGTCGCCGCGGACTTCCTCCCATGAAGACCCTCCTCACCGACCTCCGCGAGGACGTCGTCCGCCTCGTCACGGGCGAGATCGCCCTGTTCAAGGCGGAGATGACGAAGAAGGCCAAGGACCTCGGGATCGGCGCGGGGATGCTGGTCGTCGCCCTGGTGCTCGTGCTCTTCGGCTTCGGGACGCTCATCGCGGCAGCCGTCCTCGGACTCGCCACCGTGCTCCCCGCCTGGCTCGCCGCCCTCATCGTCGGCGTCGTCCTCATCCTCGTCGCCGGGATCCTGGCGCTCGTCGGCGTCAAGAAGCTTAAGGCCGGCGCGAAGCCCGTTCCCGAGCGCAGTGTCGAAGCCCTCACCGGCGACCACCTCGCGGAGCACCAGCAGCACGACTCGAAGCACGACACCAAGGAGGCCGCAGCATGAGCGACCAGGATCTCGCCCGCCCCACTCCCCCCGAGGGCGCCGGTCTGAACACCCTGCAGCTCGACGTCGAGCAGACGCGTGAGCACCTCGCGCAGACGCTCGACCTCCTCTTCCAGAAGTTCGACGTCCGCACCGCCGTGGCGTACCACCTGCGCACCACCGCCATCGTCGTCGCCTCGGTCGCGGTCGTCGGTGCCGGTGTCCTGCTGTGGCGTGCGAACCGAGGGCACCGTGTCTGAGTCCACCAAGGAGGACCGTCTCGAGCGCAGCACGCCGGACGATCCGCGGAACCGCGATGCGGACCACGCGGAAGAGACGATGAACCCCCAGCGCGTCCCCGTCCCCTGGGGCTACGTCCTGAAGCGGACGCTGCACTCCTTCACCTCGAACCAGTGCACCGACCTCGCCGCGGGGCTCACCTACTTCGCGATCCTGTCGCTCTTCCCGGCCGTCCTGGCGCTCGTCTCGATCCTCGGCCTCTTCGGACAGAGCCGCAACGGCACCGACGCCCTCCTCGAGATCGTCGGCAACCTCGCCCCGGGCGACAGCCTCGGTTTCCTGACCGACGCGGTGAACCAGTTCGTCGAGTCACCGGCGATCGGCTTCGCGCTCATCGCCGGTATCGCCGGTGCCGTGTGGTCGGCATCCGGCTACGTGGGCGGCTTCGGTCGCGCGCTCAACCGTATGTACGGGGTCGAGGAGGGTCGCAAGATCTGGTCGCTGCGTCCGACGCAGCTCGGCGTGACCCTCGTCGTCCTGCTCGTCATCTCGGTGATCGCCCTCGCACTCATCGTGTCCGGCCCGGTCGCGCAGGCCATCGGACAGGCGGTCGGTCTCGGTGAGACGGGCCTCACGGTCTGGTCGATCGCGAAGTGGCCGGTCATGGCCGCCGCGCTCGTCTTCGTCATCGCCGTGCTGTATTCAGCGACGCCGAACATCAAGCCGGAGAAGTTCCGTTGGATCAGCATCGGTGCGCTCACCGCACTCCTGATCCTGCTCATCGCCTCGGTCGGGTTCGGCTTCTACATCGCCAACTTCAGCAACTACGACGCCACCTACGGCTCGCTCGCCGGCATCATCATCTTCCTGCTGTGGATCTGGATCGCGAACCTCGCACTGCTGTTCGGTGCCCAGCTCGACATCGAGATCCAGCGTGGCCGCCAGCTCGCCTCGGGTGTCGCCGCCGAGCAGGAGCTGCAGCTGCCCCTGCGGTCGGACGCCGCGATCAAGGCGCTCGCCGACCGCGACGCGAAGGACGCCCTCGAGGGCCGTCGCGTCCGACGTGCGGCGGACCGCACGGACTGACCCAAACAGCCCGCGAACTGTCAGAAGAAGATAGTCGGACGGCGTCTGACGAGCCGGAACTGACAGTTCGCGGGCTGCTGTGGGGTGGGACGGGGTTACGGCGTGGGCATACCGCCGTTGACGTTCAGGGTCTCGCCGAGCACGTAGGACGACTCCGCCGACGCGAGGAACACGTAGGCGGGCGCGAGCTCGGCCGGCTGGCCCATGCGGCCGAGCGGGGTGTCCTCGCCGAACTCGGCGATCTTGTCCTGCGGCTGTCCGTCGGAGACCTGGAGCGGCGTCCAGATCGGGCCGGGAGCGACCGCGTTGACGCGGATGCCCTTGGGCGCGAGCTGCTGCGCCAGCGCCTTCGTGAAGGCGTTGATGGTCGCCTTCGTGGACGCGTAGTCGACGAGGATGTCCGACGGCGAGTACGCCTGGATCGACGTCGTGTTGATGATGGACGAACCGGCCGGGAGGTGCGGCAGGGCGGCCTTCGTGATCCAGAACATCGCGTAGACGTTGGTCTTGAAGGTGTCGTCGAACTGCTCGTCCGTCAGGGTGGTGAGGTCCTCGTTGAACTTCTGCTTGCCGCCGTTGTTCACGAGGATGTCGAGGCCGCCGAGGCCCTCGACCGCGCGCTCCACGAGGTCGCGGCAGTAGGACGGGTCGCGCAGGTCGCCCGGCAGGGTGAGGACGGTGGCGCCGGCCTCGCGGACGATGCCGGCGATGCGCTGCGCGTCCTCTTCCTCCTCCGGGAGGTAGGAGAGGGCCACGGAGGCACCCTCGCGGGCGAAGGCGATCGCGGTGGCGGCACCGATACCGGAGTCGCCGCCGGTGATGAGCGCCTTGCGGCCGGTGAGACGACCCGAGCCGCGGTAGCTCTCCTCGCCGAGGTCGGCCTTCGGGTCGAGCTTCGCGTCGAGGCCTGGCTCGGGCTGGTGCTGCTTCTCGGCGGTGATGTGGGCGTAGAGCTTCGCCGGGTCGGTGAAGGTGTACTGGTCGTTGGCCATGGTGATGGTCCTCTCGTTCAGTGTTCGGTCGTGGTCGGACAGGTCGGAATGGTTCAGGTCAGATGCGGTCGGTCGCCGGGTCGGGCCCCGAGGTCGATCGGCGTCCGTAGGAATTGACGGGTCGGCCGGTCGCGAGTCCGTCGAATCGGAAGATGCCGCCGCTGAGCGGTGCATCCACCAGGTCCGCCTCGGTGAGGTTCTCGCGGGCCGTCCCGACGAAGAGCGTCGTGAGCTCGGGCCCGCCGAAGGCCACCGACGTGACGCCCGGGGCCGGCACGCTCAGCTCGTCCTCGACGGTGCCGTCCGGGCTCCACCGGAGCACGCGACCACCGCCGTTGACGCCGTTCCAGAATCGACCGTCGGTGTCGAGCGCGAGGCCGTCGGAGTCGTAGCCGACGAGGAAGGGCTCCAGCGGCCCGAGTCGGCCGTCTTCTCCCGTGCTCGCCCGGTAGACCGTCTTCACGGTGGTGTCGGTCACGTACACGGTACGACCGTCGTCGGACCACTCGAAGCCGTTGGTGACGCCGAAGCCGCCGAGGAGCGTGCGGAGTCCGGTGTCGTCGAGCAGGTACAGGGCGGCATTCGGTTCGCCGGTGGTGACGTTCATGGAGCCGACGAGGAACCGGCCGTACGGGTCGACCTTCGCCTCGTTGCTGCGCAGGCCGGCGTGGACGTGGTCGAGCCTCGCCAGGGTCTCGGCGATGAGCCCGTCGTCGTCGAGGGTGACGATGCGGTCACCGAGTGCGGCGATGTAGCCGCCGGCGGCACGCGGCTGCACGGCGCTCAGCGGCGGTGGGAGCTCGGTGACGCGGTCGTCACTGCCGTCCACGGCGCCGTCCATCCGTCCGCGGTGGAGCGTGCCCGCGGTGATGTCGACCCAGACGACCTCGTCGGTGCGGGCGTCCCACCAGATGCTCTCGACGAGGATCGCGGGGGTGTCTCGGAAGACCTGTGGGTGAACATCCATTGCCTCCACGGTACGGACCCGGACGGGTGTCCCCGCGGGGCTTGCTTTCCCAGCATCCGGCCGGTACCCGCGTGCGTGGGCCCTTCGACACTTCGACAGACTCAGTGCGGCGCAGCTCAGGGACCGGGAGCGCTCAATCCTGCTCGGTGAGCTCCTTGATCGTGAGGGCCGCGTTGATGAGCGCGAGGTGGCTCAGCGCCTGCGGCAGGTTGCCCCAGTGCGCGCCGTCGGCCGGGTCGATCATCTCGGCGAGGATCCCGACGTCGTTGGTCATGCCGACGAGCTCGTCCATGGCCGCGATCGCCTCGTCGTGACGACCGACGCAGGCGAGCGCGGAGGCCCGCCAGAACGCACAGGCGACGAAGGTGTACTCCTCCTGCTGCACCCCCGAGTACCGGTACAGCAGCGCCCCCTCGCCGAGTTCGGCCGTCAGTGCGTCGATCGTCGAGGACATCCGGTCACCGCGGTCGAACCCGCTCATCGCGTGCAGCAGCACGGAGGCGTCGAGGTCGTCGCTCCCGGGGAACATGACGTACGCCCCGCGCTCCTCGTTCCACCCGTGCTCGTCGATCCACTCCCGGATGCGGGTCTGCTCGGTGCGCCAGCGGTCGGCACTGCCGGCGACCTGCCCGAGCTCCGCCAGGTGCACGGCGTCGCCGAGCGCCTGCCAGCAGCCCATCTTCGACGAGACGTAGTGCTCCTCCTGGGGCAGCTCCCACATGCCGGCGTCGCGGTTCCGCCACAGGTCGCAGGTGCGGTCCGCGACCTCGGCGAGGAGACGGCCGGTCTCGACGTCGAGGACGTTGCCGGCGTCGACGTAGGTGCGGCAGATCGCGAAGAGGTCGCCGTAGACGCCGAGCTGCAGCTGCCCCTGAGCCGGGTTCCCGCTGACCACCGGACCGATGCCGCGCCAGCCGGCGACGTCGTGCTCGACCACACCATCGGGCACGCCGCCCTCGAGGCCGTAGAAGATGTGCAGCTCCGGTCCGTTCTCGCGGATGGTGCGCAGCAGCCACGACACGGCGGCGTGCGTCTCCTCGCGGAGGCCGAAGCGGACGAGGGCGTGCGCGGTGTACGCGAGGTCGCGCACCCAGGCGAAGCGGTAGTCCCAGTTCTTGGCCCCGCGCGGGTTCTCCGGGAGCGAGGTGGTCGCCGCGGCCGCGATGGCACCGGTGGGGCTGAAGATCAGGAGTTTGAGGGCGAGGGCACTGCGCTGCACCTGATCCGCCCATGGGCCTTCGTAGGAGAAGGCCCGGGACCAGGCGCGCCAGTTGTCGATCGTCCGATCGATACCCACGTCGACGTTCGCCGGGACCGGCAGATGGATCGGCTCGCCGTGGGTGGCGACGATGATCAGCAGGTGACGGGAGTTCTCGGTCGTCGTGAAGCGACCGGAGAGCTCCGTCGGCATGGCCCCGTCGACCTCGACCGCCTCGGGCCCGTACTCGTCGCCGACGACCGCGATCGTCGTCGCGCCGGAGCGGATGATGGGGCCGCGCGTGCTGTCCTCGATCCAGGGCGAGGCCGTCCCCAGCGCCGTCCCGGGCCGGACGCGCCAGGTGAACTCGACGCTGCCGGACACCCCGTCGATCCGGCGCGCGAGTTCGGCCCAGGGCAGGCGACCCGCGATGCCCGTGACGAGTGCGTCCGTGATCGTCGCTCGCCCGTGCTCGGTCGTGAAGGTCGTGCGCAACACGTTGGTGCCGGACACGTAGCGCCGCGTGACGGTGTACTCGCCGACCGGCTCGAGCTCGATGCACCCGCCGGAGTCGTCGTCGAGCAGCCGGGCGAACACCGGCATGGAGCCGAGGTCGGGGATCGGCAGCCAGTCGACCTGGCCACGGAGTCCGATGAGGGCGACGGTGCGGCCGTCCCCGATCGGTGCGTACGAACGGAGATCCTCGCCAGCTGCGGTCATGCGATTCACCCTACGAGCCGCACCTCCGAATCGCCGGGGCTGGCGGCCCCGCCACGCGGCTGCTAGCGCGGGACGCCGGGTGCCGGGCGGGCGTCAACCCCTGGAGGCGGATCGCTCGGATCGGCTTGGGTGGACGGACCGCAACCACAGCATGCTGGCACGCACAGCAGCACGGATCCGCAGCAGCACAGGGAGGAACACCATGAACCAGCCCGCTCAGCAGCAGCAGCCACCCGGGACCGAGGGAGCGCTCACGCCGCAGGCCGACCACGGCGAGACCGGCTACCGGGGTTCGGGCAAGCTCGAGGGCAAGGTCGCCATCATCACCGGTGGCGACAGCGGTATCGGCAAGGCCGTCGCGATCGCCTACGCCCGCGAAGGGGCGGATGTCGTCGTCAGCTACCTCGATGAAGACGAGGACGCGGCCGACACGGTCCGCTGGGTCGAGGAGGCCGGCCGGACCGCCCTCAGCATCGGTGGTGACCTCACGAGCCCAGAGCACTGCCGCGAGATCGTCCGCGCGACGGTCGAACGCTTCGGGAAGGTCGACATCCTGGTGAGCAACGCCGCGTACCAGATGACCCGGGAGAGCCTGGCCGAGATCCCTGACGAGGAGTGGGACCACACGCTCGCCACGAACCTGAGCGCGTTCTTCCACTTGAGCAAGGCGGCCGTCCCCCACATGGCTCCGGGCTCCTCGATCATCGCGACGAGCTCGGTGCAGGCCGACTCGCCGTCGCCGCAGCTCATGCCCTACGCCATGACCAAGGCGGGTCTCGCGAGCATGACCGCGTCGCTCGCGCAGATGCTCGGTGGTGACGGGATCCGCGTGAACGCCGTCGCCCCCGGTCCGATCTGGACGCCCCTGATCCCGTCGACGATGCCGCCGGAGACGGTCGAGTCGTTCGGGACGGACACCCCGCTCGGGCGTCCGGGCCAGCCTGCCGAGGTCGCTCCGCCCTACGTGCTGCTCGCCTCGGACGAGGGGAGCTACATCTCGGGCGCCGTCATCGCGGTGACCGGCGGCAAGCCGATCCTCTGAGGACCGGGCGCGCCGGGCGCCGCTCAGGCGTCCGGCGACCGCTCCGAGCGTTCGATCTCGGCGTGGATGCGACGCAGCGCGAACAGCAGGTTCTCGCCACCCGCATCCTCCGCCGGGTCGGCGTCGTCCGACTCCCGACCGGCCGCACCGTTCGCGCCCGCGTGGGCCGAGCGCACCGCCCGACGCAGCATCGTCAGCGCCTGGTCGGACGCACGCAGCGCATCGGAGAGACGCTCGTCGTCGATCGCCGCCTCGACGAGGTCGGCCGAGGCGTCGATCGCATCGGCGAGCGCACTCCGGACGCCCTCGTCGAGGTCGACCGGCACCGGGATCCCCCAGAGCGCCGCACGCAGGGCGTCACCGATCTCCACGACCACCGGCGCGATCCGCTCGAGGGCGGCGAGCGCCCCCTCATCCCCGCGGAAGTCGTGCCGGTTCCACCGCGTGCGCGGATTGGCCCGGCGGCTCTCCGCGGCGTCTTTCATCAGCCCGCGCGCGGCGTCGACGTCGTGCCGGATGGCGAGCAGCGAGCTGTCCCAAGACGGCGGGTCGTCCGGGGTCGGTGCCGACTCGGATCGGAGGGTGTCCGACATGCTCCGGAGCGCACCGACCATCCGTGACCTCGCGGCCGAGATCCCGGCTGCCGACTCGCGGACGAACAGCGGCGGCATGATGAGCAGGTTCACGAGGAGCCCGACGAGCACGCCGAGGGCCATCTGCACGAGGTAGCCGACCGAGAAGTCGTTGGCGTTCGCTCCGCCGATGATGATGACGAACAGCGCCGCGATGGGGACGTAGTCACGGCCCTGTCCGAGCCCCGGCAGGCCGGCGAGCAGCGTGCCGAGCCCCACCGACAGCGAGACGGACACCCAGCCGGGCGCGGGCGAGATGATGAGCAGCCACGCGAGTCCGATGCCGAGGCCCAGACCGATGAGGGTCTGCAGGCTCGAGCGCACCGAGTCCATGAGCGTCGGCGTGAGGCTCACGAGGGCGCCGAGCGGGGCGTAGTAGGAGAAGTCGCCGAGCTCGCCCGGGAGCAGGCTGCCGAGGAACCAGGCCGCGGTGGCCGCGATGGCCACCTTCAGCGCGAGCATGAGGCGCCACGGGCGCAGCGCGGGCATGATCCACGCGCCGACCCGTTGCTTCGGTGTGCGGATGCTCCCCGTCGGGGTCTCGCGCCCGGTCACCTCATCACCGCTCATCACAGCCGCCATGCTGGTCTGGCCCTGTCGAAGCGTCAACCCCCACGCGCCGATCAGCTCGGCGGCCTAGCGTTGGTCTGGTCATCTCCGATGGCGACAACCAGGAAGGAAGCGAACATGACGAACGCATCTGCATCATCCTCACGTCCCGACGCGGAAGAGATCCCCGACGGTTCGGGCTCCGACGGTTCCGAGCCGAACGACGGCGAGGACACGGCGTCGGGTGGCGGCGCCGACGACAAGTAGTCGTCGCCGGCCCTTGGTCGTCGACGAACGACCGGGCGGCGCTGCCGACGACGCGTGGTCGTCGGGCGCCGCCCAGGGTCACCGCCTGCAGGTCAACGACTGCGGGTCGCCGTCCGGTTCTCCGCGCTGATCATCCACGCGAACTGCTCCAGCTGCTGGATGATCGCGTGGAGGATGTCCGCGCTCGTCGGGTCCTCATCGTCGACGTCGTCGTGGACCCGACGCATCGTGCCGACGACCGCCTCGAGTCGGACGGTGATCAGGTCGATCGTCTCCGAGGTGTCGATTTCGCCCTGCGGGTACTCGGGCAGTGTCGTGGTCTCGGCGACGATGTCGCTGCGGCCGTCCGGCACGGCGTGCAGGGCACGCATGCGCTCCGCGACGGTGTCGCTGAACTCGCGCGCGGCGTCGATGATCTCGTCGAGCTGCAGGTGCGTGTCGCGGAAGTTGCGTCCGATGACGTTCCAGTGCGCCTGCTTGCCCTGGATCGACAGCTCGATGAGGTCGACGAGGACGGCCTGCATGTTGGCGTCGAGTTCCTTCGACGCGACGAAGCCCTTCTCGGCGTTCTGCCGACGGGTGGGCTTCGGCCCGGATCCTCCGGGAGCCGATCGGGTCGTGCTCTCGGTCTTGCTGGTCTTCTCTGCTGTTGCCATGGTTGGCACCTCCTGCACGGCAGGTTACGCACCGTACCTGTCGATCCCGGGGCCCTTGACATCGACGCCGAAGCGTCCCATCCGTGCCCGCGCGGCCGCCAGCTGGGTTTTCGGAGCCGAGAGTCTTAAGGTGAAGCGACACCGCGATAGACACCGCGTGACGCACAACGAGGAGAGCACGGCCCGCCATGGGAAAACTGATCTACGGTTCTGAGGTCTCGATCACCTTCGAGGACCGGCTGCTTGCGCACCTGCAGTTCGTGATCGGTGCGAAGCTCCGCCGGAACGAGGCCTTCTACTTCGGTTGGAAGGACGACCCGCGCGCCGGCGACGGGCGCAGCGTCATCTGGATCCACCCCTCGGTGCCATTGCGTTTCAAGTACTCGGGCAGTGTCCCGATCGACCTCAACCGCGCGTGGATCGACGCGCTGAACGTCACGGCGAACTCCGCCCACGGCCTCTCGGTCATCGCGGAGCCCGCTCCGAGCCGGACAGGACAAGTCGCATGAGCCGCATGGAGATCGTCTACCAGGGACTTCCGTACTCGATCGCCGTCGAGGATCCGGACGAGTTCCGCGCCGAGGTGCTCGACAGCATCTCCGCCGGACAGTTCCGGTGGCTGCAGGTCGACCGCGGTGAGGGTCAGCTGGAGCCGATCACCATCTTGATCGGCCCCGGGATCGGCATCGCGATGGGCACACCGGACGGTCCTTCCCAGGACACCCCGTCCTCGGCACTCCCCCAGGGACAGGACCCCGACCTGCTGTCCTGACCGCCTCGCCAGCGGAAGCTGGCATAGCGCAGCCGACACCTGGAAATCAACAGTTCAGAGCGACGATTTCAAGTTTCCTACACTTGTTCGGCGGACATTGAAGTGGGTCTCCAGGCTGGCCGCTCGACACCGGCGCATCTCGCCGTGTCGATCGTCGGAGGCCCGAAGAAGGGCACAGCACATGGGCGCGATCGTATACGGCACGGGCGAGAACCGGTTCCACCTCGAAGACCGGATGCTGGCTCACGTCAAGACCATCACCCTCATGAAGCTCCGCCGGAACGAGTCGTTCTCGGTGACCCTGCGCGACACCTCGACGGAGCGCGGCCGCGTCACGCTCTGGCTGCACCCGTCGATCCCGCTGCAGTTCAGCTTCGACTCGGACGAGACGTTCGAGATGGACCGCCCCCTGCTCGAGGACCTCATGCACGGCGCCAACGGCGGCGAGGTCACCGTCCGCGCTGACGCGGACGAACTGGCGTAGCCCTCGGGACCGCTCACGGGTGCCGCACGAAACAGGAGGGACTTCGTGCGGCCCCGTGAGCATCCCGGCCGCCGACGGCTCAGTCGGCGATCGTGAAGCGGACCGCGTGCAGCGCATCGGCCCGTGACGAGCCGCCCACCCGCAGCTCGAACTCGCCCGCTTCGACGACCCGTCGTCCCCTCGCGTCGACGATGGAGCAGTCGGCGACGGGCAGTTCGATCGTGACTGTCGCCGTGTCGCCCGGTTGGATCGCGACCTGGCGGAACGTCTTCAGCTCCTGGTCGGCCCAGCTGACCGAGGTGACGAGGTCACTGACGTACACCTGCACCGTCTCGAGGACGGGACGCGAACCGCTGTTGTGCACCTCGACCTCGGCGCGCAGGGTGTCGCCACCTCGGTAGACGGCCTGGTCGAGGTGCGGCTCTCCGTATTCGACGCTCGAGTAGGACAGCCCGTCGCCGAACGCGAACGCGGGCTCCTGGGTGAGGTCGGCGTAGCGGTCGCCGTGCTGTCCGCGGATCTGGTTGTAGTACGTCGGCTGCTGGCCGGCGTGCCGCGCGAAGGAGATCGGCAGGCGACCGGTCGGCTCGATGAGACCGAGCAGGAGTTCCGCGATCGCGCGGCCACCCTGCATGCCGGGGCTCGCCGCCCACACGATCGCGTCGGCGTGCAGCGCGGACGGCGGCAGCACGAGCGGCTTCGAGGCGAGCAGGACCACGACGAGCGGCTTGCCGGTGGCGGCCAGGGCGTCGAGCAGTGCCACCTGTCCGCCGATGAGCTCGAGCGTCGCGGTGGAGCGGCCCTCCCCCACGAGCTCGATGCGGTCGCCCACGACGGCGACGACCACGTCGGCGTCCTCGGCCAGCGCGACGGCTTCCGCGATGAGCGCCTCGTCAGGTCGCGCGGGCGTGACGAACGGCGGACGCGGCTGGCCGTCGGGGAAGGTCGCCCCCGCGGGATCGGGTGAGAGCGTGAGGATGTCGGCTCCGAACGCGGTCGTGACCGTGCTCCCGGCGGGTGCGACCGCACGCAGGCCGTCGACCACGGTGGTGATCATCTCGCGCGGCTGGCCGTCGGGCAACCAACCGGCCTGGCCGGAGTTGCCCGCCCAGTCGCCGAGCTGCATCTGCGCGTCGTCCGCGAGCGGACCCACGACGGCGATGCGCTGCGGCCCGGCCTCGGACGTCGCGATCGCCCTGCCTGCCTCGTCCGCCCGGTAGCCGCCGGCGAGCGGCAGCACGCCCTCGTTGCGGAGCAGGACGAGCGAGCGCCGCGCGGTCTCGAGGTTGAGTCCGGTGTGCTCCGGCGAGCCGATCACCGCCAGCTGCTCGGCGGTGTCCGGGTGCCGCGGGTGCTCGAACAGGCCGAGCGCGAACTTCAGGGTGAGGATGCGACGGACCGCCCGATCAAGGTCGGCCTCCTCGAGCAGCCCGCGCTCGAGCGCCTCCAGGGCGCCCTCGAAGAAGCCAGGGGTGGTCATCACCATGTCGTTCCCGGCACGGATCGCGGCAGCCGAGGCGTGCACGTAATCCGGGCTGACGTGTTGCTCCCACACCATGCGGCCCACGTTGTCCCAGTCGGTGATGAGCGTCCCCTCGTACCCCCACTCACCGCGCAGGACGTCGTTGAGCAGCCACTCGTTGACCGTGATCGGCACCCCGTCGATCGACTGGTAGCCGAGCATGAAGCTGGCGCAGCCCTCGCGGGCGACCCGCTCGAACGGCGGGAGGAACCATGACCGCAGTTTGCGCGGGGAGATGTCGGCCTCGCTCGCGTCGCGGCCACCCTGCGTCTCGGAGTAGCCGGCGAAGTGCTTGGCCGTCGCGAGGATGGCGGTCGGGTCGGACAGGCCGTCGCCCTGGTAGCCGCGCACCATCGCGGAGGCCAGCTCACCGATGAGGAACGGGTCCTCACCGAAGGTCTCACCGACGCGCCCCCAGCGGAGGTCGCGGGCGATGCAGAGCACCGGCGAGAACGTCCAGTGGACACCCGTCGCGGCGACCTCGACGGCCGTGGCCCTGGCCACCCGCTCGAGCAGCCCGGCGTCCCAGCTCGCGGCCATGGCCAGTTGCGTGGGGAAGATCGTCGCGCCGAGGTGGAAGGAGTGACCGTGGATGCAGTCCTCCCCCACGATCAGCGGGATCCGCAGTCGCGTCCGCCCGACGAGTTCATGGGCGACCGCGAGACGCTCCGGTGACGCGTGCAGGATCGAGCCGACGTGGGTCTCGAGGACGTGCGCCTCGATGTCGTCGCGGGCGTCGAGCTGCATCATCTGCCCGACCTTCTCGCGGACGGTCATCCGCTCGACGAGGTCGTCGACGCGGGCCGCGATCGGCAGCGCGGGGTCGAGGTAGCGGGCGTCCTCGAGGTGAGGGGCGGTGTCGGTCTTCATCGTTCGGTGGCTCCAGCGCGTTCGGTGTGGGTCGTGTCGGTGATCGTGGACGGGCCGGTCGTCTCAGTGCGGACGGCGGTGACGCTCGCCCCGGGCTTGATGCCGCGCTTGCGCAGGGCCCTGGCGCGTTCACCCGCCGAGCGGAGCCTCGGGTTCACGTACTCGTCGATCCCGAAGTTGATGAGCGACAGCGCGACACCGAGCAGGGCGATGCAGACGCCGGCGGGCACGTACCACCACCAGAAGTCGGGGAAGGCGCCGTTCTGCTGCGCCCAGAACAGGATGGTGCCCCAGTTGAGGTTCGTGATCGGGATGACGCCGATGAACGCGAGCGTGGTGAGCCCCAGTACGGCCGCAGTGACCGTGCCGACGAAACTCGAGGCGATGATGGCGGTGAGGTTCGGCAGCATCTCGACGGTGATGATCCGGAAGAGGGACTCCCCGTTCGCCTTCGCCGCCTGGATGAAGTCGCGGTTCCGGAGCGACATCGTCTGCGCGCGGAGCACCCGTCCGCCCCACGCCCACCCGGTGAGCGCCAAGACGCCGGCGATGAGGAACAGGCTCGGGTTGTCGTACTGGGACGCCACGATGATCATGAGCGGGAGCCCCGGGATGACGAGGAACACGTTCGTCAGCGCGGACAGCGACTCGCTCGTGAACCCGGAGACGTACCCGGCGGTGACCCCGATGGCGACGGCGATGATCGTCGCGAAGATCCCGGCGAGGAAGCCGACGAGGAGCACGCCCCTGGTGCCGTAGATGAGCTGGCTCAGGACGTCCTCGCCCATGTGCGTGGTGCCGAGCAGGTGCGCGGCGGACGGCGCCTGGCGCAGCGCGGTGAAGTCCTTCTCGAGCGGGCCGTACGGCGCGATGAGGTCGCCGAAGACCGCGACGAGGACGAAGAACCCGAGGATGCAGAGCCCGGCGATCGACTTGCCGTTCCGGAACATCGCGAACGACGACGCGAACCGGGCGGCGAACGAGCGGCCCGCGGGCGTCGGTTTGGGTGCCTCGGCGGTGGCGAGGGCCTCGGTGGTGGGGATGGTCATGTCAGGACTCCATCTGGCGGGTGCGGGGGTCGAGCACCGCGTAGGCGACGTCGGCCAGGATGTTCGCGACGAGGACGGTGAGCGTGATGACGAGGAAGAGCCCCTGCATGAGCGGGTAGTCCTTCGCCGTCGTGGCGTCGAGCAGGAGTTTGCCGACGCCCGGGTAGGAGAAGACCATCTCCATGACGATCGTGCCGCCGACGATGAAGCCGAGCGACAGGGCGAAGCTCGACAGCTGCGGCAGCATCGCGTTGCGTGCGGCGTAGTCGACGAGCACCCGGCGGGTCGGCAGCCCCTTCGCCTGGGCGACGGTCACGTAGTCCTCGTCGAGGACGGTGACCATCATGTTGCGCATGCCGAGGATCCAGCCGCCGAGCGAGGCGAGCACGATCGTCGCCGCCGGGAGGAAGCCGTGCGCGATCACCTGCCCGAAGAAGTCGAGCGAGAACTCGGGCCTCGATCCCTTGCCGTAGGCGTGGGAGGCGGGGAACCAGCCGAGCAGGGTGGAGAACACCGCGATCGCGATGAGGCCCATCCAGAAGTACGGCACCGTCGAGAAGAAGGTGGACAGCGGGACGATGAAGTCCGCCTTGCTGCCGCGTCGCCAGCCGATGAGGGCGCCGATGGACGTGCCGAGGACGAACGACAGGATCGTCGCGATCCCGACGAGACCAACGGTCCACGGGAGGGCGGCGGCGATCACGTCGGTGACGGGCGCGAGGCCCTTCGAGAAGGACCGTCCGAGGTCGCCCGAGAAGAGGAGCCGCCAGTAGTCGAGGTACTGCTCGAGCATCGACCTGTCGGCGTCGAGTCCGAACAGGGTGCGGAGCGAGTCCGCCGCCTCGGGGCTGATGCGGCCCTGGTTCTTCGCGATGTACGCCGAGACCGGGTCGCCCTTGAGCATCCGTGGCAGGAAGAAGTTGATCGTGATCGCGGCCCACGCGGTGAACGCGTAGAAGGCGGCGCGACGGAGGAAGAAGGTCATGCGATGGTCTCCGTTCCCGCGAAGTGGCGGTCGGGGTCGGGCGACGCGTTGCGGAGGGCGAGCGTGTAGGGGTGCTGCGGGCGGAGGATCACATCGTCGGCCGGGCCCCGCTCGACCACCTCGCCGTGGTGCAGGACCATGATCTCGTCGCTGAAGTGCCGCGCGGTCGCGAGGTCGTGCGTGATGTAGAGCACGCCGAGTTGCGACTCGCGCTGCAGCTCGGCCAGGAGGTTGAGGACACCCAGCCGGATGGAGACGTCGAGCATCGAGACGGGCTCGTCGGCGATGAGGAGGGACGGACGCGACGCGAGCGCACGGGCGATGGCGACCCGCTGGCGCTGACCGCCGGACAGTTCGTGGGGCCGACGGTCGATCGTGCCGGCCGGGTCGAGCTGCACGCGCTCGAGGAGGCGGTGCACCTCGTCCTCCACCTCGGCCTCGGGGACGACGTGGTCGAGGCGCAGCGGTCGCTCCAGGTGGTGGCGGATCGTGTGCGACGGGTTCAGCGAGGCGAACGGGTCCTGGAAGACCATGCGGACCTGCTGGCGGTAGCGGCGGAGTGCACGACCACGACGCGGGATGGCCTTGCCGTCGAGCAGGATGTCGCCGCTCGTCGCCCGTTCCAACTGGGTGAGGATCTTCGCGATGGTCGACTTGCCACTGCCGGACTGACCGACGAGGGCGAGCGTCTGGCCGGACCGCAGGGTGAAGCTGACGTCGTCGAGCGCGAGCATGTGGCCGGAACCACGGACCCGGTAGCGCTTCGAGACGTGCGAGAACTCGAGGGTGGTCATGCGGTCACTCCTGCCTGGGTGGCCGACGTGGCGGCACCGGTTCCACGGACGAAGTCGCCGCGCTCGCCGGTGAGGCTCGGGAAGGACGCGAGCAGCTTCCGCGTGTACGGGTCCTTCGCCTGTCGGTAGATGCGTTCCGCCGTGTCGATCTCGACGAGTCGGCCGGCACGCATGACGGCGATGCGGTCGGAGATCTCGAGGAGCAGCGGGAGGTCGTGGGTGATGAAGATGACCGAGAAGCCGAACTCGGTGCGGAGCTCGGAGATCTGTTGGAGGATCTCGCGCTGCACGAGCACGTCGAGCGCGGTGGTCGGCTCGTCCATGATCATCAGCTGCGGCTTCAGGGCGAGCGCCATCGCGATCATGACCCGCTGACGCATGCCGCCGGAGAGCTCGTGCGGGTAGGACTTCAGGCGGTCGCGGCCGACCCCGACGATGTCGAGCAGCTTGCCCGCCTCCTCGCGACGCTCAGCGCGCGACATGCCTCGGCGGTGCGTGGTGAAGACGTCGTCGAGCTGCCGCCCGATCGAGGTGACCGGGTTGAGGGCGTTCATCGCGCCCTGGAACACCATGGAGGCCTTGTCCCAGCGGAACGCGCGCATCTCTTCCTCGCCCAGCCGGCCGAGGTCGATGTCCTCGCCGGACTCGTCGTGGAACACGGCGGTCCCGCCGGTGATGACCGCCGGTGGTTTGAGGAGCCGTTGCAGGCCGTAGGCGAGGGTGGTCTTGCCGCAGCCGGACTCGCCGGCGAGGCCGAGGATCTCGCCGCGGCGGAGGGTGAGCGAGACGTCGCGCACGGCTTCGACGGGTGGTTCCACGTCGTAGGTGACGCTGAAGGAGGACACCGTCAGCAGGTCGTCGTTGGTCACTGCATGAGTCCGTTCTGTGCTGATGAAGAGCGGTGCCGGACCGTCAGCAGGTCGTCGTTGGTCACTGCATGAGTCCGTTCTGTGCTGATCGCGGTGCATGCCGTTGCGCATGCGGGAGGTGACGGGCGGGGCGGATGAGCGCCCCGCCCGTCGGTGTGGTGCCCGTGTCTACTTCGCGGCCTTGAGCTGCGTCAGGATGTAGACCGCGGTCGGCTGCGTCGGGTCGGCGGGCGCGTAGGGGTCGTCCTCGCTCGGCCATCCGGTGTAGTTCCGCGTGTTGTACGAGCCGATGAACGGACGCGTACCGATCGGCATCGCCGGGACGTCCGAGACGAACAGCTTCTGGACGGTCTCGAGGGCGGCTGCCCGCGTCGCGTCGTCCGTCGCGTTGGCATAGGCGGCGAGCGCCGCGGTGGCCTCCGGGCTGTCGTACCGACCGAAGTTGAAGTCGGCCGCCTCACCCTCGGCGACGAGCCAACGGCCGTCCATGATGTCGGAGTACAGGTCGTACGGCGTCGCGCCGGTGTCCGTCCAATGCAGGATGGCCTGGAAGTCGCCGTCCGACTTCGCCGCCCACCAGGTGTCCTGGTCGGGGGTGTCGACCGTGGCGGTGACGCCCAGCGTCTTGACCGAGTCGGCGATGAGGCTGATGCCGGTCACGTAGTCGTTCCAGCCCTGCGGCACCGACAGCGTGAAGGTGACGGCCTCGCCGGACGGGTCGGTGAGGACGTCGTCCTCCCAGGTGTAGCCGGCGTCGGTCAGGACCTGCTTCGCGGCCTTCGCGTCGACGGTGTAGTCCTCGCCCTCGAACTCGGAGGCGATGAACGCGTCGCCCGCCGGGGTCGGGAGGCCGGTCACCGAGCTGAGCTCGGGGACGCCGCCCTCGCGGGCGATCTGCTGGTGCTGCTCGCGGTCGATGACGAGGTTCACCGCCTGGCGGAACGCCGGGTCGTTGAACGGCTTCGTCTGCGTGTTCACGAACATCGCGTCGACGGCGAGACCGGCGGCCGCCCAGTAGACGTTGTGCTCCTTGTCCTTGTCGAGGTACGCGGACTGCACGTTCGGGATGAAGGCCTGCGCCCAGTCGGCGTCACCGTTCGCGAGCGCGGTGGTGAGGGCCGTGTTGTCGTTGTACGACACGTAGTAGAGCGTCGGCACGGCCGGCTGCTCACCCCAGTAGTCGTCGCGGGCGGAGAGCTCGACGCTCTCGGTGCTGAAGCTCGTGAGCGTGTACGGACCGGTGCCGACGGGCTCCGGGTTCTCGAAAGTGGCGGGGTCGTCGACGGACTCCCACACGTGCTTCGGGACGATCTGCTTGAGGAGCACCTTGTCCTGCTTCACGAACATGGGGTTCGTGAACGACAGGGTGACGGTGTCGCCTTCGGTCGCCACCGCGGTGAGGCCGAGGGCCGAGTTGTCGAGCTCCGGGTGGTCGATGAACTGCTGGAAGGTGAATGCGATGTCGTCGGCGCTGAACGCCTCCCCGTCGTTCCAGGTGACACCGTCGCGGGCGGTCAGAGCGACGGAGGTGTAGTCGTCGGACCAGGCGATCTCGGACGCGAGCCACGGCTTCACTTCGGCACTCGGGTCGACGAGGTTGACGATCGCGAGCGGCTCCAGGATCGCGTTGATGTAGCCGAGCTTCATCGCGGACGAGTCGCCGACGTAGGGGTTGTTGGACTCGGTGGCGATCGAGCCGTCGGGCTTCGCGATCGTCAGGGCGGCGCCGCTCTCGGGTCCGTCGCTCGACCCGCCGCCACCGGTGCATCCGGTGAGCAGCAGGGCTGTGGCCGCGAACGCGGCCAGCAGTGGGGTTCTCAGCTTCATCGCTTTCTCCTCTTGGGTGTGCGCTGCGGCAGTGCGGCGCAAGTCGGGATTCGGTGATAACTTACTGACCATTCAGTAAGTTGGCAAGCGCGGTAGTGTCGGGCGCATCGAGTCCCCCGCGGAACGGACACCATGAGCACGGTGAAACGACAGAACACGGTGAAACGACCGGCCCAGCCACGCCCGGCGACCGTGGCGAGGCGAGCCGAGGTCGTCCGCTCGGCGCTCGACGTCTTCGGCGCCAAGGGGTACGCGAACGGAACCCTCATCGACATCGCCGAGCTCGTCGACATGACGCCGGCGGGCATCCTGCACCACTTCGGGTCGAAGGACCAGCTCCTCCTCGAGGTGCTCAGCTACCGCGACGCGACGGACGTCCAGGACCTCGACGACCAGCACATCCCCGGCGGCATCGACCTGTTCAAGCACCTGATCCGCACCGCCGCCGCGAACGCGCAGCGCGCCGGGATCGTGCAGGCGTTCGTCGTCCTGTCGGCGGAGTCGGTGACGGAGGACCACCCGGCCAGGCACTACTTCGACGACCGCTACCGGACCCTGCGGCGTGAGATCGCGGAAGCGTTCGAGGTGGTGTGCGCCGAGCGGGGCGTGGATGCGCCCGAGACGATCCACCGTGCGGCGGCGTCGATCCTGGCGGTCATGGACGGCCTGCAGGTGCAGTGGCTCATCGACCCTGCGGACGTCGACCTCGCCGAGACGAGCGAGTACGCGATCCGGGTCATCGTCGAGTCGGTGCTCGGGCCGGGCGCGCTGGACGACTGAGTCGCCCGGATCGGTCCGTTTTCCAGCTGACTTCGAGCGCTTTCGGGCGACTCACTGGGCCGAGCAGGATTCGAGAAGCGCCGTGGGGCTCGCAGGGCTACCGTGAGAGGCGGACCACAGCCCCGAACGGAAGGACGCCGACATGGCCGAGAAGCAGTCGAGCACGAAGAGCGGATTCAGCGCCGAGGAACGCGCGGCGATGAAGGAGCGCGCCAAGGAGCTGAAGGCGGCCGCGAGTCGCGAGGAGGCCCTGCAGGCCGTCGTCGACGCGATCGCCGAGATGGAAGACGCGGACCGCGCCATCGCCGAGCCGTTGCACGAACTGATCATGGGTGGCGACTCCGGCCTCGCGGCCAAGACCTGGTACGGCATGCCCGCCTACGTCGGCGCCGACGGCAAGGCGGTCGTGTTCTTCCAGGCGGCGGCGAAGTTCAAGGCGCGCTACGCGACCATCGGATTCAACGACTCCGCGAAGCTCGACGACGGTGACCTGTGGCCGACCGCGTTCGGTGTCACCGCGTGGAACGACGCCGTCGCGAAGCGCGTCGCGGACCTGCTCGCCCGGGCCGTCTGACCCCGCCCGGTCGCTGGGCCGGTCGCCCGTCGACAGGCCTCCTCCGCTCCCTGAGCCTGCAGAACGGCCCGCGGACCCGCGAATCGGGCACCCTTCCCCCGCTCGCGGAGCCTGTCGAAGGGCCCACGGACACCCTCACGAATCCGGCGCCCTTCCACCGGTCCCTGACCCTGTCGAAGGGCCCACGAGGAACCCCACGAATCCGGCACCCTTCCCCCGGTCCCTGAGCCTGCCGAGGGGCACACGAGGAAACCTCGCCAATCCGGCGCCCTTCCACCGGTCCCTGAGCCTGTCGAAGGGCCCACGAGGGACCTCCTGCTCCGGTGATCTTCTCCCGGTCCCTGAGCCTGCCGAGGGGCACACGGACCCGCGAATCGGGCACCCTTCCCCCGGTCCCTGAGCTTGTCGAAGGGCACACGAGCAACTTCCATAACTGGCGCAACTCGGCATCTGGAATGTCAGTGGTCCATGGTGAACTTGTCCCATGACCGAGACCACCTCCGCTGCGATCCGCGCGAGCGACGACTACGCCGCGCAGCTCGCGGAGTTCTCGGACGAGTGGACTGAGATCCACCGGCAGCAAGCCGTCCTGGACGCGCGGAAAGCGCGCCTCCTGGCCCGCTCCGCCGCCTACGCCGATGCGCTCGCCGACTCGGTCGTTCCGGCCGCATTCCCGCCGGCCGAGCGCCTTGCGCTCTCCCGCCGCTCCACCTGCGCGGCCCTCGCCATGGCGACCCGAACGCCTGAGCAGACGGTCCAGCGGGCGACGAACGACGCGGAACGCCTCGTCAATGAAGCCCCAGCAGTGCTCGAGTCGCTCGAGGCCGGGCGCATCTCGGCCCGGCACGCGCAGACGATCATCGACCAACTCAGTGACGTGCCGATCGCTGGGCGGGCGGTGTTCCTCGCGGAAGTCCTGCCGGTCGCCGAGCAGACGACCAACGCGAACCTCCGCAAGCGCGCCCGCACGCTCCGCGAGCGACTCCACCCCGAGTCCATCACCGCACGCGCCCGGCGGTCGGAGGCCGACCGCCGGGTCGAGTTCGAGCCCGCAGCCGATGGCATGGCGTGGGTGCACCTCTTCACCACCGCCCCGATCGCCCAGGGGCTCGTCGAGCGGGTCGAAGCAGCAGCGGCGAAGTCGCGAGCAGCAGGAGATACGCGCACCTGCGCACAACTGCAGGCCGACGCCCTAGCGGCGCTCGCGCTCACCGGCGTCACCCCGGAAGACGTCATGTCGAGCCCGGTCCTCCCGCACCCCATCGAGGTGCAGGAGCACATCAAGCCGACCGTGCAGATCACCGTCCCGGCGCTCACCATGGCCGGCGTCTCCGACGCACCCGGCATGCTCGACGGCTACGGTCCGATCGACCCCGAGACCGCCGCCCGTATCGCGGTGAACGCCCCCAGCTTCACCCGGATCCTCGTCCAACCGGAAACGGGTGCGGTCCTCTCCGTCGGGCGGAACCAGTACCGGGTCCCGGCCGACCTCCAGCGGGCGGTCCGGCTGCGGGACGGCACTTGTCGGGCACCGGGCTGCGGCAGACGGGCCAGAGCGTGTGATCTCGACCATTCGGTCGCGTGGGAGGACGGCGGGACGACAGATGTCGGCAATCTTGCCTGCCTGTGTCGACATCACCACCGCATGAAGCACCTCCCAGGATGGAACCTCGACCACGGACCCCGCGGGGTCCTCGACTGGACGACACCCGATGGGAAACACCACCGGACGGAACCCGATCCCGCGCCGTTCTGAGCCTGTCGACGTGTCGGAGGGTTCCTCGTGGGCACTTCGACAAGCTCAGTGACCGGAAGAAGTGTGCCCGAACCATTTCGGTCCCTGAGCCTGTCGAAGGGCAGCCAAGCCGCGCAACCTCGGTCAACGGAAGAGGTTCACCCGGATGCACCCGATCCCGGAGCCTGTCGAGGGGTCCTTCGTGGGCACTTCGACAAGCTCAGTGACCGGAGGAGGTTCACCGGGAGTAATCCGGTCCCTGAGCCTGTCGAAGGGCAGCCGAGCCGCGACACCTCGACACACGGAAGAGGCACGCGCGGGTGACTTCCAGCCCGTCCCTCACCGCCCAGGCAGAGCCAGCCCGGTCGGTCGCCCTGACACCGCGAGCAAGAGGTCGAGCGCCGATCCCCGGACCTCGTCGCCTTCGCCCCAGCTCGTCCCGGCGTCCTCGGCGACGAGCCGAACCCCCTGGGCACGTTCCTTGCCGCCGCCCATCGAGACGCCGGTCCGGAGCTGGTACTCCAACGCCTCCAGGACCGCCGCTGTCGGGTAGTCCGCGCGGATGCCGAGCGGCCGACGGACGTCCTCACCGTGCACGATGGCCTCGACGAGCCTGGTCGCGAGGTTCGCCGGCGGGGTGCGCCTCAGCTCGGTGGCGTCCGCCAGGGCGCGGAGCGTCTCCTGCGGATCGTTCCGCCGCTCCCGCTCGACCCCGCGTTCATTGTCGAGGTCGAAATCGAACCGCGCGGCGATGAGTCGTCGGGCGAATCCCAGCCGCGTCGTCTTCGCCGAATCGACGAGATGGGCGACGACGTCATGCACATCCCATCCGGTGCAGAGCGACGGCCTCCCCCACTGCTCGTCGCTCAGCACCGACAGGTCCGCGACGAGCCGCCGACGCTCCTCGTGGACGACCGGCCACACGGTCCCCGGTGACACCCTCATCCGCGCCGGTCCCCCATCATCAGCGGTAGTGCTGCTCGCCCCGGGCGGCCTTCTCGACCACGTCCGCGATGCGCGCGGCCCTGATCGCGGGCGTCTTGATGTTGCTCAGGCGGAAGAAGACACGGAAGCGGTCGGTGCGACCGAGGGTCGCGAAGTAGGCCGACGCCTCGGGGTTCGCTTCGAGCGCCGCCTGCAGATCATCCGGTGCGACGGCGTCCTTCTGCCGGTACGCCACGTCCCACCGCCCGTCGGCCTTGGCGCGTTCGATCTCCGCGAGCCCACCGGGACGCATCCGCCCCTCCTCGATGAGGCGGGCGACGTGCTCCCGGTTGATCTGCGACCACGGGCTGCTCTTCCGCCGCGGGGTGAACGCCTGCAGCGTGTAGTCGTCGTCGAACCGTTTGCTCTGTCCGTCGATCCATCCGTAGCAGAGGGCGACGTCCAGTGCCTCCGACCAGGTGATCCCCGACGCCTTCGAGGTCTTCTTCCGCAGCTTCAACCGCACGCCTGCGTCGCTCGGCGCGCCAGCGAGGTAGGCCTCCCACTCATCGAGCGTGAGGTCCAGGATCGGTTTCTCCTCGAAGCTCGCCACGTGAGCGAGCGTAGCGCGCACGGGCGACGCAGCCCAGACCTCGACGCAGCCCAGACCCCGGTGCAGCTCAGACCCCGGTGCCGACCGGACCGCCACCCACGACTGGATAGGGTCGAAGCATGCTGATGAACGACGAGACGCTGTCGCGCGCCGCCGACACCCTGCGAACCTGGGCCCTCGACGAGGACCTCAAAGCACGGGTCCTCGCTCACCCTGAAGCCGCCGCCGTCGCCAAGCGGGCCGCCCTGCGATACATCGCCGGCGAGGACGCGGCCTCGGCCTTGCGGCTCCTCGAAGCGAACGCCGATCGTGGGCATCGCTGGAGCATCGAGCTCGTCGGCGAGTCCGTCCGCGACGCACGTGTCGCCGACGAGCAGACCGCGGAGTTCATCGACCTCGCCCGCCGGATCAGCGAATCCGACCAGACCGCGACGATCTCGCTCGACCTCTCGCACATCGGTTCCGTCGTCTCGCCCGAGCTCGGCCTGCGCAACGGCCTGGCGCTCGCACAGGCGGCACGGGATGCCGACACCTCGCTCATGATCTCCGCGGAGGGTTCCGACCGCACAGACCTCGTGTTGTCGATCTACGAGCAGATCGCCGACGCCTTCCCGGAGACCGGCATCACCCTGCAGGCGCGACTGCACCGCACCCCCGCGGACCTCGACCGCGTGCTGAACCGACCCGGGCCGATCCGCGTCGTCAAGGGCGCCTTCCTCGAGTCGACCGAGGTGGCCCACCCCCGCGACTCGGCGCCGATGACCGCGGCCTACATCAGCATGGTCACGCGACTCGTGGGGTCGGGTCACCGGGTCAACCTCGCCACCCACGACGCGAACCTCGTCGCCGCACTCGAGGGCGCGCTCGGCGACGACCTCCGTCAGCCGCACGTGGAGTTCGAGATGCTGCAGGGACTCGGCACCGAACTGCTCGACGACCTCCGCCGCCGCGGGTTCGCGACGCGCGAGTACCTCGTCTACGGACCCGAGTGGTGGCTCTACGTCCTCAACCGGATCGCCGAGCACCCTGAGCGGGTCATCGAGGCGATCGCGGACATCGGCCCGATCGCGCTCCTCGCCTGATCAGCCCAGCGGGTCGGACTCCAGGCGGTGGAAGTTGCGGTTCTGGTAGACGAGCGCCGGCGCGTCCGTGCCGGGCGGGATGACCTCCAGCACCTCGGCGATGACGAGCATCGAGCTGCCGGCCGGTACCGTCTGTACGATCCGGCAGCGCAGCGCCGCACGGGCGCTCGGCAGGTAGGGCTCGCCGGTCGCGAGTCGCTCCCAGTGCTGTTCCGGAGTGAAGCGCGGCTCCCCCGTCTTGGCGAACGCCTTCGCGACCTCCAGGTGGTGGTCCGCCAGGAGGTGGACGACGACCGTTCCCGCGCTGAGCAGTCCGCCCGCGGACCCCGTCGCCCGCGTGACCGAGAAGGACAGCATCGGCGGGTCGACGGCCACCGACGCGACCGATGACGCCGTCAGCCCGACGTCTCCCCGATCGGTCGAGGCACTGATCAGCGCGACGCCCGCCGGGTGGTCACGGAACGCCGTCTTGAACCCGTCGACGGTCGCGGCGCGGGCGAGGGCATCGGGATCAGCGGACGGCGTGGTGGGAATGGTCATGCTTCAACCGTAGAACCTCAATCGGTCTTGAGGTCAACTCAAGGAGAGGACTCCGAGGATGCGACTCGCCGCCGCACCGTCCTGCCCGGATCTTACGCGGACAGCCTCCGGACACTCGCCCGAATGTACTCTGCGTGCTCATAGATGCTGTCGAGGGTCTCCAGAGGATATTTCGTCTCGACCTTCGCCTCATCGAAGAGGCCGAGGTACTTCTGCTTCTTCCCGTTGAACCAGAGGCGGGCGATGGGTTTGCGGTTGTTGTCGTCGAGCAGAATCGCGAAATACGACTTCGCATCGCGGTGGACGATTCGCTCCGGCTTCACTTCGCTGCAGGCGATCGCCTTCACGATCTGGTAGCCCTCGAGTTCTTCGAGCGTCGTCTCGATCTCAGTGTCGCGGTCGAGATCGCTCTCCGCGACGCCGGCGCTTGCAACCGACTCGGCTGGAGCCTCTGCCCCGAGAGGCGCACTGTACGACGCTCCGAGAGCAGTCTTCAACCGATCGTTCACCTGCTCGTTCAGGAACTGCTTCGACGCTTTCGCGACGAGCGTCGTGAACTGTGTGCGGGCGTCCTGGGTGAATCGACCGTCATACACACGAGAGGTGAACAGCCGGACGAAGTCCTCCTCGGGCTCGCGGAACTGGGCGGCGATCGAACGCTTGAGTGCGCCGACGTACTTCAACTCCTCAGCAGCGCTGATGACCGAGTCGAGGTCGAACACCTCCTTGGTCAGCTTTCGCAGCTCAGGCAGAAGCGTCTCGTCGATGTCCGCGAGATCGAGGACGAGGAACGGTCGATCGTCCATCTTGTTCGGAGAGTCGAGGTCGGTGTAGAAGTTGTACACCTCACCGTTGGTGAGCACGGCGATCCGTGCGTTCGTCACGGAGAAGTACCGGAACAGCTGCGAAGCGTGCTCGATCTTGAGCGGCTCGGTGGACTTTTTGCATTCGATGAGGATCTGCACCTCGCCGTCGCGCATGATGGCGTAGTCGACCTTCTCGCCACGCTTGACCCCGACGTCGGCGGTGAACTCGGGCACGACCTCCATCGGGTTGAAGACGTCGTAACCGAGAATCGTCGAAATGAACGGCATGACGAATGCGTTCTTCGTGGCCTCTTCTGTCTGGATGGCCGCCCGCTGATTGCGGACCTTCGTGGCCAACGCGGCCAGACGCTCTTCAAACTCCATTGTTCCTCCTGGGTCAGCATCACCATAGTTGGTGCACCGACTCGTTCATGGGAACTTGAGACCGCGGCTGGCTGGTCCCTACTCGAACATCTCCGCGAGGAGCGCATGCGGGTCGCCGTCGACCCGGTGCTTCGAGCGACCCTCGGGCCAGAGCGTGACCCCGTCGTCATCCCAGCACGGGACGACGTGGAGATGGAGGTGGGGGACGCTCTGCCCGGCGTCGGCACCGGACGCACTCAGCACGACGACCCCGGTCGCCCCGAGCGCCGCCCGCATCGCGCGTCCCACCCGCTGAGCGAGGGCCGTCGTCGCCTGCAGGGCTCGCGGATCGGCGTCGAGCAGGCCGACGCTGTGCGCCCGCGGCACCACCAGGGTGTGGCCGGGCGCGAGCTCCGACTCGGGCAACGGCCGGAAGGCGACCGCCTCGTCCTCGCGCTCCACCCAGGTGACGTCGTCGGGCTCGTCCCGCAGGATGCGGCAGAAGGTGCAGGTGTCGGGCATCGTCCCATTCTCGGCGCTCACCGCGGGCACGTCGATCACCTCAGGACACGCGGTCGCGCGCACCCCGGATCAGGCGCGGGCCGACGATCCACACCAGCCCGATGACGACGACCACGGCCCCACCCGCCCACAGCCCGACCGCAGGCGATGCGACGAAGTCGAAGACGAACAGGACGATCCCCGCGAACAGCAGCGACGCGGCCCCGAGACACACCATGAGGATCCTGCTGGACAGCCGCACCAGCTGTGGTTTCTCCAGTCGCCCGAAGACGAGCCGGTGCATGATGACCGGTGCGAGCGCGAGGAGCGTGACCGTCACGGCCAGGACCACGAGGACGAGGTACAGCACGTGGTCGAATCCATTGAGCTCGGTGAAGCGTGGCTGGAACGGCAGCGTCAGCAGGAAGCCCGCGAGGATCTGCGTGCCCGTCTGCAGGACCCGGAACTCCTGCAGCAGCTCCGACCAGTTGCGGTCGGATCGCTCGTTCAGCGTCTCGTCGCGACCGTCCCCGGGCAGGGCGTCGGCCGGATCACTTGCGGCGGGCATGACCGGACACCGTCAGCGGGCGAGCTTGCGCGCCACCGCGACCACCGGCACGGCGACGACGAGGACCGACGCCACCCGCGCGAACAACGATCGCTTCGGGAACTCGGCGCGCTTCCGATCTTCGGCCGTCGGCTCGGCCGCCTCCACGAGGTGGGTGCCGCCGGCACCGCCCTCAGCGAGGTGGGCGAGTCGGCGCAGCGTCTCGCTGTTGCGGATGTGCAGCCCGATGTCGAGGAGCCAGACCGGGATCAGCGCACCAGGGCCCGTCACGGCGTGCTCATGCAGGTGGACGATGCACCCGCGCTCGTGCGGCTCGACCTCGACCGCGACGCGGGCCTCACCGAGCGGCCACCCCTTCGGCTGGATGACGAACCGGTGCGGCGCGTCCCACTGGAGCACGGTCGTCTCGTCGTTCAGCACCGCCGGCCAGACACCGAAGGAGTGGTGCAGCTTCCCACCCACGTGCGGCCACCGGTCACCGACGTCGCGCATGCGGGACGCGCCGACCACCCACGCCGGGAAGAGCCAGCCGTCGGCGAGGACGGCGAAGACACGGTCGGGTGGGCAGTCGAGGATCCGAGTGGTGTGGGACACGGTGGTGTTCCTTTCGCTGGAGCAGGGACGAGGTCAGGGGGTCGGACGCGGGCGGTCGGGCGCGAGCGACGGCATGCGGTCGCGGCCGAAGACCGAGCGGAGGGCGCTGCGGGCGGCGTGCCAGCCGGCGAGACCGTGGACGCCCGGGCCGGGCGGGGTCGACGAGGAGCAGAGGAAGATCCCCGGTGCCGGCGTCCGCCAAGGGTCGTTCGAGAGCACGGGACGCGCGACGAGCTGCGCGAAGCTCGCAGCGCCGGCGGCGATGTCGCCGAGCACGTAGTTCGGGTTGTACCGCGCCATGTCGCGGGCGGTCATCGACGCCGACGTCAGGATCACGTCGCGGAACCCGGGGGCGAAGCGCTCGATCTGCCGGGTGATCGCCTCGGTCTGGTCGAGACCGGACCCGCTCGGCACGTGCGTGTACGCCCAGAGGACCTGGGCGTCACCGGGAGCGCGACCAGGATCGCCGACGTCGGGCTGCGAGACGAGGACGTAGGGCGACTCGCTGTGCCGACCGCGGGCGACGTCGCGCTCGGCGGCGGCGATCTCCCGGCGGGTGCCGCCGAGGTGGAGCGTGCCGGCCCGGGCCAGTTCCGGGTTCGTCCACGGGACGGGGCCCGAGAGCGCGAAGTCGACCTTGGCTACGCCGTCGCCGTACCGGAACCGGGAGAGTCGACGGAGGTACGCGTCGGGCAGTCGGCTGCCCGCGATCTCGGCGAGCGCCTTCGGCGTCGTGTCGAACAGGACGGCGCGGGCGGACGGCAGTTCGTCGATGGAGCACACCTCGGTTCCGGTGACGATCTCACCGCCGTGGGCCAGCAGGTCGGCGGCGAGCGCGTCGACGATCGCCTGGCTGCCACCGACGGGGATGGGCCAACCGCGGGCGTGCGCATACGCGCCGAGCGACAGGGCGGCGGCCGAGGTCGCGAGGCTCGGCATCGGGCGGATGGAGTGGGCGGCGACGCCGCTGAGCATCGCCGGGGCGGTCTCCTCACGGAAGCGGAGGTTCCACGCGGGGCTGCCCTGCTCGAGCGCGCGCAGTCCGAAGCGGGCGACGGTGATCGGGTGACGTGGCACCTGCAGCAGCTTGCCGCCGGTGAACTGGGAGACACGGTCGGCGTCGGCGGCGAGCGGTCCCATGAGCGAGCGCCAGGCGGCACCGTCGCGACCGAGGGCGTCCGCGGTGCGGGCGAGGTCGCGGTAGGCGATGCCGGCACGGCCGCCGTCGAGCGGGTGGGCGTAGGAGATCTCCGGGACGACGAGCTCGATGCGGCGTTCGAGCTGGAAGGAACGGAAGAACCCGGAGGCGAGCGCCATCGGGTGCACGGCGGAGCAGATGTCGTGATGGAAGCCGGGGAGCGTCAGCTCGGCGGTCCTGGCACCACCACCGACCGTGTCACCGCGCTCGACCACCTGCACGTGCAGGCCGGCCCGGGCGAGGGTCACCGCGGCTGCGAGCCCGTTGGGGCCCGCGCCGACGACCACCGCGTCGAACTGCTCGCGCCGCGCCATCGTGCTCAGCGCCGCTTCGCCGCGCCGGCCACCAGGGCGACACCCGCTGCGAGGGTGCCGGCGGCCGCCGCGTACACGGCCCGCCGGTGGCGGATCGCCCAGGTCTGCGGGCTCCACGAGTGCACCTTGTCGCTGAAGACGCCGCGAGCACCGTGGTCGCCGGGGGCCGGCTCGTACACGTTGTCGGGCATCCGCGGGTCGTGCTTGTCGGGAGCGAGCTGACCGGAGTAACCCGTCCGGGCGAGGAACCAGTCGAGGAATCCGCCGGCGAAGCGGTCGCCGAGGATCGTGCCGACGGTGGACTCCCCCACCCAGGTGCGTCGCCTCGGTCGGTCTGCGACGTCGGCGATGGCGGTCGCACCGACCTCGGGCTGGTAGATCGGCGGCACCGGCTGCGGGTGCTCGGGCAGCTGCGACTTCACCCAGCTGAACTGGATGGTGTTGAGCGCCGGCATGTCCACGGTCGAGAGCTTGACGTTGCTGCCGTCGTGGAGGAGCTCAGCGGTGACCGACTCCGTGAAGCCTCGGGCACCGAACTTCGACCCGCAGTAGGCGGCCTGCAGCGGGATGCCGCGGTGGGCGAGGGCGGAACCGACCTGGATCACGTGCCCACGGTCGCGCGGCGTCATTCGCGAGAGGGCGGCCCTGGTTCCGTTGACGAAGCCGAAGAAGTTGACGGCGACGGCGCGTTCGAAGTCCGCCGGTTCGGTCGTGAGGAATTCCCCGAAGACGCCGACCATGGCGCAGTTCACCCAGAGCTCGATCGGTCCGAGTTCCGCCTCGACCCGGTCCGCCGCCTGCTCGACGGCCTCCCGGTCGGCGACGTCCGTCGGCACCGCGAGAGCACGACGCCCGGCCTGCTCGACCTCGGCGATGGTCGCCTCGAGTCCGTCCTCGCCACGCGCCAGCACCGCGACGTCCCAGCCGCGCTTCGCGAGTTCACGGACGGTCGCACGACCGAGCCCTGCGGTTCCGCCGGTGACGACGGCGACCCCGCGGCTCATCGCGCCGACCGATCGGTTGCTGCGGACCGGTGGGCGGAGGGGCGCGGAGGGGTTGTCGTCGTCAGAGGCATGACGCCACGGTAGGCGACGGGACCCGGTCGGTGCCTCCCCTTGCTTTCCCAGGCAGGACGGATCGCCACCCGGCGATCGCAGCGGGATAGCCGTACGATGAGCGGAGACCACCCTCGAGCCCGGAAGGAATGCGGACATGAGCGACACCTTCGCCATCGTGTACAGCGCACTCGACCGGGTCGACGAGGACGACCAGCTCGTGGAACCGATCCTGCGGCTCATGCCCCTCAGCGGCGTCTCGATCGCGACGCTCGGCGACACCCTGAGCCCCGAGACGATCGCCGCGAGTGACGAGCAGATCGCGTTGATCGACGAACTCCAGTTCGACCTCTCCGAAGGCCCCTGCTGGGACGCCGTCGGCAGCGGCCGCCCGGTGCTCGAGGAGGCCGTCAAGCGGAACGGCTACGACTCCTGGCCGTCGTTCACCGAGGCGATCCGCGACCATGCGGTCGGCTCCATCTTCGCCTTCCCCCTCCGCGTCGGGCCGCTCCAGGTGGGCGCGGTCGAGCTGTACGACACCGAGGAGCGCACGCTGGACACGCAGGCGGTCGAGGACATGATGTCCCTCACCCGCCCGCTCAGCCGGTACGTGCTCCGACGCACCCTCGAACTCGCGAGCCTCCCCGACACGACGCAGCTCAAGCCCCACGCCCGACGCCGGATCCATCAGGCGACCGGGTTCGTGATCGCGCAACTCGGCCTCACCCCTGACGACGCCCACCTGCTCATCCAGGCGCAGGCCTTCGCCCAGAACCGCTCGATGTCGGACGTCGCCGAGGACATCCTCGAACGTCGCACCGGCTACGTGCTGCACGACGACACGATCGAAGACGAGCGATGAGCGAGTGCGGCGACGACGGGACCGGCTCCGAGCTCCGTCACTCGACCGCCCTGCTCGACGTGTTCGCGACGCTCGCCGACACCCTGGTGGACGACTACGACGTCGTCGACCTCCTCCAGGCCCTGGTCGACGCCACCGTCGACCTCCTCGACGTCCAGGCCTCCGGCATCCTCCTGGCGGACCCGCACGGCGACCTCGAACTCATCGCGTCGACCAGCGAGTCCGGGAAGCTCGTCGAACTCATCCAGCTGAGCGCGGACGAAGGCCCCTGCATCGACAGCTTCCGTGATGCGACGCCGGTGTCGATCCCCGAGATCGCCGCGGTCGCAGCCGACTGGCCGAGATTCGCCGAGGTCGCGGCGACCGCTGGGTTCCGTTCCGCTCATGCCTTCCCGCTGCGGCTCCGCCGGACGACCATCGGCACCCTCAACCTGTTCCGCACGACACCGGAAGCCCTCGACCGGTTCGAGTCGCGAGCCGCACAGGCGATGGCGGACGTCGCGACCATCGGCATCCTGCACGAGCGGACCCTCCGCGAGAGTGACGCGACCCGCGAGCAGCTGGAGTCCGCGCTGCAGTCCAGGGTCGTCATCGAGCAGGCGAAGGGCGTCGTCGCCTACACCGCCGCGATCTCGGTCGAAGAGGCCTTCGAGCGCATCCGGAAGCACGCTCGCGGCGGACGTCGTGCCCTGGCCGACGTCGCCCGCGACATCGTGGAGCGACGCCTCGAGCTCTGAGGGTGCACCTCACTCCGGCCGCGTAGCAGCTCGACGACGGAAAGGCAAGAGCGCGCCGAACGGCCGAACGGGAACGACACTCGAAGGAGGGCACGGCGGTCTGACGACCGGTCGACGCAGCCGGCCCGCCTGACATCGGGTGCCACGACGCGCCCAGAGAGGAGATGCTCGTGTTCACCGAGCTCGACGAATTCCTACGCGGCATGGAGTACCCCTGCCGCCCCAGCGACCTGACGCGTGAGGCCCGCCGCGACCTGCTCCCGACCCACCTGGTGGAAGCGCTCCGCTCACTCCCCGAGCGCAGCTACACCAGCCGCTGGGACGTCCTACACCGCACCTCGATCGCGGAGGCGCTGCCGATCAGCGTCTGAGCGATCGCGCACCACCGCTGAGCGGCACCGGCATCGCGCCGGTGCCGCTTCGGCGTGTCAGGTCCGGTGACTCGCGCCGGTTCGCAACCCCCTCGGGCATCGTGGCACTTCCGCGGGACCGGGCTTACGGTGGAAACCGGAGAGCGGAGCAGGAGAACCCATGGGCAAGATGATCTACGACGCCGACGTGTCGGTGACGTTCGACGACCGCGTCCTCGCCCACCTGCAACAGGTCATCGGTGCGAAGTTGCGTCGCGGCGAAGCGTTCTACTTCGGGTGGAAGGACGACCCTCGGTCAGGCGACGGCCGGACGACGATCTGGCTCCACCCGGCGATGTCCCTCCGGTTCAAGTACGCGGGCAGCGTCCCGGTCGAACTCAACCGCGCCTGGCTCGATGCGCTCGCGATCAGCGCCGACTCGAACCAGGGGCTCGTCCTCGTGCCGGAGCCGGGCCCGCGCGTCTGAACCTCGCCGACCGGGTCTCCGGCCCTGCTCACCTCGAACGTTCGTCGAACTCCAGGTCGTCGATGTCCGTGAGTTCCGTCGCCCACTCCGGTCGCGCCGGTTGCAGCTCGGCGGTCCGCTGTTCGAGTTCGACGATGGTCTGTTCGTCGAACGGTTCCTCCGAAGCATTCTCGACGGGCGTCGAGAACAGTTGGCTCGCCGGTCCGATGAGGAGGTGGGCGTATCCCAGGCTGCCGCCTTCCGAGATGGTCGGTACCATCACGATGTCGGACTCACCGCTCTGGGAGAGGGCCCGTGCGTATCGCAGCAGCGCCTTACAGGTCTTGTCGGCCATCAGCAGATAGCCGCTGGCGTAGTGCAACTTCCTCATACGACCATTCTGGGAACCGAAGCGGCCGGACCGGCAGACCTTGCATCCGCAACCCGGAAGGTATACCGGAGGCACCACGCGCCCGTGCGCTATCGTCTGGGCATGACCGACAGCGACCAGACTCCCAACACGCACGACGAGAACCGCCACGACCAGCTGACGACCGCCCCGAACGCGACCGAAGCCGACGCGGCTCCCCGCATCGACGTCACCGACCAGGGCGACGGCGTGACCCGGATCGACATCCGCGACGACGCGGCCGTGCGGCCGGGCGCGGACCCCGAGGACACCGAGCAGGGCTGAGCCCCGCCCGCTTCCACGTCTGACGGGGTCAGCGAGCGTCGGGGTCCTCCAACGGCGCCGTGTCCGGCTGCTCGAGCACGTCCGGCTCGTCCGCCGTGTCCTCGTCCGTCGACTCGTCCGGGACCTCGGTGGGCGGCGTGCCGACCACCATGTCCGGGTCCGTACCCAATGCGTCTGCTCCGGTGAAGTCGCTCATGTCGCTCCTGCTTCCTGTGGTGGTGGTTTCGATGTGGTACTGGTGTCGGTCTGCTGCTGGTCAGGCGACGACGACGTGCAATCCGCCCGTGATCTCGATCTCCTCGAGCATCTCGGCGGCCATGCGCTCGTCGATCGGTGGCTCGAACTCCGCGTCGAACGCGAAGACGATCGGCTGCTCGGGCGACACGGTGACCGGCTCGGACGATTGGAAGCGCCCACGGTGGAGCTGCAGTCGGAACGAGCGCTCGCCGAGCATGCGGGTGAGGATCACGCGTTCCAGTTGGGCGAGCGTCTGGTCGTCGACCTGTGATCGGAGCGCACCGAGGCGAAAGAATCCCATCGTCAGCCCCTTTCTCAGGTGTGCCACGCTAGCGCGCAGAGATGGGGGCGCCCGGGCCATTGCGCGGATGGCTCGGGCAGCGGACAATGCGCGTCGGCGAACAGTCATCGCCTTGTGGATAATCGGGCGCGCGCCAAGAATGTCTCGTATCCTGAGAGAGCGCTTCACCGGCCCGGACCCCGTCGGGATGCGCACAGCAGTCGGCCGCTCGCGTCGTCGGCCATCGCAGGGGTCGGAAGTCGAGGGATCCCATGGGACAACTGGTCTACGGCACCGGCGATGCACGCGTTCGGCTCGACGATCGAACGCTCGCCCATGTCAAGACGATCGCGCTCATGAAGCTCAGGCGGAACGAGTCGTTCGCGCTCACGATCCGACAAGACTCCACCAGCGACGGACGCACGACGCTCTGGCTGCACCCGGCGATCGCCCTGCAGTTCTCCTTCGACTCCGACGAGGTCGGCGAAATGGACCGCGCACTGCTCGAAGGCTTCATGCACGAGGCGAACACCGGCGAGGTCGTCGTGCACGCGACGACCGGCGACGACGCGACCGCCCAGGCGAAGTAGCCCGGGCGATCGCGCCGCCTGTTCAGCTGTCGCGGAGCATCGAGATGAGTTCGCTCTTCCGCTTGCCGGAGTAGCCGCTCAGACCGATCTCCTTCGCGCGCTCGCGGAGCTGCGCGACGGTCCAGTCGTCGTAGGAGCCGGATTCACCGCCCTTCTCCCCGATCGTCGAGCGTCCCTGCTTCGCGGCGGCGTTCGAGATCCGAGCGGCCTTGCCCTTCGACGCGCCGTCGTCGCGGAGCTTCTCGTAGAGCTCGGGGTCCTTCAGTGACGGGTTCTGTTCGTCAGGCATGTCGTCCCTCCAGATGATCTGCGGGCAGACTACCCCTGCGCGTGCAGGAACCAGTCCCGTGGGTGCTGATCCGCGGTCGGCGGCGTGCGCTCGATCGTCGGGCGCGCCCACTTGGCCGCGTTCGCCAGCACTCGGCGGATGTCGGGGTGGTGGTAGACCGGGTACTCCTGGTCGCCGGGTGAGAAGTAGAACACGCGCCCTCGACCGCGGTGGTAGGCGACACCTGACCGGAACACCTCGCCGCCGGCGAAGGTGGAGAGGAACACCTCCTCGTCGGGACGCGGGATGTCGAACTGCTCGCCGTACATCTCCTGGCGGTCGATGACGATCGGGTGCGGGACGCCCTGCGCAATCGGGTGGTCCGGGAGCACCGTCCAGACGAGCTCTCGCTCGCCGTCGTTCCGCCACTTGAGGGCGCAGCTCGTGCCCATCAGCCGCTGGAAGACCCGCGAGTAGTGCCCGGAGTGCAGCACGACGATGCCCATACCGGCGTGGACGTGGCGCACGACCCGCTCGACGACCTCGTCGGAGACCTGGTCGTGGGCGATGTGCCCCCACCAGAAGAGGACGTCGGTGTTCGCGAGGACCTCCTCGGTGAGACCGTGCTCGGGATCCTGGAGGGTCGCGGTCGAGACGGACACGGCGTCGCCGAGCGACTCCTCGAGGCCCGCCGCGATCACTACGTGGATGCCGTCGGGGTAGTGGCCGAGCACCACGGCGTCGCCGCGGGACTCGTGGACGAACTCGTTCCAGACGCGGATGCGGATCGGTGTCGTGGTGCTCATGCGGGGATCTCCAGTTCGTGCCCGGCGGCGGCCGAGGCGTAGGCTGCGTCGATGACGCGGCTGCGGTGCAGGGCGTACTCGCCGTGGTGACCGGCGAACCGGAGCTCACCGCCGGCGGTCTCGCCCGCGCGGATGGTGTCGAGGAACTCCGCGATGACCGACTGGTGGTGGCCGGCCGGGACCTGGACTGCGGGTCGTTCGATCGTCGGCGCACCGGCGACGTCGCGGTAGATCGTGACGGTCCCCTCGGTGTTGTAGTTGTCGACGTGGAGGCGGACGCCGCCCTCCGAGCCGAGGAGCTCGACCGAGATGTCCTCGTGGGCCTTCGAGTAGGACGCCCAGGACGCCTCGAGGTGCAGGCTGCCGCCGTCCTCGAAACGCAGGAGGGCGGACGCGAAGTCCTCGACGTCGAAGGCGTGCGTGGACCGGCTCGAGACCGGACCACCGCCGGAGGAGCCACCGCGACCGGCGCGGCCGAGCTCGTTGTACGCGACGGCCGAGACGTGCGTCACGCGCGGCTCGCCGAGGAGCGACAGCGCGATGTCGAGCACGTGGGAGCCGAGGTCGATGAGCGGCCCGCCACCGGCAGCAGCCTTGTTCGTGAACCAGGAGTCGATGCCGGGCACGCCCTGTCGACGGAGCCAGGAGGCACGCGAGTGGTAGACGCGACCGATCGGCTCCTCGGCGAGGTAGCGCGCGAGGTAGGCGACGTCAGCACGACGGCGGTGGTTGTACGCGACCTCGAGGACGCGGTCGGCGGCGGTCGCGGCCTCCACCATCTCGGCGGCGAGGTCGGCGGTCGTGGCGAGCGGCTTCTCGCAGAAGACGTGCTTGCCGCTGCGGAGCGCGGCCACGGCGATCGGGTGGTGCAGGGCGTTCGGGACGCCGATCGAGACGATGTCGAGGTCGTCGCGGGCGACGAGGTCCTCCCAGTCGGCGTAGGTCTCGGGGACCCCACGGCTCTCGGCCAGCTCGGCGAGGCGCGCCGGTTCCTGGCCGGACAGGGCGACGACGGTGGCACCGGGGAGCGCGGTGAAGGCGTCCAGGTGCGTGGTCCCGGCGAAGCCGAGGCCGATGACGCCGACCCGGAGATCCGGAGCGTCTGATGATGTCGGGGCGGTACTGGTGCTCATGCTCGGACGGTTCCTTTCGGGGTGCGGAGCCGAGCACTGTCGTGACCGGCGGTGGTCGACCTTCGCCACTAAATATAGCGGCCATATCTAGTAATGCAACCCTGCTACAGTCGCCCCATGGCGGAACCGGGGATCGAGACGGGCAGGGCGAGCGTCGAACTCGTCGCCGCCTACGCCTTCGACCACGGTGCGTTCATGGCGAGTGACGTCATGGATGGGACCGGTCTGACCCGCGCCACCGTGCTGAACGCCTGCGACGCCCTCGCCGACCGCGGCTGGATCCGTGAGCTCGACGACGCCCGGGCCGCCGGTGACTACCGGCGGGGACGACCCGCCAGGCGCTACGAACTCGCCGCGGACACCGCGTTCGTGGTCGGACTCGACGTGGGGCAGCACCGGGTCGCGGCACTCGTCGCGACGCTCCGTGGTGAGGTCGTCGGCCGGGCCGAACGCCCCATCGTGGGTGGGGACGAGGACCCAGACCTCCGCCTCGCGACCGCACGGACGGTCGTCGAGGAGGCGACCGCGCAGGCCGGCGCGACCCCGGGACAGGTGCTCGTGACCGCCGTCGGCGTCCCGGCTCCGGTGGACGCGCACGGCCGCTCCCCGCGCGGCGATCACGACTACTGGGCCCGGATGAACCCCGACTTCGCGAGCCGCCTCGGCCCCTGGGGCGACGTCGTGCTCGAGAACGACGCCAACCTCGCAGCCACGGCCGAGCGCGCCCTCGGGGAGGTGGCACGCGAGTCCATCGCCGTCCTCCTGGCCGAGGCGAGCTTCGGCGCGGGACTCATCGTCGACGGCGTGCTGCTGCACGGCGGGGCCGGCGGCGCAGGCGAACTCCGCGTGCTCGGCATGGTCGAGGGCGTCGGTTCGCCGGAGGGCCTCGACGGTGCGGCACGGTCGTGGCTGGAGGAGGATCAGCGATCCGGCGCGGTTCCGGCGGCCTCCCCGCTCGCCCGGATGCCGATCGGCACCCTCGACGTCGGCCGCATCATCGACGCCGCAGCCTCGGGCGACGCCTACGCCGGCAGACTCGTCGAACGTCTCGGGGAGCGCCTCGGGCGGGTGTGCGTCCTGCTCGGCAGCCTGCTCGGCGTGGACGAGGTCGTCGTCGCCGGAGGCGTGGCCCGCGTCGCCTCCCCCGTCATCGCCGCGGCGCAGACCTGGCTCGACGAAGGCACCTACGCGCCGACGCCGATCGTGCGGGCCTCACGACTCGGCGCGGACGTCGTCGCCCTCGGTGCGATCACCCGTGCCGTCGCGACGATCCGCTCCCAACCGTGGCGCTTCGCCGCTGCGATCCCGCGCTGAGCCCGCACACGGCGCAGGGCGGCCCGGACACGGCGCAGGGCCCCACCTTCCGCCAAGATCGGTGGGGCCCTGTGAGCGGTGTCACCGCAGTGCGAACAGTCGTTCCGGCCGTACTCGTTCAGACCGTTCGCAGGGGACGGGCGACGCAGAGCGGCCCGTGTGCTTCAAGATTCGCAGCAGAAACGCGTTCATCCTGCCCCGAACAGTCGTTAAGAATCGCCCTTCTTACCGATCGCTGAAGTTCTGCGGGTCGACGGCTACTGCACCGACCATCCGCCGTCGGACGGCAGGATGACGCCGTTGACGTTGACGCCGTCGTCGCTCAGCAGGAAGGTGATGGACGCCGCGAGCTGCTCCGCGGTCGCGATCGTCGGGATCGCCGCCTGGAACGGTCCGAGCCGCGCCGAACCCGCCTCGGAGACGTTCGGCGGGAAGGGGATGCCCGTCGCGACGCCGCCAGGAGCGACCGCGTTGACCCGGACACCGTGCGGGCCGTACATGAAGGCGGCGCTCTTGGTCATGCCGACGACCGCGTGCTTCGAGGTCGTGTAGGCGTTCCCCGAGGCGTTGCCGCGAAGCCCGGCCTCGGACGCGATGTTGACGACCGAACCGGATCCGGCCGCGACCATCGACGGCAGGACCGCGCGGGTCAGCTTGAAGGCGCCGGTGACGTTCACACCCATCACCCGTTCCCAGGTCGCGTCCGAGGTCTCGTGGAGCGGGGAGAAGTCGTCGTTGATGCCGGCGACGTTGGCGAGCGCGTCGATCCGCTCCCCCGCCGCGGCGACGATCGCGTCGATGTCGTCCTGCTTCGTGATGTCGCCGGCGACCGTGACGAGGTCGGCGTCCGGGAGGCTCGAGGCGAGGTCGGCGAGCTTGTCCTCGAACAGGTCGACGGCGATGACCCGACCCCCTTCGCGGGCGACGCGGGATGCCGTGGCACGGCCGATCCCGGAGGCAGCCCCGGTGACGATCACGGTCTTGCCTGCGAACCGGCCGACGGTGATGCGCTCCTGCCACCCCTGAGGCGCGTCGTCGACGGGTGCGACACCGTCGTTCGCGGCGAGGACGAGCTCGTCGATGAGCGACTGGGGCAGCTTGCCCTGGCTCAGGGCGACGAGCTGCTGGAGCGGGAGGCCCGAGATCGGGGCGAGCTGCGACTCCTCGGTGCCCAGCTGGGTGAGGAGGCCGCGGATGAGCGGTCCGCCGGTGGGGTCGGCGAGCCACGCGGCGATCGGGGTGTTGGCGGTGAGGGCGCTCATGGGGTTCCTTCGGTCTTGGGAGGACGATGAGCGGCGGGATCGTATGGACTTCGATCCATACCGGACATCATTGTCCGGTACACGTTACGCCGTCCATGGCACGGCCGCCAGCCCTCACGGTGGGCTCCCAGCCGAGTCCACCGGACCGGCCGCGCGGCGTTACGCTACCGGGATGTCGTCCACGCCCCCCAAGCCGAACCGCGGCCCGAGCGCAGGCCCTGAGAACCGCCGAGCGCTCGTCGCCGCGGCGCGTCAGGTGTTCGCCGCGGACGGCTTCAGCGCTCCCCTCAGCGCGGTCGCGAAGCGGGCGGGCGTCGGACAGGGCAGCCTGTACCGGCACTTCCCCGACCGACTCTCCCTCGCACTCGCGGTGCTCGACGAGAACGTCGGCGAGCTGGAGGAGCACGCCGGGCTGCCCGATGCGACCCTCGACACCCTGCTCGACGTCGTGATCGACCAGGCCCTCGTCACCTCGCCCTTCGTCGAGGCGATCCTCGGCGAGGGCGACGACCCGCGCGTGATCGCGCTCGGCACCCGCCTCGACCGCCTCGCGCACGCCCTGCATGCGAAGGAACTGGCTGCGCATCGCATCGCCGACCACGTCGAGCCCGACGACATCCTCATGGCGATCTCGATGGTGGGAGCGACGCTCACCCGCATCCCCGATTCCCATCGAGCCGACACCGCGGCGCGCGCGAAGGCGATGTTCCGCCGCTCGTTCGGCCGATGAACCGGGGCGGGACGATCGATGCGGCTGGGTCGGTGGCACAGGAAACACTCGAACCGTGTGCCAACAGCCCATTGAGGCGCGCGAGGGACGACCGTAGGGTCGGAGGGACAGAGAAGGGGTCCGCCATGCAGGCCAGCGCGTTCGCGTCGATCGACGTCGACACCATCCGTCGGTCGCTCGGCGAACCGGATCCCGCCGCGACGGCCAAGATCATGGACGAGCTCGACGAGAACTGCCTCGCCTTCCTCGCCCACTCACCATTCTGCACCATCGCGACGTCCGACGCCGACGGCCGGTGCGACAACTCCCCGCGCGGGGACTACCCGGGGTTCGTCCGGGCGCTCGACACCCGCACACTCGTGATCCCGGAGCGCCTCGGCAACCGCCTGGCCGACTCCCTGCAGAACATCGTCCAGAACGGCCACATCGGCATGCTGTGCTTCGTCCCCGGCATGAGCGAGACCCTCCGGATCAACGGCACGGCCACCGTCACCGACGACCCGGCACTGATGGCCATGCTCGAGCAGGATCACGTGACCCCGCAGCTCGCGATCGTCATACGCACCGAGGAGGTCTACCTGCACTGCGGGCGGGCACTCCTCCGCGGCGGGCTGTGGGACGCCGAGATGCAGGAGCTCGCGGCCGAGGTGCCGAGTGCGGGTCGGATCTGGGCGAGCATGTCGGGCCTCAGCACCGAGGTCGGCGACGCCATCGACGAGGCGGTCGCCGTCGGGAACCAGAGCCTGTACTGATGCGCAACCGCGCGGGCATGACCCCGCTCATCGTCCAGGAGATCGTGCGCGAGACGCCGACGATCGTCAGCGTCGTGCTCGCCGATCCGGAGGGTCGCCGGCTCCCGCCGTGGGACCCCGGAGCGCACATCGACCTGCAGCTCATCACCCGCCACGAACGGCAGTACTCACTCTGCGGTGATCCGGCGGACGAGTTCCGGTATCGGATCGCCGTCCTGCGGGAGGAGCACTCGCGGGGTGCGTCGCACTACATCCACAACTTCCTCAAGGTCGGTCGGAAGGTGTTCATCCGGCCACCACGGAACCTGTTCCCGCTCTCGGACGCGAAGCGGCACCTGCTCCTCGCTGCCGGCATCGGGATCACGCCGCTGCTCTCGATGGCTCGGCGGTTGGCGGCGGGCGACGCCGACTGGTCCCTCGTCTACGCGGTGCGCACGCGGGAGGACATCGCGTTCGCGCCGGAACTCGAAGCCCTGGGCGACCATGTGCGGATCCACGTCAGCGCGGAGAGCGGCCGACTCGACCTAGCCGGCCTCCTCGCGGGACTCGAGCCGGGCACCGACGTGTCGGCCTGCGGGCCGCGCGGCTTCACCGACACCCTCACGAACCTGGCCGAGACGCTGCCCGAGGACTGCCGGTTGCACCTCGAGCGGTTCGAACCCAAGCCCCGCTCCTACCTGCCGAACACGGCGTTCACCGTCGAGTGCGCGAGGTCGGAGCGAACCGTCGAGGTTCCCGCCGGACAGACGATGCTGCAGGCGATGCAGGCCGCGCGGGTCGGTGTCGCCGGGTCGTGCATGCGCGGCGTCTGCGGCTCCTGTGCCGTGCAGGTGGTGGATGGGACGCCGGAGCATCGCGACTCCCTGACGACCGACGACGCATCGATGATCATGTACCCGTGCGTGTCGCGGTCGCTGACGCCGACGCTCGTGATCGACGCGTAGGCCCCCCGGCGCACCCCCGGTCCTGGCCCCGGAACCCGCACACCCCCACCCCGGTCCCTGAGCCTGTCGAAGGGCGGCGTCCCCCGGAGGCACTTCGACAAGCTCAGTGACCGAAGGAAGGGAGCCCAGCGACCCGAGGACGGAACAGCGACCAAGAGCGGATCCGGCCCCAGAGCCGGACAACCTCCCCCGGTCCCTGAGCCTGTCGAAGGGCGGCATCCTCCGGAGGCACTTCGACAAGCTCAGTGACCGAAGGAGGGGTCAGTGAGCGGAGGAGGAGGGGTCAGTGACCGGAGGCGGAGGGCGCACCCGACGGTCAGGGGCGCCAGGTGGCGTCTGCCGAGGCCAGGACCGTGCCGTCGGCGGCACGCACGACGACCGAGGTGCCCTCCGGGCCGTCCGTCCCCGCGATGCGGAACGCCGTGTCGACGAGCACCGGCGCCTTCGCCCGGAAACGGACCGACGCGAGCCGACGACCACCGGCGTTCGCGGTGAGGACGTCGAGCACCAGGATGCGGGTGAGCGGACCGTGCACGAGGAGGTCGTCGAGCCCCTCGACCTCACGCGCCCACTGCCGGTCGTAGTGGATGCGGTGCGTGTTGCCCGTCACGGCCGAGAAGCGGAACAACTGGCGGGAGTCGAGTGACCGGGTCACGGCCCAGTCGGCTCCGGCGTCGGGATCGACCGCGTCCTCGGCGGCCACCTCGGGCGCCGCCGTCCGCGGGGAGGGCACCGCGGGCTGCGCCTCGAGGAACACGTCGTGCCAGGTGCTGCGGACGGCGACCTCGCCGTCGACGAGGTACTCCCGCACGAGGTCGGCGAAGACGAGCCGTCCGGCCCGCCCCTGCTTCTCGACGAGCGAACCGAGGCTCGTGCGCTGCGTCACCACGTCGCCGTAGCGGAGGGGCGACAGGAACTCGGTGTCCTCCCCCGCGTACATGCGGCGCGGCAGGTCGATGATCGGCAGCACGCCGTCCTCCGCCGGTGAGCCGTCCTCCCGGAGCTGCGCGAACGGCGTCTCAAACGGGAAGTGGACGCCCTCCCAACCGGCGGGGAGCCCCTCTCCGAGGACCGGTTCCGGTGCCGCGGTCGCGAAGGTGCTGCGGTACCAGGAGGCGGGACGCAGATCGAGCGTCTCCTCGCGGTCCACTAGATCACCCCGCCGGAGCGCAACGCCGCGATGCGGTCGGCGTCGTACCCGGCGAGCGCCGTGAGCACGTCGTCCGCGTGTTCGCCCATGTGGTTCGCGGGGCGGTCGGTGGTCGCGGGGGTCGCGCTCAGTTTGATCGGTTGGCCGAAGGAGCGGAGGGTGCCGAAGGAGCCGTAGTCGGTCTCGACGACCATGTCGCGTTCGGCGGTCCCGGGGTCGTCGACGACCTCGCCGATGGTCTTCACGGCGGTGAGCGGGACGACGTCGCCGGCCAGTTCCTCGAGCTCGGCGCGGGTGCGGTCTGCGAACCAGGAGACGACGAGCGGCTTCACACGGCGGGCGTAGACCTCCTCGTCGAAGCGCTTGCGCATGGTGTCGATCTCGGGGTCGGCGATCGCCTCGGGTGTGCCGAACAACTCGCAGCTCGCCTTCCAGAGCTTGTCGGTGTACGCGCCGAAGAACACCTGTCCGTCGGCACAGGGGAACAGCTCGTAGGGCCGGACCCAGGCGTGTTCATTGCCGGACGGCGAGGCGACCGTCCCGTCGACGGTGTAGTCGACGACGGCGGTCTCGGTCATCGCGATGATGCTGTCGACCTGGGCGACGTCGACGAGCTGCCCGACGCCGGTGCGCTCGGCGTGCCGGAGCGCGGCGAGGGTGCCGATGACGCCGAACATCGTGGCGGAGAGGTCCCCGATCGTGACGCCGACGCGCACGGGCGGCTGGTCCGCGTAGCCGTTCATCGACCAGAGCCCGCCGGCGGCCTGGGCCGTGTTGTCGAACGCCGGACGGCGGCTCCGGGAACCCGTCTGCCCGTAGCCGGAGATCGCGGTGTACACGAGCTTCGGGTTGATGGCGGCGAGCGCCTCGTACGGCAGGCCGAGCTTCGCCATCGTCCCTGGTCGGAAGTTCTCGACGAGGATGTCGGCGCTCGCGACGAGGTCGCGCAGCACCTCCTTGCCGGCGTCGCTCGCGAGGTCGAGCGCGAGGCCGAACTTGCCGCGGTTGTACTGGCCGTAGTAGCCGCTGAACTCCTCGTCGCCGTCACGCAGGTAGGGCGGGAAGCCCCGGGAGACGTCGGGGTCGTTCGGGTTCTCGATCTTGATGACGGTCGCGCCGAGGTCGGCGAGCATCGACGCTGCGTAGGGGCCGGCGAGGACGCGGGAGAGGTCGAGGACCACCACGCCCTCGAGCGAGCCCGGCGGGACGGCGAGTCGTTCCGTGGCAGCGAGGACCGCTTCGGTGTCGGCTCCGGTCGACGGCTGCTCGGCCATGCGTGTCCTCCTGATCGCTGTACTCCGTACCGGTCAACGGTATCGGGCGATGGAGGCCTCACCCATGGGTGAACCCCACACCTCCGGTGCCGATCCATGGACCGCCCGTCCGTCACCGACGACGACGGGTGTGCATCGCGACCGGGATAGGTGAGGCTAGGCTAACTCCATGCGCAGCGCGACCCTCCTCCGATCGAGACGCGCGCTCGCCGTCGGCACACTGGCCGCCGCGCTCCTCGTCGTCGCCCTCGCGAGTCTGATGCTCGGCAGCAACCTCATCAGCCCCGTGGCCGTCCTCACCGCCCTGTTCGACCCCGCCCAGGACACCGGCGCCGTCGTGTGGGGGTCGCGGGTGCCGCGCACGGTGCTCGGCGTCCTCGTCGGCGTCTGCCTCGGGATCGCCGGTGCCGTCATGCAGGGGCAGACCCGCAACCCGCTCGCCGACCCCGGCTTGTTCGGCGTCTCCGCCGGCGCGAGTCTCGCGGTCGTCGTCGGGGTCTACGTGCTCGGCACGAGCTCGGTGGTCACGACGCTCTGGCTCGCTCTGCTCGGCGCCACCGTCGCCAGCGTCATCGTGTTCTCCGTCGCCGCACTCGGCCGCGGACTCTCGAGTCCCGTCCCGCTCGCGATCGCCGGCACCGCCGTCTCGGCCCTCCTCGTCGCCCTGACCTCGTACCTCGTGCTGTCCGACGAGACGACCCTCGCCGCCTACCGCATCTGGGTGGTCGGTTCGCTGTCCGGACGATCGCTCACGGGCGTCGACGCGGCCCTGGTCTTCGCCGGGCTCGGCCTCGTGTTCGCGGTGGCCAACATCCGCTCGCTGAACGCCCTGGCACTCGGCACCGAACTCGCGAACGGTCTCGGCGAGAACCTCATCCGCGCGCGACTCGTGGGACTCGCCGCGATCACCCTGCTCACGGCCGCCGCCGTCGCCTTGACCGGCCCGATCGCCTTCGTCGGACTCACCGCGCCGCACATCGCCCGCACGCTCGTGGGCGGGCATCACGGCTGGCTGCTCCCCGCCTCGGGACTCGTCGGCGGGAGCGTGCTGCTCGCGTGCGACGTGATCGGTCGCCTCATCGGTGGCACCGCCGAGGTGCCCGTGGGTGTCGTCCTCACCGTCGTGGGTGGGGTCGCCTTCATCGCCATCGTGCGCCGCGGACGGATGGCGGAGCTGTGAGCGCCGTGCGGGAGGGCAGCCGCTTCTTCGGCCGTCTGTGGCGAGGTCGGGTCGTCGGCGTCACGATCGCCTGCCTCGTCGTGGCCCTGGCGTTCGCCCTGCTCGGGATCGTCGCCGGCTCGTCATCCCTGACGATCCCCGACGTCATCACCACCCTGCTCGGCGGCGGGACCGGCGGTCAGGAACTCATCGTGTTCGAGCTCCGCCTCCCCCGGGTCGTCGGCGGTCTCCTCGTCGGTGCGTCCCTCGGACTCGCCGGGGCCCTCACCCAGACGTTCGCCCGCAACCCGCTCGCCACGCCGGACATCCTCGGCGTCACCTCGGGTGCCGCGCTCGGGGCCGTCGCCGCGATCGTCCTCGTCGGCGGCAGCTACTCGGTCGGTGCCGGCGCACTCAGCCTCGGCCTGCCGGCGATGGCGGCGATCGGCGCGCTCGTCACCTCGGCCGCCGTGTACGCGTTGTCCTGGCGCGGCGGGGTCGACAGCTTCCGACTCATCCTCATCGGCATCGGTGCCACCGCGACCCTCGGCGGCATCACGAGCTACCTCATCGCCCGGGCGCAGATCACCGAGGCGGCAGCGGCTGCGCAGTGGCTCGTCGGCAGCCTCTCGGGCATCTCCTGGTCGAGCGTGTGGCCGGTGCTCGTCGCGCTGGTGATCCTGACGCCGATCGCGGTCCTGCAGACGAGCAGCCTCGACATCAGCCAGCTCGGTGACGAGCTGTCGACCGGCCTCGGCGTCGCGGTCCAGCGGCATCGGATCGTCGTCATCGCGTGCGCGGTCCTGCTCGTCGCCGCAGCCGTGTCCGCCGCGGGGCCGATCGAGTTCGTCGCCTTCGTCGCACCGCAGATCGCCCGCCGCCTCGCCCGCACCGGTCGCCCGCCGCTGCTCGCCTCCGCGCTGCTCGGCGCCGTCATCGTGACGGGCGGCGATGCACTCGTCCGTGGCGTCCTGCCGGGCGAGATCCCGGTGGGCATCATCACCGCCATCGTCGGCGCACCGTATCTCATCTGGTTGCTGACGCGCCGCAAGGAACGGGAGACCTCCGCATGACCGACCCCGCCTCGACCCCATCGCTCGTGAAGGAGCGCCCGACGCCCGCCCTCGAGGCTCGGGGCGTCTCCCTGGCCTACGACCAGACGGTGGTCTTCGAGGGACTGGACCTCCGCATCGAGACGGGCGAGGTCACGACCCTCATCGGCGCCAACGGCTGCGGCAAGTCGACCCTGCTGAAGGCGTTCGGCCGCCTGCTCACCCCGACCGCCGGCACGGTCGAACTCGATGGTCGCGGCGTGCGCTCGATCCCGACCCGCGAGGTCGCGCGCCGACTGGCGATCCTGCCGCAGAAGCCACTGACGCCGTCGGCGACGACCGTCCGCGACCTCGTCTCGCGGGGACGGCACCCGCACCAGAGCCTCCTCAAGCCGTGGACGCCCGCCGACACGATCGCCGTCGACGAGGCCCTCGCCGCCACCGGTCTCGAGACGCTCGCCGACCGCGACACGGCCTCCCTGTCGGGCGGGCAGCTGCAGCGCGCTTGGATCGCCCTGGTGCTCGCGCAGCGTGCCCCCACGATCCTGCTCGACGAGCCGACGACCTTCCTCGACCTCAGCCACCAGCTCGACGTCCTCCGACTCGTGCGGTCGATCAACCGCGAGCGCGGAGCGACGGTCGTCATGGTCCTGCACGACCTCACCCTCGCCGGCCGGTACTCCGACCGGCTCGTCGTCGTGGGCGGCGGCCGGGTCATCGCCGACGGGACACCCTGGGAGGTCCTCACCCCGGCCGTGCTCCGGGAGGCGTTCGACCTCGACGCCATCGTCATCCCCGATCCGAGCAGTGGCTCGCCGCTCATCGTGCCCGTCGACCCCGACGACGCGATCGCCCTCGACGCGGAGTGATCCGGGCGATCGGGCATTCCGATATCGTTTTGTGACTTAGGTTCGGCTACCCTAAGTATCATGACGATCTCTTCACGCCTCCGCCGCGCCGCACTCGTACTCGTGCCGGCGCTCGCCCTGGTCGGCCTCGCCGGCTGCTCCCCCACCGCCGCATCCGACGCCGACAGCAGCGGCGCCTGGAGCTACACCGACGACACCGGCACCACGGTCAAGCTCGACGAGCAGCCGAAGCGCGTCGCGAGCTTCGCCGACTACGCGCTCGGCCTGCACGGCAACGGCATCGACCCCGTCGCGGTCTTCGGTCGCGTCGACGTCGCCACCGACAAGCGCTTCGCGGACTACGACCTCGGCGACACGGCCATCGTCGGCAACAGCTACGGCGAGATCGACCTCGAGGCACTCGCCGAGGCGGCACCCGACCTCATCGTGACCGGGATCTACCCGACCGACCGCGACGGCACGCTCGACCTCAAGGGTCCCTACTACGGCGTCGCCGACGTCGAGCAGCAGGAGCAGCTGGAGAAGATCGCTCCGGTCGTCGCCATCAAGGTCGGCGGCAAGGGTGCCGACGTCATCGCCTCGCTCAACAAGCTGTCCAAGGCGCTCGGAGCCGACGACGACACCATCGCCGCGGCGAAGGAGAAGTACGACGCCGCAGCAGCAGACCTGACCGCCGCAGCGAAGGAGACCGACCTCGAGGTCACGCAGATGTACGCGGACGCGAGCGGGGTCTACGTCGTCAAGCCGCAGGACGAGCCGGAGACCGAGCTGTACAGCGAACTCGGCGTGAAGTACACGAACGCGAACCCGGACGGCTACTACTACTGGGACATCTACAGCTGGGAGAACGCTGGCCAGGCGATGACCGGTGACGTCCTGCTCGTGAACGTCGAGGGCTTCCAGCAGAGCGACCTCGAGGCTCAGGCGACCTTCGCCTCGCACCCGGCACTCGTCGCCGGTCAGATCCACTCCTGGAACACCGCCGCCCTCGACTACACGTCGCAGGCGAAGCAGATGGAGACGCTCGCCGGGATCCTCCGCGAGTCGAAGGCGCTGTAGCGAGACGGGGTCGGGTGGGGTGGGGCGCGCCGCTCATGCGCACCCCACCCCGTGTGCTCCCGACGCACCGGATCGGCTTCGGAGTGTGCCGACCGCACATGGGCTGAGCCTCCAGACGGCCGGTAGCCTCGTCAGGCGTCCCGGCCGTCCGGGTGCGCCCAACACGAAGGAGTGCCATGGCCATCCAGAGCGCGCGCGAGAACAACCCACGCGGAGCAGACACCACCACCGCAGGCCAGAGCGACATCGATCGCGACGGCCTCGACTCCCGGGTGCAGCGCCGCCGCGCCATCCTCGCCAGCTCGGTCGGCACCGTCATCGAGTGGTACGACTTCACCCTCTATGGGCTGGCCTCCGCGCTCGTGTTCGCGCCGCTGTTCTTCCCCGGCGCCGGTGACCTCGCCGGCCTGCTCGGCGCGTTCGCCGGCTTCGCGGTCGGCTTCGGCGCGCGCCCGATCGGCGGCCTGATCTTCGCCCACTACGGCGACAAGCTCGGGCGCAAACCGACGTTGCTCATCACGCTCCTCTTCATGGGTGTCGCGACCACCTTCATCGGCCTCCTCCCCACCGCCGACGCCATCGGCATCTGGGCTCCGATCCTGCTCATCGTGCTGCGGATCTTCCAGGGCATGGGCTCGGGTGCCGAATTCGCCGGCGCGATCACGATGGCGAGCGAGTCCGCCGACGTGAAGCACCGTGCGTTCGCCGCGTCGTTCCCCGGCGCCTCCGTGTACGTGGGCATGGCGCTCGCGACCACCGTCTTCGCCGTGGTGAGCACCCTGCCGATCGAGCAGTTCCAAAGCTGGGGTTGGCGGATCCCGTTCCTCGCGAGCGTCGTCATCGTCGCGTTCGCGCTGTACTTCCGGCTGCGGGTCAAGGAGACGAAGGCGTTCGAGAGCGCAGAGGAGCGCGGCGCGGTCACCTCGGCACCGCTGGTCGGCGCCATCCGCTCGCACTGGCGGGTGATCCTCTGCGGCATGGGGCTCTTCGCGTTCGCACTGCCGTGGGTCTACGTCGTGCAGGTGTTCTCGCTGTCATACGTGACGGGCACGCTGAGCGTGAACCCGACGGAGGCGCTCATCGGCCTCATCGTCGCCGAGGTCCTGACCATCCCGACGGCGCTGCTGTTCGGTCGCCTCGCCGACCGCATCGGTCGGAAGCCCGTCCTCATGGGCGCCGCGATCTTCGGCGTGGTCTACGCGTTCCCGATGTTCCTGCTCTACGACACGGAGCAGTCGGCCCTCGTCGCCCTGGGCCTCATCCTGGGCCTCGCCGTCATCCAGGGGGCCACCATCGGCACCTCGGGTGCACTGCTCGCCGAGATCTTCCCGACCTCGATGCGCTGGAGCGGCATCGCACTCTCGCGGGAGATCCCGGCCGCCCTCGTCGGCGGGACGGTCCCGCTCGTCGCGACCGCGCTCGTCGCCGCGAGCGGTGGCGCACCGTGGTTGGTGGCGGCGTACCTGCTGGTGCTCAGCGCGATCGGCATCGTCGGGATCGCCTTCCTCCCGGAGACCCTGCCGCGCAAGCAGCGCGGCTGACGCGAGTGCCGGCTGCAGGAGTGGCCCGGCGCGACAACCGGGCCCTGTAGTTACAGGCTCAATGATCTGACCAGCGGCACACTTTGGCTCGACGACCAGTGGCTGAGCATGTCGAAGGTCGCCTACTCTCCGTACCAGGTCACGCACTGCACCATGACGTCTACGGGGCCGGCAGCTTAAGGGTCTAAGCGTTCTCGGGCGCGGCAACCTATTCGGTACAACCTGCTTCGCTCTATCTACGTTGGCCGGGGACGGGGCCCGGACAGCGGCGAAGGGATGGGGCAGCGAGGGTTCGGGCAGAGACGTCAGCTATGAACACCTCGAAGCCGCTCACTTCGGCATTGGCGAACGCGACAGACGACGCATAACACCAACTTGCGATTTTCGCAAGTTGGTGTTATGGTCTTCGTATGTCGTCGACCATCCCCAGTCGCGTGCTCGAGGTAATACGAGACCTTGGATTGTCACAGCGAGACTTTGCCGCTCAGGTCGAAATGGATGAAGCCAAGCTCTCTAAATCTCTGAATGGCGTGCGAAACTTTACCTCACTCGAATTGGCCAGGATTGCCCAAACCGGCGGCCGCACCGTAGAGTGGCTCATTTCCGGCCGCGCGCCTCGAGAAATCGCTTTCGCAGCTCGATCGGCGCCCAAAGATCAGACAAGCTTCCTGGAATCGGGAAAGGCTCTCGCGGAGAAGTTCTTACACGCCCATGACGCACTTTTGGATCTGAATCGTGGCCGAAGGACGATTACGGTGCCTCGCCTCGCCGAGAACGGTTCCTTCGTCAGTGAGGGCGCACGAATGGCCGAGTGGGCTATCGATCAAATTAGCGCCGCATCACTCCTTGGACCGTCGCTAAGATTTAACATTGCCCTAGAATCTGCGTTCGGTCTCAACATCGCCAGCACCTCTTCGCTTCCAGACAAGTGCGATGGTCTTTCATACGAGGATCCCGATGCAGACTTTCGCTTAATCCTCCTCGCCACAACACCAAACTGGACGCGAAGGCGATTTACGTTGGCGCATGAGCTTGGCCACATTCTCTGGGGCGATGCCCGCTGCACGTGGATCACTGAACAACTACACGTCGCGCGAACTGATGACTACAAGGAAAAACGCGCCAACTCTTTTGCAGCTAATTTTCTGATGCCTGAGCGCTTAGTACGCGAATACCTAGAGAAGAAGCAACTCAGTGAGCAATCATTCCACTTGATGACGATGCGCTTCAAAGTTTCGCCGAGCGCTCTCATTGCGAGATTGTTGAAGCTCGGACTAGTCTCCGAATCTCAGACCAACCTCTTTCGGGGTTACAGATCTCTAGACTCCGCCCAGGCAACGGATGCTATGGCTGAAATGATAACGGAACAGTCATTCTCGACCGAAGAGATGCCGCCCCTCTTTATGCTTTCTCAATTCGTAAAAGCGTATCTCGAAGGAGAGACCACAACTCGACACCTGGTCAGGCTTTCCGGCATTGATGCGGAACAATGGCGTGATTCGTTGGATTCTTCTCCTCAAATTGCCTGGGATGCCTCGCAACCTCCCGAGGATTCGGATCACGCGAGCGAAGTAGTCTTTCTGCCGTGACGCACTACTGGTTTCCTGATACGACCGTATTCAGAACTTTTGAAGCAGGCAATCAGCTTGACTGGTTGGCTACGTATCTCGGAGACCATGGGCGATGGACTGACGTCATTGAGGACGAGGTCCGTAAATCCATTCGCGCACATGCCGGACTTGGAAGAGTTTTTGACGAACGTTGGATGCCCGACGCCGAGTCAATATCCGATACTGGCGAATCACTCGAGGTCGAACGGTTTCGAACGGTGAACCTGGGTGGAGATCCGAAGATCCCGACCCAGCACCTCGGTGAAAGTATGACATTTGTAGTCATGCGGCAGCGAGGGGAATACGCCGACTCTTGCTTCATCACCGATGATCGGGATGCCTATGATCTATTTCCCCGCCAGGGAGTCCCCACCAAGCACTCTCTCACCGTCCTGCAAGAACTCGTCATTCGCAACGAGTGCACTGCGGAAGAAGCTTATGCGATGTACGTAAAGGCATGGGAAGCAGGGCGGGGCTTTCTGGAAAGTCCTACGTCACACAAGTACTTTCAATAGCTACAGGTCTCAGTACTCTTAGCCGAGTCGCACCGAATACAAAGCCGCTGGGTTTGGCTATCGCGCTCAGGACACGCAATACTAGGCCTAAGAACTGGGGACCGTTTGCTACTATTCAGGTCCCGCAGGGAAGCCGTACTGATACTGTTCCGCTCCAGTACCCCGTCCGACGACGTTAGCCCCGTGTTCAGTAGCGGCGCGTCGAAGAATCGAAACAAAGCGCGCGATGGACGGAACGCGCAGATCAGCCACGGAACCGTCCGACCTTGGTGCCATGGCTCGGATGAAATCCACTCTCGGCAAGTCATGCGGTAGCGGGAGACCCTCAGGTCCACCCTTCGCTCGGAGTAATCGGGCTCTCTTCCGCATCGCCTGGAAAAGCGTATCGGCTAGCCAACCATCTAGCGCGGCCAGCTGACTATCGTCACTGGCGAGAGGAAAGTACGACAGGACACCGGGAAAACGGACTCGTTTCGCCGCACCGTGCTCAAGCTCGCGGACTCTTGCTTCCGTGTAATGGCCGTAGAGGTAGCGACGAATCTGGCCAAGCAGAACGACATAGTCCCGATCGATAGGAGGCGCCACCCGCCTCGAAGCGAATCCTCCCTGTTGGATAGGTTGCAACAGATTCGCCCATATGAGGTAGCCAATTCTCTCCTTGATCCGCGCTTCCACGGAGGATTTCATCCCTACCGCTCCACGCGCAAAACGATAACCCACGAAGCCGACCTGATCGGTGCAACGGATCTCAGCCTTTTCACCCGTCGGGACAAAAAGTCGCACTCCTTCAGACTTCGAGCGATTCAATTCCGCACCGATGTTGGCACTCTCTCGTTTCAACACATTTACGGCTTCATTGATCTGCCCATAATCACGCGACCAGATCAGCGTGTCATCCGCATACCTCACAAATCCAACACCAATTCGCTCCAATAGTCGATCGAGTGGCCACGCTGCTACATTTGCAAGAAACAGAGACAGCGACGTGCCCTGCGGTATTCCTATAGTCCGAGTTGTGACCGACAATCTTCCGTAGGTTGACTCCTCCGCCATCCCCACCCCAAGGAACGCCTCGATGATTCGGCGCTCCGTGGACGTCACCAGAAATCCCTGGTTTTCAATCACACCCCAGAGGTGAGCGTGAGATATCGAATCAAAATAGGTCGAAAAGTCGTACTCGGCCACGAAAACACGCTCTGGTGACTTGAATTCGCTCGAAATGTATTGAATTGCATCATGCGTTGAAAGGTCGTCTCGATAGGCGTACGATCGCGCACTCATTAGAGCTCTATTCTTCCCAGAAAGAGATCTGAATGCTTCGCGCGAAACCACTGCATCGGCGATCTGGAAAATCGAAACAATTCGCTCACCTCCGCTCGGCTTGGGCACGGTATGAGCTACAGGTGGGCGCGGCTCGTAGTCTCTCTTCGCGATCGCTCGATTCACCGCGCGTACTATCGAACGCACATTCGCTCGTACGTGGTACGGATCGAAGCCGCCATCTACAGCCCAGTAGGTCGGTCGCAATATCTGACCGTGGTTGGGAGAGGTGACTCTACGCCTGCGCCTCACATCCTCATTGCGAAGCTCACGCGCATAGCGCTCGTGCTTGCTAATTAACTTTCTACACTCCGCTAGCACTTGGTCTTCGGTAATGCGCAACATTGCACCTCCACGAGCAAGGGAAGGGGGACGGCTGGGCCGGGAAGAAAGTACGCTCCCGCAACAGTGAACTTTGGTAGTCACAGCCTCAAACGCGATTCCGCGTGAAAGCCCGGCTCCAAGCCTGACCGACCCTGCCGGCTAAGAGTCAGCGTACTGGATATTTAGCCGGGCCTGTTAGGTGAAAGCCTGGGCTGCAAGACCCTCCTTCAAGAATTACTCCTCGTCCCAGGTCATGCGACGGCCCATCACGGGCACGGAGGCCAGGAGCTCACGGGTGTAGGCGTCCTCGGGAGCGGCCAGGACGGTGGCCGTGGGGCCCGCCTCGACGACCCGGCCGGCCTGCATGACGCTCACCGTGTCGCACATGTAGTTCACGACGGCGAGGTTGTGGGAGATGAACAGCACCGTGAGTTCGAGCTCGCGCTGCAGCTCGCGCAGCAGGTTGAGGACGACGCCCTGCACCGACACGTCGAGCGCCGAGGTGATCTCGTCGGCGATGAGGACCTCGGGTTCGGCCGCGAGCGCCCGGGCGATCGTGATGCGCTGCCGCTGACCGCCCGAGAACGCCGACGGCAGGTCCCCAGCCCGGTCCGGGTCGATGTGTACGCGCTCGAGCAGCTCGCCCACCCGGGACCGCTGCTCGGAGCGGCTCCAGGAGCGCCCGGTCGCCCGGGACCCCTCGGCGATCGACAGACCGATCGGCATGCGTGGGTCGAGCGCGGAGTACGGGTCCTGGAAGACGAGTTGCACGCGTCGACGCGCACGACGAGCAGCGGACGAGCGCCCGACGATGTCGGCGCCGTTCAGTCGGATGCCGCCGGCGCTCGGGATGACGAGACCGACGGCGGCCGCGGCGACCGTCGACTTGCCCGAGCCGGACTCCCCCACGAGGCCGTGGGACGTGCCCGGGCGGACCGTCAGGTCGAAGCCGTCGACCGCGGTGTGCGCGGACGCGCCGTGGCCGTAGCGGACCGTGAGGCCGGAGAACTCGAGACCGGTCATGCGCGCTGTCCTTCGGTGGTGATGGGCCCTTCGACAAGCTCAGGGACCGGCCCTTCGACAGGCTCAGGGACCGAGAACGACTCACCGATGACCGGGAGCGGCATGGTGCGGTCGGAGGTCATGTCGGGGACGCAGGCGATGAGCCCGCGGGTGTACGGGTGTCGCGCCTCGTGGAGGCGGTCGGCGTCGAGCGATTCGACGATGCGGCCGTCCTTCATGACGAGGATGCGGTCGCAGAACCCGCTGACGAGCGCGATGTCGTGCGAGATGAGCAGGATCGCGGCGCCCGTCTGCTCCTGCGCCTCGTGGAGCACGCGGAGGACCTGGCGCTGCACCGTCACGTCGAGCGCCGTCGTGGGCTCGTCGGCGATGAGCAGCTTCGGGCGTCCCATGAGCCCCATGCCGATCATGGCCCGTTGCCGCATGCCGCCGGACAGCTCGTGCGGGAACTGCTTCAGGCGCTTCGCCGGAAGCGGGATCCGCACCGACTCGAGCGCGGCCTCGGCCCGCTTGGTCGACTCGGCCGCCGACAGCCCCTCGTGGACCTCGACGGTCTCGCGGAGCTGCTTGCCGATCGTGAGCGATGGGTTCAGCGAGGTGAGCGGGTCCTGGAAGACCATCGCGAGCTCGAGGCCGAGGCGGCTGCGCTCGGCCTTCGTCAGCGGTGCGGTCATGTCGATCCCGCGGAAGCTCAGCTCCGAGGCCTGCACCGAGGAGTCCGGCCCGAGGAGGGCGGCGATCGCCATCGCGCTCACCGACTTGCCCGATCCGGACTCGCCGACGACACCGACGACCTCGCCGGGCATGATCGTGAGGCTGATGCCGTGGACGCGCTCGACGAGACGGCCGTCGCGGTCCGGGAAGGCGACGCGGAGATCGCGCACCTGCACGACGGGCTCCTGGTCGGCGGGCGTCGCAGCCGCAGCCGAGGCGGTCGCGGGAGCCGCGGTGCAACGACGCGCGGGCGCGGGCAGGCCGAGGAGCCGCTTCGACGACTCGTTCCAGAGCTCGCCGAGCTGCGTGAAGATGACGCCGCACACGACGAGCGCGATGCCGGGACCGATCGCCGCCATCGGGTTGCCGTAGATGCGGGCGATCCCGAGGCCGAGGAGGCGACCCCAGTCGTACTCGGGCGCCTGCACCCCGAGACCGAGGAAGGACAGGCCGGCGAAGGCGAGCAGCGTGCCGGAGGCGGAGACCGCCGCGTTCACGAGCATGGGCGGCAGCATGTTCGGCATGACGTGCCGGACGAGTACCTCCGCCTGCCCGACGCCGGCGATCCGCGCGGCCTTCACGTAGTCGCGACCGATGAGCGACGACGCGAGCGTGTAGGTGAGGCGGGCGAAGGTCGGCACGCCGGCGAACCCGACGGCGAGCATCGCGCCGGTGGCGCTCGCGCCCCAGATCACCGAGAAGAACAGCGCCATGAGGAGCCAGGGGAACGACAACAGGATGTCGATGAGCGCGGTGACGAGTCGACGCAGCGGGCGAGGCAGGACCGTCGCGACGGCCCCGAGCAGGACGCCGCCGACGACGGAGATCGCGGTGGCGCCGAGGGTCAGCAGGACGGACACCCGCGTGGCGACCATGACCCGGGCGAAGACGTCGCGTCCGAGCTCGTCGGTGCCGAAGGGGTGGGCGAGGCTCGCACCGGCGAGGCGGTCGGCCACGGACGTCGTGTCGGCGGCGGACCCCCAGACAGTCGGGCCGACGACCGCGACCACGATGATGAGGAGCGCTCCGATCGCGCCGGTCAGGCCGCGCGGGGTGCGGAGGCGGTCGAGCACCGGGGACCGGCGTGAGGGGGTGGGACCGGAGGTGGTCGGACGGGTGCTCATGAGCTCAGCCCTCCGTGATCGAGGAGCGCGGATCGATCGTCGCGAGCGCGATGTCGATGAGGAGGTTGAGACCGAGGACGAGGATCGCGTACACGAGGACGATGCCCTGGATCATCGGGTAGTCCTTCGAGGTGATCGACGAGACGATGCTCGTCCCCAGGCCCGGGATGGCGAAGACCGTCTCGATGAGCACGGTGCCGGCGACCATGCCCGTGAGGATGATGCCGCCGATCGTGAGCGTGGACGTCACCATGTTCGGCAGCGCGTGCCGGAGGTAGACGAGGTGCGTCGGCAGGCGCTTGCTCCGTGCCGTGGTCATGTACGGCATCTCGAGGACGGCCAGCATCTCCACGTGCACGATGCGGGCCAGGTACGCCATCGGACCGACCGCGAGGGCCACCACCGGCAGGATCGCCTGGTCGAAACCTCCCCAGCCGGCGGCCGGGAGCACCTTGAGCCCGATGCTGAACACGGCGATGAGACCGACGGCGAGCAGGAGGCTCGGGATGGCGATCAGCACGCCGAGTAGACCCGAGACGCCGAGGTCGGCGAGGCGGCGGCGGCCGGTGCGCGAGGACACCGCGGTCGCGACACCGATGGGGAAGGCGCCGATCGCCGCGAGCAGGAAGGACGCGACCGCGAGGGTGAGCGTCACCGGGAACCGCTGCGCGATCGTGTCGGCGACCGGCCGCTGCGACCCGATCGCCGTGCCGAAGTCGCCACGGAACAGCCCGCTGACGTAGTTGACGAACTGCTCCGGCACCGGCACGTTCAGGCCGAGGTCGGCGCGCGTCCGCTCGACGAGTTCCGGCGTCGCGCTGTTCCCGAGCGCAGCCCGCACCGGGTCGCCCGGCACGAGCTGCACGATCAGGAACGTCGCGACGATGACGATGGCGAGGGAGACGAGCACCCGGCCCAGTCGTCGGAGGATGAACGAGGTCCGCGGGGAGAGTCCGCCGAGGACGCCACGACCCCCTCGACGCGCGACCGCCGGGCCGCCGGGGCCCTGGGCCGGGTCGGTGGCCTGCTCGGTGGTCACGGTCGAGGGGCTCGTCATGATCAGCCGACCATCCGGATGCTCGTCGGGCGGATGAAGTTCGGACGCTCGACCTCGGCGCCGTTCAGGTACAGGAAGTCCTGCGCGTCGGCGATCGGGAACACGTCCGTCCGCTCGATGAGCTTCGCCTCGGCCTGCTGCCAGAGGTCACACGTCTCCTCCGGGCTGGCCGTCTTGGCCTGCTCGGCGAGCGCGTCGTACTCCGGGTTGTCGACGAACATGAAGTTGTTGCCGCCCTTGTCCGGGGTCTCGCCACCGAAGAAGGTGTTCACGATGACCGGTCCGCCCGGAGCGATCTGCACGAAGCCGGTGTCCCAGTCGAAGGTCGAGAACAGCTGCTCGGACCAGGCGTTCGCGTCGTTGCCCGAGAGCTCCGTCGTGACGCCCAGCTCGTCCCAGGTCTGCTGCACGAGCTCGGCCGCCGCAGCGTGGCTCGGGGTGGCCGCGTCGTAGATGAACTTGATCGTCAGCGGCTCGCCGTCCTTCGACCGCTTGCCGTCGGAACCGAGCGTCCAGCCCGCCTCGTCGAGCAGTTCGCCGGACTTCTCGACGTCCGTCTCGGGGAGCGTCCACTGCGGGCCGTCGGCGACGCAGAGGTACGGGCTCTTCACGACGAGCGACTTGGACTCCTCGGCGGTGCCGTCGGTGACGACCTCACCGACCTGCTCGCGGTCGATCGCGGTGACGAGGGCCTCACGGACGAGCGGGTCGGAGGTGGGGCGCTCAGGGCGCTCGTTGAAGAGCATCTCGCCGATCGGGTTGCGCACGCCCTCGCTGCCGAGACCGGCGGCCTCGACGCGGTCCTGGTCGGCGCCGCCGATGCTCGCGGCGTTCACGTCACCGGAGAGCAGCAGGTTCGCGGCGGTCCCGGGGTCGGTGACGACGCGGACCTCGAAGGTGTCCGGCAGGCCCTTGGTGTCGCTCGTGACGTCCTCGGGACCCCAGGTGTAGTCGTCGCGCTTGGTGAAGGTGTAGCTGGAGCCTGGGGTCGCCTTGTCGAGGGTGAAGAGGCCGGTGCCGTTCATCGTCTCGACGAGGGAGTCCGGGTCATCGAGGCCGGCCTGGCAGACCATCTCGACGGTGCCCGTGTTGGCGAGGATGAACGGGTCGGGCGTCGTGCTCGTGACGGTGAGCTGATTGCCGTCGGCGGTCGCGGTCATCCGCTCGGAGACCTGCGCGCCGTAGTAGAAGGTCGCGTTGGCCGGGTCGGCGTTGTAGGTGATGTTCGCCGCGGCGGTCTCCGCGGTGAACGGGGTGCCGTCGGCGCAGGTGATGCCGTCCTTGAGCGTGTAGGTGATGGAGGTGGAGCTCGCGTCCTCCTCCCAGCTCTCGGCCAGCCAGGGCAGGAGCTCGCCGTCGGCGTTGACGTACACGAGCGACTCGTAGTGGAAGCTGATGATCTCGCGGGCCTCGAGGCTGATGCCCGTCATGGGGACGAGGCTGCCCGGGTCGCCGCTCATCGCGGTGACGAAGGTGCCGCCGGAGACGTACTCGCCGGAGGAATCGGAGGATTGCGAGGAGGTGCACGCGGTGAGGGCCACCGCGGTGAGGGCCGCGGTGGCGAGTGCCGCCGCGGCTTTCCGCTTGCTGTTCATGCTGGATCCTTCGTACTCGGGTGGCCGTGGTGCGCGGGTGGCCGGATCAGATGGGGTGAGGTGCCGTGCTGGTGCTGGTGGAGAGCTGTGGTGGTGCTGTGGTGCGTCAGATGCGCTGTCGGGTCGCCGTGCCGATGCGGGCGAGGGGACCCGCCGCCTTCACGGAGACCTTCAGGGTGGGGCGGGTCGCGTACGAGACGGGGGTCTCGAGCACGTCGACGATCTCGACCGAGCGCGGGTCTGCGCCGGCCTGGATCGCCTTCTCGATCGCGGAGCGTCCTGCCTCCTCGATGGCGGCTGCGCGGTCGGCGAAGTCGCAGAGCTGATCGGAGCGCCCACCGGCGAGCGCGATGGCCGCGCCCACGGCGTTGGCGACGTTGCCGCGCGCCGGGCGCAGGACCTCGCTCGCGCCGAGGACGGCGTCCGGGACGAGGAATCCTCCGCCGCCGACGACGACGAGCGGGAGGCCGGTGCGGCCGAGCGACATGCGCTCGACGGCGGACTCGATGCGTTCGTGGGCGACGCCGAGCGCGTGCTCGAGTGCTTGGCGGGTCACGCGGTCGAGGGGCGGCAGCTCGCGGTCGGCGATGCCGAACTGGAGCGAGGCCGCGTCGGTGAGGGTCGGGGTGGTGCCGCCGAACAGCAGCGCCTCCTCGGTGAGGCGGTAACCGACCGAGTCGTGGCGCGGGACACCGGTCGCGGTGTCGACGATCGTGCCGCCGCCGAGGCCGACGCTCAGGATGTCGGGCATGCGGAAGTTCGTCCGCACGCCACCGACCTCGCGGGGCAGGGTCGACTCGCGGGGGAACCGGTCGACGAGCACGCCGAGGTCGCTCGTCGTGCCGCCGACGTCGATGATGATCGCGTTGTCGGCACCGGAGAGGAAGGCGGCGCCGCGGATGGAGTTCGCCGGCCCGGAACCGATCGTGAGCACGGGGTAACGCGCCGCATACTCGACGGCCATGAGCGTGCCGTCGTTCTGGGCGAAGTACGTGGTCGCGTCGAGTCGCTCCTCGGCGACGACGGTCGTGAGCGCGTTCGTGACGTCGCGGGCGACGGCGTAGAGGGACGCGTTCAGGACCGTCGCGTTCTCGCGCTCCAACAACCCGAGCGCGCCGATCTCGTGACTGAGCGACACCGGGATGTCGACCCCGACGTGGTCCTGGACGAGCGCCTCGACCTCGAGCTCCTGCTCGGGGAACGACGGGCTGAAGATCCCGCAGACGGCGACCGCGTCGAAGGTGCCGGCCAGGGCGTCGAGCTCCCGGCGGATGAGGTCGCGGTCGAGCGGGGCGATCGGGTAGCCGTCGACGAGGTGGCCACCGCCCGCGAGGATGCTCCCCGCGAGGACGACGTCGCGCAGTTCCCGCGGCCAGCCGGCGAGCGGCGGGAGCGAGGTGGCGGCAGGCGAGCCCAGCCGGATGACGACGACGCGTCCGAGGTCGCGGCGGTTGACGATCGCGTTGGTCGCGTGGGTGGTGCCGAGCATGACGCGGGTGACGATGCCCCGGTCGTCGCCCAGCTGGTCGAGGACCTCGGCGAGCGCGGCCCGGATGCCGCCGGTGACGTCGCGGGTCGTGGGCTGCTTCGTCCACGAGACGACCTCGCCCGTTCCCGAGAGCGCGACGGCGTCGGTGTTGGTCCCGCCGACGTCGATGCCGATCGCGAGTTCGCCCGAGGTGTCGGTGACGGTGCTGGTGCCGGCGCTCATCGGGTCGCTCCAATGGTCTCGTCGGCGCTCACGCCGAAGGGCTCGTAGTCGAGGTCGTAGCCGAACGCGCGCGGGCCGGCGAGTTCGAGGCCGCGCTCGGTGCGCCACAGTGGATTGCACGCCCAGGCGAGGACGCTCACCCGCTGCCCGAAGCGCAGCATCTCGGTGGAGATCGCGTCGCCCGTCTCGGAGTCGACGATCGTGACGAGGTCGGGGACGCTGACGATCACCGCTCCGTCCTCCATGACGACGAGGTTCTCGTTCTGGATCTCCACGCGGGTGAGGCGACCGCGGTGCTCGCCGATCCCCTCGACCGTGACGGAACCGCGGGTGAACCCGCCCTCGGTGCGGCGCTCGATGTCGACGACCTTGCCGCCCGTGATGAGGGACGCGCCGAGTTCGTCCGTGAGCGCGCCGACGGGGTCGGTGGCGGTGAGGAGCCGGCGCCCGACCTGCACGGCGCGGCTGACGCTGCCCTCGATGACGGCTCCGCGGACGGTGTCGCGGTCCATGACGTAGTTGGCGCCGATCGAGATCGCACCGCTCGCCACGGTGAGGGCGCGGGCGTGGCGCTCGAGCCAGGCGAGGCTGACGGGACGCAGGATCGAGACGTTGCCGATCACATCGCTCAGGACCGCGTATCCGGGCGGGAGGTTCGCGACGTTCATCGCGGTCATCGGCGCTTCCGGGAAGGCGCGTCCCATGCCGTCGGCGTCGAGGATGCTGAGGCCGAGGCTCGCGGCCCAGCCGACGGGGCCGACACCGTTGCTGCCGCCGATCTCCGTCGCCATGATCGTGGTGATGCGCTTACCGGTGAGGCGCTCGATCTCCTCGACGATGATCTCGGCCTGGCCGCTCGCGCCGAGCATCTCGAAGCCCACGGAAGGTGCTCCGATGCCGGACATGGCGACGACCACGTCGTCCGCGTCGAGGTCGTCGACTTGTTTGACGGGGACCGGACCGAACTGCTCCAGGGCGATCTCGACGCCGAGCTGCGGGGTCTGCACCGCGCCGCCGCCACCGGTGCCGAAGATGGCGCATCCTGCGGCGAGCGCCGGCACGTCGGCCAGGGTGATGCTGGTGATCGGCGTGGCCGACGCTGCGGAGCGTGCAGCGGGGTGGTTCGTTGACATGTACCGAGCGTAGGCAGGGTCGGGAAGCACGACAATGTTCCCACAGCCCACACAATCGGGGCAGAATGTGCTCATGGCCCAAGTCTCCGTTGCGGACGTCATCCTCCAAGCCGAGCATCTCGGCGCCCGCTGCGTCGCCGGCGCCCCTGCAGGCGTCCCGGTCACCGGCGTCGAGATCCTCGCGCTCGACGAGCTGAACGACGCGACCGAGCACTCCATCGCCATCGTGACGACCCCCGACGGCGCCGTCCCGAGGCCGTACCAGGTCGACATCGCCATCCGCCGGGCCATCGCCGCGGGCTGTGCCGGCCTCGTGTTCGTCGGTGCGTTCCCCGTCGCCGAGACCTCGCGGGCCCTCGCGGACCGCGGTGGCCTGCCGGTCATCATGAGCGAGGGCATCGCCTCCGACCTCGCCGTGCTCATGGACCGCACGATCCGCGGTGGAGCGGAAGAGGCGATGTCACGCGCCGAGTTCGCGATCCAACGGGTGATCAGCGCGTCCGCGGCTGAAGCAGAGCAGGCGTCTGGTGTCGGCGTGCGGGAGGCGATCCTCGAGGTCGCCAGCACGACCCTGGGGGTGCCGGTCACCCTCGTCGAGGACGCGAGCGCGAGCTGGCTCGAACCCGACGCGGTGTGCATCGGTGAGATCCCGATCGGCCGGGTCCACGCCGAGCGCGACGACCCGGCCGCGGCGATCGCCCTCCCGGTCATCGCCTCCGTCCTCTCGCGCGCCCTGCAACGGGAACTGCACGGACGCTTCGGTTCGGTGCGCTCGCGGGCGGAGCTCATCATCGAGCTGATCTTCGCCGAGTCGTCCCGTATCGACGGCTTCGCGATGGACGCGGTCCGCGCCGGCCTGCCGCTGCAGCTGTCGCACGCGGTGGCGTGGCTGACCCCGAAGCACGCGAGCGACCCGGACCGCCGCGCACCCACGGTCCTCGCGCCCTCCGTCGAGCTCTTCGCGCTGCAACTCGTCGACCAGCGCGAGGAGCAGTGGCACCTCGCGATGCGGCGCGACGAGATCGTCGTCATCTCCTCGGAGGAGCTCGGCGCACCCGACCACCAGCGGCGCCTGCGCGACGTGATGGAGCGGATCGTCGCGCACGCCTCGACGATCGCGGGGCCGGAATGGACGTTCACCGTCGGGCTCGGGACGCCGCAGAGCGGGGCGGCGGGGCTCCGGCAGTCGGCGACCGAGGCGCGGGTCGCGGCGGAGGCCGCCATTGCGGGTGGTCGCTTCGGCACCATGGAGGCGACGGACGTCACCGGGCTGCGGCGGGTGCTCCTCGACTTCTACGCCTCACCACTCAGTCGGACGCTCCTCGACGACATCCTCTCGCCACTCGACGCCCTCGGTCCGGAGCGGGCCACGATCTCGGTGCGGACGCTCCTCTCCTACCTCAGCCATCGGAACTCACTGGCGCGTGCCGGGGCCGAGCTGAACCTGCATCCGAACGCGGTGAACTACCGGATCCGGCGCATCGAGCAGTCGCTCGAACTCGACCTCGCCGACCCGGACGTCCGCTTCGCCGCGGAGCTCGCCTGCCGGGTGCGGCTCATCGGCATGCCGTGAGGTGAGGCGATTCGTCGTTCCCGGGCGTCCAGTGCGACGAATCGCCTCACCTCAGCCCAGCGACGCCGCGTGCCTCGCCGTCCGCACGACGCCCGCGACGAGCGTCGGCCACAGCTGAGGCGGGATGAGGTGCCCCATGTCGGGCAGCACGTGCAGCTCGGCCGCCGGCATCGCCTCGGCGATGTCCACCGCCGAGCGCCAGTGCAGCACGTCGTCCTCGCGTCCGTGCAGCACGAGCGTCGGCACCGTCACCTCGCGCAGCCGGTCGAGCCGTTCCGGTGCGCGGAGCAACGCGGCCCACTGGCGACTGAACCCTTCCGGCGCGTACCCGCGGTCGTAGGCCTCCCCCGTCGCCCACACCTCCCACGCGGTGTCGGGCTGGTAGCGCGCGCCGGGCACGGGTGCGGCGAGCTCCGCCATCGCGGCGACGGACTCCTCCCGGGTGTACCGCACAGGCGCGACGAGCAGCTCGCGCCGGTCGCCGTGCAGGATGTAGCGCGGGTCCTGGCCAGGGATCGTGGACAGCAGACCGAGGCTCAGCACGCGCTCCGGATGGTCGAGCGCGACCATCTGCGCCATCATGCCGCCCATCGAGTGCCCGACGAGGTGCGCCTGCTCGACCCCGAGGTGGTCGAGCACCCGCAGGACGTCGTCACCCATGTCGGCGAGCGAGTACCCGCCGTCGAGGTCGGTCTCACCACCGAACCGCTGCGAGAAGCCGACGTCGCGGTTGTCGAACCGCACGACGCGGAAACCCTCGTCCACGAGCATCTTCCGGAACGGGTCGCGCCAGGTGAGCAGCTGCGCGCCGCCGCCCGCGATGAGGACGATCACCGGATCGGCGAGGTCGCCCTCCACCTCGTAGTAGATCGAGACGTCGTCGGTGTCGGTGTACGGCATGCGGTGCTCACTCTCCTCGAACGTGCTCCCTGGCGGGCGTTCCGAGGCTAGCCCGCGGCCTGGCCGGGCACCATGTGCCCGGACACCACGGTTCCGGTGGAGACTGTGCCGACGCCCCAGCCGTCGGGACTGAGGGCAACGCGGGTAGGCTCGCGACATGAGCGCCGAACCCCTCTCCGGAGACGACACCCTGCAGCTGCCCGAGTTCGAGACCCCGCCCGCCGAGCCCATGCTGCTCGCTCAGCAGTGGCTCGCCGCAGCGATCGAGCGGGACGTCAGCGAACCCCGATCGATGACCCTCGCGACCGCCACCTCGGTCGGTGTCGTCAGCGCGCGCACCGTCGACGTGAAGACCCTCGACGATCGCGGCCTGATCTTCGGCTCCTCGACCGAGAGCCGCAAGGGCGGGCAGCTCGCCGAGAACCCGAGCGCCGCCCTCCAGGTGTATTGGCGCGAGACGATGCAGCAGCTCCGCTTCGAGGGCCGCGTCGAGCAGCTGAGCGACGAGGAGTCCGACGCACTGTTCGCCGACCGCTCGCCCAAATCACGAGCGGCGACGGCGGTCGCCCACCAGTCGACGCCGTTCCGCGACGGCCCCGAGGAGACGCTCGACGCCCTCATCGCGCAGGCGAACGAGCTGCTCGAGCGCGAGGGCGACGACGTCCCCCGGCCGGCCACGTGGGTCGGGTTCCGGCTCGTCCCCGACATGGTCGAGTTCTGGCACGCCAGCCGCGACCGCATGCACCGGCGCCTCCGCTATCTCGCAGCCGACGGCGGCTGGATCGTGGACCGCCTGCAGCCGTAGCGGAGGGGCGACCACCGGCCGCCTCCCCACCCTTCGACAAGCTCAGGGACCGAGAACCCGCCCAGCCCCCACCCTTCGACGGGCTCAGGGACCGAGCGCCGCGCTACCTCGGCGCGCGGACGACCACGACGCCACCGACGGGCGGCTCGACGACCGCGGTGCCGTTGTCGGCGTCGACCGCGATGACGTAGGCACCGACGGCCACGCGCTGCACACCGGCGGTCGCCGGGTGCACGATGACGTCGAGCCCGGGCTCCACCTGGGAGACCTGCTGGTCGGCCGGGTCGGGGTGGGTCGTGAGCACGTGCGCCGGGTGCGTCCGCTCGGCCGCGGCCGCCGCCTCCCGACGGGTCAGCTCACTCGACGGTGCGGCCACGTGTGCCGCCGTCCCCGCGGTCACGCCGGCACCGAGGGCCGCCGTCTCCGCGCCGTCGACCGCGTTCCGCGGCTCGCCGCTCGACGGGGCGGTCGCGACCGAACCCGTGTCACCGGCCTCGACGTGATGCGCCGGGTGGCTGCGCTCGAGCGCGGCACCCTCGACGTCGACGTTCGGCAGGATGCGGTCGAGCCACTTCGGGATCCACCAGGCGCTCTTCCCGAGCAGGTGCATGACCGCCGGGATGAGGAGCATGCGGACGACGAACGCGTCGACGAGCACGCCGAACGCCAGACCGAAGCCGATGGACCGGATCATCGCCGAGTGGGAGAAGATGAACCCGCCGAAGACGGAGATCATGATGATCGCCGCCGCCACGACGACCGTCCGGCCGGCGTGCAGCCCGCGCTGGACCGCCAGGCGCGCCGGGGCACCGTGGGCGAACGCCTCACGCATGCCGGACACGAGGAACAGCTGGTAGTCCATCGCGAGCCCGAAGAGGATGCCGATGAGGATCGTCGGCAGGAAGCTCAGGATGGGCCCCGGGTCGTGCACGCCGAACACCGGTCCGAGCCAACCCCACTGGAAGATCGCCGTGATGCCGCCGAAGGTCGCCGCGAGCGACAGCATGAAGCCGAGCGTCGCCGTGAGCGGCACGAGGATCGAGCGGAACACGAGGATCATGATGATCAGCGACAGGCCGACCACGAGCGCCAGGTAGAGCGGGAGGGCGTCGGACAGCTGCTTCGAGACGTCGATGTTGCCGCTCGCGCTGCCGGCCACCCCGAGCTCGACGTCACCCGACAGCGGTGAGAGGTCGCGGAGGTCGCGGACGAGCTGCTCCGTGGAGACCGCGTTCGGGCCCTCCTTCGGGATCACCTGGAAGGCGAGGACGGAGTTGTCGTCCGATGCGCCCACCGGCGCGACGGCCTTCACGTCGTCCTGGTCGGCGATCTCCTGGCCGATCCGCACCTGCTCCTCGAGGACCTCCTCGTCGGTGGCGGCGTCGGGCAGCGTCGCGACGACGAGCAGCGGACCGTTGACGCCGGCACCGAACTTGTCCTCGATGAGCGTGTAGGACTGGTACTGCGTCGAGTCGACGGCCTCCGAGCTGCCGTCCGGCAGGCCGAGACGCATGTCGAGCGCGGGGATCGCGACGACGCCGAGCACGACGAGTCCGGCGACGAGCGTGCCGACGGCCCGCAGCGTGCCCATGGGCTTGGTCGGGACGGCCTCCGGGCGCGGCGTTCCGATGGTGCCGCGTGCCTTCCGGCTGAGGATGCGGAGGCCGAGCAGCGACAGCAGGGCGGGCGTCAAGGTGACCGCGAGCAGGATCGCGACGGCGACGCAGATCGCGCCGACGGTGCCCATCAGGCCGAGGAACGGGATCCCCGTGACGTTGAGCGCCAGCAGCGCGACGAGGACGGTCGATCCGGCGAAGACGACGGCGTTGCCCGAGGTGCCGTTCGCGAGGCCGATGGACTCGTGCAGCTCCACGCCCGCGAGCAGCTGCTTGCGGTGCCGGTTCAGGATGAACAGCGAGTAGTCGATGCCGACCGCGAGCCCGAGCATGACGCCGAGCACCGGCGTGATCGAGAGCATGTCGACGACACCCGAGAGCGACAGCGACGCGGTGACGCCCACGCCAACGCCGACGATCGCGGAGACGAGCGGGAGCGATGCGGCGATGACCGTGCCGAGCATGACGAGCAACGTGATCGCCGCGATGATGAGGCCGATCGCCTCACCCACGCCGAACAGCTGCGGCAGGCTCTGCGCGAGCTCGTTCGAGAACTCGACCTCGACGCCCGACGGGACGTCCTCCTTCACCTGGTCGATGACCGACTGCTTGGTCTCCGGCGTGACCTCCTGCTGACGCTTGTCGAAGACGACGTTGGCGACCGCGGTGGTGTCGTCGGTCGAGACGGTGCGGATGCCCGAGGAGAGGTCCAGGAGCTGGGAGGAGAGTTCGAGCTTCGTGCTCTGCTCGTCGAGCTTCGCGAGGTTCTCGGTGATGGTGGCCTGCTGGGCGTCGAGCGCCGTCTGCTGCTGCGTGATCGCGGTCTGCTGCGCGTCGAACTGGGCCTGTGCGGCGGCCGGGAGCGTGCCGCCGGCGGCCTGCTGCGCCTGGGCGAGCGCGGCGCTCAGCTGGGTCTGTGCGTCGGTCAGCTGCTGCTGTCCGGCGTCGAGCTGCGTCTGGCCGTCGGTCAGCTGGGTGCGGCCGTCGTCGATCTGCGTCTTGCCGTCGGAGATCTGCTTCGCCTGGTCGGCGATGGTCTCCTGCGTCTCGAAGGGGTTGACCGTGGAGTCGACGCCCTTGAGGTCGGCCGTCTCGTCGAGCAGCTCGCCGATCGCGGTCTTCTGGCTGTCGGTGAAGGCGTCGCCGTCCTTGGTGTGGAACACCATGGCCCCGGTGCCGCCGGATGCGCTCGGGAACGACTCCTCGAGCTGGTCGGTGACCTTCGCGGTCGGCGTGCCCGGGATGGTGACGGCGCTCGAGAGGGTGCCGCCGAAGGCGAGGAACGCACCCACCGAGATGCCGAGGATCACGATCCATGAGATGAGGACGGCCCACGCGCGACGCGCGGAGAAGCGTCCGAGGCGATACAGCAGTTCAGCCAAGGGAGTCTCGATTCTTCGGGAGGTGGTGCTGGTGACGTGTGCGGGGACGGAGCGGAAGCGGATCAGTGCGTGGACGCGTAGCCGGTGCGGACGCTCGCGATGAGCCGTTCCAGCAGGTCGGTCCAGAGGGCACGGGCTTCATCGTCCGTGGTGGCGCCGGTACTCGCGATCCAGTGATGGGCGAGCACTTCGACACCGTGCATGAGGGAGGACACCAGGAAGCCGGCCTCGAGTTCGTCGACGTCGGTGTTGCGCTCGGCCAGTTCGTGGGCGAGCTCCTGGGTGGTGCGGGAGAAGGTGGCCTGGAACAGCTGTTGCGGGCGCGAGTCGTCGGGTGCGAAGCCGCCGAGCGCGTTCCAGAGGAAGGCGATGACGCGGGGGATGTCGGTCGTGCGGAGTGCCGCAGCGACGTCCTCGAACATCGAGACGCGCGACCCGGGGCCTGCCGGTCGGGCGTTGACGGCGGACCGGAAGCTCTCGATCACGACGGCCAGCTCCTCGGTGCAGGAGGTGGTGACGAGGTCGTCGATCGAGGAGAAGTGGTTGAACACCGTGCGACGGGAGACATCGGCGCGTTCGGCGATGACGTCGACGTTGAAGCCGGCGATGCCCTGCTCCGCGATCATGACGCGGGCGGCGTCGAGGATCGCCCGATGGTGGCGCGCGCGGAGGGCGGCGCGTCGATCCTCGGCGGGGGCGGTGGTGGACACGTGGGTACACTACGTGCACCGATGCACTCAGTGCAACTTGTTGACCCAGTGTTCACCGATCTGTCAGGAAGGTCCGCTGACTCGCCCGAAGCTGCACGGGTTTCCGCGATTTCCGTGCAGGATCGGGCGGCTCAGGTACGCCGGGACGAGTGCCGGGATGGACGGATGGTCGGGTCGGGTGGACTGGGCGTCGGGTGGAGGGGTCACGGCTCCGGCAAGCTGAGAGCATGACGACAGACGAGAAGCTCGACGCACCACGAACGGGCTCGGTCCCCACGACGAACGCAGCCGCGTCCGACGCCCCGCGCACGCGGACCGCCTGGGCGGCCGTCGCCGTCATGATGGCGACGAGCTTCGTGCTCGTGCTCGCCGAGTTCCTGCCGCCGAGCCTGCTGCCGTCGATGGCCGCGTCGCTCGGGATCACCGAGGGCCAGGCCGGCCAGGCCGTCACGGCGACCGCCTTCATCGGCTTCCTCACCGCACCGACGATCGGTATCCTCGTCCCGCGACTCGACCGTCGCCTCCTGCTCGTCCTGCTCGCAGCGGCCGCCGCGGTGTCGAGCGCCCTCGTCGCGATCTCCGCCGACTTCGTGATGCTGCTCATCGCCCGACTCCTGCTCGGTGCGGCCCTCGGCGCGTTCTGGGCGATGTCGATCGCGATCGCCGCCCGGTTGTCCGCTCCGCACCACCTCGGTCGGGCGATCATGCTCGTGAACACCGGCACCACCGTCGCGACGGTCGCCGGTGTCCCGGTCGGCACGTACCTCGGTTCGGTCATGGACTGGCGCCTCATCTTCGCCGGTGTCGCGGTCATCACCGCGGTGGTGGCCGTCGCACTGCGGCTCGTACTCCCGCCCGTCGCGCCGGCACCGTCGAGCGGCGGTCTGCGGTCGCTCGTCGACACGCTCCGCGTCCCCGGCATCCGCGTCGGCCTCACGGGGCACATCCTGACCGTCCTCGGCCACTTCATCGCCTTCACCTACATCCGACTCGCGATCGAGCGGGTGCCCGACCTCGACGCGGCCGGTGTGGCCGTCCTCCTCGCGGCATTCGGCCTCGGCGGCGTGGTCGGCAACTTCGTCATCGGGCTCCTCGTCGACCGCCACCTCGCAGCCCTGCGCTACGTCGTCCCGGCCTTCATCGGCATCTCGATCGCCCTCGTGACCCTGTTCCCGGGGCAGCCCTGGATCGTGACCATCGCGATCACCACCTGGGGCATGGGCTTCGGCGCCTGGCTCACGACCCTGAGCACCTGGATGGGTCGCCTCGTCCCGGACCGCATGGAGTCCGGTGGCGGACTCGTCGTCGCAGGGTTCCAGCTCGCCATCACCGTCGGTGCCGGAGCGGGTGGACTGCTCGTCGACGCGGTCGGCATCGTCCCGGCGCTCACGGTCGCGGCGATCTCCGCGATCGTCGGTGGCATCGTCTTCGGGTCGGCGCGCACCGCACGGTGATGCCGAAGGCTGCCCGGCCGACCGCCTACGCGGCGAGCGCCGCCTCAGCGCGCCAACGGGCCGGCGTCAGGCCCGTGTACCGCTGGAAGGCGCGCGCGAAGCCGTCTTCCGACACGTAGCCGAGCGCGCCGGCGAGCTCGGCCACGGACGCGTCGCCCGTGAGGATGAGCCCCTTGGCCGTCTCCATGCGAACGGTCGTGAGGTAGGCGCGCGGGGTGTGCCCGACGACCTCGCGGAACCGCTCGGCGAACGCCGACCGCGACATCATGGCGATGCGGGCGAGCGTCTCGAAGGTCCACGGGCGCCCCGGTTCGGCGTGCAGGGCGTCGAGGACCGCGCCGATGTGCGGGTCGCCGATGCGTTGCAGCCAGCGATCCGGCGCGCAGCCGGCCTCGTTCCACGTGCGGAGCGCTGCCGACACGATGGTGGTCGCGATGCGGCTGCAGATGACGGCGTCGCCCGGCCGCGGACGACCAGTCGCCTGCGTGCAGCCCATGCCCTCGATGAGCGCCACCATCGAGGGCTCCTGACCGGCGAAGTCGGCGACGTACAGGTGCTCGGGCAGCGTCTCCGCCACTTGTTGGCGCTGACCCGGCGGGGTGAAGGCGACGTCGAGGAGCTCGGCGTCCTCGAGCGCGACCAACGTCGTGGCGTGGGCGCGGGGGAAGAAGACGAGGTCGCCGGCGTCGAGGTCGCGGGTGCCGTCGGCGGCGGTGAGGCGGACACGTCCGCTGGAGAGGTAGACGAAGCCGGACGCCGTGTGCGGTCGCCGCAGCGGTGTGCCCGCGACGAGGCGGTCGCGGTCGGTGCCGTGGATCGTCCACTCGAGGCTCGCGAGCGCGCGATCGAAGGTGTCGATCGTCGACGCTGGAGGGGTCGCGGTGAGGGTCACACCGTCGTGAACGCGATCGCGTCGCCGGATGTTCCGCCGCCCTCCGCACTGACTCGCCCGGATCTGCCCGTTTTCGGCCGAAATCGGAGCAGATCCGGGCGACTCAGGGGGCGCGGAGGCTAGCGCCCGTCGACCACGGACATGAACCCCGCGAAGGCGAAGGCGGCGGGGATGAAGTAGAGCAGCGTGCGGGTGACGAGCCAACTGACCGCACCGATAGCCACCCAGATCGCATGGAAGCGCGCGCGCACCGTGAGGCGACGGCCCTCCTCGCCGACGACCGTCTCCTTCCGGGTCCAGACCTGCTCAGCCTCCATGGCGTCCCGCGCCGCCTCGAGGACGCTCTCGGCGTCCTGTCCCGCCACCCGTTCGTCGCGGTACCGCTCGGCCCTCGTGATGAGCCGCGGCACCAGGTCGGTGAGGATCGCATCGATGGCGGCCCAGGGGGCGGCGTAGGCGAAGTCGGCGGCCGGCCTGCTGAAGAAGACGACCCGGTCGTCGACCATCTCCACGTTGTAGTACGCCGCGGTGCTGACGAGCGACGACATCACGTCGGGGGTCAGCACGTATCGCGCGTCCGCTCCGTACCCGGACGGCGCGTAGACGCGGAACCACCGGTCGAAGTCGCCCTCGAGGGAGATTTGCAGACCCCGGTCGAGGCCCGGCGGCAGGTCGCTGCGGACGGTGTCGTTCGTCGTCGCGTCGAGCAGCAGATGCGGGAGGGGTGCCGGCAGCCGCACTACGAGGTAATGCCAGTCCCTCGACCGCTTCACGTCGTCGACCAGGTTGCCGAACTCGATGTTCCCGCGGACGAATCGTGGATACGACTGCACCTGTGGTCCCGGCACGGTGATGAAGGCGTTGTTGTACTTCCCCGTCGTGGTGATGAGCGAGGAGAACATCGCCCGACCCTTCGGTTGCTCCTCGAAGCCGTTGGCCACCGCCGTCAGGTGGGTCCGCCATCCGGCGAGACGCGCCTTCGGCGACGGCGGGCGTCGCGACCAGCGGTACAGGAACCAGGCACCGACGAGCAGCCCGACGAGGACGAGCGCGGCGACGACCAGGCCGATGACGTCATCAGGCTCGACGCGACGGTCGTGGTATTCGTCGACGCTGACCCCGACCGAGACGAGCGCGATCGCGAGGTACCAGAGGACGAGGCTGAAGTATAGGTGGAAGAGCACTCTCCGCCCGGTGGGCACCCGTTTGGGCCGGCCGGAGCGACGCTCATCCGCCATCGCCGCGGCGACCTCGTGTTCGGGCGCCGTCAGCCACCGCAGTTCCACTGATCCAGATCCCCTCGACGCCCTCGGCCTCCCAGCGTAGGGCAGGGCGACTACCGGCTCGCAGCGTTGACGACGGCGCGGACCGACGCCTCCAGCACGGAGCGATGGCGCCCGGCTGCCCACACCGTCTCCGCCCCGCGGCGGATCTCCAGGAGGGTCAGGGCCTCGGCGCCACTCCCGGCACTGAGCGAGGTCTGATGCAGGGAGACGATCTCGACGTGGACGCCGTGGTCGGCGAGGAGACGGGTCGCCGCCTCGACCGGACCGACGTCGACGAAGGTGGCCTCATGGCGGTCCCCGTCGATCCGGAGACTGATCGTCGTCCGCGAGGTCTCGCCGGTCGTCGCCACATCGACCTCGAGCAGCTCGACCCGAGACGGCGTCGCAGACAGGTAGCTGCGTTCGAACGCCGCGAGCAACGCCTCGGCGTCCAGTTCGCGACCCGTCTCGTCCGCCTGCTGCTGGACGCGACGCGAGAAGTCCACCTGGAGACGACGGGGCATCTCGATGCCGTAGTCGCGTTCGAGCAGGTAGGCGATGCCGCCCTTGCCGGACTGCGAGTTCACGCGGATGACCGCCTCGTAGCTCCGACCGAGGTCCGCGGGGTCGACCGGCAGGTAGGGCACACGCCACGGGAGGTCCTCCGGGCGGCTGCCGGTGGCGTCAGCCCGCGCTCGGTGTTCGGCGAAGCCCTTCTTGATCGCATCCTGGTGCGTCCCCGAGAACGCGGTGTGGACGAGCTCGCCGACGTAGGGGTGGCGCGGGTGGATCTCGATGCGGTTACTGTGCTCCACGACCCGACGGATGTGGTCGATGTCGGAGAAGTCGATCATCGGGTCGACCCCCTGCGCGTGCAGGTTGAGCGCCAGGGTCGCGAGGTCGACGTTGCCGGTCCGCTCGCCGTTGCCGAAGATGCATCCTTCGACGCGTTGGGCGCCAGCGAGGACCGCGAGCTCAGCGCACGCGATCCCCGTGCCGCGGTCGTTGTGCGGGTGGACCGACAGGATGACGGCGTCACGACGGTCGAGGTTCCGGTGCATGTACTCGATCTGGTCCGCGTAGACGTTCGGGCTCGCCGCTTCGACGGTGGCGGGCAGGTTGAGGGTCACCGGGCGGTCCGGAGAGGCGTCCCACAGGGTCGTCATGGCGTCGCAGAGTTCGAGGGCGTAGTCCGGCTCCGTCAGGTTGAAGACCTCCGGGGAGAACTCGAACCGCACCCCGTCGAGGTCGCCGGCGAACTCGAGGACGTCGGAGCCGCCGGCGAGGATGAGCGCGCGGAGTGAGTCGCGGTCGTGTCCGAGGACGACCTCCCGCCAGAGCGGCGCCGTCGCGGTGTACAGGTGGATGACGACCGGGTTCCGGATCCCACGGATCGACTCGACCGTGCGCTCGATCAGGTCGCGGCGGGCGGGCGTGAAGACGACGATCGTGACGTCCTCGGGAGCGATGTCGGTCTCGGCGATCAAGCGGACGAAGTCGTAGTCGGTCTGCGAGGCGGAGGGGTACCCGACCTCGATCTCCTTGTACCCCATGGTGACCATCAGCTCGAAGAACGCCCGTTTCCGCTCGGGGTCCATGGGCTCGGCGAGCGCCTGGTTGCCGTCGCGAAGGTCCACCGGCACCCAGAGCGGCGCCTCGGTCAGGCGCCGTGACGGCCAGGTGCGGTCGAGGAGCGGGACGTCCACCCGCGAGTACAGGTCCTGGTACCGGTGGGACGGCATCTGCGAGTGGCGCTGGCGATTCCAACTCGGCGCGGAGGACGGAACGGGGCCGGCGGGTGTGGAGAGTCGGGGGTCTGCGGGGATCACGCGGTAACGCTAACACAACTTGTCAGACAAGCTGAGGACTATGATCGAGCCATGGACACGGTGCACCGCGAATCGCTCTCCGACCAGGTCGCACGCTTGCTGCTGCAACGCATCCAGGCCGGCGAGTGGGAGATCGGCCAGAAGCTGCCCGGCGAGACGACCCTGGCACCGCAGCTCGGCGTGGGCCGGTCGACCATGCGCGAGGCGATCCGTCAGCTGGCCGGCCAAGGCGTGCTCTCGACCCGGCAGGGATCGGGGAACTTCCTCCGGTCGCGCACGCCGGTCCAGGATTGGGACGCGCTCGTCCTGCGGACCGCGATCGGCTCGGTCATCGAGGCGCGCATCGCCATCGAGTGTGAAGCGGCAGCCCTTGCCGCGCAACGCCACACGGCGTCCGATCTGGCCGCCATCCGGGCAGCGCTGGCCCATCGGAACGCCGATCGCGCGACCATCGAGGGGCGGGTCGACGCCGACACGGCGCTCCACCGGAGCATCGTCGCCGCGAGCGGGAACGAGATCCTCACCGAACTGTTCGACACCTTCGCCGAGCGCAGCCGCGAGGCGATGATCCAGATGCTCCGCCTCAGCGGCGAGCCGGGGACGGACCACGACCAGCTCGTCCACGAGCACATCGTGCAGGCGGTCGCCGATCGCGATGCCACCGCGGCGTTCGAGCGCAGCCGCACCCATCTCGTCGCCCTTCGCGACGGGTTGACCCGTTCGGACTGATCGCAGCGCGCGCGCGACTATACGCCTGTCGGCGCGCGCATGACAGGCCCCCACGGGAGTCGGCCGGCAGGCGCAGGCTGACCGCGAGTACCGCTCCGCCGGGGCGGGCACCGAGCACTGCACCATCGCGCCGAGCAGGCGTCGAACCAGTCCTCGCGGGGACGGGCGGGAACACGAGGCATGTCGAAGATTCCGAACCGGAACAAACCACCGGAACGCATCCGCAAGGACCGTTACGAGGCCGAGCTGGAACGACTGCAGATCGAGCTCGTCACGATGCAGCGCTGGGTGATCGAGACCGGCGCGCGGGTCGTCGTGGTCTTCGAGGGCCGAGACGCCGCAGGCAAGGGCGGCACGATCAAGCGCATCGTCCAATACCTGAACCCACGGTCCGCCCGGGTGGCGGCCCTGCCGACACCCGGTGAGCAGGAACGTGGTCAGTGGTACTTCCAGCGCTACGTCCAGCACCTGCCCACGGCGGGCGAGATCGTGCTGTTCGACCGCTCCTGGTACAACCGTGCCGGCGTCGAACGGGTGATGGACTACTGCACCCCTGAGCAGTACCGGCGATTCCTCCGCCAGACCCCCGTGTTCGAGCGGATGCTCGTCGAGGACGGCATCATCCTCGTCAAGTACTGGTTCTCGGTCTCCGACGACGTCCAGGAGCAGCGGTTCCGCTCGCGACTGGACGACCCCATGCGCCGCTGGAAGCTGTCCGACACGGACCTCCAGTCGATCACCCGCTGGGAGGACTACTCGCGGGCCAAGGACGAGATGTTCGAGGCCACCGACCACGCGGACGCGCCCTGGTGGACCATCGAGAGCGACGACAAGCGGGCGTCACGGTTGAACGCCATCGCCCATCTGCTCTCGCAGGTCCCCTATCAGCACCGCGACCCGAAGCCCATCGACATCCCCGACCGACCAGGCTCCGACACCTACGAGCGACCCGCGCGAGAACGGTACCGGTACGTGCCCGATCACGCCCACACGCTCGGGCACTGAGCATCGCGGGCACTGCACGTCGCGGAGGAGGGACGGCCCGCGTCAGTCGACGCTCAGGGCCCCCGGCGCGCGCGGTGGGCGCGTACCCGACCCCGACTGGCACAGGCCGGTGACGGACACCAGTGGCGCCTGCCGGAGGTGTCGAGGAACACCCAGCGGCAGTCGACCTCGGCACACTGACGCAACAGCTCCCGGTCCGGCCCCTGCAGCATGACCAGCGCCTGGACGGCGATCGCGGCGAGCGCCGCGGCGAGCGTGACGCCGGCCTGAGCGGGACCGCTCCACAGCGCTCCGGCCGACCCCGACGCGTGTCCACGCACCTGCGCGAGATCGTCCGGGGCCGGTTCGCGCCCGGCGACCGACGCCATCGCCAGCTCGCGGAGCGACTCCCGCAGCCTCACGAGGCGATCGAGGTCGTCGGCGCTCAGCTCGCCATCCACACCGAACCCGACCAGGCCGAGCCACCGATGCCCCGCCTCGGGCGTCCCGATCCGCTCCACCGGCCGCGTTCCGAAGCTCTGTCCCTGCGTGGCGAGCAGGTTCAGCCAGGTGGCTCCGCCGTCGAAGCGGAAGTCGGTCTCGGTGGTCACGGTTCAAGTGTAACGTGTCAACCGTTACAACCGAGACGAGCGAGGGAGCGACGATGCACGAGGTGTTCGATGTGGCGGCCGGCCGCGAACGACTGGCGGAGCTGCAGGACGAGACGACGACCGCCGCCTGGCGCGCGACGGTCGATGCGGCGGCGCCGGGCTTCGACGAATGGATCGTCGGCGCCGTGTTCGGTGGGACCTATCAACGCGACGGCCTGACGCCGCGCGACCGACAACTGCTCATCATCGGTGCGCTGACGGCGCTCGGCGGCGTCGACCCACAACTCAGCGGTCACCTCACGACGTCGCTCCGGATCGGGATGACCCGGACCGAGCTCGCCGAGGCGCTCGTCCACCTCGTGCCGTATGTCGGGCTGCCCCGGGTGATGGCGGCCCTGCGGCTCCTCCCCGAGGCGGCGACCGAGCCACCGGCGACCGACCGCGACGACGACGCCCGGTGACCCGGGTGCGGCTCGAGACCCGGGTGATCCGCACGGTGCTCGGCGACATCGACCCGGCCACGGCGGGCGTGGTCGACTCCCACGACCACCTCTTCCTCCGGACACCGTTCCTGGCCGGTGACGACCTGGTCGACGAGCCTGACGCCACGACCGCGGTCGCGCGCTTCGCAGCGGTGGGCGGCAGGACCGTCGTCCAGTGGACGCCTCGGGGTCTCGGACGCGGCCTCCCGGCACTTCGGCGGATCAGTGCGTCGAGGGGGGTCCACCTCGTGGCAGCGACCGGACGACATCTGCGACGCGTCTACCCCGACGGCGCTGGGGAACCCACGCGCTCGGCCGACGAGCTCGCAGCGGCGTTCATCGACGACGTCGACCGCCACCGGTGCGGACTGATCAAGATCGGTGTCGGCCCCGACCGCCTCGCCGAGGACGAGCGGGACGCGTTGCGGGCCGCCGCAGTGGCGCATCACGCCACCGGAGTGCCCATCGCGGTGCACCTCGAGCAGGGAGCCGCGGCCGACCTCGTCCTGGCCGCGCTGGACGCAGAGGAGGTGGACCCGAGGTCCATCGTCCTCGGGCATCTCGGCCGGAACCCTCACGTCGAGCAGATCCTCCAGGCCGCCCGCTCCGGCGCGTGGGTATGCATCGACGCACCGTCGCCGGGCCACCCGATGGACCCCGCTCGACTGGCGCGGGTCCTCGAGAACCTCATCGACGACGGGCACCTGCCCGCGCTGCTCCTCGGCGCCGACACGACCACGTCCGCCTCCCGCGTTCGGCCGGAGGAGTACGGTCCGGCGGCGCTCCTGACGACCGTCGCACCGCAGTTGGCGCAGGCCCTCGGCGCGGAAGCGGTGTCGACGATCACCCGCGACAACCCCGCCCGCGCGTGGGCGTTCGTGCCCCGCGCACCACGCACCGTAGGGAGGTCGTGAGGATCCACGCGGAAGGCGTATGGAAACCGTGAGGACCGCCGTCGGAGGTCGCTGACGGGTGTTGGCTCTGAGCTGTCCCGAACGGGACGCAGCACCACGCACCCGCACCACGCACCCACTGGAGTCCTCTTGCTCGACCTCGTCTACGTGCTCGGCGTCATCGCCGTGTTCGCTCTGGTCGGCCTCGTCGCCCGGGGAGTGGAGAGACTGTGATCGTCTTCGAACTCCTCGCCGCCGTCCTGGCCGTCGCCGCCGTCGTGTACCTCGTGTACGCGCTCGTGAAACCCGAGAGGTTCTGATGCAGACCCTCTTCGCGATCCTCCAGGTCTCGACCCTCGTCCTGGTCCTCGTGCTGCTCTACCGTCCGCTCGGTGAGTACCTCGCCCGGGTGTACACCTCGAGCAAGGACTTCGCCGTCGAGCGCGGCTTCTATCGCGTGATCGGTGTCGACGCCCGCTCCGAGCAGACCTGGCAGGCCTACCTCCGCGGGGTGCTCGCCTTCTCGCTCGTCGGCGTCCTCCTCGTCTACGCCCTCCAGCGTGCGCAGGCCGTCCTGCCCTTCGCACTCGGCCTCCCCGCCGTCCCCGAGGGCCTGTCGTTCAACACGGCCGTGTCCTTCGTCACGAACACCAACTGGCAGTCGTACTCGCCCGAGGTCACGATGGGGTACACCGTGCAGCTCACGGGCCTCGCGGTGCAGAACTTCGTCTCCGCCGCCGTCGGCATCGCCGTCGCGATCGCCCTCGTCCGCGGCTTCGCGAGTCGCCGCAGCGGCACCATCGGCAACTTCTGGGTCGACCTCACCCGCGGCACCCTCCGCGTGCTGCTGCCGCTCTCGGTGGTCATGGCGGTCGTGCTCATCGCGGGCGGGACCATCCAGAACCTCAACGGCTTCACCGACGTCACGACCATCACGGGCGCGACGCAGACCATCCCCGGCGGACCGGTCGCCTCGCAGGAGGCCATCAAGCTCCTCGGCACGAACGGCGGCGGGTTCTTCAACGCGAACTCCGCGCACCCCTTCGAGAACCCCACCGCCTGGACGAGCCTCGTGCAGAACATCCTCATGCTCGCGATCCCGTTCTCCCTGCCGCGCACCTTCGGCCGCATGGTCGGCGACCACAAGCAGGGCTACACGATCCTCGCGGTCATGGGCGTCATCTTCCTCGCCTCGTTCTCGATCCTCACGGCGCTCGAAACCCGCGGCCTCGGAGCGGCACCGATGGCGGCCGGCGGTGCGATGGAGGGCAAGGAGCAGCGTTTCGGCGTCTTCGCCTCGACGCTGTTCGGCTCGACCTCGACGCTGACCTCGACGGGTGCCGTCAACTCGATGCACGACTCTTACACGGCACTCGGCGGCATGATGCCGATGATCAACATGATGCTCGGCGAGATCGCCCCCGGCGGCGTCGGTTCAGGCCTGTACGGCATGCTCGTGCTCGCCGTCATCGCCGTGTTCATCGGTGGACTGCTCGTCGGCCGGACCCCGGAGTACCTCGGCAAGAAGATCGGCCCGCGGGAGATCAAGCTCGCGAGCCTGTACATCCTCGTGACGCCGACCCTCGTGCTCGCCGGCACCGCTCTCAGCTTCGCCATCCCCGGCGTCCGCTCGGATGTGGAGACGACGTCGATCTGGAACCCGGGCCTCCACGGCCTCTCCGAGGTCCTCTACGCCTTCACCTCTGCGTCGAACAACAACGGTTCCGCGTTCGCCGGCCTCACGGCGAACACCCCGTGGTTCAACACGGCACTCGGCGTCGCGATGCTCCTCGGTCGCTTCGTCCCGATCGTGCTCGTCCTCGCGCTCGCCGGTTCGCTGGCCGCACAGGACCGGGTGCCGTCGACCGCCGGAACGCTCCCGACCAACCGGCCGCAGTTCGTCGGCCTCCTCACCGGTGTCGCCGTGATCATCACCGCACTCACCTACTTCCCCGTACTCGCGCTGGGTCCCCTGGCGGAAGGGCTGTCATAAACCATGTCCACCACGCACACGCTTCCCGCCCCGGCGGAACCCGAGCAGGAGCAGGACCACCACCACGAGCCCGCGAAGGCCGCGTTCGGTCCGGCGCAGCTGCTCGCCGCGACCCCGGGTGCCTTCCGCAAACTCGACCCGCGGCTCATGGTCAAGAACCCGGTCATGTTCATCGTCGAGGTCGGCGCGGCACTGACCACCGTCCTCGCGATCGCCGAACCGTTCCTCGGTGGTGCGCAGGAGTCCGGCGGCTCGGCCGTGCCGGCGTCGTTCACCTGGGGCATCGCGATCTGGCTGTGGCTCACGGTCGTGTTCGCGAACCTCGCTGAGTCCGTCGCCGAGGGACGCGGCAAGGCGCAGGCCGACAGCCTCCGCAAGACGCGCACCTCGACCATGGCGAACCAGGTCACGGACTACGACGCCTCGGCGGACCCGTCCGCGGAGCACGCCGCCATCGGCCAGGTCTCCTCGGCGGACCTCACCCTCGGCGACGTCGTCGTGGTGACCGCCGGCGAGCTCGTCCCGGGCGACGGCGACATCGTCTGGGGCATCGCCTCGGTCGACGAGTCGGCGATCACGGGCGAGTCGGCCCCGGTCGTCCGCGAGTCCGGCGGTGACCGCAGCGCCGTCACGGGCGGCACCCGCGTGCTGTCCGACCGCATCGTCGTCCGCATCACCTCGAAGCCCGGTGAGACCTTCGTCGACCGCATGATCGGCCTCGTCGAGGGTGCGGCGCGGCAGAAGACGCCGAACGAGATCGCGCTCAACATCCTGCTCGCGAGCCTGTCGATCGTGTTCGTGGTCGTGGCGCTGACGCTCAACCCGATCGCCTCCTATGCGGCGGCTCCCGTCAGCGTCCCGGTCCTCATCGCCCTGCTCGTCTGCCTCATCCCGACGACCATCGGCGCCCTGCTCTCGGCGATCGGTATCGCCGGCATGGACCGACTCGTGCAGCGAAACGTGCTCGCGATGTCCGGCCGCGCGGTCGAGGCCGCCGGCGACGTCACGACCCTGCTGCTCGACAAGACCGGCACCATCACCTACGGCAACCGGCAGGCGGTCGAGTTCATCGCTCTCCGCGGTGTCACGCCGGAGGAGCTCGCGCAGGCCGCAGCCCGGTCCTCGCTCAGCGACCCGACGCCCGAGGGCAAGTCGATCGTCGACCTCGCCGCCGAGCGGGGCATCCACCTGGACGGGTCCGGGGCTGGCGAGATCGTCCCGTTCACCGCGCAGACCCGCATGAGCGGCCTCGACCAGCCGGACGGTGCACAGATCCGCAAGGGCGCAGGCTCGGCCGTTCTGGCCTGGGTGGAGTCGTTCGGCCCCCTCGCCGAGGCGACCCGCGCCGAGCTCCAGGAGCACGTCGAGGCGGTGTCCGCCGGCGGCGGCACCCCGCTCGTCGTCGCGCAGACCGACACCAGCGGCACCGCGCGGGTGCTCGGCGTCGTCCGCCTCAAGGACGTCGTCAAGGCCGGCATCGCGGAGCGGTTCGCCGAGCTGCGCGCCATGGGCATCCGCACGGTCATGATCACGGGTGACAACCCGCTCACCGCGAAGGCGATCGCCGCCGAGGCCGGAGTCGACGACTTCCTGGCCGAGGCGACGCCCGAGCAGAAGCTCGAGCTCATCCGCAAGGAGCAGGAGGGCGGCAACCTCGTCGCGATGACCGGTGACGGCACGAACGACGCTCCGGCGCTCGCACAGGCCGACGTCGGTGTCGCGATGAACACGGGCACCTCCGCTGCGAAGGAGGCCGGCAACATGGTCGACCTCGACTCCGACCCGACGAAGCTCATCGACATCGTCCGGATCGGCAAGCAGCTGCTCATCACGCGAGGCGCGCTCACGACGTTCTCGATCGCGAACGACGTCGCCAAGTACTTCGCGATCATCCCGGCCATGTTCGCCGGGGTGTTCCCGGGGCTCGCACTGCTCAACATCATGCAGCTGCACTCCCCCGCGTCGGCGATCCTCTCGGCGATCATCTTCAACGCCATCATCATCGTGATCCTGATCCCGCTGGCCCTCCGCGGTGTGAAGTACCGACCGCTCAGCGCCTCGAAGGTCCTCAGCCGCAACCTGTTGGTCTACGGGCTCGGTGGCGTGATCGCGCCGTTCATCGGCATCAAGCTGATCGACCTCGTCGTCACCCTCATCCCCGGCTTCTGAGCCGACGACCCAGATCAAGCTGATCGACCTCGTCGTCACCCTCATCCCCGGCTTCTGAGCCGCACCCAGCACACGAAAGCAGACAGATCATCATGAGTGCATCCCGCAGCGGCATCGCCCAGTACTGGGTCGCCATCAGGGCCATGCTCGCCCTCACCGTCGTCCTCGGCGTCGGCTACCCCCTCATCGTCACCGGCATCGGGCAGGCGACGATGTCCTGGCAGGCCAACGGATCCGCCGTCACCGAGGATGGCACGACGGTCGGCTCAGCGCTCATCGGGCAGTCGTTCACCGACGCCGACGGCAAGCCGCTGCCGCAGTGGTTCCAGTCGCGTCCGTCGGCGGCCGGCGACGGCTACGACGGTGGCGCGTCGAGCGGCAGCAACCTCGGGCCGGAGAACACCGACCTCGTCGCCTCGATCGAGGAGCGCCGCGCGGCCATCGCCGCCTTCGAGGACGTCGATCCGTCGAGCATCCCCGCCGACGCGCTGACGGCTTCCGCGTCCGGCCTCGACCCGCACATCAGCCCGGCCTACGCACTGCTGCAGGTGCCCCGTGTCGCCGCCGAGCGCGGCCTCGACGAGGACGAGGTCCGTGCCCTCGTCGAGCGCCTGACGCAGGGCCCCGACCTCGGCTACCTTGGGGAGTCCACGGTCAACGTCCTGCAGCTCAACCTCGCCGTGGCAGGACTGGACGGATAACCATGCAGCGCGGACGACACAGCGCGGCCCCCGAGGTCGGCAGGCAGAGCGCCATGCTCCAGGAGGACTGAACACCATGCAGCGCGGACGACTCCGGGTGCTCCTCGGCGCGGCCCCCGGGGTCGGCAAGACCTACGCCATGCTCGAGGAGGGGCACCGCCTCGCCGGGGAGGGCGTCGACGTGGTCGTCGCGGTCGTCGAGACCCACGGTCGGGCCGCGACCGCCGCCCTGACCGAGGGGCTCGAGACGCTGCCGCGTCGGGGTGTCGAGCACCGGGGCGTGACGCTCGACGAGATGGATCTCGAGGCAGTCCTCGCGCGCCACCCCGGACTCGCGCTCGTCGACGAACTGGCCCACACGAACGCCCCCGGCTCCACGAACGACAAGCGCTGGCAGGACGTCGAGGCCCTGCTCGCCGCCGGTGTCTCGGTGCTCTCGACGGTGAACATCCAGCACATCGAGTCGCTGAACGACGTCGTCCGGCAGATCACCGGGGCGCCGCAGCGGGAGACGATCCCCGACGCCGTGCTGCGGGCGGCCGACCAGATCGAACTCATCGACCTCGCTCCACAGGCCCTCCGCGACCGGCTCGCCGGTGGCCGGGTCTACCCGGCCGAGCGGATCGACGCCGCCCTGTCCAACTACTTCCGCCTCGGCAACCTCACGGCACTGCGCGAGCTGGCGCTGCTGTGGCTGGCCGACGAGGTCGACTCCGCCCTCCGCGACTATCGCGCCGAACACGGCATCGACAGCACCTGGGAGGCGCGCGAGCGGGTCGTCGTGGCCCTCACCGGCGGCCCGGAGGGCGAGACCCTGCTCCGACGCGGCGCCCGGATCGCCGCCCGTTCCTCCGGTGGCGAGCTCATCGCGGTGCACGTGACGACGCAGGACGGCCTCCGGTCCGCGAACCCCGGTGCACTCGCGCAGCAGCGGGCGCTCGTCGACACCCTCGGCGGCACCTTCCACCAGGTGGTCGGCGACGACGTGCCGCGCGCGCTCGTGGACTTCGCGAAGGCGGCGAACGCGACGCAGCTCGTCATCGGTGTCAGCCGACGCAGTCGCCTGTCCGCCGCCGTGACGGGGCCCGGCATCGGCAACACGGTCATCCGCGAGTCGGGCAACATCGACGTCCACATCGTCAACCACGAGGCGGCGGGCGGCCGGTTCCGACTGCCGAAGCTCGGCGGTGCTCTGAGCGCACGGCGCCACATCGCGGGCTTCGCGCTCGCGCTCATCGGCGGGCCGCTCGTCACCTGGCTCCTCCACCTCGCCCGCACCGAGGAGTCGATCACGAGCGAGGTGCTGTCGTACCAGCTGCTCGTCGTGCTCGTCGCGCTCGTGGGCGGGTTCTGGCCGGCGGTCTTCGCTGCCGTCCTGTCGGGCGTCACGCTCGACTTCGTCTTCGTCCAACCGCTCTACACCGTGACCATCGACGATCCGGCGCACCTCGTGGCGCTCGTGCTCTACGTCGTCATCGCGGTGATCGTGAGCGGGGTGGTCGACCTCTCGGCGCGACGGGCTCGCACGGCGAGGCGCGCGGCCGCGGAGTCCGAGCTGCTCGCGACGGTCGCGGGCAGCGTGCTCCGCGGCGAGGGTGCCCTGCAGGCGCTCGTCAGCCGGACCCGCGAGTCCTTCTCGCTCGCCGGGGTGCGGCTCGTCGCAGGTGAGCAGGTCCTCGCGGTCGACGGCGAACCGACCCGCGGAGGCGACTTCACGAGCATCCCGATCGGCACCCGCGCGGTGCTCGAACTGCACGGTGGCGTGCTCGCCGCGTCCGACCGCCGCCTGCTCGCCGTCATCGCGGCGCAGCTCGACGCCTCGCTCGAGCACACCGATCTGCGCGCCACCGCCCAGGAGGTCGGCCCGCTGGCCGCGACCGACCGGGTGCGGAGCGCGCTGCTCTCGGCGGTCAGTCACGACCTCCGGCGCCCCCTCGCCGCCGCGACCGCCGCCGTCACCGGACTGCGCGCGACCGACGTCGAGCTCACCACGGCGGACCGCCGCGACCTCCTCGAGACCGCGGACGACAGCCTGCGCACGCTCGCGGCCCTCGTCACCAACCTGCTCGACGTCAGTCGTCTCCAGGCCGGTGTCCTCGCCGTGACCGTCGCCCCGATCGACGTCGAGGACGCGATCCTGCCGGCCTTCGACGAGCTCGGCATCGGGCCGCACGACGCCGAACTCGACCTCGCACCCGACCTCCCGCCCGTCCTCGCCGACGCCGGCCTCCTCCAGCGCGTCATCGTAAATCTCCTGACGAACGCGCAGCGTTTCAGCCCGGACGACACCCCCGTCCGGATCGCGACGAGCGGGTTCCGCGACGCCGTCGAGATCCGCATCGTCGATCACGGCCCGGGCATCGCGCCCGACCGACGCGAGGACGTGTTCGTCCCCTTCCAGCGCCTCGGCGACACCGACAACCTCACCGGGCTCGGCCTCGGACTCGCGCTGTCGAAGGGCTTCGTCGAGGGGATGGGTGGCACACTCGAACCGGAGGACACGCCGGGTGGGGGCCTCACCATGGTGGTGTCGCTGCCGGCGACACGTGATCAGGAAGGGACCGCTCGATGAAGATCCTGATCGCCGACGACGACCCCCAGATCCTCCGGGCCCTGCGCATCACGCTCACCGCCCGCGGCTACGAGATCATCACGGCCGAGGACGGCACCGCTGCGCTCAACGCCGCGACGACGCACCGCCCCGACCTGTACCTGCTCGACCTCGGCATGCCGGGGCTCGACGGGCGGCAGGTGATCGAGGGCCTCCGCGGCTGGACCGACGCGCCCATCCTCGTGGTGTCCGGTCGTGCCGGATCGACCGACAAGGTCGAGGCCCTCGACGCCGGAGCCGACGACTACGTGACGAAGCCCTTCGCGATCGACGAACTGCTCGCCAGGATCCGCGCCCTCACCCGGCGGGTCCCCGGCGCCGAGGCCGAACCCACCGTGCGGTTCGGCGACATCGTGGTCGACCTCGCTGCGAAGCAGGTCACCAAGCAGATCCCTGGTGCGTCCCCGGCCACCGTCCGCCTGACGCCGACGGAGTGGCAGGTGCTCGAGCTGCTCATCCGGAACGCCGGCAAGCTCGTGACCCGACAGATGCTGCTCACGGAGATCTGGGGTCCGACGCACGTGACCGACACCGGCTACCTGCGCCTCTACATCGCGCAGCTGCGGAAGAAGCTCGAACCTGAGCCGGCCACTCCCCGCCACCTGCTCACCGAGGCCGGCATGGGGTACCGCTTCCAGCTCTGAGCGAGCGCTCGCGTCGAGTCGGGCAGGGTAACAGGTTGCAGCGCCCGAGGCCATGCCCCCGGAATCGCAGCTTGCACGCGTACCGTCGCAGTCGCGTCCGGGCTTTCCGGACGAGACCCATGCAGGTACCGCAGAACCAGAGAGGATGGCGCCCATGACCCAGGTCATCGAAACCATCGACGTCGACGTTCCCGTCTCCGTCGCCTACAACCAGTGGACCCGCTTCGAGGACTTCCCCAAGTTCCTCGACGAGGTCGACTCGATCACGCAGGTCACCGACACCCTCACGGAGTGGACGGTCACCGTCGCCGGACAGACCCGCACCTTCGAGGCGGAGATCACCGAGCAGCACCCCGACGAACGCGTCGCCTGGAACAGCACCGGCGGCGAGGCGGACCACGCCGGCGTCGTCACCTTCCACCGCCTGGAGGACGCCAAGACGCGTGTCACCGTGCAGCTGGACTGGGAGCCCAAGGGCCTCCTCGAGCACCTCGGCGCAGCCGTCGGTGTGGCCGGCCATGCGGTCAAGAAGGACCTCGGCAACTTCAAGCAGCTCGTCGAATCCGAGGGCCAGACCGGACAGGGATGGCGTGGCGATGTCGAGTGACGGCCCCCGCCCCGGTCCCCCGCACACGCACGACGACGACGTGAAACACGACGTGCCGAAGCCCGAGGAGGTCGACCCCGAGACGGGGACCGACGCCGAGGGCGACCCCGTCGAGAACCCATCGGGCTGAACCTCCGGCATCGGCCCGTCCGAGGCGAGCACCGCCCCGAGACGGGAACCGACGCCGACGGCGACCCCGTCGAGAACCCATCGGGCTGATCACCTGATTCCTGCCGGCCGGTACTCCCGCCGCCTCTAGGCTCGGAGCATGAGTGCTCGCGCCGGTCAGGCGAACCCCCGCCCCGCGCTGTCCGCCCCTCTTCGGCGGCGGCGCGGGGCGATCTTCGTCTTCATGCTCACCGTCGGCGTGGGTCTGTCGTCCTTCATCGTCCGGACGCCCGCCGTCCGCGACCTCGTGCACGCGAGCACCGCCGAGATGGGACTCATCCTCTTCGGCATCTCCGTCGGATCGATGACGGGCATCCTGTCGTCCGCGGCGCTCGTCCGTCGGTTCGGTGCGCGTCGTCCGATCATCATCGGCGGAGCGGCGTTCGTCATCGGACTCGCGCTCCTCGCCCTCATGGCGGGTGCCGGGCAGGGCGTCGGTGTCTTCCTCGGTCTGACCGGCATCGGTCTGGGCTTCGGCCTCGCCGAGATCGCGATCAACATCGAGGGCGCGATGATCGAGCAGTTGTCCGGGCGGTCCATCCTGCCCGTGCTCCACGGCTGCTACAGCCTGGGTTCCGTCATCGGCTCGGTCGCCGGCATCGCGCTCACGGCGATCGCCTTCCCGGTGATGATCCATCTACTGATCGTCGCGACCGTCGCGCTGGCGGCGCTGCTGTGGGCGATCCCGAAGATCCCGGCCGAGACCGGACGACAGTCGGACACGGGTGCCGGCTCCCCCGGGATCCGTGCGCAGCTCGCGGTCTGGCGGCAGCAGCGCGTGATCTTCCTCGGCCTCATCGTGCTCGCCCTCGCGCTGGCCGAGGGCGCCGCCGGCGACTGGTTGCCGCTCATCATGGTCGACGGGCACGGCACCACGGCCGCCGTCGGATCGATCGTCTTCGCCGGGTTCGCACTCGCCATGACGATCGGTCGCTTCGCCGGTGAACCGCTCCTCGCCCGCTTCGGCAAGGCCAACGTGCTGCGGGTGAGCGCCCTCGTGTCGGCGGTCGGGATCGGGCTCGTCGTCTTCTCCGACAGTGTCCTCGTCGCAGGGCTCGCGGTGCTGCTGTGGGGGCTCGGTGCGGCGCTCGGCTTCCCGGTGACCCTCTCGGCGGCGGGTGAGAGCGACGATCCGACGACGACCGTCGGCGCCGTGGCCTCGGCCGGCTACGTCGCGTTCCTCGTCGGGCCGCCGCTGCTCGGATTCCTCGGGGAGCACTTCGGTCTGCGCGGCGCGATGATCGTCGTGCTCGCGGTGGTCGTCCTGGCGTCCTTCCTGACGTCCGCGGCGAAGCCGCAGGAGCGGCAGGTCACGCCAGCCGGTCCATGAGTCATCCCGCTCAGCGCGGGTGGCGCTTGGAGCGCCGGATGTATCCGGGCAGCAGCACGCGGCCGGAGACGCCCGTGCGGCGGGCGAGGATCTCGCCGAGCGTGACGCCGGCGGCGAGCGCGAGGCCGGTGAGGCCCGCCTGCAGCAGCTGTTCGACCCCCTCGGAACCCTGCTCGCCGTTCACGAGCGCGAGCATGCCGCGGTAGATCGCGAGCCCGGGCAGCAGCGGCACGATCCCACAGATGGTGAGGATGATCGCCGGGATGCGCAGCCGCGGGCCGAGCGCCTCCGCGGCGAAGCCGATGATGAGCGCGGCGAGCGCACTGGCTGCGGCGGGCGCGACGCCACTGCCGGAGACGAACACGAAGACAGAGAACGCGATCGCGCCGGTGACCCCGGCGAAGAACGCTGCACGGAGGGCCGCCTGCGAAGCCATCGCCCAGGCGGCGGAGGCCACGGCCGCGCCGACGATCTGCACGGCGACGGGCCACGGGCTCACCGGGAGGTCGAAGAGGACGAGGGAGATGCCGAGGCGCCGGGCGAGGTCGAGGACGCCACCGATGCCGACCACGATCCCGATGGTGAGGAGCATCACCTCGACGAGCCGTCCGCTCGCGGTGACGGGGAACCCGTTGATCGCGTCGTCGGCCGCCCCGACGAGCGAAGCGCCGGCGAGGAGGACGACGATGCCCGACGCGACGATGAGGGCGGGCGGCAGGGCCGAGAGGTCGTCCGGGACGTAGGGGCTGAGGATCGAGATGAGGACGGCGACGGTCGTGGCGATGGCCGCCCCGGTGAGTTGCAGGAAGAAGACCGGCAGCTTCCAGACGTTCAGTGCGCGGAAGGCGCTGTCGATGAGCGCGGTGGTGGCGGCGGCGAGCAGCATCGAGACGACGCCGCCACCGAGGAGGACGGCGACGGCCGCCGCCATCGTCGACAGCAGCACGGTGACGAAGCCGCGGCGGTAGGTCCGTCGTGCGGTGAGGATGCGGTCGAGGTCGCGGTGGGCGGCGCCGAGGCGGGCGTGCAGTTCGTCGCGGAGGTCGGCCTCGTCGTCGCGGGCGACGTCGGTGACCGTCATGATCGGTTCGGATCGGTTGGTGATGCCCTCGGCGACCACGACGACCTTGGCGAGGCGGTCGAAGTCGGCGGAGGGCGAGCGGACCACGCGGAGCACGGTGACGCCCGGTGACAGCTCGGACCCGTCGTGCGCGATGAGGATGGAGGTGAAGGTGAGGTCGACCTGGCATTCGAGGTCGAACGCGCGGCACACGCGACGGATGGCGTCGGTGACCTCGGCCGCTGCTGCTCCGAGAGCCAGCATCGACTCGCCGATCCGGCCGGCCAGCTCGAGCACCTCGCGCACGGGCCGTTCCGCATTGAGGCGGACGACCGCCTGCTCGTCGATGCCCTCCGGCGCCGCTCCTCGGATTCCCCCGGCCAGCTGACTCAGCAGCGAACGCATACCCACCCGCTCATCGTACGAGCCACCGGTGACGGCGGGCTCGCCCTGGTGTTCGGCGGTCGTCTGTGCGAGGTGATGGGCGGGTCCGATCGGCCCGAATCCTGGTGATCATCTCGAATGTCAGTGGTCCATGTTGGACTGGAGTCATGACCGAGACCGCCACGTTCGACGACCCCGAGGTGCACGAGCGCTCGGGGTATCCGGAGCACCCGGAACACCCGAGCGATGTGTTCGCTGCTCGGATGGCGTCGTTCACCGACCGCTTCGTCGATCTCACCCGCCGCCGCGCGGCGCTCGACGCCGAGGAGGCGCAGCTGCTGGCCGAAGCCTTCTCCTACGCCGATGCGACCGCGTCAGCGCTCGTCTCCGCGAGCACCACCTCGACCGACGCCCGCGACCTCGCGCGGCGGTCGATGTGCGCGTCGCTCGCGATCGCCACGAGGATGTCCGAGCCGACGCTCCAGGCGCGGGTCGGCGACGCCGAGGCGCTCGTCCACCACGCACCCGTCGTGCTCGAGGCGCTCGCGCAGGGTTCCATCAGCGGCGGTCACGCCCGCGCGATCACCGACCAGCTGCGCGACGTCCCGGCGGAGGGCCGCACGGTGTTCCTCGAGCAGGTGCTGCCCGTGGCCCTCCGATCGACGACCGCACGCCTCCGGCAGCGCGCGAGGGTCGTGCGGGAGCGGTTGCACCCCGAATCGATCACCGCTCGCCGCACGCGCTCGATCACCGACCGTCGTGTCGAGCTCGAAGCTGCGGCCGACGGCATGGCCTGGCTGCACTTGTTCACCACCGCCCCGCTGGCGCACGCGATCAGGAACCGCCTCGACGCCGTCGCGGTCCCGGCGCGGATCGCCGGCGACACCCGCACGCTCGCGCAGCTGCGCGCCGACGCCCTGGCGTCGCTCGCCGTGGCCGGCACGGTGAGCGACGACGTCGGTCCCATCCCGGTCGACCGGGAGACGACCGGGGCGTTCACCTGGCTGCCCGGTTCCGCGCCGCTCGACGACGCAGCCAGGATCGCGGAGGAGGCGGTCGCCGCCGGGGCCGACCCCTTGCTCGCCGAGCCCGTCGGCATCGAGGCCCGCATCCGGGCCACCGTCCAGATGACCGTCCCGGCCCTGTCCACCCTCGGCGTCACCGACGAACCCGGCGTGCTCGACGGCTACGGCCCGATCGACCCCGACACCGCCGCCCGACTCGCCGTCACAGCCCCTTCCATGACCCGTATCCTCACCCAACCGGAAACGGGAGCCGTCGTGTCCGTCGGGCGCGAGCAGTACCGGGTGCCGGCAGACCTGGCGCGCGCCGTCCGCCTGCGAGACACCACGTGTCGGGCTCCGGGCTGCGGACGAGCCGCCCGGAACTGCGACCTCGACCACTCGATCGCTTGGCAGGACGGCGGCACGACAGCGGTCGACAACCTGGCCTGTCTCTGCCGACATCATCACCGGCTGAAACACCTGCCGGGTTGGAACCTCGAGCACCACCCCGGCGGCATCCTCACCTGGACCACACCCGACGGTCGACGACACGAGACCAGACCCGAGCTCGCCGAGACGGGGTGAGTGCGAGCGCGCCCGACGCTCCCCGCACCCACGGTTACCATGGATACCCGTGACCAACCGCCGACTCCCGCTCCTCGCGCAGCTGCGCCGGCGCATGCCGCTCGTCCGACTCGGGACGGATCCCGCCGACTCGGGGACGTCGCTCCGCCGTTCGCTCGGTGTCTGGCAGCTCACGATGATCAGCGTCGGCGCGACACTCGGCACCGGCATCTTCGTCGTCCTCGGCACCGCCGTCCCGCTCGCCGGCCCCGCCGTCTGGATCGCGTTCGCGGTCGCCGGGCTCGCTGCACTCCTGTCGGCCCTGTCCTACGCCGAGATGGCCGGTTCGGTGCCGGTCTCCGGATCCAGCTACTCCTACGCCTACGCGACCATGGGTGAGGGCGTCGCCTGGGTGTGCGGCTGGTGCCTCGTCCTCGAGTACGGGGTCTCCGTCGCCGCGGTCGCCGTCGGCGCCGGGCAGTACGTGAACGAGGCGCTCGCGGTGTTCGGCCTGGGACTGCCGCCGGCACTCGCGAACCCGATCGGCGTCGCCGACGGACTGATCAACCTGCCGGCCGCCGCCCTCGTCCTGCTCGCGATGCTGCTGCTCGTCCGCGGTGCGAAGGACAGCGCCTGGGCGAACACGATCATGGTGTTCGTGAAGCTCGCCGTACTGCTCGTCTTCGTCGTCATCGCGTTCTCGGCGTTCTCGCTCGGCAACTTCGAACCGCTCGCGCCCATGGGGGTCGCCGGTGTCGCGGCAGCCTCCAGCCGACTGTTCTTCTCCTACATCGGCTTCGACGCGGCGTCGACCGCCGGCGACGAGGCGACGAACCCGCGTCGCGACCTGCCGCGCGCGATCATCCTGTCGATGGTGATCGTCACCGCCGTCTACATCCTCGTCGCCATCGCCGCGATCGGTGCCCGGCCGTGGACCGAGTTCGCCGACGACGAGTCCGCGTTCGTCGGCATCCTCACCGAGATCACCGGACAGCCGATCGTCGCGCTCTTCTTCTCCATCGGCGCGGTCATCGCGATCGCGAGCGTGGTGCTCACCGTGTACTACGGGCAGACGCGCATCCTGTACCGGATGGCGCAGGACGGCATGGTGCCGCGGGTGTTCTCGCGCGTGGGTCGTCGCAGCGGGACGCCCGTCGCCGGGACCGTCATCGTCGGTGCGGTCGTCGCCGTGGTCGCCGCCCTCATCCCGCTCGGCGAGCTCGCCGACGCCACGAGCATCGGCACGCTGTTCGCGTTCGCCCTCGTGAACCTCTCGGTCATCCTGCTGCGTCGCCTGCGTCCCGATCTCGACCGCAGCTACTCCGTCCCGCTGTTCCCGGTGGTCCCCGCGCTCGGCATCGTCATGTGCCTCGGGTTGATGGTGTCGCTCGGTGGGACGACCTGGATCGTGTTCCTCATCTGGATGCTCGTCGGCGCGGCGCTCTACCTCGGGTACGGGCGTCGGCACTCGACGGTCGGTGCCCTCAGTGACGCGGAGTACGCCGAGGCGATCGCCGCGGAGGACACCTCGCGCGGGTAGTGCGCTGCGCCCAGATGACGCCCTGTTACGGGCGAGGCCGATTGCCAGGCGACGTCCGGGACTCGTGATGCAGGATCATGCGTATGACCCGACAGATCCGCTTCAACGCCTTCGACATGAACTGCGTCGCCCACCAGGCGTCGGGGATGTGGCGTCACCCCGACGACCGCTCGAGCACCTACAAGGACCTCTCCTACTGGACGGACCTGGCGCAGCTGCTCGAGCGAGGCAAGTTCGACGGCATCTTCATCGCCGACGTCCTCGGCACGTACGACGTCTACGGCGACAGCAACGAGGCCGCGATCCGCAACGGCGCGCAGGTGCCCGTGAACGACCCGATCCTGCTCGTCTCGGCGATGGCCGCGGTGACGAAGCACCTCGGGTTCGGGGTCACGGCCGGCACCGCCTACGAGCACCCGTACCCGTTCGCGCGGCGCATGTCGACGCTCGACCACCTGACGAAGGGGCGGGTCGGCTGGAACGTCGTCACCGGCTACCTGCCGAGTGCGGCGCGCAACATGGGGCACGACGACCAGCTCGAGCACGACGAGCGGTACGACGTCGCCGACGAGTACCTCGAGGTCCTGTACAAGCTGTGGGAGGGCTCGTGGGAGGACGAAGCCGTCGTGCGCGACCGCGAGACGGGCGTGTTCACCGACCCGACGAAGGTCCACGAGATCGGGCACTTCGGCAAGCACTACACGGTGCCCGGCATCCACCTGTCCGAGCCGTCCACGCAGCGCACACCGGTGATCTACCAGGCCGGTGCGTCGCCGCGCGGCATCCAGTTCGCCGCGGGCAACGCGGAGGCGATCTTCGTCGGTGCGTCGACGAAAGCGGGCCTGAAGGCGACGGTCGGTCGCATCCGCGACGCCCTCGAGGCCGCCGGTCGTGACCGGTACTCGGCGAAGATCTACACGCTGCTCACGATCATCACCGACGAGACGAGCGAGAAGGCTCAGGCGAAGCACGAGGACTACCTGCAGTACGCGTCGCAGGAGGGTGCGCTCGTGTTCATGTCGGGCTGGATGGGCATCGACCTGTCGCAATACGACCCGGAGGAGCCGATCGGCAACGTCAAGAGCAACGCCATCCAGTCGGCGGTCGCCAACTACCAGGCGGCCAACGAGGAGGGTGGCGAGTTCAAGGTGAAGGACATCGCGCGCATGGGTGCGATCGGTGGGCTTGGTCCGCGGATCGTCGGCAGTGCGTCGGAGATCGCCGACACCCTGCAGGAGTGGGTGGAGGAGACCGACGTCGACGGCTTCAACCTCGCCTACGCGATCACTCCGGGCACCTTCGAGGACATCGTCGAGTTCGTCATCCCCGAGCTGCGTCGCCGCGGTGCCTACCCCGAGGAGTACGTCGAGGGCAGCCTCCGCCACAAGCTCCACGGCCGTGGCGACCGTCTCCCCGACGATCACACCGGGGCCCGCTACCGCTACGCGAAGTAGGTCCGGCCCCGCCGGTCCCTGAGCCTGTCAAGGGCACCGGTCCCTGAGCCTGTCGAAGGGCACCAGTCCCTGAACCTGTCGAAGGGCGTCGGTCCCGGAGCCCCAACCACCTCGGTCCCTGAGCTTGTCGAAGGGCACCACGCACCCAACCGACCGCGACCCGCTCCCCCAACCATCCCGGTCCCTGAGCCTATCGAAGGGCACCACGCACCCAACCGACCGTGACCCGCTCCCCCAACCATCCCGGTCCCTGAGCCTGTCGAAGGGCACCACGCACCCAACCGACCGTGACCCGGCCCCCAACCATCCCGGTCCCTGAGCTTGTCGAAGGGCAGCACGAGTACACCCCGCCCTTCGACAAGCTCAGGGACCGAGGAGCACTCCGATCAGCGCGCCCCGAGCCACTCCCTCACGGCCGCTTCGAACGCTTCCGGCGCGACGTTCCACTCCAAGCCGTGCGGCGCCGCAGCGACCTCGACAAGCTCGAACGAGGGTACGCGGCGAGCGACGGCCCGCGTGAGTTCCACGGGGATCGTCGTGTCGCCGGGCGAGTGGATCGCGAGCGTCGGCAGGCCGTCGATCGGCCCGGCGGACAGCGCGCGGACCGGAACCGCGCCGCGCACCCCGGCGGATCGTGCCAGCACCGGCGTCGAGAGCACGGCGAGCGCCGAGTGCACGAGCACCCGCGGCACCCCGGCGACCGCGGCAGCATGCAGCACCGTCTCGCTGAGGCCGAGCATCGGCGAGATGAGGATCGCGCCCTGCACCACCTCGGGTCGCTCGCGTGCAGCCGCGAGGCTCAGGGCGGCGCCGTAGGACCACCCGCAGACGACGACCCGTCGCGCACCGAGCGCCACGGCGTCGTCGATGGCCGCGACGACGCGGTCGACGTCCGTGGCGTCAGCCCCGGAGCGACGCTCGGCGAACGCGGACCCGAGGCAGGTGACGAGCGACGGCAGTCCCGCGCGCTGCACGGCCTGCACGGAGCGGAGAGTCGCGAGCGGCGAGGCCCCGAGTCCGTGGGTGTGCACGACCCAGGTGCCGTCGCGGGCCTCGCTGTCATCGCCGTCGAATCGCCACGCCCCTGACCGCGTCCTCGGCACGCGCTCCTCGTCCACCCCGAGTTCCGCGGGTGTCACGGCCGCGCCGGTGAACCGCGCACGGGTCGCACCTGCGGGAAGGCGGCCGCTGACCACACTCCGCATCACCGAACCGTCCGTCGTCTCGCGGCCGATCACCGGCCCGACGATGACCCGTGAGCCGTCGTCGAACTCGAGCCCGTATCGTCCCGGCAGCGCGGTGGCAGCGTTCCGTTCGAGCCGCACGGTCATCGGCGACGAGGTCGGCAGCACGTCGCTGTAGTGCACGCGTCCTGCTCCGATGACGCGCCGGGCGACCATGGCACTCGCGACCCCGAATCCCGCGACCGCAACAGTGGCAAGGCCGGCCACGACGATACCCGCGCTGCGCTTCACGTCACACCCTCGATCCCGTCCCGCTCGGGGAACGGTGAACCAGCCTAGCTCCGGGCCACCCGGCTCACCGAGCCGACTCCGCTCGCTGAGCTACCCCTGGTGCCTGAGCCCAACCCCGGTCCCTGAGCAAACACTCGCCCCGGTCCCTGAGCCTGTCGAAGGGCACACGACCACACCCCGCCCTTCGACAAGCTCAGGGACCGACAGGGGGCCGCACACAGGGACCGAACGGAGGCCCGCCGGGTCATGTACGATTACTCAGGACGCTCCGGCGCCACGCGGATGTAGTTCAATGGTAGAACTTCAGCTTCCCAAGCTGATAGCGCGGGTTCGATTCCCGTCATCCGCTCCAAATGCCCGCTCAGAGGCCTGTTCCGCCGTGAGACTTGCGCACCTGCCTCAGCACCTCCTGGCGGGCTCTCACCGTTTACTCACCGGATTCGTTGAGTTGCGTTTGTGATGCGGGTGCGGAGACTCTCCCGCGATGCTGCCGCGGCGCCGACGCCACTCAAGCTTCGCCGCCCCGTTTGGTCCCGGAGTTCACGCCGAGGCGCTCACCAAGTGGTGAACCCCTTAGGCAGTGGCTTTTCAGCGCGTACTGGCAGCTGTTCCCACCTGCCGTCGTGACGAACACGTCGTTCGATCACGGAGAACCTCGCATGGATGGCGCTTAGTTCTCGCTGGCCGTCCGCTTGGAGGAGCAGCTGACCCGTCGAGTCGATGATGTTGAGCGCGGTGAGTCGGATGAGATGCCTCAGGACAAGAGAGATGAGCAGCATCTCCTCGTGATCGGGGAGTTGACCGCGATCAAAATGCTTGATCGAGTTGTACACGTCTGCCGAGGCCCGCGCGAGACCAACAATGCTCTCCACATGATCGCCCCATGCAACATCGACGGCACGAAGGCAGCGGTAGATGTGGGTCGCTGTCGACGGCTTGCGGTTTCTCCCGTAAGTTTCGACTTCCCCTTCCGCTACACCGATCAGATGCCCCGCGGCTTCAACCGACATGGAGAGGGAGACCACGAGATCTTCGACGAACACGTCTTGCCGCCCGAGAACGCCAACCGTCGGCAGGATGAAGCGCTCCCAGGCCTCGTAGCGATCAGACCACTTCGTCAGCCCCTCTGCGCCGATCTGGTCCAGGTATACGAGCGGCATTCTCGCCGCACGCGCATCGGGCTCGCTCGCGGCGTACTCATGTATGGTGCGGCGGCTGATCAACTCAACGAAAGGCAGATGCAGTTCTGACATGCGTCCGTGCCGCTTAGCAAAGCTCTCGTCCTTCACCCGATGCTGTCTGAAGTGAATCGCACCATCAAACATCAGCACGAGCAGGTGCTTGATCTTCTGGTGCTCTACAAGGTGCGTGAGGAACGGGACAGGCGAGTTAAAAGCGCTATCGAGAACAACCCACTCAAAAACGCCAACACTGGGTTCACCTCGAACGTGGCTGGTCGCGGCGCGCCAATCCGTTTGTAGCGTCATTCTCGCGTCCCCTTGAAGCCACTCCAACGACGCCTCGCTCGAGACGTCGATGTGAAAGCCTCGTATGTAGTTGTGTTCGTCGGTGGTTCGCTCCTCTGCAATTGCGGAGAATTCGGTCCATTCTCGCAAGCCATCCATTTGGCTCCTGACCTCAGCAATCATGAGCGGTGCCGACAGATCTGCCTTACGCGTGTCTAGGACTATCTCGGAGGGGCGTAACTTGCCGAGCGATACAGACCGACCGCTGCGCTCTGAATGACCGAACCAGCTCACGTCGAAGAGTGACACGTCTCCCTCTGATGTTCGCAGGATAAGATTCGTCGGCGGCGTCCGCGTTGAGAACCACTCGTGGACTGGGTCGAATTGACCAGTGGGGTCACCGCGAATGTACGGTACTTCAAGGAGCGGACCAGTAGTCTCGTCGATCCGCAACGTGCCCGCGGCGTACGGGGTGCCTGCTACTCCATCGACAATCAGCCCAGTGAGTGATGATCCAGTCGCGAGCTGTTCGATTGTCATTCAGCCAGCCTACGGACGTACAGCCAGTGAGCCAATGCTTGAGCTCGGATGCCGTCCGACCGCCGGGCGCTAGGTAGACGACTTTCGCTCGTCCTCGGAGCACGCTCCGCTAGGGTCCATGACCGGCAGCATTTTTGCGTTCGCGGGGGGCTGGATCAAAGTCGGCGACTACCTGATACTCGACAGTTGATAGCTTCAGTTTCGATTCAGCCCATGCGTACGCGTATCGAGAGCTACCTTGAAGTGACTCTCAGCCATATCGATGACCGGCGTCGGTGTCGACGGGTCGAACACTCGCAGCAGCGAGAACCGAAAGCTCATGGGATCGAGTCCGCGCAACCCGGTGTTGCCGCCATGCCCGTTGGCAGCGTACAAACTCCAGCGTTGGCGGATGCTCTCCGCGCCGTCGGCCTTCCCAACGTAGTGCCGACCGTCTCGAGTGTCGGTGATCAGGTAGATCCCGATGACTGACGCCAGGGCGGTCCGCCAGGACGCGTACCGAGGCTCGCGCATCACTGCCTGCAGCTGGTCGTAACTCAATAGGAGTCTGTCGAAACCAGGAAAGGGCAGCGGCTCAGCGTCAGCAATCCCGACCACGGGATAGTCAGCTGCCGTGGTGGCGTTCATCCGCCAACTGCGCGGCGACCGCCAACCGACGACGAGCCGGTTTCGGAGGTCGTCCATGCACGGAGACCGAACAAGGTCAAACGTCCGGAGATGCTCTGTCCGCCCTACTTCGCCAAGGTTCTCCACCACCGACCAGAGCCTCGCCCGGTCACCTCCCTCGCGGATGAAGACCACCCAGAGGGGAGCCGGCGCGATCGGGAACCGTCTTGGGTCCGGAGACTGGTTTCGCGTGTACTCGAGGATCTCGTCGTCCGTCGAGTCTCCGTGGATTCCACGCAGCCCGCTTTCCTCGTGCTCGCGAACGTAGGTGTGGCGGATCACGAGCGCGTCAGAGAGTCCGATATCGGCGTCACGCAAGATCGCACCGAGCGTCAGCGCCACGATCATCCTCTCTGCTGGTCGGCGCTGAGTGCCACACTCGACAGTCCTGTGGCACCCACCGCCGGGCCCACGTCCTACTTCGCCGCGGCGCGGAACTTCTCGAGGAGGGCGCCGGGGATGCGGCCGCGGTCGGAGACATCGTGGCCGTTGGCACGGAGCCAGCTTCGTGCAGCCGCGAGCTCCTCCTTGTTGCTTCGGTTAGCGCTGGTGGAGCTGGACGCCTTGGGTCGCGATGAGCTTCGCGCAGCCTTCACGAAAGGCTCGAGCGCCTCACGCAGCGCCTTCTCGTTCTTCTCGGACAGATCGATCTCGTACGTCGACCCTTCGAGACCAAACGTGATCGTCTTACCTTCGCCCTGCTTCAGTTCTGAGCCATCGAGGTCATCGACCAAAGTGGTAACAATCTTCTGTGCCATGGGTTTTACTCTCCTTTGTAGAACGAGCGCCATCAGGTCATCAGCTGTGAATGCAGCGAGACCCGGCGGGGGAAGCGACGCTCGGAATAGGTACAACGATAGCGACAGCGGACATCTGCGGTGTCAACAGATGAAGGTTGCAGGCTACCGGCGGACGATCTCCGTCTCAGTAGTTGCGGCAATCACTCACCGCGCACGACAGCCACGGCAAGTTTCGTAGTCGGTGCTAACTCGACACCGATCTCCGAGCATCACGCAAGTCCATCAAGGGTGGGCGACACGTTCGGTCGTTCGAGTTGTCGCGGCACATAGTGCTTCTTCGTCACTGACGAGTTGTGATGACCAAGCTGCTCTTTCGCTGCCTCGATACCATGCTCATCCGCGACGAGGGTAGCCACTGCCTTCCTGCAGACCCGCGTTGTCATCCAACTCACTGGCGTATCCGCAACAGCTTGGGCCCAGGCGGTGCGGATGTTCTCGGGCCACCGAGGTGTGCCATTGAGCGAGGGGAAGACGAGCTCGCCTGAGCTCTCGGCATTCAGCCGTTCGAGGACCTCCACTGTGAACTGAGGGAGGTGTAGCTTCCGCTCTGAGGATTGAGACTTCGGGTGCTCCTGTATCACCAGTCCTTCACCGGGCACACGCACGACTGTCGCCCGAACCGTCAGCGTGTTCGCCTCCAGGTCGACATCCGCCCAGCGGAGGGCCAGCACCTCGCCGATGCGCGCGCCGGTTCCCAGCATCACATCGGCGATGTCTGACAGGTCACGACGCGTATCGGTTCGAGACGTCTTGATTTCGTCCCAGCGCCACAAGGCTGCCCGGAGCTGCTGAATTTCCTCAACCGTGGGGGCCCGCACGGCCGGCGTCACGACCCTCGGTACCTTCACCGGGGTCGCGGGATTTGAGTCGGCACCGCCGAGCCGGACTGCGAGGTCGAACATGCCGGTGAGTACGACCTTCGTCATCCGCGCAGCGGCGGGACCGGAGCTGTCCGAGATGCTGTCGATGAGCCGTTGTAGCCGCGGTACTGACACCTCTCGGAGACGTATGTCTTCAAGGGGCCGAACATGACGGGCGACCGTGGCGTCGTACTTTGCGATGGTCGCAGCGGCGCGTCTTTCACGCCGCACGCTCTCGATCCATCGATCAGCCAACGACCCCAGCGTCGATTCTCGAGTCAGGTCTTGGTCTGAGGGGGCAAGGCGATCTCGGAGTGCCTCAAGGAGGCGCCGCTCCGCCTCGGCGTACGTCCGTCCGGTGCGCTGGACCCTTCGAGTGCGGCCATCCGAATCCCGATAGTTTGCGATTGCGGCCGGACGCCCGTCGCGTTCAGCCCGATTGATCTTGCCCCAGGTTTCGAGAGGCAATGGGGGCCTGGTCACAGCGGCTCTCTCGAGTCTTGGCCGCTCCGCACCTTCCTCCTCGTTTTCGGCCAGCCTCCTGCTCCGACAACGAGGGTGCCCGATCGGCTCATCGGTCAACTTCTAACTGCGCCAGTCGGGCGAGCCACGCCTGAGCTGAGCGCATAAGACAAGACTCCCGTCGACTCAGGAAGATCTCCCCAGGGGATGCCAGAAGCGCGTCCTCGATCTCGATGACCTGGCGGTGCAGCCTCATCTCCGAGCTCCAGTATTCGAACCCTTGTCGGCGCTGTACGTCCGAAGGCGTGACACGTTCCCAGACCTGCTCGATACCCGCCATCAGCCGGTTCACCCGTCTGATGCGACGCCACCCCTCAGATCGACGCGCGAGTGGCATCAGCGAGAAGCCTCCGCACAACAGCAGGACTGAAGCCGTCATCAACGATCCGTAGAGACGTCGTCCGACATCCATCGTCCGCGCGTCTTCCACGACATGAGCGACGTCCATGACGACGGCCGCAGCACTGAATCCCACAGCGAAGACAGACCCCAGAATCAGCAACCAGACTCCGACCGCGAACATCCGGTCAGAGACTGTGGGGAGGAAACGAACCAGCACCCAGCCTGCATGCCCAAGAACCGCTCCGATATACGCCATCTCGACGCCGTTGAAGACGGCAGCTGCAGGCTGAGCACCGTACTCGCGCATGAACGAGCCAGTCGTCGTGGTCATGCTGATGCAGGCGAACGACCCGACCATCACACAAGCCGTCAACACGAGCAATGCGTAGGTCCAGCGCCGATTCGCCGACGACGCCGCGCCGACCGATCCCTGGATCGCCGTAGAGAGCACGGCCACCCCACAAACCTGGAGGAGGTTTGCCGGCAGCATCATCCAGTTCCGAGACCCCATCAAGGCATCGGCGGCAAAGTAGACGTCGTCCACATTCAGCGTCTGAGCTGCGGCTATCAGGCTCGACGCGACGAGAATGCGCTGGCTCCGCCTACGGCGGGCCGTGAGCAGGAGCACGACGGACAACGTCCACATCGCACCGGCGATGATCAGAGCGCTCATCCGAGGAACTCCTCGAGACCAATGGGGTGTTGCGGTCGCCGACGGATCCCGGCCGCTAGAAGATCGGCCAGGCGTTCGGCTTCGATCTCGTCCCCGTCTGACAGATCGGCACGACCGAACAAGCGATCACCCACCTCGAGCCGGACATCCGGGAGAAACCGATTCAGTGTCGGCGCGCTCTGCGTCGACAGGTCGTGCCTCAGCAGGAGATGCCCCAGCTCGTGAAGGAGGCACTGCAGACGATGGATGGCGGAGGATGCCGGCGCGTGGAAGATCGTGCATCGCTGCCCCTCCACGAGGAGGAGACCACACACCGACGTGTCGCCTAACGCGCGCAGCGGTCTGGTGCGTATGGAAAGGTCTCGGACACGTTCGACGTGGCGGATAGCTTCTGCGAGCGAAGTGACAGAAGCGCAGGCATCGCTGCGATAGACCTCCTCTGCCCGCAGTTGACGCGGCAGGTCCCCTAGTGTGTGCTTCACGATTCCCCGTCGTGGTCCTTCGCGGCAGTTGCCGTCTACGTTCGAGCCGCGTCGAGTTCAGCGGTCACGGCCCTCAGTGTTTGAGCCGTGACGTCCGATATCGCGCGAGCAGCGATCGCATCAATGCCCGCATCGTGGGCGGCGCGGGCAAACTCGAGCTGCGCATCGATGGCTTCCACGCGGCTATCCGCACGACTCCCTCGGAGGTAGACCGGGTCGACACCGAGCACTTCTGCGAGGTTTTGGAGCACCGTCGACGGAGCGTCCATTTCCTTGCCCGCCAGGAGGCCAGCCCATGTTTCTCGTGTCATGACAACGCCTCGATCAGCCAGCGCAGTCGAGACTTCTGCGTACCCGTCCGAAGATCCCCGTCCGCGAGCCTGCGCTGTGACCAGGAGGCGGACACGCCGAGCGACCTCGATGGGCGGTGGGGGCGTTCGATTCTCGCCCTCGGTATCCATCACGCAAGCTGCTTCTGCGGCCGCGACGATCGCATGTGCTTCGACGCCAAGCGCGCCGGCGAGGGTGTAGAGCGCCGAGATCGGAATCTCCCGCTGATTATTGAGGTACCGCAGCACGGTCGCGCGCACCATCCCAGACGTTCGAACGAGATCGTCGATCGTCAGCCCGCGGGCGGTCCTCGCATCGCGAAGCGCAGTCGCGACCGCCGCGTTGAATCGACCGGGAGTAGCCATACGGAGACCGTAGCAAACAGATATACACAGGCACAAATTTAACATTTGACATGGTTGCCGTTCGGTTCCTATGGTGACCGAATGGCTACCAAGACCCTCACTCGGCGCACTGCCGAACATGTCCAACGCATGTTGTGGACTCACGATCTCTCTCAGGACGACGCCGCGAATGTCGCTGACATCCCACCGGGTCATCTCCAGCTGAAGCTCGCCGGCGAGCTGGACTTCACCGTGGATGAGCTCGACCGAATCGCCACGGCACTAGGGTGCCGGAGGTCAGAGATGCTCCCCGCAGATCGGCGTCCAGCTGGAGGCGATCGTGGTGTCTGACATTCGCACGCTAATCGACTCCGAGAGCCGCTCGGGCATGGTTCTCGATACATCCCACGCCGCCGTCTACTGCGGGCTGTCCCGAGGCACAATGTACAACCTGCAGTCGAAGCGACAAGGCCCGCCCGCTTTCAAACATGGACGGAAGACCGTCTACTACCCCGCGGATCTCGACGCCTGGTTGGCGACGAGAATCACCCCCTGCGCTGCGAAACACTCCGACGAGACGGAAGGTGCAAGCGAGTGAGCGCCGAGCAGCAGTCCCCGCCTGCCAACGGTTTCCCAGTCTCCGAAGCTGAGTTCATCCGTCCGCAGTTCGCATTCGAGCGCGAGTACGGTCAGTACCGGAACTGGTGGGCCCGAGACCAAAGGATCGTCGGCAACCCGTTCTCGCTCCTGCTCTACCTCGTCACCCATCAGCGCACCTACCGGATCACCCAGTCACGCGCTCAATCTGACCTCGGGCTCGGCAAGGATGCATTCCGCGCGGCGCGGAAGAAGCTGGAGGCCGCAGGGTACCTGCGGGTTGAAGAGCATCGGCACCCGCCCGGCACGGTCGACGCTCACGGCAACTCGATCGCCGGGCACCGAAGAGTCCTGCTGATCCTGATGGATCCCCCTCAGCCGGACGCGGCGGTAAAGCGTGTGCCTCTGGCCTCGGCGGATCATCCGCCAAGGGTTCAGAGTGCTGATGCGGCTGTTGCCGAGACGACACTGACTCGCATGCCGATGCGGCAACCGTCGCCCGCTGTACCTGCGGTGAACCACGTCGGGTCTTCCTCCGAGGTTCAACCAACGACGGCTGCCCCGCCGCTTAATGAAGACCAACAACTAAAAGACCAATCTTCTTCGGTCGCGAGTTTGGAGCTCGCCCTCCACGCGCTGCACCCCGGGCTCAGCCTCGCCCGGTTGCGATCGTGGCTTGCTCGGAATGCGCCTTTGATCGAACCGGCACGACTGGACCTCCTCGCTGCCAGTGTCGACGTCATCCACGCAGCTGCCCGACCGATCGGTGACCCCGTCGCGTATGTCGGCCGATCGATCGAGCGTGAACCGATGCGATGGCTCGAGCGCGCCTCTGAGGACGATGTGTCGGTTGAGATGGAAGCCTCGCCTGGCCCTGGCCGCCTCGGCAGTCGCCCACCAACGGCCGCCGAGTGCGGTGCTCGCGGGCATCGTTTCATCGGCACGTTCCGCGAGATGTGCAGCACCTGTGGCGAGGAACGCCCGGGATGGCGAGAGGACCGTGACCGTGACTCAGCGTGAAGTGAAATCGATGCCATCGGAGGACTGCGATGTCGTCGATCGGGAGCTACTGCTCCAGTCGTCGGACGCGATCGATCGCATCGGTCTGGACGTCTTTCTCGCAGCCGTCGAGTCGACACGCGGGTACGTCGTTCGGGTCCTTAACCAGCATGGTCTGCCCGGCGAGATCGATACCGCGATGCAAGAGATCCGCGTCATTGCATGGCGTCGTGCCGAGAGCTTCGAGCCCACTCGCGGTCCATTCGGGCGGTACGCGCAAGGCATCGCGGCCAAGGTCGTTCTTGCAATCAGACGTGAGTCCGCCGTTCACTGCGGGCGGTTCACCATCGACGTCGACACCGACCGCCCAGCGCCCGGTAGCGATCCCCTGGACTTGCTCGTCCACCGTTTCGAGATGAGGCGTTGCATCGCCTGGGTGCGCGAGACGGTGTCTGAGCAGGACTGGTTGATCGGTCTGGAGATGATGCTGACCGATGAGGCGCGCGACGACGTCGTGGAACTGCTCAACGTCTCGCCCCGAGCGATTCGAACGGCCCGCGAGAACATCGCCGCGGCGGCGTGGACAACTCGCGCGGCGCTTCGCCTGGCCGACCGCGGCTACCCGAACACAAGACAGACCGCGGTCGAGTGCATCCCCGAGGCGGATGGCCTGCGCTCGATCGCCGTCTTCGAACCCGCGATGCTGCGAGATGCCGCCGGCGTGGCATCCATCACCGGGCTGAGTAAGCACCGCGTTCACGGCAGGATCGCGCATGTGAGAAAACTCCTTGTTCTCGCCTCTCGCATCCTCGACGGAGAGACCATCTGATGGCTGCACCCATGCTCGCGATCAAGGTCGTCGCGGCGATCGGACCGCGAAGGCTCTTGGCGATCGTGCTCATCGCGTTGCTCGGGATCGTGATCGCAGTCGCCGCTCTGCCCGCCCTCGCGATCTCGATGTTCGTTCCCGCCGGCAGCGCATTGCGGCAGGCGTACTGCATGGCGCCCGGCAGCGCGGCTTCCAGCCGAGCAACCGGTCCGCTCCCGGTCGCCGAGGAAGTATTGGTCCGCGAAGTCGTCAGTGCTGTCGCGACGGTGACCCCAGAGCCGAAGGCGAAGCTCGCCGCGCTGACGGCCGCCTACGCGGCGTCGAACATGACGCGCGCCGACCCCGCCACGATTACCGATGACACGCCGCTCGGTGTGTATCGCCGGACGATTCGGGGCGGGTGGGGTTCTGCGGAAGAGCTGCAGGATCCTGCGGCTGCAACCAAGTTGATTCTCGGAGGCGCTGGACCGAGTCGTCCCGGCATCATGACCGAGCCATCCTGGATCGACGAGCCGGCCGGATGGTGGCTGTCCACCATCGGCATTCATGTCGAGGGGCCCACCGTCTCAGCGGCCGAGGCCGCCGCGCGCAACGCGCTCGCGACAGTTGAGCCCGGCCTCCCTCCGGAGGACCTCACCATCGGCAAGTCTTGCAACTACCTACCCGTCGACGGCGACAACCGTGAGCTCGCGCTTCGCCTCGTCTCAGCGATGGACGAAGGGCGTCTCGTCGGTAGCGACTACCTGCAGCAACTGCGCGACATCTCGAACGGCACCGCGCACGCGGACTGCGGGGTCGATTCCCGAATCATGCAGATCCTGCTCATCGCGCTGAACACCTTCGAGCAGGTCGCAGTCTCGGACCTCAATCGCCGCTGCAGCGGGTCGTTGGAGGGGGCTGGCGAAAATTCTTCGCACTACCGCGATGGTGGCGGCATGGCCGTGGACATATACGCGATCGATGGCCTCGCGATCAACGGAGGCAACGAGAATTCTCTGCAGCTCATTGAGGCGCTGGATGCAGTCGTTCCCAGCGGAGCCAGGGTCGGCCAGCGCAACTGCCGTTCACCACTCCCACTGAGGAACTTTCAGCAGTTCGATGACTCGTGCAATCATCTGCACCTCGACGTCGCCTACGCCTCGAACTAGTTACACAAGTACCCCGCCGCATACGACAGCGAACCTCTTCGCAGCCAGCGCACTACTCCAATTTATACAGCCGAACGTATCGCCCATGACGTACTACGCAGATCCCACATGTCGCATGCTCGCAGGCCCGAAGACCCGAAGACCCGACGGTGACGCGGACGAAACCCGGAATCGAAACGGGAAGCATGACAAACTCGACACTGAAATTCGGCGTCGATCGGCACCGACTAGCCCCAGCGCGGATATGCTTCTCGGGTGCCTATACACGTCGGTCCCATGGTCCAGACCGTTGCGCGCCTCCCGAGCCAACTCTGGTCGCTCTTGAGAACTGTCCTGCGCAGTCAGACACCTGCCCCCAGTCCGCTGAGGTCACTACGACCAGCATACGACTCAGCATTTCACGACACCTATGTTGAAATTCTCCTCCGCGAACTCAAGAGCAAATCAAGCGCCGCGCCCCTCAACATTGCACTCACCGGCAGCTATGGAGCTGGCAAAAGTAGCATATTGCAACGCGTGCGCGAGATATACCCAAAGAGCACGGTGGTTATCTCTCTTCTAGCCCTGGGCGAGGACACGCTTACACAGAGGCACGAAACGTCATCCAGCACGTCCACGCCCGCGATTTCTCGAACCAACATTATCCAGAAAGAGATTGTCAAACAGCTTCTCTACCTCGAAAAACCCCGTCGCATGCGAGGATCACGGTTCCACCGAATCGCGCCTATAAGGTGGGGGCTGACCATAACCTTGGCGACGATCACTTCGATCGCGGTCACCGCCGGTTCCTATATCACAAACTTGCTTGCGCGAATCGTGGCATTGTGGCCTGATACGGACTTCGCGGAATCACTCACATACGGCGCACTATTCCTCGGTAGCTTCGGAGCATCCATGATCCTCCAGGTCTACCTGTTCGACAGATTCTCCCTGGCCCAGGTCGAAACGGGCGTCGCCTCCATATCTTTATCGGCGACATCGTCGAATTACTTCGATGAGTATCTCGACGAGATTATCTATTTCTTCGAGCGCACTGGGCGATCAGTTGTGATCTTCGAAGATCTCGATCGATTTCACAACCCCCATATTTTCGAGACCCTGCGTGAACTTAATGGAATCCTGAACGCCTCGAAGCAGCTACGAAAGAAACACCAAGTTCGTTTCATTTATGCCATCAAAGACAGCATTTTCAGCACGGCGAGCGGTTCAACCGACGCTGCCAATGGCACGCTCTCACAGGACGTCGTCAACCGCACAAAGTTCTTCGACGTGATCATACCGATCGTTCCGTTTATTACGTACCGAAGCGCCGCTAGTCATATCACGAGCACACTGGCCGATCGTCACTCCGCGGTTTCCCCAGCCTTGATCGAAATTGTGGCCACCCACGTGACGGACATGAGACTGATCAAGAATATCAATAATGAACTCATGGTGTTTGAGCCGAAGATTCTCGGCGGCAGAGGGATCCAAGGGTTAGACCTGGACCGATTATTCGCCATGATGGTCTACAAAAATACCCACCTGGCCGACTACGAGAAACTTCGCATCGCCGCCAGCTCCATCGACTTGATTTACAAGGCGAGTAGGGAGATTGTTCGTCAGTCAATCGAGCGAAACGATGGCCTTGTCAGTCAACTACGCGCTCAATTGGAGACGCAAGTCACCCAGCAATCGCGTTTGAGTCGAATTCAGTCTGAGTTGACAACGATGATCCGGGAACGTCTCGATCAGTTCGACTTCGTTCCCGCCTCCTACCGGATGAACGGAGAGGTCATCGACGAGACTAAGTTCGGGACGCCTCAGTTCTGGCAAGAATGGGTTGACCACGAATGGGATCTGGAGGTCGTATATCGTCGCTACAATACGCCTACGGTTGCCGCGTTTACGTATTCTGACGTCAATCGCCAAATCGACGGGGGCATCGATCTCCCTCGGTGGGTGACTTCGAGCCGCGAGGACATTGAGCGTCAAATTCGCGCTGCGCAATTTGCGCGCACTGTCTTTGCAGAGCTGAGCATGTCGGATCTATTTGAACAGCCGCTAACATTCACGGTAAGCTACGGTCCAGAGGCACTTCAAGCACCGGGCATTACCGAGGGTGACTACACATTAGAAAAGTACGCGCGTGCATTGCTCGCCACTGATCTTGCTTTTGATCTTCTGCGTCTCGGGTACATCGACCAGAACTACCTTCTGTACGGTTCAGAGTTTTTAGACACTCGCTTGTCAGCAACCGCGATGAACTACCTCATTCAGCACGTACAGCGCAAGTCACCAGACTTTACTTTCGTCTTTGATCCGACGGATGACCTCCAGGAACTCCTCGAAAAGGCAGGAGCTCTCGCCTTTAGCGACAGATCGCTATACAATCTTTCTCTCGTTGACCACATGCTAGATACTTCCGATCCTAGAATCGCTGGGATCTTAGAATCGCTGGGCGAGGACTCGCCTATTGACGAGGCATTCGTCGGCGCCTATCTGGCGGGCGGCGGGCACAGAGCGGATTTCGTTCGTTCTCTCGCGCACACCTTCCCACGGGTATTCGATCTACTCCAATCCCTCACGATGGCACAAGATCTCAAATTGGAGCTATTCTCAGCCGCCCTCGAGGGTGCGTCACCGTCTGTGACTTATGTGTCCTCCGAGTCGACCCGCGAGGCACTCCGTTCATCGGTCTCAGACTTGCAAGTGCTCACGAATTCCTCATTGACGAGTGTGGCCGCCAGCGTCTGTGCAGTACTCGCTCAGATGAACGTGGAGATTCCTGATGTTCGCGCGCTTTCGGATATCTACTACAGTCCGGTCGTGGATCACGCTGCGTGGGAACTGAACTTCGACAACATTGCTTTCCTGTCGGGGGCTGACAATGGCGCCTTGGATGAAATCCTCCGTCAGAGTCGGCAGGTCGCAGATCGCGTGCTGGAGGATCTACCGAGGTACCTCACCACCGTGAGCGAATCAGCCGGTTCTATGGTTACCGTTCACAGCTCCAGCGATGTCATCCGTATTGCCAATCTTGTTCAGGAGCGCTGGCCTGACAAATTGGAACGCACACTGTCGCTTGCTGAGGAGTCTGTGAGAATCGATGACCTTACCGACCTCGAGCCTGGGGCGATACCTGCGGCCGTGCGGTCCGGCAGGGTCGCCGCCAATGTCGTCAACCTCGTCCTGCTCGTGGAAGCAGGGGCGTTTGCCTCCGTACCTGAGCTGCTTGAGGACGCGGCAGAGGTAGCACTCTTCGGACAGGTGAGTGACGATCGCAAGTTGGATGCCGCTAGATCGGTCATCGCGTCCGACTCCCTCGACGACGACCAGCAGATTAAGGCTGTGAGAGGACTATGTGCAGGGCTCGCTCTAGACGTTAGTGAGATACGAGTCACGGAGGGTGACCTGTGGCCGATGATGCTCCGCGAGGGCATCATCAGTGATGAACCGGAGAGCCTTAACTCATATCACCCTGCCGCTTCAGCCGCGAGACTGGCGTTTTTGCTCACGAGCACCAGAATCGTTGACTTCATCGAAGAAGTCGAACTTTCCGACGATGATCACCTCGCAATAGCACACACGGCCATGGTGGAAACCGACGCTGGCTCCCCTGGTCCAGCTCTGAGAATCGCGAAAGCCATTCTTTCCTCAGGTTCAGCACTCGAGTCCGTTCATGCCGATGCTGGAAAGATGTTGATTCAGCTTGCATTACGGCGAGGCTGGTACCTGCAATCACCCTCCCTGCGATTGATGATGGGCTTCGGCATGACCGATGATGAAATCGTCCGGCTGCTGTCAATTCGTCTGGAGGTACGGAGGCCGGACAATGTTCGGTCGGTATTGCTCTTAGGCGGGGGCCCACTAGTAGCTCTGACCAAACCCGGCCACAGTCCGGTCTTAGTCCCCGCGCGCGAGCATTTCCGTCAGTTGGTCGATTGGCTCAGGCAGAACGGCAAGGTCAGTTCCGTTTCACCCGTGCGTAAACACGGCTTGTTGAAGGTCAATATGCGGCGCGCGTAGCATCAGCTTGTGCAGACGCGCTAGCTGACAGCATTGCGCGATCCAGCGAGCTACCTAGCAATGACTTCGTCTGGGGCGGTGGCGCGGTTGAATTTGAGATGCTGGTCGTCTCCCTCGGCCCTTTCGCTCATGCTCACTATGACGCCAATTCACCCCGCGTCGACCAGGTCTCGGACCTTAGGTGATGGCCCGTCCGCTCGTCACATGCATTGACTCGGCGAGCACGGACACGAGCACGGCGTCCGAGGTGTCGGTCAGAGCACCTTGCTTCTGAATCATGAGCTCGCCACGGACGGTCATCTCGTCTCCTGGAGCAAGCGAGCGCGCGTAACTCACCAATGCGGCACCGGTGCAAACAACTTGACACCACGGGAGCAGGGTGGCGGTGGTTCGACCAGCTTCGTCGAGCGCAGACTGCTCGTCAGCAATGATGAACGAAGCAACGGCTTCTCGGTCGGTTTCCGTAACGAGCGTCGACCCGATGACGCGTCCGACCATGTGGATCCAGGCGACCATGCTGCCTCGCAATCTTTTTAAGGATGGTTTTGCCGTTCGCAAATCCTGCCACTTGCGCAGACCGTGCACAATGACCCCATGCCCCGCGTCGCTCGCCCCAAGCTCTCCGACGATGCGCGGAGTGCGCTCGCGACCCTCGGTGAACCGGTGAACTTCGCGATCCTCGCAAGACTGCTAACAGAGGGGCCACTCACGCGAGGACGGATCGCCGAGCTCGTCGAGGTAAACCGGGTCACGGTGCAGGACCACCTGGAAAGGCTGCGTGAACTGGGAGTTATCGAGGCACACCCGATCCAGGAACCTGACGGCAAACGGCACCGGTACGAGTACGTCGTCCTCGAGCACGTTGTATCCGAGCGTTACCGGGATCTCGGCGTCGAGCTTGGCCTGGGCCGGAATCGATCAGCGTCCAAGTAGCCGGGAAGTTATCCACAGACGCCCATCCTCGCCCGAGGCGGGGCCGCTCCCGCGCCTAGCGTCGACTGCATGACCTGGGCGAACCGATGAAGCTGCGCGGCTGGATGTTCCTGCTCCCGCTCCCGTTCCTTGCGATCGTGCTCGTCGTGGTGATCCTCAGCCGTTGGGGCGGCTGGGTCATCAGCCAGGTCGTCGTCTCGTTGTTCGGAACCGCGGTTCTGCTGCACGACGCGCATCAGGATCCCGCGACACGCGCGTTGGTTCTCGCCCTCATATGGGCTGCTGCTGCCGCGAACGCGACGCTCTACATCAGACACGTCGCTCGGTGCCAGCGCACTGCCCAGGCGTCATTCAGTACTTCCTTAGACCTCACTCCCTACCGCCGCCGCAACTAGGTCCGCTGGTCTCCCCGCGTCACTACAAGAGCGATCGAGGACGCGCACGTCCTCGCGAATTCTCGGGAGGATCGATGCGGCGACCGCTGCTTGTAGGACTGCTTGCCATCGGGGCCATCACTCTGACCGGGTGTGTCGATGCCGGCGCTGCACCCCAGTCCACAGCCTCATCCACAGACCGAACAGACCTCTCCCCCGATGCTCCGGATCTAGAGCCAGTCGCCCGGGCGGCCACCTCCGACCTCGGCGTCGCCGTCTACGAACTCGGCAGCTACGTGACGACCCAGGGCTCCGGCCTACTCCGCCAGCCCGGCGGAACGGACCGCTTTCCGTCCGGCAGCTTCGTGATCGTCATCCAGGTTTCGCTCGACGGATTCGTCCCCTTCGGCGAACTCGACCTCACCGGCCTCACCGTTCGGGAGACGAGCTGGGCCGGCCTCGGCGACGCGGCCGAACTAGACACTAACGAAGGACCGGACTTCGCGGCCGATGCCGGCGTCCCGTGGGGACCGGCCGGCGCGCAGGGGCGCGGTCGTGACTGGTCTCTGCCGAACCACCTGAGCACGAGCTTCGCACTCGCCTACTACGTGCCGTTCGGTGTGTCCACGCTGGATCTCGTCGTCGATGTTCCCTCGCAGCGTGACCCGCTGACCCTCTCCGTCCCGGTCCACGCGGAGTGAAGACCGTGGGTGAATTCGTCATCACGTCCCTGTGGACCACGGACGCCGGCGGGCTTCTCCTGAAGACGATCCCCGACATCACGCCGAAGGCTGGTCCTGGATCGAAAGCCATCCAGGACCTTGCGGGCAACATCCTCTTCGTCGTCCTCATCCTCTGCGGCATCGGGGTGCTCCTCGCTGCCGCCTGCATCGCGCTCGGTTGGCTCATCAAGAACGGAGCACTGAAGTCCGTCGGGATCGCGGGGGTTCTCTGCTCAGTCGCCGCTGCCGCAATCGCGGCTGGCACCACCGCACTCATCAACTTCGGCATCGGGCTGCAGATCGTATGAGTCACTTCCGGACTGACGACTTCGGCGTGCCCCAGTTCGGCTGCGGGCCCGCCGACATCCCTTGTCTGGCTCAGGAGTCTGCAGCACGCTTCATCGGCGGCGGCATCATCGGCCTCGGCGACTTCATGACCGACATGCTTGCAAATGCCTTCATCGGCAGCCGTCCCGGCGAGTCCAGCTGGACCATTGCCGACGGACAGTTCTGGTTCTGGGTCGCGACGATGGGGCTCGTCATCTCAATCGTCGCCTGCTTCCAGCTCGCACCCGCGGCGATCATGCGAGACGGCCGGCGGATCGCGCAGGTCGCCGTCGGCCTGGTCGTCGCGGTGCCGTCCAGCGTCGCCGCGGTGTACGTGATGAGACAGTTTGTGACCTACGGCGGCGAGACGACCGACGCACTTGTCGCAACCGTCCAGGACCAGAGCCTCGGTAACGCACTGCTGCGCATGTTCGGATACCGCATGGTCGCTGACGTCGCCGTCCCGACCGACGATGGCGCGATCGCTCAGGCCATCACCACCGCCAAGCTCGCCCCGAACGCGGTCATCGGCCAGTACACGGTGGTCTTCCTCATCCTCGCCATCATGGCGCTGGCCGCGCTCTTCCTCTACGTCTCGATGTCGATCCGCTCCTTCTCCCTCGTCGCCCTCGCCGCGACGGCACCGATCGGCCTCATGATGATCGGGCAGCCGAAATTCGCTGTCTGGGCGACGAGGTGGGCAAACCTGACGATCGGCCTCGTCATCGCCGAACCGTTGGCGGCGGCGATCCTTGTCCTCTCGATCCAACTGGTCACGGACGCCACCGACCTCGGCGTCGTGATCGTCGCCGCCGGCGTCGTCTTCGCTGCCGCCTTCGCTCCCCTGTGGGCAGTCCGCCTGGTGTCATTCGCCGGCGACGAGGTCCGCAACTCCCTGCAGCCCCGGCCGCACGTCTCAGGCAAGGCCCAGAACGCCATGCGCGTCCTCGCTCGGATTCTCGCGAAGTGACCAACTCGCCAGCGTTGCCCCGCGTCCGCTTCGCACAGCGCGAGCGGCGCGGCGCGTTCCTCGGTCTGAGCTGGCCCCAACTCACCGTCATCTGCGCCACGGCCTCGGCCTCCGTCGTGTGGCTCCTGATCGACTGGGGCGTCTACTGGCGCATCGGGATCTGGCCGGCAGCGCTCTCGATCGCCGTCGGCAGCTGGACCTGGCATCGCGAGTCCGGTCTCGCGCTCATCTGGCGTGTGCTCACGTACGCCTCTCGGCGGCATCGCCTCCAGACGAGCTTCAGGCGCGACGTGTGGGACTCACGAAAGGACGAACCCTTGAACATCGGAACGAAGCGGCGCGGGGCTGAAGGCCCACGCGAGATCCATCGCCATCGCCTCCCCGGCGCGCACGGATCGCTGCGCTTCGTTCAAGTCCCGGGTCGGGGCGGATTCATCCTCGACCCGAAACGATCGCTCGTCTCGTTCTCGGTCGACGTCCTGAGCTCCGCCTGGCCGCTGCTCGACGAAGGCGTCCAGCAGGCGGCTTACGACGGCTTCGTCGGATGGATGAGCGGGCTCGAGGCGGTCCCTGGGCTGGTCGATGCGACGGCGCGTATCCGGGTCGACGCCAAACCCGCCGACGAGCTCGCACGCTACGCAGCGGAACGCGATCGAACCGCTCCGTCGACCGTCAGCCCAGCGGTCCGAGCGGAGTACGACACGCTGATCACCGCGGGTGCCGATCGATCGATGCAGTTCACCAACACGGTGACCGTCTCCTGCGACCTGCGCTCGCTCCGGTCGGCGATCAAGCACTCTGGCGGTGGCCTCGTCGGCATCGCTGCCATCGTGACCGATCTTGTCGAGCAGATGCGTGACTCGCTCGAAGTCATCGGCGTCGAGCTCCGGAACTGGCTCGACACAGAAGCGATCGACGAGATGCTCGCACTCGCCATGAACCCGACGAGCTTTGCAGCAGAGTCGCGGAGTGACGGCCCGAACCGACTCGCTCCGGTGATGGGCATCGAGGAGCGCTGGGATCACGTGCAGATCGATGGTTCGGTCCACCGCACGTACTGGATCGCCGAGTGGCCCCGCTCCGAAATCAGCGTGGGGTTCCTAGACAAGTTGCTCTATTCAGGCGACGCGACGCGGGTACTCACCCTCAGCTTGCGGCCGGTACCGACCCACAAGGCTCTGAGTCAGGTGGGGCGAGCGAAGGTCGACCTCGAGGTCGCACGAGGCTTGCGCCAGCGACGCGGGATGATCACCACCCGTGAGCAGGATCGCGAATACGAGGATCTCGGCGAACGCGAGGATGACATCGTCGACGGGTTCACCGACATGGAGTTCCGCGGGTTCGTGACCGTCTCGGCCGCCGACATCGACGGCCTCACCCGCGCATCGGCCTCCATCCTGCAGGCAGCGCAGCCGGCCCGGGTCACGCTCGCTGCGATGTACTTCCAACAGGCCGCGGCGTTCATGTCGACCGCACTCCCGACTCCGGTGGGCAAACGATGAGCCGGCGTCGATCCGGATCTGTGTCGCGTGTGAGCGCATGGCGCGATGCAATCGCCGAGGACGCGCTTCCGGCGAGTTCGATGCCTGCCGGCGGCTGGAAAGCACCGCACAACCTCCGTGCGCGGCCGGGTGTCGTCGCGCCGGTCCACCGCGCCTCCTCACGCACCCTCGGTGCCGCGCTGCCCTTCCTTGCCGAGAGCGGCGAACCGATGGCCGGCGCATACATCGGTCCGAACCTGCTGTCTCGGTCCACGTTCTGCTTCGACCCGTGGGAGTCCTACGCCGCGGGTGTCATTCGCTCGCATTCAATGGCGATCTTCGGGGTGAAGGGCAGCGGCAAGTCCGTGCTCGCGAAGGCACTCAGCACTCGCCTGTGTCGGCTAGGCCGGAAGGTCGCGGTGCCGCACGATCCGAACGGCGAGTGGACGCGCGTCGCCACCTACGTCGGAGGTGTAACGATGCGCCTGGGCCCTGGTCAGGCCGCGCGGATCAACCCACTCGATCCGGGACCCCGCCGCGCTGACGTGAGCGATGCCGATTGGACGCAGGAAGTCCTGCAGTTCCAGCGGGCCAAGGTCCGCGCCATGGTCGCCATCCTCCGGAACACGACGGAGCTCAGCGAGATCGAGCACACGGCTATCGATCTCGCGCTTGAGCAGGTGCACCGGTCGAGCTCGACCGCGCTGGTGCCGATGGTGTGGGAAGCGCTGCGTCACCCTGAGTCCCACATCGCCGAGGAGATCGGCGCGGGCGGCCAGATGCTCGCCCACACCCTTCGTCGCGTCACGGTCGGCGATCTCGCCGACCTGATGGACCGCCCCTCAACGGTTGCCTTCGATGCGAGCACACCGATGCTGACCGTCGACACCTCGGGGCTCCTGCGCGCGAGTGCGGAGACGAAAGCACTTCTCCGCCTGGCGACGACCGATTGGATCGAGCGTGGCACCCCGGCCGGTCCTGGCCAGGCGCGGCTGATCGTGCACGAGGAGGCAGCCGTCGCCCTGCTCAACGAGGTCGCGGGCGGCGGCAATCTCGTCGGACGAGTGAGCGACGAGAAGACCGCTCGTCACAAGAGGCGGTCGAACTGCTACCTCATCCACCGCATCAACGACTTTGACGCGCTTGGCGATCGCGGGTCCGCCTTGCATGCTCAAGCCCTCGGGCTCCTGGCGGACTGCGACACCCGCGTCAACTACGCGCAGCACACCGGCGAACTCGAGCGCAGTTCGCAGGTCCTCGGATGGAACCGGACGCAGACCGAGCTTGTCCGCAAACTCCGCCGTGGCGAAGGCTTCTGGCAGATCGGACCGGAGCGGGTAGCCAAGGTCCGCAACGACTGCACACCTGGCGAACTGGCTGTCTTCCGCACAGACGGGCCCGGAGCAGCACCCCGATGACCGACCGACTCGTGCTCGTTCTCCTCGGCATCATCGCCATCGCGGCGACCGCAATCGGCATCGCCGGCGCCGTGGTGATGGTCTTCGTGCTGCTGACCTGCGGAGAGCTGTCGGCTGGACTCGGTCCGTTCGCCGCAGCTGGGCTGCTGGTCGCCAGCGGTTCGGTTCCCGCAACACCTGGTGGGGGCTGCATCGTCTCCACTGATGGCGCCCGTTGGACGGTCATCGGCATAGTGGTCCTGCTCACGATCGTCGCCGCGCTGTGCCTTGCCGGATGGTTGTCGTTCCGTGAATCCGACCGCTGGTTCCGGTCGCAGCTCCTGCGGCGCAACGGATTGGCCGGACGCAGCGAGGTGCGGCGACAGGTCTCCGAGCGGGCGCTCCGTCGAAGGGCGGGAACCCTTCGTCCGACGCTCGCGGATCCCACCGCCGATGATGTGGGCTGGCGGATCGGCACCTCGCGCGGCCTCGACGTCTACGTCTCGATCGAAGACTCCCTCCTCCTCGACGGCCCACCCCGCTCCGGCAAAGGCTGGCGGGTCATCATCTCCGCCATCCTCGACTGGAACGGCCCGCTGGTCACGACCTCCACCCGGAACGACAACCTCGCCGCGACGATGGCTCACCGCGCGAAACACGGAACCGTTACGGTCTTCGACCCGCAACAGCTCTCGGGCGTTCGCTCCGCCCTCCGGATCTCACCGGTGACCGGCTGCGCTGACCCACTCGTCGCCGAGCAACGAGCCCGGACGATCATCGCAGGCAGTGCACTTGGACGCTCCTCCACCAACCAAGAGTGGGCCGGCGCCTCGGGGACGCTGCTGGCCGCTCTGCTGCATGCAGCAGCGCTCAGCGGCGGTGGCACGACAGCGCTCCGTGACTGGGGTATGAGTCCGGTGTTGGCGGGGCGTGCAGTTGATGTGCTCGCTGACTCTGGTGCGCCTGGGTGGGCGATGGGCCTCGCGGATGTGATCGAGGGTGATGCGAAGCTACTGGGATCGAAGTGGTTCGGTGTCGCCGAGGCCCTGCGACCGCTCGCGATCCCGTCCGTGTTCGACGCGATGAACCCGGGACGCGACGAGGCGCTCGATGTCGACGAGTTTCTCGCCGGCTCGAACACGATCTATCTGATCGGCACCAAGACCGGTGCGGGAGCGGTCGGTGGGTTCCTCGGCGCGGTACTGGACGACATCGTCGAGACCGCTCGCCGCAAGGCTCTGGCCTCGCCCGGGAACCGTCTCGATCCTCCGCTCGGGCTGATCCTCGACGAGATCGCGAACATGTTCGCCTGGCCGCAGCTGCCGACGATCCTCTCGGATGGTGGCGGTATCGGGATCTCGACGATGGTCGTGCTCCAGTCGCTGTCGCAGGCGAAGTCCGCCTGGTCGGAGAGCGAGGCGGACACGATCTGGAACTCCGCCATCGCCAAGCTCATGCTCGGCGGGTCGTCCAACATCAAGCACCTGCAGGACGTGTCGAGCATGCTCGGCCAACGACAGGTGAACCGTGGGTCCGTCAGCCGCAGCGAGACGGGCACGACCCGCTCCGAACAGCGACAGCTCGAGCCGGTACTGACGGTCGATGAACTCCGCCGGCTTCCTGAAGGCATGGGCCTGCTGAGTTACCGGAACCGACGGGGTGTCCTCCTCGACGTCGAGGGATGGACCACACGACGCGACGCTCGCGAGATCGTCGCGGGCAAGCGAGCGACGGAGGCAGCCCAGCGGCAGGTCTTCACCGAGCAGTCCGAAGCCCGGCGGAAGACGCATGGCTGAGATTGGCGGATGGCGGCAGGCAGCGGAGCGTGAATTCCGGGCTCCGTTCGCGCTGGACGACGCGGACGAGGCCGGCGATGGATTCGACACCTGGCCGGCACTACCCGAGTCCGAGTACTTCGGTGTCGTCAACTGGCGGTCCTTGCCGGACGAACGCGAGCCAGAGGTCTGGCGATTGCTCGCGGAATGGGTCTCCTGGATCTGCACCCGGTACACGATCCCGGCCCGGCTCATCCCGGACTGCTGGTATCTCCACGACGGCATCGTGGAGGAACTCTCCGCGCTCTTCAGCAGCTGGGAGGTGTCGTTCGACGAAGCCGACAGCGGCGGACACGGTCCCCTCGGCTGGCACGAGCGATTCGAGTACTTCCGCTCCCGCCTTCGCCACTACAAGCCCGAGGGCTGCGCGAACGGACACCTGGAAACGGCGAGCCGCACCATGTCGGAAGGACCTGAGCTCCGCGCGCGCATCGGCCGCGCCGACCGAGATGGAACGGTCCCCTGATGCTCGTCGCGGCTCCCAAGACCCTCGACTACCAGGCCGAGGCTAGGGCGTTCTTCAAAGGGCTAAAGAAGGCAAGCCCCGAGCGCCTGCAGGCGCTGCTGAATGAGGGCGCTTACGACGTCAAGCTCAGCTTCGTGCTGTGGGAGTCTCGCGACTGGATCGCCCGCGAGCACATCCGCGAAGCGCGCGGGCTCGGGTACGGGAGGGAGAAGGCCCTCGCGAAACAGCGCACCCAGTCGTTGCTCGGCCTCTACCGCGAGGACGCCAAGCGGAACTACGTGTCGCTGCCGACGCGGGTACTACTCCCGCCGCCCCGACTCCACGAGACAACGCCGGCGGAACAGCGACTCGCGGAGCAGCGTGCCAGGAGCTTCTTCTCCGCGTTGAGTCGGGCAAGCCCTGGCCGGCTGGAGGCGCTCTACCAGGAGCGACGTGGTGGCGAACAACTGTGGAGGCTCCTCCATCCGGAGCCAGGCCGCCCGACGGCCGAAGAACGCCGGAAGATCTTCGAGTCCCGCTCACGGATCGACCCCGCAATGCGACCCACGCCGACGACCGGACCGTACAAGCGCGGGAAGGTCACCCCAGTCGGGATGACCCGTGCACGCGCACTCCAGCTGGCCGTGGAAGCGGAGAAGCGCCGCGAGGCCGAGCAACTCGCTCGCCGCGCTAGCCGGGGCCGGAACGGTCCGGCGATGAGCTGACGCGATCCACATCGGTCTCAGCGCAGAAGTTATCCACAGTCCGACGCTTGTCACCCCGCGGCCGGTGTCGCCGTCCCTACGTTCGAAGCAACGACGGACAGGACACCGAATGACTCGCTTCACCCGCATGATGCTCACCACCTTCGACGACACCGGGCTGCCATCCGAGACAGCGGCCGAGTGGCAGTGGATCAACCTCGACCACGTCGAGCGGATTCACGAACACGTCCACGAGGAGCCCATGCGCGAAGCTCCCGGTCGCCCTGTTCAGCCTCGATACCTCGCGTTCCTCGTGCTGACGTTCTGCAGTGGCGCACTCCTCGCGCTCCCGGCAGGCAGATACGACTCAGACGATGCCGCCCTCGACGGCTTGATCCACGTCCGGCAAACACAGCTCGGCGCAGGCTGACACGTTCGCCGCATTCGAGGGCGGCGGCTCATCCGGTCAATACGTCATGACGTATTGATGGACGGCCGCCCGTCACACCATCCACCCTTCCGACAAACCGTACGAATGGACGTCAACGCATGCCTCAGATAGAAGCCATCGGCTCCCGCAAGGGCGGTGTCGGTAAGACAACTGTCCTCCTGGGTCGAGCAGACGCCCTCACCCAAGAGGGGCGAAAGGTCCTCGTCATCGACCTCGACCCGCAGTCCGACGCGACAACCGTACTCGGGAGACGCGGTGAGTACACCGTCTTCGATGTCCTCTACGCGGGCGACGCAGGAACGCTCGGCGCAGCAGCGGCTCCGACCGACTGGAAAAACGTCGACCTCATCGCCGGGTCCCCGGATCTCGCGCGAATTGAGTCGGAGTCGCTCCTGACGCCTGAGTTGCGGCTCAAGACGTCCGCCTGGGGAAGCGCGCAGCTCGACGCCTACGACGACGTCCTGATAGACACGCCACCGGCGCTCGGACGACTCACGCTCAACGCGCTGCTCTGGGCGGACAGCACCATCGTCGTCACTGACCCCACCGCCTTCGGCCTCACCGGCGTCGGACAGTACCTCGAGACGGTGGCAAAGGTTCGGGCGCTCCCACACTTGAACCCCTCCCTGCGATTCGCCGGCATCGTCGTCAACCGAGTCACACCCCGACTGACCTCAGAGCACCGCTACCGCCTGGAGGAGCTCGAGGCCACCTACGGCGAAGTCCTGCTCCGCCCGTTCCTGCCAGAACGCACGGCGACGCAAGATGCGGAGAGCCGTCGGCGGCCACTTAGCTCGTTGACGACTCCCGGCGCGCTGGTCCTGACCGAGCGATTCGCTGCACTCACTGAGGTGCTGCACGGAGTGGCAGCATGAGCGCGGATGACCGTCGCCCAGCGCTGAGGAAGGCGCCGACGGTCGATGACCTCACAGCGCTGACTTCGCCCGCCGGTCGGCCCGGCGGCATGACGGATGATCTCGCCTCCCGCCGCCTGGGACCGGGTCGGCCGCGCAATCGCCGCCGGATGGAGCCGTTCTCCTCGAAGATCGAGATCTCCCTCCGGGACGACCTCGACCGCTACCTCGCGATCCACGACATCAGCATCGTCGACTTCCTCGACGAGGCGATTCGCGACCGCCTCAACCGCAATCCGTCATGACAGACGAAAAGACGCACAGACGGGCAGACGGCTATCTCGCTGACTGTCCTGATCGACAGACAGACAGCACATGCTGATCGCGTACCTCGATGAGTCCTACACGCGTGACTACTACTACATCGCTGCCGTGGTCATCGATGCGGAGCACGAGGACCGGCTCCGAGAGGCGATCGTGCGCGCGGCGGGCATTGCCGAGGCGTTCGGTCTCCCCCGTGAACTCGAACTGCACGCACACGAGATGACGGCGGGCAAAGGCGCGTGGTCTCCGCTTCGAGGTCGTCATCGAGCGGTCGCGACCATCTACCGTCGGGCGCTCGAGCTGCTCGTCGAGGTTCCCGTCGAGGTCTTCGTCCGAGGATTGGACGTCGCACGGTTACACGCGCGGTACCGGTATCCGCGCCGGCCGCACGAGATCGTCCTGCAGCACATCCTCGAAGAGCTCAGCGACCATGCTGTTGCCCGAGGCACGTGGCTGACCGTCGTCGCCGATGAACTCCCCGATCAGACCGCCCTGCACACACTCGTTCGCCGATTCCGCGACGTCGGTACGCCAGGCTATGCCTCGTCGACGCTCACCGGAATCGAGCTGCCGCTGAGCTTCCGAGCGTCGCGAGGCACCCCTGGCATCCAGGCAGCAGACCTGGTCGCCTACCTGTACCACCGGCTGGATGGCCACCCCGAAGGAGACGCTCGCGCACGTCGCTCCGCGGAGCGGTTATGGGCAGCGATCGAGCCGGCGGTCGCCCATGTCTGGGTCTGGCGCCCTTAAGCACGAAAGCCCCGCGAGGCGGGGCATCCGGCGAACAACGTTCTGGTGACCAGCCCGTCGTAGCTCTATGCTACCCCGTGGCGCGCCGCGGAAGTTCGATCTTCCTCAGCGGTCTCCGCGGGAGATGTTGATAGCGCAACGAAAGTGCCCTACCCGTTCGACTCCTAACGCGCACATACGGGGCTCAAGAATCGGGCACGTCGATGTTTAACGACGGCTACCACGTCGGCAGCATGTCGACTCGGCAGTCTTACATGCCTGCATCGTGTGCAGCGCCTGCGACACTCTGGGTGTCGACCAAACTCAGGTCGGACGCCTTTCTGCGATTGATGACCCCCAGCGCATAAGAGCAGGAGGCCTTTCAGGCGAGGCCTCATGACATCCCAAATTCGATCATGGCTCGAGTTCTCCGAAGCATGATGCGGCGCCGTCGATATACTGACGCGATAAATCGGTTCAAATTCGTCATGGCTATCGAGCCATTCTCCGGAGCTATCGCTCCAGACAATCGCCCCGCCATCTATCGCACCATTGTGCCAGAGCAAGGTACAGAGAGCCCGCCGATTCTGAATACTCAACGCTAGCAAACCACCGACGAACTGAATCGAGCCTTCTTCCCAATGTCGAGGAGTGCCAATTTCAACCGCGTTGAGCATAGTAGCGAGGCCTGGAGTGCCAGCGAACTCCCATGATCGCCTCCGATCCGTGACGTAATCCACTGAAAAAAATCGAACTTTGACGCCCGCTCGGGACGCGCTCGAGAGTATTTCCATAAGCACCCGAGCTCGATTCAAAGCACGATCAGCCGCAGTACGGTCCGGGATGTGCCTATGTTGGGATGGGTAGGATCCATCTGAATTCAGAATGCGACCGAGCAATTCGACTAAACCAGCGTCGCGCTGAAGGATTTCGATTGCTTCTAGTGCTTGCGCAGAGGTGCGAGCAAGAATGTTGCGCAACTCGTCGACAGCGAAAACTGCCTCTTCTTCATTGAGGGCGCGAGCTCTTACGAGCCTGCTGATGACCTCTCCTTCCAATAGTGCGACTGGCGGCGCGTTAGCGTCGAGTACTGTCGGTTGGGCAAGCGTAAATGCCAGTGCTCCCCAATCAAAGGGAACCCAAAGCTCCCTCAGGCTAGACAGCCCTGTCGCAGCGAAACCCCGGTATCCGCCGATGTGATCAGCATCGTCATGGGTAAGCACGAGGACAGCGGGGGCACGCTTGGCCACCTCCTCGCCCATTTCGCGAGTGAGGCCGACGTCGACGCACACTGTGTCCCCAAGCTCTGTCATGCCGTCCCCACTGCCACCGGGGACGCTTTCCCATAGGAGAGCCTCTCCGGAGAAGCTGGTTGTCTCCGGTCCAGAAGCCTTCATGCCTAGCGCGGTGAGTTTGTTAGTGATAGCGAAGTCCCTTCGTGAGGCTGCCACCTAGGAAGTATCCCGTAGTCGCCCGCCGGAGGTTCGCAACCTCACCTTCTGACGCCAGCTGGTCCTGCCGTATTGCGCCGAGACTGCAGGAGTCACCCACAACTCCGGTCCGAGCTGAGGGTGTACCGGTTGCCCCGTCGCGCTCTATCACTCCGATTTTCAACCGACTCGACGGTCGAGGACCGATACCCCTGGGAGCTCCCCGCATTCTTCCTTCACATCCCGCTGCAGCTGCAGAAGGTCCCAAGCAGCTGCGCCCGTCACAGATACGCCGCGCGCGCCGGAGCGTCGGGTCATCCCACGAACCAGCATGTAATGGGTCTGGAACACTTTGGAGCCGATGTGCTCCTGGGCGTCATGGAAGAAGACGACGTTGGAGACCGGACCCGTACCGTCGTCAAGAGACACGAAGACGACGCGCTTGCCGCCCCGCATCGGCGGGGTGTTCGTCGCCCGGCGGACGCCGGCGATGAGGACCTCGGTTCCACCGGGCAGGTCCACGAGGTCGCGTGCCGGCGTCACGCCGAGTTCGCGGAAGAGCGGGTAGAACCGTTCCATTTGGTGGCGGTTCACTGCCAGGCGCATCTCCTGCAGTTCGAGGTCAGTTTGAGTTCGACCGCGCAGCTCGAGCGAGGTGATCGTGCTGCGCTCGGGCACGGGCAGGTCGAGCTCGAAGGCGAGCTGCTCGTCGGCGATGAGCTGGGCACTCGTGGTGACTCCAACGAGGTGGGCGAGGAGTTCGTGGCGTCGTCTCGGGATGTAGTCGATGAACGCATCGAGAGCACCCACTCGAGCGAATGCCTCGAAGGTGCGGCGGCGTGGACGGACTCGGTCTCGGAAGTCCTGGAGTGAGGAGAATGGCTGGTGCCGCGCGATGCGGGCTCGTTCCTTCTCGGTACTTCCCTTCATCTCGACCAGCGACATTCGCACGCCGAGCCGGCCGTCGGGCGCGATCTCGACGACGTACTCAAGCCCCGAGCGCTGCACATCGATCGGCAGGACGGGCACGTCGAGGTGGCGCGCTTCAGCGAGGATGAGATCCTTCGGCCACATCCCCGGGTCATGAGTGAGGAGCCCGGCCATGAACTCGGCCGGGTGATGCCGCTTCAACCAGGCCGACTGGAACGTCGGTAACGCGAAGGCCGCTCCGTGCGCCTTCGCGAATCCGAAGGACCCGAAGCCAGCGAGGATCGTCCAGGCTTTGTCGATCACGGCGGGCCGGAATCCACGCGCCATCGCCCGGTCGCGCACGAAGGTTTCGATGCCGGCGAGGCGTCCGCGGTCTGCGAGCTGTCGGCGGATGACGTCGGCGGGTCCGAGACCGCAGCCGGTGAGTTCGTCGATGATCCGCATGACCTGCTCGTGGAAGACGACCACGCCGCGCGTCTCTCGGAGAATGGGCCGAAGTCTCGGGTCGATGTAGTCGGGCATCGTCTCGCCGTGCCGAACCTGGAGGTATTGCAGCGGCATGTTGTTCTGCATCGGCCCGGGACGGAAGAGTGAGATCTCCACAGTGAGGTCGTTGAAGACCTCTGGCTGTAGCTTGCCGACCAGTTCCATCTGCCCGGGAGACTCGAGCTGGAAGACACCGAGCGTGCGCGTTGAACGGAGGAGTTCATACGTGGGTTCATCGTCGAGCGGCAGGGCATCGAGTTCGATGGTCTCGCCGGTCAGCCGTTCGTGCTCCCTGACAGCGTGGGCCATGGCCGACTGCATCCGCACGCCGAGGATGTCGAGCTTGATGAGGCCCATGTTGTCCATGTCGTGCTTGTCGTACTGCGACATCGGAAGGCCCATGCCCGACAGCTGTGTCGACGTGCGGTTCAGCAGGGAGGTGTCGGACAGGATGACACCGCAGGGGTGGACGCTGATGTGGCGCGGCAGGCGATCGAGACGCTCGGTGACGTCCACGAGCAGGTCGAGTTCGCGGGACTCGCGAACCGCGTCAGCGAGGTCGGCCAGTTCTGGCTTGTCTCGGAGGGCGTCGCGGAACTCGCGGGCATTGAATCGCCACATCTGCTTGGCGATCATGTCGATCATCGACTCGTCCATGCCGAGAGCGAGGCCAGCGTCCCGGACGGCCCCGCGCGAGCGGTAGGCGTTGGTCATCGACATGAGCGTGACGCGGTCGGAGCCGAAGCGGGCGAAGACCTCGCGGTAGACGTCGTGTCGGCGGGCGGACTCGACGTCGAGGTCGATGTCGGGCAGGTTGGTGCGTTCCGGCGAGAGGAAGCGTTCGAAGATGAGCCCGTTGCTGATTGGCTCGACCGACGACGTGTGGAGGGCGTAGTTGAGGACGGACCCGACGCCCGAGCCACGCGCTTGAATGCGTATCCCCATCTCACGGATGATGTCGGCGACCTTGGCGACCGTCAGGAAGTAGGACGGCATGCCGAGCTGCTCAACGATCCGCATTTCGTGTTCGAGCGCCCGGTGCGCGTCTTCCAGTGAAGGCATCCCCGGCCGCGTGTACCGTTCATCGACGCCAGCACGCGCCCGCTCCCAGAGCGCCTGATGAGGATCTCCGCTGATGCCAATCACCGAGGCCTCCGGCATGCGGGGCTGCTTCCAGCCGACGTCGGACACGGGGTCGAGGGCGCACCGTTCGGCGAGGCGCTCGGTCTCGGTAAGTAGTCGTTGCACCGCCCCGCCATCGTGTGTACCGGCGCCGACGATCATCCTGGCGATCTGCCGCATCTGGTTTGCGGGCTTTAACCAGGCCTGTCCGTTCACCTGCAGCTCGTTCAGGTCGTCGAGCTCGGCCAGCGGACGCAAGAATCTCGCGGCGTCCGCCAAGTCTGCGGTGGCGGCCTCGTCCGGAAGTCCGTATCGAACGGCGTTGGTGAGCACCGCAGGGATGCTGGCGGACTCCGCGAGGCTGAGCATCCGAGTCGCGGCCGCTACATTGCCCCGGACCCCTTGATCGGTGAGATGACAGACGACCTCGATCACGAGATGACGCGCTGGTAGCTGGTCCCGCCACCGATCGAGAGCCGCACCGGCGCCGGCGTGATCCCGGTGCTCGATCGCCTGCCCGACATCGGACTCAGGTCCGAGCATCACCGTCAGTGCGGGATCGTCGGCGAGGATCGCGGCGAGTTCATCGCGAAGGATCGCCGGTCTCTCGCGACGCCCGTGTGCAGCGCTGACCGCCCGACACAGTTGAGCGAAACCAGCTCCGCGGTTCTGACCATGCGCGAGCAGGACGATCCGGCCGATCGGCTCCTGATGTTCGTCCAGGACGGCGAGGTCGGCCCCCAGCCCCGGTGAGATGCCCGCAGCCAGGCACGCTCCGACGTGTTTCGGTGCTCCGTAGAGGCCGTCGCGGTCGGTCAGGGCGAGGAACGATGCCCCGTCTTCCGCTGCGAGACCGGCCAACGCGGCGCTCGACGTGACGCCATAGTGTGCGGAGAGGTGGGAGGCGACGTGGAGGTGGGAGAAGCTCACGTCCAGGCGACCGCGAGGGTCCATCTTCCGGTGGTGTCGCGGCGGAGGTCGTAGCGGGTGGGCTCCTCGTCGCCTCGCACTGCGTCGACCCGCCACGTCTCGATATCGATGCGGGCTGGCGAGGAGTCGCCTGTCCACCAGGCTTGGCGGGAGAACAGCGCTTGTGGTTGGCCGATGACCCGGTGTTCGAACCGTTTCCATACGAACGCCAGCGGATCGCCGTCCGCCGCGAGATCAACATCTACTGCTTCGTCGACGATCGTTGCCATGCCGCACCTCCGAGATTCGAACACGTGTTCGATGAAGCGAGTGTACGTCGTGTCGGCGACAACGGACGAACCCATCTCTCAACCCCCGCGATCCGCGGCACCCGGAAGCGTCAGATGCTCATTTCGGCTGCGGCCGTCATCCGGGCCGCGCGCTCAAGGTCGACCCGCGCCGCGTGCCGTGTGGCGTTCACGGTCGCTTCGGTAGCGCCGAGCGCAAGCAACTCGGCGATCTGCTCACGGAGGTCGAAGACTCTCGGCGGGAGCACCAGGGTGTTCTGGAGCTTTCCGCGAGTGAGACCGACGTAGACGGCCGCATCGTTCACTGCACCCGACGTGTAGCTGACGTCTGCGGTCTCACCTTGGGCGCCATGCGCCGTGGATGCGTAGGCCAGGTGGACATGCTCAGCGATGTAGCTCGCGGGCACGTTTCGAACGCGACTTGGGTCCGAAACGGATTCGAGCGAGGCGTGCTCACCGGCGATTCTGCGGACTCGCCAGAGCTGACGGTTGCTCACGCCTAGGTTCTTCTCGTTGGCTCGGCTCTGGACGAGGTCCCCCTCGTAGATGGGTTGCGAGTCCTGCGCGAAGAGAACGGACCTTGCCTGCAGCTCGCCTCGCGAGAGCCGGAGTCGCTGGATCGTGTCGTTGATGCGCTGCGCCTCCTCGTTCGTCGCCGTCACCAACCCAACACTTAGCCCTGCCGCGGTGTCTGCGAGATACCGTTCGGCGAGGAAGGCCGTCGGATCCTGGTCAGGCTCCAGCTCGACGACATGGCCACCGGCGATGAGACGATCTGCCACGGCTAGCCGATCATCTTGGCTCCGTGCATCGCGCAGAGCGACCGTGAGCTGCGCGTACTCGCGGTCGACCGTTCCGTCCGGTTTGCGGAAGCGGTGGACGTCCTCGAGATCGACGAGTGCTGTCGCGGCCTCGGTCGCCAGCAGCATTGCTCCGGAGTGTCCGACTGGGCGCAACTGCATCGGGTCGCCGACGAAGGCCAGGTCGATGCCAGTTTGCTCTGCGGTGATGCAGAGCGCGCGTGCTGCCTCGAGGTCGAGCATGCCTGCCTCGTCGACGATGACGCGGTCGTTGCGTCGGAGTCGGTAGCGGGGAGCGATCGGATTGGCTGGACGTTCCCAGGTCCAGACGTCACGGCCGACTTCGTCTGTCTTCCAGGTCCAGCCGTGTGCTCGAAGTAGCTCGTGCACGCTCGTTGCATCGGCGTCCGTCTCGGCACCGGCGACCTGGGCGGCCTTCCGCGTTGGTGCAAGCAGGAGCGGGCGACGGCCATTGCGGCGGAGCAGGTCGCAGGCGACGCGCAGCATGGCCGTCTTGCCTGTTCCTGCAGGGCCGGTCACTGCGACGAGCCGATCAGTGCCCGCCAATACTGCGGCGGCGGCTCGTTGACCGGCGTCGAGCGAGCGGCCGGTTGGAAGGGACGCGCGCTCGGCGCGGGAGACCGCCTCTTCGGTCAGAGACCGTCCGGGGGACGTGAGTGCGACCATGCGTCGGTCGACGTCCCGCTTCAGCGTCGCGGTGTGGTTGGAGAGGTAGCCCTTCACTTGCGGAGGAACTTCGTCGGCGCCGAGCAGGTCCGTGCAGCCCTTGTCGACGGCGCGCTGAAGCACCTGCTCGATGAGTGGTTCGAGCTCGGAGCGTTCAGCGACAATTCCCGTTGTGGCGAGTGCCCGGAGCACGCCGGCGTGGACGTCGAATCGGCTGAATCGTCCTCCACTCGGGGTCGAGCGTTGGTCAGCATCGGCGACCGCCCGCCTCGCGAGCAGATCGATGTCGAGATCATCGAGGTTGCTCACTACCGGTGCCGCTGGCGCTCGCTTCTCGGCCAGTTTCGGGTCAAGTTCGATGATCTCGTCCCGGACCAGGTTCACCCAGTCCGCTTCGTCGATTGCGGGAGGTTTCGCGGGGCGCTCGTGCGCGTAGGCCCACTGATCGATGGCGGTCAGGTCCTGCGGCGTAGGTTCAACGCCGGGGTGTTCGAGCCGCCACTCATCGAGCCGGTTGGCGCGGTTCCGCTCGATCTGACGCGACCGCTTCGACAACGGCCGCACAATGTGAGCGAGCTGCTCGATCTCGCCGTCGTCGCCGATACTGAAACCCCTCCGGGCGAGCGCAGCGATCCACTCCGGGTCTGTCCTGGCAGCGAGGTCGCCTTCTGCGTTGATGACGGTCTGGAAGCGGAGTGCCACGCGGGAGTCGATGTTGCTCCAACGCCCGTCCTCTCCGAGCACCTTGATGTTGAGCCACAGGTGCCGGTGCTGGTGGGGATCGAGCGCACGCGAGCGGGCGTGGCGGAGCTCCACGATCTCGATGCGAGTCAGCGGCATGCGACGGTGGCCTGCTTTCCCGCGACGGGCGTTGAGCTCATGCTGCCAGGCGAGGATGATGCGTGCGCGGAGGCGATCTTGAAGTGCGTCGTAAGCTGCCGCGATCTCTGGATCGACGATCGCCGCGATGGAGAACGACTTCGACGCGTTGATGGTGGCATCGAGGAGCAGGTCCGCTCGAGGTGACGGATTCCGGACGCCACGCATGACCTCGGTGTCGGGATCACGGCCGGCGACCCAGGCGGCCAGTTTCTGTCGGTCGAGCTGGTCAGAGGTGACCTGTTCGTTCTCTACGATGAAGCGGGTGACGGTCTCGGGTGCGTAACCGAGCGCGCGGGCGATGCCAGCGGGGGTGCCGACAGTTGCATCGCAGGAACCATCGAGCGCATAGTCGACGGCCTGCTTGAGTCCTTGCGAGGCCAAGCCTCGCTTCCATCTGACCATGCCGCCGCGCACGAGTGTCTCCTGCCCCGGGCGGTCGTTCCACCTCGTTAGTTCTTGCCGCTGCCGGACAGCTCCGGCGGACCAGGCCACGCCGGTGCCTGCGTGCATTCCACCAATCGATAGCGTTCATCGCGATGCACGTCTGGGATAAATGAGCGCTTCTAGTCACCTGCTGCCATCATCGTCGTATGACCGATTCCCAGTGGCGTTCAGTGCAAGGCACTCTCATGACTAGCGAACCAATTGCCGCGTACGGCGGGATCACGATTCCCTCGGAGACCCTCAACAACCTGGCTGAGCAGATGACCGTAGGTCGACTTCCGTTTCACCTGGAACACGATCTGTCGAAGCCCTTGCGCATTCGGGGCACCAGAGCGTTCGTTGTAACCCGTGCCGACGGGATCGATGAACTCCGATTCGAAGCAGAGATGCATGAAGACGACTTGCCTCTGTTGGAGCTGAACAGGGGGATGTCAGTCACGATGCGAGTTCCTCTAGAGCGGGATGGCGCGGCGGAGGAGCGCTCGAACGCGACGCTGGAGGTGAGCGCGGACCACGCATGGTTTGAAGATGACGCACTGTTCGAAACCGAGAAGAGTCTTCTGGCCCTAGGGATAGCTCCCGAGACCCTCCGTGTCGAACGGACCTATCAATTTGGACTCGTTCCCGCGCCGCAGATCTTCTTGGACGTTATCTACCCTCTCGTCGTCTCGCTTGGAGCAGCTGCGATGTGGGACGGCATCAAGGTCCTGTTCCGACGTCGTAGAACACCTAGTGGTGGTTCCGCCGAGACCCCCTCCGTCATCAACATCTCGGTCTTCGACGGCGACCGCTCGCTTCAGGCAGTCGTGACCACGCGCGACGAAGCCATCGCGCAGCAAGCATTCGAGTCGATAGGACCAATCATGGAAGAGTTTTTCCGATCGGCACCAGCTTCACAGACAAGTGGTGAGGAAAGACAACCGGTGGTCACCTGGGACGCCGAGGCGCTTAGGTGGACGGCGCCCAACTGATGGGGCAGTTCTAGATGTACCTCAACTCTCAACAGACCAAAGCTAACTTGCTCGGTGCCCCGCGAAGCGTCTAGGGCGCACGATGGCCAGCTACGATCTCCCGGTTCCCCGGGGAGTCGTACAGTTCATCGATGGAGGACGCGCCTGTGCCTCGGTGAGATTCTCATTGGAGTTCAACAGCGAGGCCGCAGAGTTCGTGAGCGAAGATAGCGGAGGGTCGGACTCAAGTTCGTCCTGAAGGCTCTTCGAAGCGCCCGCGTGCGCAACTGACGGGGCGCTCACCGGTGTCGATTATTGCCTCCGTGTCGGGTATATGTGCTTTTCTTGCGTCGCTTCCTATGGCTAAGCGCGACTCCGCGGAACGTATCTCGTCCTGTGTTTGATGGGCACGTCGACTCAGCCTTCCTCCCGGCTTTCGGAGCGTCGAGTTGCATTGATCGGCGTTCGGAGGCGGCGGACCGCAGCATCGCTTGGCGCCCTAGTCCGCTGCGATTCGTCTGTCTGCGCAAGAGCAGGAGGTAACGCACCAGCGTTCACCTCAACTCGCGCAAGCGACGGAAGGACACTATGGCACTGCCCCTCTCACTGCAACTCGCAGCGACCGCGTTGAGTGCGACCGCGCTCGGTACGCCCGGTCCAGCGATCCCCCTCGACGCGCCAGCACCCGCCTCCATCGTCACGGCCTCGGGCTCCGCGAGCCCCTCGGTAGCGGAAATGGGCGACTGCGTCGGCTTCGCACTCGACGTCTCTGGCACCCAGGACGGCATCGCGATCGAACCGATCACAGCGGCGCTCACCGGACCCTACGACGGCTGGCCATTGGTCGGTTCGATCGCCGACGCAGCGACGGTCGGCTCGTTCTCCGCGACCTGGACAGGCTCCGAGTGGAGCTACGACGGCGACTGCGTGAGCGTCTCGGCCGCCGGCGGGTACGCCTGGACGCTCGACAACCCGAACGATCCGGAGGGTCTCGACCTGATCATCCATGAGTCGTCCGTCGTCGATATCACCGAACCGGCCGTCATCGACCCGGAGGAGGGCGGAGAGACCGAGCCACCAGTCGATGAAGAGGAGGAGGACGGCGGGACAGCGATCGATGTCGTTGCAGATCGCTCTGGCGGGAGTCTCGGGACCAAGCGCCCGCAGCTCGCGGTGACCGGGGCGAACGAAGATCTTCTCATCGCCGGCGCTGCGGCGGGTCTGCTCGCGATCGCGGCGGGCGTGGCCCTCGCCGTACGGAGCCGACGAGGCCGAGCTCGGGTGGAGGAGGCCGCATGAGCCGCCGCATCCTGAGCGCGGCCGGCGCGTCGATTCTGCTTGCCACCACGCTGAGCTTGCCTGCCCTTTCCGCGAGCGCTTCGGTTCCCGCCGCGGAGGACACGTCAGCCACTGCGGACAGCACCGCTCCATCTCCTCGAGCGACCACCGCCTACGGATGGGGCCAGCTCGTGAACTACGTCACCCCGGACGGCTCTCTTGCCTACTGCATCGATGTCCAAGCCGACTGGCCGTCTGGTGCCACCGGCGGCGGAACTCTCGTCGGCGGTATCGGCGAAACAGCCGGGACGCGCGACGTCGGCGGCACGGAACTCGCGATGCTCAACGCCGGCCTCTCCCAGTTCGGGCAGACCACCGACAACGACACCGCAGCAGCCGTGGCCGCGTTCGTCTACGCCTTCACCTCGCAGAACCACCCCGGCTATGACGGCGCCATCCATTACATCGGCCAGAAGGCCGACGGTCACGACGTCGCTGTGACTGCAGCGTTCAACAGCATCTGGGCATGGGTCGGTGAGAACTGGGCTGCCGCAGCCGGCTCGAACACGGCGACCACAACCATCTCCATGACCGACAGCACCACCGGATACATCGACGTGAGCGTCGACCCCGCCGCGGCCACCGGCACTCTCACCCTCACCGGCGCGCACGAGACCAGCACGGGCGCGACCTCGGTGGCCGTCGGCAACGGATCCCGCGTCGACATCACCGGCGATCCAGCCGACGGCATCGCGGACTACGACATCCGCGCCGACGGCTCCTGGAGCACGCCTGGCGGTTACGCCTCCGAGGCATGGATGTACGAGACGCCCGGCCAACAGCGCCTCGCCCGCGGCAGCGACAACCGCTCCCCCATCCCGTTCACCTCGGCTGCCAGCATCACCGCCTCGACGACTTTCCAGCCGATCGTGACGAGCGAGATGCAGCAGACCCTCGTCCCCGTCGGCGGCACCATCGTCGACCACGCCACCTGCGACCTCTCCCCCGACAGCACCAGCACCACCTGGCGACGCAACCAAGACGGCAACGGCGTCGAAGTCACCTGGGACGTCGCGATCTACGCAAAGCTTCCAGGCGAAGACAGCCTCCCCGATGTCCCGGAAGGGCGGCCGGCGCTCGGCACGGCCACCGCCAGCTGCGACGGGGTCGGCGACGTCATGGAAGCCTCCTTCCCCCACCCCGACGCAGCCGACGGCCCGATCACCGCCGTCTGGTCACTCGACCTCAACAAGCAGTCCGACACGACCAAGTCCGTCCTGCAGGGACCGTGGCATGACGCGTTCGGGCTACTCGAGGAGACCACGGTCATCCCCCGCGTCACAACGAAGGCCGTACCGACGGCGATGGAGGGAGAGCAGTACGGCGACACCGCCCACCATGAAGATGTCACTCTCTACCCCGACACCGCCGTGCAGACCTTCACCGCCTACCGCATCACCGACGGCCAGCCCGTCTGCGACGCCACGACCGAATACCTGCCGGAGTCGGCGCCGATCCTGGTCAACAGCCGCACGGATGTCCCCGGGCCGACCTTCACCGCCACCCGCGACATGGGCACCGGGGTCAACTGGATTGAACGCACCTATGCCGACGACACGAAGCAGGTGCTCCTCAGCGAAGGTGTCTGTGGGCAGGAGGGTGAGCAGACCCTCTTCATCGACCGCCCCGGCCAGAAGCTCGCGAGCACCGGCTTCGACGGCACCATGCTCGCCGCCGGCGGTGCTGCCACGATGCTCCTCGGCGCCGCACCATTCGTTGTTCGTGGTGTCGCGCGGCGTCGAGCCAGCCTGACCGACTTGAGCGAGGGGGCCGCAGGATGACAGAAGAGCAGACGGTCCCCTCGTCGGACCTGAGCCAGGACCAGCAAGGGTGGGTGGAAACGTATCAGCGCGGGCAACAATTCCGAGACCCGGAGCCGGACGATGAGAAGCTGTTCGACGACTCCGAGGACGTTCACGGCGACGACCCCCGGCCGGAGGCAGATGTGCAACGCAGAATCGCAGAGGCACAGATGGATCTCCTCCTCCGCTTCACCGGGGCGTCGGACTACGCAGGCGGCAACGACCCCGACTCATGGCTCGACACGTTCTACGCATTGGCAGGGAAATGGCACGGCCAACACGCGGCGATCGACGAACAACTGGAGAGCATTGACCAAGTTCTCTCGCAGACCGGCGGGCCGCTCTGGCGTCCGGACTCGTACCTCCCATTGGACAAGGTTCACCAAGCTTCGGTAGATGCCGTGCCTGCGAGCCCAGAAACCGCGCCGTCGACCTCCGCTTCGAGCTGGCGAGAGCCACCCCGTCTCATCGACTGGACTCCCGACGAGGACCCAGCCGCGGGATACCTTCGGGACCTCCACGCCAGTCGCCAAGAGGCACGGGAGTCGGGCCTGTTCGAACACTCCGTAGACGCACCGGACGTCGCTTCGAGCAGCCGATTTGCCGAACTGGCTCGGAAGCTCTCGAAGAGAGTCCATCGACCACACCCACACGCTGCTTCCAACGACGCTCATCCGCCGCATCAGTCGGTGTCCGGCCGAGGTCTTGAACTTTAGTGATCGGTTCTCGGCCGTGGGCTAGACCGACCCCCAAAAACACCCGACACGTGGTGTCCAACCAACCATGCCCGCGTCAGCGTCCCTGGTGAGGCGACCGTGCGCGGTAGCCAAGAATTGCGACCTCTCACCTAGCGTTGTTCGAAGCCGCGGAGGGGCTGCGAACGCAGCCAGGGTCGCACTGGTGCCAGAACCGCGAACTCCAGCCGCCAGGTTGGTGTCGGTTCCGCCAAGCGCATCCGGAAGTCCGGCCAGAAACGCGCCCGAGCTGTTCCCTGAAAGAACCTCAAACCCAGCCAGATACACCCACAGTGCTGTCCTGACAAACATCTGCAGATGCACAACTGTCACACTTTTTCTGAACAGAGCCGGAAACCCCCGCGGCTGAAGTCCGGCAGCCAGTCGCGTCGTCGACTCCTTCATACTGTAAGCGCCAGGCGCATCCCGATCTCGCAACAGTAGAACAGCGCGTCGCGGAGCTGGCCGCTCGCGTGCGCAGGGCCGGACGATCCGCCGATGACCTGGCATCTACTTCATGGTCGTTCGATGCCGGCGAATGTGTTGAGGACTTCGTTTGGGTGACTGGTGGCGTCGTAGGGCGGGCTGCCGGCGCCATGCGTAGTGGGTTCCGTTGTGCCTCGGGGCCATAGAGCGTCGGTGTTTCCTTCGGCGAGGGTGAGGATGGTGTCGCAGACGAAGGCATCGCGGGCGATCTGTTCATTGCTAGCGCCGGGTCTTGTCTGCCCGACGATTCCATACATTTCAGACGTGTGAACAGCGTGTGCTCCTTCGAACGACCCGATCGATGACATCGCAATCGACTCCGGGCGTCGATCCAGGGCCTGTGAAGACCGCGCTGCCCATTTCGGCCAACCGGTCGACCGGTCGACCGGTCGACCAATGGTCCAGTTATGGCTCTACACTGCCAACAGGAAAGCACGTCCATCAGCGTTGAGGAGCTCCCGTGACCCGTCCGCCCGCCCGCATCATCGTCACGACCGACCCGGAGCTGGACGACCTCAACTCCATGCTGCGACTGCTGCTGTACAGCAACGAGATCGACATCGCGGCGCTCGTGTACTCGGCCAGCGAGTTCCACCATCGGGGCAACCTGGCGCGTGGCGTGGAGCCGCACCGCTGGCCGGCGGCCGGCGACCGGATGCACATCGACCTCGCCGTCGACGCCTACGAGAAGGCCTACGACAACCTCGTCCGCCACGATCCCCGCTACCCCGATCCCGCGGACCTACGGACGATCATCGCCGACGGGAACATAGACGAGGTCGGCGACACCCGGGAGCCGACGGCCGGGTCCGAGCTGGTGAAGCACGTGCTGCTGGGCGATGCGCCCGGCCAGGTGTTCGCACAGGCCTGGGCGGGCACCAACACGATCGCCCGTGCACTGATGTCGATCGAGGAGGAGTTCGCCGGCACCGAGCGGTGGGGCGAGGTGTACGGGCTGATCGTCGGCCGTACCGTCATCACCAGCTTCGGCGAGCAGGACGCGACGTTCGCTGAATATATCCGCCCGCGGTGGCCGGAGCTGGAGTTCCGCGATGTCGCGACCGCTGCATGGGGCTATTTCGCTTGGAACGTCGTGCCCGAGGACGCGCAGCGGTACCTGTCCGCGGAGTGGATGCGCGAGAACGTGTCGGGCGTCGGTCCGATGGGAGCGGCCTACCGCGTGTGGGGCGACGGTGGCCAGATGGCCGACGGGTTCGACGCAGAGGACTACTTCGGCGTCCCCGACGCCTTCCCGGAGGACCTCGTGGCGGCCGGCTACAGCCTGTGGGCGCCCCTGCGACCGGCGGGCTCCTGGATCTCGGAAGGCGACACCTCGAACGTCGCGATGCACATCGACAACGGCCTCCGCAACTCCGAGCATCCCTCTTTCGGCGGCTGGGGTGGACGTCAGGAGCGACATGCGCAGGACCCCCACCGCTGGAGCAGTGCCGGCATGGTGCCGTGGTCGCCCGGCGCAGCCGTCGTGGACGCCGGCGAGGTGGGCCAGTGGATCGGCGCCTATCAACGCGACCTCGCGGCACGCCTCCGGTGGAGCGTGACTCCGGAGTTCGCGGACGCCAACCATGCGCCGCGCATCACCGCCCCGCAGCTCGACCTGACGGTCGGCGCCGGGCAGCGCGTCAAGCTGCCGTTCGAGGTGACCGATCCGGACGGGGATGCCACCTCCGTGACGGCATTCCAACAGCAGGGGCCGACGTGCAGGATAGAGGTCGCCGACGATCAACTCGTCGTCACGGTCCCCGAGGATGCTCCGTCGGGTGCGGTTGTGCATGTCATCGTCCAGGCGGTCGACGATGGATCACCGGCACTCACGGGGTACGCCCGGTTCGTACTCACCCTCGAGTAGTCGACGGGCGTCGAGGTGCGCGACACGTGTATCAACAGGAATGCAGCGTCCATTCATCGCAGGTGCATGCTTGGTCGATGATGAGCGCTGGTATCAGACATGGTCTCAGCCAACGGTTAGGGGCCATGTGCGTTGCTAGGTGCAAGAGCGATGGCGTCAGTCCTCGATGAAGTCTGACCTACGACGCTATGTTCGAGTTGGTCCTCGTTCGCGAGCACACTGCAGCTTCGGCACGTTTCGCGTCGACGATCCGGATAAGACCCTGGTGTTCCAGCCGCTGCAGGTGCTTGGCTTCGTTCACCGTGAACCACCACACCCCGCTCCACCCGGCTGCTCAGCAATGAAAGCCGAGACTTGCCGCGCACGCTTCGCGGGAACGAGGGGCATCGTCGCATGTGGGATAGCGCCTCAACGCCGTCCAAGAGACGAACCCGCTATTCGGGTTCAGCTCCTCGCCAGAGGTGTTGACTTGATCGGCGCAAGAGCCTTATCCATCTCAACAAGCCAGACGGGCTCTGCCGCGATACTCCCCGGGAATACTGACCGCGACCCGGTTGGCCAATACCCGAGTCGGAGGTACCACTCGCGCAACGGCTCATGGTGCTCCATCACTTCGACCACAATACGCTGCGCCTCGAACGCCATGACCGCAACGGACTCGCCAGCGGCCATGGTAGCTCGCCCGAGACCGCCGCTTTGACGATCCGGGTCAACTGCGAACAGGCCGAGGTAGGCAGTCGCGTCATCCCGTCCCGTCACGCAACAGCAGCTCACCAGCCTCCCGTCGCGACGCCCCACGAGCACAGTCGTCAATGGCTCCGCGACGAACCGTGACACTTCGAGCGCATCGGTCCGATCACCCGGTTGGAAGGATCGTTCACCGGCCCACCCAGGAGCCCCCGGCGCCCGAGAGTATGCACGATTGACCATGTCAACGATCTCGTCGACATCTCCCAGCACGGCTTCAGTGAATGCCAGCGCATGATCAATCCTCCCGGCTGTAACTCTCGTCATCCGATGATCGTAATCGACCCCCTGACCGGCTGTGGCCCGCCTCGGCACATGTACAGCCCCTTGCCTGGTCCGGTCGTTGGCCGGCTAGAGGTGTTCCGCCCGCCATGCCGCCGCTGGCGCGAGGTGCCGCGCGGGTTGTTTCTTCGCTTACACGGCCGCTGCCGGCTTCAACGCAGCGCTCATTGACACTGGCCTTGCTACGGTCCTGGCGCCACGCCTCCGCACCCAGCTGCTCGTCACCGAGCTCTTGGTCGTTCTCTGCTCGAGAAGTCATCCCGAGACGGGTCCAAGATGGTGTCGTTTGTCGATATCGGAGTCGAGCTTCTCGCTCGATCAGGAGTCGATCCGCCCGATCGGCCGATCACTCAACGGCTTCGGCATGCCGGGGATTATCCCTAACCTGCTCAGGTCCTGGCAAGTGACCAGGGGGAAGGTTCCGGTTCGCCTCATGGGAGTTGCGCAACGAATTCAGCACAAACAGACCGGTCCGTAGCCTGGACCGTATCGACTCGGAGGAGACAGCCATGCACTACGGGGGCGACTACAACCCGGAACAGTGGTCGGAAGATGTGTGGGCCGAGGACGTGCGCCTCATGCGCACGGCCGGCGTCACACTCGTCACCGTCAACGTCTTCTCCTGGTCCGTCATCCAACCGAGGGAGAGCATCTTCGAGTGGGAGTGGCTCGACCGCGTCCTCGAGCTGCTGCACGAGAACGAGATCAGCGTCGACCTTGCGACCGGCACGGCGTCGCCACCGCCGTGGGTGAGCGAACGTTACCCGGGAGTCCTGCCGCAGGATGACGGCGGAGCGACGCTCTGGCCGGGAAGCAGACAGCACTACGCTCCGACCTCGCCCGACTACCGACGCCTCGCCGCAACGCTCGTCACCGAACTCGCCGCTCGGTATCACGATCACCCCGCGGTCGTGATGTGGCACGTCAACAACGAGCTCGGCTGTCACACTCCATGGGACTACTCGGACAACGCGAGTGCCGCCTTCGGCCGCTGGCTCGAAGCGAGGTACCAGTCCATCGAGGCACTCAACAAGGCGTGGAACACCGTCTTCTGGTCGCAGCGGTACGCCGATTTCTCCCAAGTGCTTCCGCCGCGTAAAGCGCCCTCGTTCCACAATCCCGGCGCAGTTCTCGACTTCAAGCGCTTCTCCTCCGACGCTCTCCTCGAGCTCTTCATCATGGAGCGCGACATCATCCGCGCCGCCGGCGCGACCCAGCCAATTACGACAAACCTCATGGGGCCGTTCCCGCCGGGCGATTACTGGAAGTGGGCGGCTGAAATGGACGTTGTCAGCAACGACGCCTACCCCGACCCGAACGATCCCGAAGCGTTCCGTTCCTTGGCGTTCGCCAGCGACCTGATGCGCGGTCTCAAGCCCGACAAGCCGTGGCTCCTCATGGAACAATCGACGAACGCGGTTCAGTGGCGGCCGTCGAATGCCCGGAAACAACCGGGCGTGATGGCCGCCTGGTCGATACAGTCGGTGAGCCGTGGGGCCGACGGCGTGCTGTTCTTCCAGTGGCGACAGTCGCGAGCGGGTGCCGAGAAGTTCCACTCGGCGATGCTCCCGCACGCAGGTCCAGAGACGCGGGTGTTCCGCGAGATCACCGCACTCGGCGACGACCTCCGGAGCCTGCCGAAGCTCGGCATCGGGTCACGAGCGCGCGCCGCCCTCGTCTTCGACTGGGACAACCTGTGGGCGATCGGTGATGAGGCGCTCCCCGCCCAACTCGACTACAACGAGATCGTGCAGCGGTGGTACAACGCGTTCCACCGTCAGCACATCGGCGTGGACATTGTGAACCCGCGCTCCGACCTAAGCGGCTATGACGTCGTTGTCGCGCCGCTGCTCTACCTCGTCTCCGATCAGAGCGCCGCGCACCTCTCGGCATTCGTCGAAGGCGGCGGTCACCTGCTCGTCTCAGCGTTCACGGACGTCGTCGACGAGACGGATGCCTTCCGGCCGGGCGGATACCTGCGCACCCTCGGAGGGACGTTCGGCGTCCGGGTCGAGGAGTACGACGCACTCGTCCTCCCAGGCACGGACGGACCCGGGTTCCGCTCCGCCACGCTCGACTCCCCCGCGGGCCCGCTCGTCGGAACATTCCTCGTCGACGAGATCCACGCCGTCACCGCGGATGTCCTCGGTCGGTTCACCGACGGCCCCATCCCCGGAGCACCGGCGTTCACCGCGAACCGGTTCGGCTCAGGTGTCGGGTACTACCTCGCCACAATCCCCGACGACGCCGGCATGACCTCGGTCGTCCGCTGGGTCGCCGAGCAGGCGGGCGTGGGTGCGGAGTTCTCCGGCTTGCCGGAACTCGTTGAGGCAAGCCGGCGGGATCAGCACGTCTTCTTCATCAATCATGGGGCGACAGACGTCTGGTTGGACATCCCCACCTCTGACGCCGTCAACGTCGGAGTCGAGCGCGTTTATCTCGGGCCGCAGGAGTGGACGTGGCTGCATCGGCCGTGACGCGGCGAACGGACGCCATGCGTATGCCGGGTTCGAGGAACCGTCCTTTACTAGGAAAGAACGTGAAATCCCGCGGGAATTCCCGAAGCACCCGAGCCTCGACATCGCGATATTGCACCCGAGTCCGAAACAACATCAGAATCCACCTCCACGCTATCTAACAGGCGCCGCTGTGCGGCGTTGGAGACCGTCAGGGCGGCCTTCTGCAAGCTTGCCATGCACAGGGTTTGGGCACGGAGCGCTACGCACGATCTGGGCGGTCGTCGACGCCGCCGACTACACCTCGTCCCGCACCAGAGGTCGAGCCCGCCGGCCGCTCCCGGACACGGTCCAAGCTTGATGTGGAAGATCGACTGAGCTGCGTCGCCTCGTCGACGGCGTCGGTGCGGGGGTCCATGGCGGAACGCGGGCGACCAGGGTCCGCTCGATCAACGAGCTCGATCTCGGGTTCGATAAGCCCACAGAGTGGAGCCTCGATTCGAGGAGTCATCTCGAATCGAGGCGCGCGTCATCACGACCCGCCAAGAAGCGTGATGAAGTTCCAGTGCCTGGTGAGACTACTCACAGTCGCCGGAGAACGTGCTGAACCACCCTGTAAACAAGCACTCTTTCAAGGCTCAGGTCAGGATGCTAGCGCGGATGTGTATCTCTGCGCGTTCTGGAGCGTCGTGTTGCGCAAAACACCGCCGACGCGGTTCGAGCCGTTGACCGCGCCTCCGAACGACGGTTAGCGTCCTGGGGATGTTGTAGAGAATTCAACTCACTACCGCTCTCCACCTGTCACGCGACGAAGCACCAGGCGCTCGAACGCGATACCCCAATGAAGTGAGGATCATGCCCGTTCATCCCAGAATCGCCCGCCGAGGAACGATCGCAGCCTTGACGGCCGCACTCGTGCTCGGCCCAGCGCTCGTGGCTCCGGCTGCTTCGGCCGCGGCAGTCGACTGCGCCACCGTCGACCGAGCGGTGCAGGTGACAGCCGACTGCATTGACCCGCTGTACGCGAACCCCGTTGTCGACAGCGTGACTGACGAGACGACCCCCATTCCGAACCACCACGTCAGTGGACACTTCGAGGGCACCAACATCCAGTTCAACATCCACCTCCATTCATTGGAAAACAAAGTCCAGTGGCAGGGCCGCTTCTTCCAATCGGTCTACCCGATCGCCTTCACAGCCGATGAGAACACCGCCCGAGTAAGTGATCGCAACCTCGGATTTGCCCTATCGAGCGGAGGGTACGCCGTCGCTGCCGGCAACGGACAGGTTTCGGTCGGATACCGCCACGCCGCTGCCGCGGCAAAATTCGCGCGACAGGTGGCTGCTGAATACTACGGGTCCGACTCGCCCATCTTCGGCTATCTGTTCGGCGGCAGCGGCGGTTCCCTCCAGACGGTCGGCGCCGCGGAGAACACCCAGGCCGTATGGCAGGGTTTCGTGCCGACGATCCAGGCGGTGCAGCAGCCAACCTCCTACAACTTTCTCGGCCGTGCGGCTGCGAGCCTGATCCTCTCCGACCAGGCGTTGAGTATCCGAGCTGCACTCGTACCCGGTGGGAGTGGTGACCCGTACGCCACACTTGACGAAGCTCAGCGGGCCATGTTCGCCGAAGTGACCGCGCTCGGCATCCCGTTGAAGGGTTGGGAGTACCCCGACTACTTGCTGGGTAATACGTCGGCGAGCGGCATCTCGACGGAAGCACCATTGTCGGCCGACCCCACATATGTCGACGATTTCTGGAATACCGCCGGCTACCTCGGCACGGAGCAGTCGCCGCTCGGCGAACGCGTGCGCGAGAAGCTCGCGCAACGGGGCGACACTCTTTCGAACCGGTGGGACATCGCGAACAAGTTCTACTACCGGTATCAGCTTCCCGCCGAAGATGACGGCTGGGTGGGTCTCGATCAGTTCCGAGCTGAGGACGGTACGCCGCTTTACCCGCAACGATCCGTTGCGGCGACCATCTCCACTGCTGCATCTGGGAATGCCAAGTTCGACGGTTCCATCAGCGGCAAGCTGATCGCCGTCTCGGACCTGTACGACACCGACGCACTCCCGTGGCACACCGACTGGTATCGCAAGCAGGTCGAGGCGAGTCTGGGATCCATCGGCGCGGAGGAGAACTACCGTGTGTATTTCCAGGATCACGCAGATCACCAGGGCCCACCGGTACCCGGTGACGAGCGGTCAAAACACCTGGTGGATCCCTTCGGAGGTGTTGAACAGGCACTCCGAGACGTCGCGGCCTGGGCCGAAGACGGTGTCACACCGCCCGACTCAACGCAGTACAGCGTCGAGAATGCCCAGATCGTCGTCGCTGACAACGCCTCTGAGCGACACGGCGTACAGCCAACCGTTGAGCTCACCGCGAACGGTGATCAGCTTGCGGCCGCTTCAGTTGGGCAGCCTGTTGCCTTCAAAGCTCGGGTGACGGCTCCCGCCGGAACAGGATCCATCGTCTCGGCCGAATGGGACTTCGACGGGGATGGTGTGTTCACGGACGCCCCGTTGGACGAGATCGCTTCCGAGACGACAATCGAGGCGGCACCGGTCTTCGACACGCCGGGCACCTTCCTCGTCGCGCTCCGAGTCACGTCCGTTCGGGATGGTGACCCGACCGCCCAGTTCGCGCGCATCCAGAACCTCGACAGGGTCCAGGTCGTCGTGACGGCCGACTGCGCGACGGCCGGTCCGGAAGCCTGTGGACCGATCACGGCAGGGACGCCCGCGATCGGTGGCGACATCCGGGTCGGATCCGTTCTCACGGTCGCCCCGGGCTCCTGGGATCCCACTGACGTCGCCCTCAGCTATCAGTGGCTGGCGGACGGCGAGCCGATCGCCGGGGCGACTGGTGAAACCTTCGATGTCACCGCCGCGCAGTTGGGGGCACGCCTGTCGGTGACCGTGACAGGTACGAAGGAGGGCTTCACGTCCGCCAGCGCGACGACTGCCGAGACTGCAGCGGTCGTCGCTGCGGCGCCGTCGACTTCGCCCCCGGTGGCCTCCCCACCTGCGGCCGATCCCAGCGTGACCGACACGTCGAAGCTCGCGAAGACCGGCGTGGAGGTGCCTCTCACGGCCGCGGGGATCGCGCTCGCGCTGCTCGCAGTGGGGGCGTTCGCGCTCGTGCGCTCGCGACGCGCGCGCAAGCACGCCTAGATCCGCTCGGAGACTGGACGCCTCGGCAGGTGATGCCGGGGCGTCTTGCCGTCGTCCGACGGCGCAGGCGGCAGCTGATGACGAAAACTATTGCGCAAGTCGCCCAGCGTCACGCGCAGCAACTGGATCGGCGCATTAGGGTTGGCGAACGCGGCGATCGGCAGGGAATGTCGAGTCGCCCCAGTTCGCGCCGTGAAAGGACCCGACGTGCCCTCCTGGACACCGATGTTCATCGCCCCCGACGACCACTCCGATCCAGCACGGGTCGTACGGATCCGAACGACGATCGGTGACGACGTTCTCGGCGAACCGGCGGATGCACACGGCGGCATCGTCGGAGCGACACTGCGCTGGACTGCCCTGGGAATCGTCGAGGTGCGACTGGATGGGCGACCGATCGACGAATCCGTGCTAACTCCCGGATGGTCGAGCTACCAGTGGCGTCTCCGCTACGCCGAGCAGCGCATCGAACCCGAGCGCCTTCGCGCCGGCGGGACGCTTGAGCTGACCCTCGGAGCCGGGTGGTACGCCGGCCGTCTCGGCTTCTACGAGAGCCGGGCGCTCTACGGCGACCGACCGGCCGCGGCCGCGGAGCTGACGATCGAGTACGCCGACGGGAAGTCGTCACATGTCTTCACCGACGAGACCTGGCAGTGGGCACCGTCGTCGACCACGAGCGCTGACCTGTACGACGGCCAGGTCATCGACGCGCGTATCGGCGAACCTGAAGCCTGGGGAGCGGTAGAGGCTGTGCCCTCGCCCGCCGGCGCACTTGAACCGTACGTCGGCCCCCCGATCACGCGCCAGGAGCAGATCCTCCCGCAACACGTCTGGCGATCGCCGAGCGGACGGCTGCTCGTCGATTTCGGTCAGAACCTCGTCGGCTGGCTCCGACTGAGTGTCTGCGGACGAGCAGGTGCCGAGATCAGCATGCGGCACGCCGAGGTGCTCGAGGCGGACGAGATCGGCGTTCGTCCGCTGCGCACAGCCCTCGCGACGGACCGCTTCATTCTGTCCGGCGGACACGACGTGTTCGAGCCGACCTTCACGTTCCACGGCTTCCGCTACGCGGAGATCACAGGCTGGACCGGCTCCATGGAGGACCTGAGGCATGCGCTCCGAGCTGTTGTCATCGGCTCCACGATGCGGCGGACCGGCCGGTTCACCTCCTCGAACCCCCTGCTCAACCGCTTCCACGAGAACGTCGTCTGGGGGATGCGTGGAAACTTCGTCGACGTCCCCACCGACTGCCCGCAGCGAGACGAGCGCCTCGGCTGGACTGGCGACCTCGCTGTCTTCGCCCCCACCGCGACGTTCCTCTTCGACGTGCAGGACTTCCTGACGGACTGGATGCTCGACCTCATAGCCGAGACAGAGCAGACCGACGGTGTCGTTCCGTTCGTCGTACCAAACATGTTCGCGCTCGAACCAGGGGCCGCCGACAACCCTGTGCTGGGCTCTCCCCTACCGACGGCGGTGTGGGGTGACGCGGCCGTCTGGGTCCCGTGGGCGTTGTACCAGCACGACGGCGACACAGCCCGGTTGGCTCGCCTCTACCGCGCGATGGCCCTCCACGGGGATGCCGTCGCGCGGGTGCTCGACGAGGACGGCCTGTGGGATCGGGGGTTCCAGTTCGGCGACTGGCTCGACCCCACCGCACCACCGAAGGACCCCGGGGCCTCCCGGACACCGACAGGTCTCGTGGCATCCGCCAGCGGGTACCGCAGCTTCGACCTGCTCGCCCAGGCCGCCACGGCTCTAGGCCGGACGTCGGACAGCGAGCGGTGGCGAGAGCTCGCTTCCAGGGTCCGCTCCGGCTTCCGCACGCACTTCGTCGAGGAGTCGAGACTCACCGTCGAAACCGAGACGGCGTACTCACTCGCAATCGTGTTCGGCCTCCTCGACGCTGAGGAACTCGCGCCGGCCGGCGAGCGCCTGGCGCAGCTGGTCCGTAGCAACGGCCACCGTATCAACACCGGTTTCGCCGGGACCGCGTTCGTGACCGACGCGCTCTCGGCCACGGATCACATCGAAGACGCCTACGGGCTGCTGCTGCAGACGCAGTGCCCGTCCTGGCTGTACCCCGTCACGATGGGCGCGACTACGGTGTGGGAACGGTGGGACTCCATGCTCGTGGATGGTTCGATCAACCCCGGCGAGATGACGTCGTTCAACCACTACGCGCTGGGGTCGGTCGCTGACTGGATGCACCGAGTCGTCGGCGGGATCGCCCCGCTCGAGCCCGGCTACCGCCGCATCCTCGTCGCACCGCGCCCGGGTCCCGGTCTGGACTGGTGCAACACCACCCTCGAGCTGCCGTCAGGGCGCGTGAAGGTCCGGTGGCGGGTGGTCGACGGTGTCGTCGCGCTCACCGTCGACACTGTGGCTCCCGCAGTCGTCCGCTGGCCTGGCATGGTCGACCGAGAACTGCCTCCCGGCCATCACGAGTTAACGCTCAGTCGTTGAGCCACGACTCTCGGGCGGGGAGCAGCCGTTCAAGCGACTCCCAGATCTCGTCTGGGATGGCGATGTCGAGTAGCGCGAGGTTCTCGTCGATCCGCTCCGGAGTCGACGCGCCAACGAGCGTGGAGTGCACGCGGGAGTCGCGCATCGAGAACTGCAGCGCAGCCGCCGCGAGCGGGATGCCGTGAGGCTCCAGCAGCTCGTGCATCGCAATGGCCGCGGCGACCTGCTCTGCGGTGCCCGACCCGTACGCGTACCGGTCTCCGGAACGGGGTGTCCGGGCGAGCACACCGCCGCCGAACGGTGCCGCGTTCAGCACACCCATGCCGAGGGCGGTCGCATCGTCGATCAACGCATCCGCCGTCCGGTCGACCAAGGTGAAGCGGTTGTGGGTGAGAAGCACATCGAACAGCCCTGACGCGACGTACGTGGTCATCTCCGAGACCACGCCGCCGGCGATACCGATCGCCCCCACCCGGCCGGCGTTTCGGAGTTCGATGAGGCCCGCCACCGCTCCGTCCTTCCCGAGCGCTTCGTCGGCGCTGACATGCATCTCCGGATCATGCAGATGCACCAGGTGGAGGAGGTCCAACCCAAGGCGTGCCGTGCTCTCGTCAAACGAGCGCAGCACACGATCGCGGTCAAACCGACCCGTTCCCTGGTCGGCGTCCACTTTGGTGGCCAGGACGAATCCCTGGGGCAGGCCACCTTCGACGCCGATCGCCGCGCCGATCCGCTGCTCGCTGCGCCCGTCTCCGTAGTTGTTGGACGTGTCTAGGAAGTTGATCGGCCCCGCGAAAACGCGCTGCACGGTCCTCACGGCGGACTCGCTCGTCGTGTCGTGTCCGTACAGGGCTTCGGCACCGCCCAGCGGACTGCCTCCGATCCCGACGACGGTCACCTCGAGTCCGCTCGCTCCGAGTCGGTTCCGGTCGAGGGCGTGTGGTTCGCGGGCGTGTCGTCCGAGCGTCGCCATGGCAGTCGTCCTTTCGATTCATCGATGAAGCGTCGTCGAGACGGTACACCCAGTAGCAGCCGATCCAACGGCCGATCCGGACTGTTTTGCGCAACGATTCCGGCCGGGACGCTCCGCCTGCAACAGTCTGAACGGTGTGCGCAGTGACGCGTGGCCGCGCATGTCGCTCAGAAGATCTCGATGAAAGCAGTGTGATGGACCACTCGACCGCCTCCAGTTCCTCTCCGTCCGAGCGCGCCTCGGCACTCCTCGAACGGATGACCCTGGCGGAGAAGTGCTCGCAGCTCTCGAGCATCTTCGCGTGGGAACTTATCCGGCCAGACGGTTCACCGTCGCAGGCCGCACCGGAGACCCTAGCGACGCCGCCCGGTCACGTCGCGCAGCTGATCCTCGAGGATGCCCGTCAGCTGGCCGACACCATCGGACTTCTGCAGCGGCGTTTCGTCGAGGACACCCGACTGGGCATCCCCGCGTTATTCCACGCGGAAGCGTTGAACGGCATCCTCGCCGGCGGTCACCCGGCCTTCCCGACCGCGATCGGCCTCGCCGCCGGCTGGAGCCCAGCCTTGGTCAGGGCGATGGCCGATCTGACCCGCCGGCAGATGATGCGCGTCGGTCTGCGGCACGCACTCTCACCAGTCATGGACGTCGCGATCGACCCCCGCTGGGGACGTGTGCATGAGACGTTCGGCGAGGACCCGTATCTCGTCGCGGCGCTCTCGGTCGCCTTCACCAGGGGCATCCAGGGCGACGACCTGGCGTCCGGCGTGCTGGCCACCGGGAAGCATTTCCTCGGCTACGCGGCGCCGGAGGCGGGGATGAACTCGTCGATCGCGACGATTGCCTCCCGCCGGATGCGGGACGTGTTCGCGTTCCCGTTCGAGGCGGCCATCAACCAGGCTGGCCTCGCGTCGGTCATGAACACCTACGCCGACATCGACGGAGTCCCCGTCGGCGCGTCGAAGGAGATCCTCACCGACTTTCTCCGAGGCGAGCTGGGTTTCACGGGCTTCGTCTCCGCCGACTACGCGAGCATCGAGCAGCTCGCCACACGGCAAGGCGTGGCCAGCGACCTCGGTGAGGCTGCACGGCTCGCGCTGGGCGCCGGTCTCGACGTCGAGTTCCCGCGGACGGTCGCCTACGGACCGGTACTCGTGGACGAGGTGGCGAACGGTCGACTGGACATCGGTGTCGTCGACAGGTCCGTTCACCGGGTCTTGGAGGCGAAGTTCCGACTCGGGCTGTTCGAGCATCCCTACCCAACCGAGTCGATCGATCTCGCGGCAATCCCGGCAGAGGGAGACGATCTGTCGAAAGAGCTCGCGCAGCGTTCGGTGGTCGTCCTCGAGAACGACGGGGTGTTGCCACTCGATCCAGCCGGCCGCCGTATCGCCGTGATCGGCCCGCACGCCGACGCCCCCGAACTCCAGTTCGCCGCCTACAGCTACGTCTCCTGGCGTCAGGCCGTCGAGGCGATCCACCTCGGTGGCGAGATGACCATGGTCGGCATCGACAACGACGCCGACGCCTGGCTCCGCGAACTCGTTGTGCCGGGTGAAGCCTCGCACCTCGGACGCGACCGATATGGCACGACGTCAATCGCCGAGGCACTCGTCGCCCGCGGCGCGCTGACCACGGTGGAGGCGGGCTCCAGCCTCACGAACGACCTGGACCCGGCGGACCTCGCGCGGGCCGTGGAAGCAGCGAGCGCAGCAGAACTCGTCGTGGTCGCGCTCGGCGGAGCCAGTCTGTGGTTTACCGGAGAACGGACTGAGGGTGAGGCCAGCGACACGGCCGACATCGCCCTCCCCGCCTCGCAGACACGCGTCCTCGAGGCGGTGGCCGCCACAGGTACGCCGTTCATCGTGGTTCTGGTGCAGGGGCGGGCGTACACGCTTCCCGAGGTCGTGGCTCAGGCACGGGCGATCGTCATGTCCTCCTATGGCGGCCCGTTCGGGGCATCCGCGGTGGTGGACGTCATGGTCGGCGACGCCGAACCGATCGGCAGACTGCCGTATTCGATCCCGAAGCACGTCGGGCAGGTCCCGATCTACCACCACCGGACGGCCGGGAGCGGTGGTCGTCCCGCGACCGCTGGTTACCACACGGCCGGGTATCTGGATATGGACGCCGATCCGGCGTATCCGTTCGGCCACGGGCTGGGGTTCACCTCATTCGAGCTCGGTGACGTCACGACTCCCGACGTCGTGCCGACCGACGGGACGTTCGACGTCGAGGTGCCGGTTCGGAACGTCGGTGCCCGGAACGGGTCCACGATTATCCAGCTCTATCTGCGTTCGCGGGTCAGCGGCGTCATCCGCCCGTTCCAGCAGCTGGCGGGGTTCGCGCAAGTGGATCTGGAGCGCGACGCGAGCGCGGTCGTCCGGTTCCGGGTCCACACCGACCAGCTGGCCGCGTCCGCGGTGGATCGCCGGGTCACAGTGCAGCCGGGATCGCTGGAAATCGCGATCGGTTTCGACGCCACTGCACCCGTGGCGGGCCCGCCACTCCGCGTCGAGGGTCCCGAGCGGGTCGTCCGTGGGGTCGACCGGACGTTCTTCTCCGAGGTTTCCGTCCGCGCGACGTCACACGAGGGCTGAGCTGACGGCGGCCGCCGCCGTCCGAGGTCAGCGTCTCTCGACCGCCACAGCCGACCGGAACACGCGTTCGTCCGCGCGAAGGGGACGCTTCGTCCCGGTCAGCGTCGCCGATCCCACGACCTGCTCGTCCGCCGAGTCGAAGCCGATGAAGATCCCGACCTCGCCCGGGTCCACGACGAAGTCGCCGGCAAGGTCGGTGTAGCCCAGCTGCGCCGCGTCGACCGTGAACTCGACCCGTGCAGATGCTCCCGCTTCGAGCGGAACGCGCGCGAAGCCCGCCATCTGCTGGGCCGGGCGCGACACGCCGGACCCGGTCAGCCGTAGATAGAGCTGTGGGACAGCGACGCCGGCACGATCACCGACGTTGCCGACGGTGCACGCGATACGCGCGGAGCCGGTCGTGCCGAAGGAAGCTGTAGCCTCGAGCGACTCGACCCGGAACTCGGTGTACGAGAGCCCGCGCCCGAAGGGGTACAGCGGTGTTGCGGGCATATCCAGGTAGAGCTCGGCCACGTCCGGCGGCAGCGGGTTGCGGTAGCCGGAGCCGGATCGCTGATGGTGGAAGATCGGGACCTGCCCACCGTGACGAGGGATCGTGTACGGGAGCTTGCCGTTCGGAGTGTTCTCGCCGAAGAGCGTCTCACCCACCGCGGTCGGACCGAACGGGCCGTTGTAGGAGGTGAGGACGATAGCCGAGGCATCCTGCACGACGGTCGGAAGGGTGTACGCCCGGCCCTGGGTCAGGACGACGACGAGCGGCCGGCCGGTCGCTGCAACCGCTTCCGCGAGACGGACCTGTGCCGCGGGCAGGGCGATATCGGCGGAGTCGCTCCCCTCGCCCTCGGTGCGCTCACCGTTGAACCAGAGGCTGGCGCCACCGAGCGCGAGCACGACGACGTCCGCGCTCTCGGCCGCCGCGACGGCTTCGGCGAGAGCATCGTCACCGAGATCGCGCGTGAGCGAGCTCCCCGGCGCGGTGACGACCCGTCCGGCGTGGTCCGCGACGGCTTCAACGAGCGACCTCGCTCCGAGGTGCTCGCGGACGTAGTCTTCGACGGGGGCGTTGGAGAAAACCCGCTCGTTCCAGGCGGCCATCTCCGGGTCAACGCCGACCATGTTACCCATGCCACCGGACGTCATGAACGTTGTCATCTCACGGAACGCGGGGTAGCTGTAGGTCGCGAACTGGTAGGTCACCGCATCGGCGTGTGGGCCGATGACGGCGACCGTCTGCCCGGCATCGGGGTCCAAAGGGAGAACTCCGTCGTTCTCGAGGAGCACCACCGATCGCCGCGCGAGCTCCCTGGATAGCTCGGTGCCCTCAGCAGCAGCTGCACCAAGATCAATCGACTTGCACGGATATGGGTGCTCGAACAGTCCTAGACGGAACTTCGCCGCGAGGACACGTCGCACAGAGGCGTTCACATGCGCCAGGTCGACGCGGCCCGCCTCGACCTCTGTGATGAGCGCGTCGCCGTAGCCGAAGGGCAGTGGGAACTCGGTGTCGAGCCCGGCCTCGATCGCGAGACGCCCCGCTTCCCCCGGGGTCTGAGCGGCTCCCTGGCGGTTGACCAGGTGATCAAGCGTCATGTAGTCGGAGGAGACGAAGCCGCTGAACCCGAGCGTGTCCCGGAGCAGTCCGGTGAGTACCGCGGATGATGCTGCCGCCGGCACTCCGTCGATCCCGGAGTAGGAGTTCATCACGGAGGCCAGTCCGGCGTCTTGGATCGCTGCCTCGAACGGGAAAGCAAAGAGGTCACGCGTCCGGCGCGGCCCGCCCTCGTAACCAGACAGGTTGATGCCGCCTTCGGGGAGTCCGTAGCCGACGAAGTGCTTCGCCGTGGCAATCACGCCCTCGCTGAGGGTCGGCCCCTGCATCCCCTGCGTGAACGCGACACTGAAGGCGGCGACGAGGTACGGGTCTTCGCCATAGGTCTCGTGCACGCGACCCCATCGAGGGTCGAGCGCGATGTCCATGTTCGGTGACAGGGCCTGACGCACGCCGACACGCGTCATCTGCTGTCGGATGACGTCCGCCATCTCGGCGACGAGCTCGGGACTCCACGTGGCTGCGAGGCCGGTGGGTGTCGGGAAGACCATGTGGCCGCCCGCCAGGAATCCGTTCAACGCCTCCGTGTGGACGAGCAGCGGGATCCCCAGTCGGCTATTCTCCACCATGGCACGCTGGAGGCGACCAACGATGTCGGCCATCGACGCCGGGTCGTCGACGCCGAAGTTGCAGATGTGGCCGGGCGAATCCTCGAGCGTCTGCGCCAGTCGGGGTGACGCGGCGCCGTCGGCCTCGTGAAAGTACCAGGGAGCGACGGAGGTCAGTTGGAACGCCTTCTCCCTGAGCGTCATCTCGGCGAGGAGCAGTTCGACGCGTTCGTCGACGGGCAGGGCTTCGTCGAGGTGCGGACGAGGTTCGGTCACTTGAGGTTTCCTTCTGGGGTGGGGTCGAGCTTGGAGGAGAGGGTGTCATCCAGGATCTGCAAGACGTGACGGTAGGGTTTGCCGGTCGCTCGCGTCATGCCGAGTTCGCACGTCCGGTTGACCGATCCGTGGGCCTCGGCGGCCGCACGCCGCACCTCGATCGCCTCGGCAGCGGTCGCGGACGCGGTGAGCTCCGGGTGGAGCATCCCGCGATCGCCGGCGAACGCGCAGCAGCCCCAGTCGTCCGGGATGAGCACCTCGTCGGCGGCCACTGCCGCCACGCGGGCCAGCGCACCGTCGATCCCCAGTCGACGTGACGAGCACGTCGGGTGGAGCGCGAGCGAGGAGACCTTCTCCCCCACCGGGAGGTGCGGCAGCACCTGCTCGTCCACGAACGCCACGGCGTCGACGACCCGGATATCGAGCTCGTCAGCGCTCGCGAGCAGGACGTGGAGGCCTTCGGTGCACGAGGACGCGTCGCACACCACCGGGAGCTTGCCGCCGCGGGTGGCCCGGCGGAGCGATTCGGTGACGCGCGAGCGCATCTCGGCGTACCCCTCGGTCAGTCCCTTCGACTTCCACGGGGTGCCGCAGCAGAGCGACGGGATGTCGTCCGGGGTCGCGACGCTCACGCCCGCGCGTTCGCAGAGACGGAGGAACGACTCACTGACGCCGTCGCCGCCCTCCGGCCCAAACATCGTGGTGGTGCAGCTCGAGAAGTACACGGCGGCCGGTTCAGCGGCGGTGATCACCTTCCGACGTCGGCCGCCGGCAGGAAGTTCCGCGGAGTACTTCGGCACAGTGTCGTCGCCGAGTGCGGCGCGCCCGACTGTCGTCGCGAGCCCAGGCAGGGCCGACGGCACGCCTTTGGCCAACGTCAGCGCGACGCCGCCGACACGGCTCACTGTGTCCCAGTTCTTCGCGACACCCTTCCAAGCGGCCTGCGCGATCGCAGACGCGTTCTCAGCTCGGAGCCGCCGGGTGAGATCGCCGGTGTTGATCTGCACCGGACACGCGATCTGACACATGCCGTCCACTGCGCACGTCTCCACGGCGTCATATTCGTACTCACGTTCCAGCGTGCGCAGGAGCACCGTGTCGCCGGCGTTGTCCGCCCGAGCGATCTCGCGGCGGAGCACGATCCGTTCCCGAGGGGTGGTCGTAATGTCACGGCTCGGGCAGACGGGTTCGCAGTAGCCGCACTCGACGCAGCGGTCGACTTCCGACTCCACCGTCGGCGCCGTCTTGAGGTCGCGGACGTGCGCCTCTGGATCGTCGTTGAGGAGGACGCCAGGGTTCAGCAGGCCGTCCGGATCGACGAGGCGCTTCAGCTCCTGCATAACCTCGTACAGCTCGGCGCCGTACTGACGCCGCACGAACGGCGCCATGATACGGCCGGTCCCATGCTCAGCCTTGAGCGTGCCGTGCTGGGCGAGCACGACCTCGACCATCTCCTCGGTGAACACCTCGTACCGCTGGAGAGACACCGGGTCGTCGAAACGCTCGTTGAGCATGAAGTGGATGTTGCCGTCCTTCGCGTGCCCGAAGATGACGCTGTCCTCATACCCGTGCCGCTCGAACAACTCGATGAGCTGCGTGCACGTTTCATAGAGGCGGTGGACCGGGACAGCGATGTCCTCCAGGAGCGCCGTGGTCCCCGACGGGCGGCTGCCCGCGACGAGCGTATAGAGACCCTTCCGGATGTGCCACAGCTGGGCACGGCGAGCCGGGTCGGTACTGAGCACGCCCGAGCTCGCGAGCGGCAGGGAGCCGAACACCTCCGTGGCCTGCGCAAATCGGACCGCGAGTGCCTCCTCGGAGTGCTCTTGGTATTCGACAAGCAGCGCCGCCTGAGCCTCGACCCGTAGGGCAAGGAGGTCCTCGGTCGCTTCGGGATCGCGCTGGGCGACACGCAGACTTGTCGCGTCGAGGAGCTCGATCGTCGCGAATCCGGCGGCGACGAGGGCCGGAAGCGCGCTCGTCGCTGCCGCAAGGTCGGAGAAGATCAGGAGACCGGTGGCGACCGACGTCCCGACCGCGACAGTTCTGAAGGTCGCCTCGGCGACGAAAGCGAGCGTGCCCTCGCTCCCGATCACGAGGTGGAGCAGGAGGTCGACGGCGCTGTCGTGATCGAGGAAGGAGTTGAGACCGTACCCCATCGTGTTCTTGATCGAGTACAGCTCGCGGATGAGCGCCACCGACTCAGGGTTCTCGCGGACCCGATCGCGAAGGCGCAGCAGTCCAGCGTGCAGTTCGGGTTCCGCGCGGAACAGGCGTTCGTCGGCGTCGAGCGCTGACGTGTCGATGACCGTCCCGCCGGGCAGCACGAGGATCGCGGACTCCAGGGTGCGGTAGGTGTTGTCCGAGATGCCGCACGCCATCCCGCTCGAGTTGTTGGCGACGACACCGCCGATGGTGCAGGCGATCTCGCTCGCCGGGTCTGGTCCGAGCTTGCGCTTGTGGCGAGCGAGCCTCGTGTTCACGGCTCGGACCGTCGCCCCTGGTCCCGTGCGGACCCGGTGACCGTCATCGAGGACCTCGATGCCTCGGAAGTGACGACGCGTGTCGACGAGGACACCCGACGAGCTCGCCTGACCGCTGAGGCTCGTGCCGCCGGAGCGGAACGTCACGGGAACGTTCTGGTGACGGCTGGCCGCGAGGACGGCCGCCACCTCTGCGGCGGTCGTCGGGGTGACCACGGCTTGCGGCGTCAGCAGGTAGTGCGAGGCGTCGTGGGCGGATGCCAAACGGTCCGTCGCGCGGGTCGCTACCGCCCCGGGAGCGGCGAGGACGAGCGAGGCGACGAGCGCTTCGGAGACCGGCGCCAGCGTCGTGAAGGACTCAGTGCGACTCACGGCTCACCCTCGATCCGCGAGAACCGCGCAGGAAGTCGAGGTCGGCGCCGGTGTCCGCTTGCATGACGTGGTCGATGTACAGCCGTTCCCAACCACTTCGTGGGTTCGCGAAGCCCTGCACGGTCGCCTCGTTCGGAACGCGGAGGGCGAGCTCGTCGGCAGGGACCTCCAGCTCGAGCCGTCCCGCACGGACGTCAAGCAGGATGCTGTCGCCCGTCTGCACGAGGCCGAGCGGTCCGCCTGCGGCCGCTTCCGGCGTGACATGGAGAACGACGGTACCGTACGCGGTTCCGCTCATCCGACCGTCGCAGATGCGCACCATGTCGCGCACACCGCGTTCGAGGAGCTTCTTGGGCAGGGGCATGTTCGACACCTCGGGCATGCCCGGGTAGCCGCGCGGCCCGCAGCCACGGAGGACCATGATCGAGTTCTCGTCGATGTCGAGGTCCGGGTCGTCGATGCGCTCGTGGAAGTCCTCGATGCTGTCGAATACGACCGCCGGCCCCCGGTGCTTCAACAGGTGCGGCGACGCGGCGGCTGGCTTGATGATGGCACCACCGGGTGCGAGGCTGCCGCGGAGCACGGAGATGCCGGCCGCCGACTGCAGGGGCGACTCACGGGGCGTGATGACCTCCCGATCCCAGATCCGGGCGTCATCGAGGTAGTCAACCAGTGGCTTCCCCGTGATCGTCAGCGCGTCGGGGTCGAGCAGGTCTCGGACCTCGCGCAACACCGCGAGGAAGCCTCCGGCGCGATGCAGGTCGTCCATGAGGAAGCGGCCGGCCGGCTGCAGGTTCACGAGCAGCGGGACGTTCGCACCTATGCGGTCGAAATCGTCAATCGTAAGGTCGATGTCGAGACGACCGGCGATGGCGAGCAGATGCACGACGGCGTTGGTCGAACCCCCGATTGCGGCGAGCGCGACGATCGCGTTGTGAAAGTTGGCGGCGGTGAGGAACGTGCTCGGGCGTCGGTCCTCGGCCACCAACTGGACTGCCAGGCGGCCCGTCTCATGGGCGGCTTCGAGCAGACGGCTGTCGGGCGCGGGCGTCCCGGCGAGACCCGGCATGATCGTGCCGAGCGCCTCTGCGACGAGCGCCATCGTCGACGCCGTGCCCATCGTGTTGCAGTGCCCTTTACTCCGGATCATCGACGACTCGGACTTCAGGAACTCCTGCTGGCTGAGGGTTCCTCCGCGGACCTCTTCACTCAGCCTCCAGACGTCCGTGCCGCACCCGAGGCTCTCACCGCGGAACGTTCCCGTAATCATCGGGCCACCCGGCACCACGATGGCAGGAAGATCGACGGATGCCGCGGCCATCAGGAGTGCGGGGATGGTCTTGTCGCAGCCGCCGAGCAGGACGACACCGTCGATTGGGTTGGCGCGGAACATCTCCTCGGTCGCCATCGCTGCCATGTTCCGCCACAGCATGGCGGTCGGTCGCACCTGCGTCTCGCCGAGGGACACCACGGGGAGATTGAGTGGGATGCCACCGGCCTCGTAGATGCCGTTCTTCACCGACTGCGCCACCTCGTCGAGATGGGAGTTGCAGGGCGTCAGGTCCGAAGCGGTGTTCGCGATCGCGATTTGCGGCCGACCGTCGAACGCCGAACCAGGGGTCCCGCGCCGCATCCAGGCTCGGTGAATGTACGCGTTCCGGTCGTCGCCGTCATACCACTCGGAACTCCGCAGCCTAGAGGGCATACTTTCCCAACTTTCAGAATTGCTGTTCAACTGTTAGAACTTCTGAGTAGCATAAGGTCTCGACGAATAAAAGGCACGCCCATCCGTCGCGCTTCCCACAATCCAGGAGAACCACCCCCCATGACCCAGAGAACCGTCGCGCGAGTCGCCAACGACGCTGTGCACATCCTGGCGGAAGGACCGGTCTGGGACGCCAAGAGAAGCCAGCTGCTGTGGGTGGACATCAGACGCGGACTTGTCGCATTCGGACGGCTCGTCGGCGACGGGTCCGTCGCCATCACCGACGAACGGCGGTTCGACGAGACGGTCGGCGCGGTCGCAGTCTCGACTGACGGTGACCTTCTGATCGCCGGCGCCGAATCGCTCCTTGTCCAGTCCGCGGCCGGAGACCTCCACCGAGGACCGTGGATCCTGCCGCCGGACAGCGGCCGCAGGCTCAACGATGGGAAGGTCGACCCCGCCGGTCGCTTCCTCATCGGATCGCTCGACCTGACCGACGCTGGATTGTCCGGCGAGACGCTCACCATCATCGACTCCGACGCGACGATCCGCGTCCTCGACAGCGACCTCACGCTCTCGAACGGGCTTGCCTGGAGCACCAACGGACGGACGCTCTTCAGCGTCGACACGCTCAGCCGCATCGTGTACCGACGCTCCTACGATTCCGAGCACGGCACCACAGGCGGACGGCAGGTGTTCCTGCAGCTGTCCTCGGGGTATCCCGACGGCATGTGCATGGACGCCGAAGACCACCTCTGGATCGCCCTGTGGGGTCTCGGAGAGGTCCACCGGTATTCCCCGGATGGCGACCTCGTCGCGATCGTCGAGACGACCGCACCGCACACGTCCAGCGTCGCGTTCGCCGGACCGCTCCTCGACACCCTGGTGATCACCACAGCGACCCAGGGGCTCAATACCAACGAGCTGCACGAGCATCCCGACTCAGGGAAGCTCTTCACTGTGACACCCGGGGTGCTCGGTGCACCCGTCGCCCACTGGGGCGGATTCACTGCCTCTCCCAACACCCACCCACTCGTGAGGACACTATGAAACTGTTGCGAATCGGAGCAGCCGGAGCAGAGCAGCCCGCAGCGCTCGTTGGCGAGGAGACCTACGTCGACCTCTCGGACGTCGTCACGGACTTCGACGAACGGTTCTTCGGCGACGGCGGCATCGACCGCATCCGCCCCATCATCGAGGAGCGCGCACGGCAGGGATGGACGCGGACGCTGGACGGTGTCCGCATCGGCGCGCCCATCGCCCGCCCACACCAGATCCTCTGCATCGGCCTGAACTACAGCGACCACGCGGCAGAAACCGGTCAGGCAGTCCCCGAGGAGCCAATCCTGTTTACGAAGTCACCCAATACCCTCGTCGGCCCGTACGACGACGTGCTCATCCCCCGAGGTTCGACCAAGCCCGACTGGGAGGTCGAACTCGGCATCGTGATCGGCAGGCGCACGAGCTACCTCGACAGTGTCGAGGACGCTCGCGAGGCAATCGCCGGATTCGTCACGGTCAACGACGTCAGCGAGCGCGCCTTCCAGCTCGAACGCGGCGGCCAGTGGGCGAAGGGCAAGTCGGCGGAGACGTTCAACCCGGCTGGTCCGTGGCTGGTCACGCCCGACGAGATCGACGACGTCTCGGACCTCGGCATGTGGCTGGACGTGAACGGGATTCCGCGACAGACCGGATCCACCTCGACCATGATCTTCGACCCGTACTTCATCGTCCACTACCTGAGCCAGTTCCTGGTCCTCGAACCCGGCGACCTCATCAACACCGGAACCCCACCCGGTGTGGGCATGGGCTTCACTCCACCGATCTGGCTGCAGCCGGGCGACGTGATGGAACTCGGCATCGATGGCCTCGGCTCCCAGCGACAGCACGTCCTGGCACCCCGATGAGGGCCTTCGTTCTCACCGGGCCGCACGAGTTCGAAGTACAGGACGTCAAGCCCCCTGAGGCTACGCCGGCGAACGTCGTCATCGACGTTGAGCGGGTCGGGGTGTGCGGCACTGACGTCGAGTTCTACACGGGTGAAATGCAGTACCTCCATGAGAGCCTCGCCGAATATCCGCTTCGCCTCGGCCACGAGTGGAGTGGCACGGTCAGCGCGATCGGCGACGGAGTCGACCGGTCTTGGCTGGGTCGCAGGGTCACAGGCGACACCATGCTGGGCTGTGGCGTCTGCCGCCGCTGCCTCGCCGGGAACCAGCACGTGTGCGAGCACCGCTACGAAGTGGGGGTCCGCGGGGGCTTCCCCGGCGCACTCGCCGAACAGCTGGCGATGCCCGTGCGCGCACTGCATGCTCTTCCCGAGGACCTCGACCCCGCGCTCGGCGCCCTCGTAGAGCCGGGCGGGAACGCGCTGCGGTCGGTCTGGGGCGCGAACCTCGAGGAGGGCGACCGCGCACTAGTGCTGGGCCCAGGGACGATTGGCCTCCTCGTGGCACTCTTCGCCCAAGCGCAGGGGGCCGAGGTCCACCTCATGGGCCGCTCCGAGCGTTCGCTCGAGTTCGCCCGCACGCTTGGCTTCGACGGCGTGTGGTCGGCCGACGCCCTCCCCGACGTCCCGTTCGACGCGGTAATTGACGCGTCTAACGCACCTTCACTTCCGGCGCAGGCCCTCGACCTCGTCGAACCGGCCGGTCGGGTCGTGTATGTCGGTCTGGCCGGAAGCCCGAGCCTCCTCGACACGCGCACGATGGCTCTGAAGGACGTGACAGCGGTAGGAATTCTGAGCGCCTCACCGGGCCTCACGGCGACGATCGACCACTACGCGAGTGGCGCGGTCGACCCACGGCCGCTCATCGCGGCCACGGTCGGACTTGGTTCGGTCGGCGCGGTACTCGGCGGAGAACGTCCTCCGTCCTCCGGCCCGGGCCCGAAGATCCACGTCGACCCGTCGCTCGACTGAACCGCCTGGAAGCAGAAGTCCCATGAGCGAATTCTCCGGCCTCGTCAAGGTGGCATCAGCGCCTGCCGTCAACCTCATCAGCAGCGAGCTGGTGACCGCGGCAGCACTCGCCCATCTGCGCCGGAGCGCCCACCCGGCGATCATGAACAGTCGTTCCGCCAAGTCATCAAGGCGCCCCGGCGACGCCAATCGCTCGGTCGGCTCGTCACCCCTGACGAGGTCATCACAGCTATCACCTACCTCGCCTCGGCTGACAGCGGATCGACCAGGGGAACCGTCCTGACCTTCGACGGCGGCATATCGAGCATCCGCATCCCGACGGTGTGATCAGCACACCGTTGTCATTTCGAACGAAAGAGCACACCATGACCACAGCACTCATCACCGGCGGCGCACGAGGCCTCGGCGCTGCAGCCGCCGAGCGCCTCCGTGCCGATGGGATCACCGTCGTCACCGTGGACCTCGTCGGTGACGTCGACCGCCACCTGGATATCACCGATGAGGCCGCGCTCTCTGCGCTCGCCGCCGAGCTCGGCGCGGTCGACATCCTCATCAACTCGGCCGGGATCGTCGGACCAGGCGTCCCGCTCATCGAGACGAGGCACGCTGACTGGGAGCAAGTCTTATCGGTGAACGTGCTCGGCACAGTCGCCATGATGCGTGCGTTCGTCCCAGGAATGGTCGAGCGAGGCTGGGGACGGGTCATTAACTTCGCGAGCATGGCTGGCAAGGACGGCAACCCGAACCTGTCGATCTATTCGGCGTCGAAGGCGGCTGTGATCGCCCTCACGAAGTCCGCCGGCAAGGAGCTCGCGACGACCGGTGTGCTCGTGAACGCCATTGCGCCCGCGGTCATCGCGACCCCGATGAACGCCACCACGGCACCGGACGCACTGGCCCACATCACCGGCCTCATCCCGATGAAGCGCATCGGCCGTCCCGAGGAGGTCGCCGAACTCGTCGCGTGGCTCTCGTCCGACAAAGTGAGCTTCTCCACCGGGGCCATCTACGACATCAGCGGCGGGCGAGCGACCTACTGATCCACGGCGTCGCCCGGCAATCCGCCATCGACGAGCGAGCGGATGTTCCGTTCCTCGGCGATGAGCTGGTCGAGCGACATACGGAACACCAGCGCGCTGACGCTAATGGCTCCCATCGCCGGCAGCTCGGGGTCGAGGCGGAACGGGACGGCGATGCAGTTGATGCCGGGTTCGTTCTCCTGGTCGTCGACGGCGTAGCCACGCTGTTTGATCGTCTGCAGCTCCTCCCACAGTGCACCGATCGACGTGATGGTCCGCTCCGTTCGCGCAACCAGGTCGGCGCCGTGCAAACGTCGTCGGAGTTCCTCCTCGCTCGAAACTTCCAGGGCCAGGAGGAGCTTGCCCACTCCGGTGCGATAAGCGGGGTTCCGGCCCCCGACCTCGGAGGTGAGGCGCACGGCGCCTCCCGCAGGGTCGACCTTCGCACGGTAAACGATCTCGGGCCCGTCGAGCACCGCGAAATGCGCCGTCTCGCCGTACCGTTCCGCGAGCGAGCGGAGGATGGGTTCAACGCGCGCAGCCGCTGGGCGCCCCGCCGAGTTGAGGAACGCCAAGCGGAGAAACTCGTCGCCCAGCACGTACACGCCGCGTGACACTTGCTCGGCCAGGCCGGCCGCACGCAGGGCGGCCAGCGCTCGGTGCACGGTCGACTTGGAACCGCCGAGGATGCCAGTCAGGTCGTCGAGAGCTATCCCGGCAGGGTGCTCGGCGAGCTCCGTGAGGACGGCGAGAACTCGCGCTGCACCCACCACACGGTCGGCAGAATTCTCGGTCGTGCTACTCATCTCCACCATTCCACCATGTGGAAGCGCGTTCCGCCCCGAGATCAACAGTACCGACTCGGCGGCGCTTTTGCGCAAGGAACAGCATATTCGGCCCGAGAACTGCCATCCTCGATCCCACCATCAACTCGCCGGTACCGCCCCGGAAGCAGCACGTTCGTTCCGGAGGAACCGCGATCATGACGACGACCAAACCGTCCATCGGAGACCAAAGACAAGTCGCTCCACAACTCGTGGTTCTGCTCGGACTCCTGGCCGTGCTCGGCCCGTTGACGATCGACCTCTACCTCCCGGCGTTCCCGCAGATGCAGGAAGCGCTGTCCACGACGCCTACGCAGATCCAGTTGACGCTGAGCGCCGCGACCATCGGCTTCGCGATCGGCCAACTCATCGTCGGACCGTGGAGCGACACCGCGGGGCGACGCCTGCCACTTCTGGTCGCTACGACCACGCACGTCGCCTCGAGCCTCGCAATAGCCGCCGCGCCGGACGTCACCTGGGTCCTCGTCCTACGCGTCGTCCAGGGGGCGGGGGCTGCTGGTGGCGGTGTCGTGGCCATGGCGATGATCCGCGATGTGGCGGAGGGCAGGCAGCTCATCCGTGGACTCGCGAGGGTGGCGCTGTTCACCGGCATCGCTCCGATCGTGGCACCGTTCCTCGGCGCCCAGCTCATGCACCTCTTCGACTGGCGCGGCATCTTCGTCGTGGTGGCAGCGTACGGTTCGACCATGCTCCTGGCCTGTGTCCTGTGGCTCCCCGAGACGCATTCTCCCGAGAGCCGATCACGTAGGCCCGGGCGCGCGACCGTGTGGGGGAACTACCGCGCGCTCCTCTGGGATCGTCGTTTCATCGGCGTCGCGCTCATCGGCGGTATGATGGTCTCCGCCGTGTTCGCCTACCTCTCGAGCTCCTCGTTCCTCTTCCAGCAACAGTTCGGGATGACACCCCAGGTCTACGGCGTGGTCTCAGCCGGCAACGCTGTGGCGTTCGTGATAGGCACGCAGGCGTCGGCGGTGATCGCGGAACGGACGTCGCCCATCATGGTGCTCCGTGTGGTGCTGCCCGCCATGGCGGTCGCGGGCTTCTTTCTCGGCCTGATCTCGCGGACGTTCCCCGGCTTCGGCCCCGTCCTTCCCACGATGTTGCTATTTTTCGCTCTGGCGGGTGCGTGTGGTCCCTGCCTCGGCGCGACCGGATTGGCAGACCACGCAGCCCGCGCCGGGACCGCGGCAGCGCTGCTCGGCGCCGTGAACTTCGGACTCGCCGGTGTCGCAGCCCCGATCGTGGGCGCTCTCGGCGTGACGACCTTCGTCCCACTTGGTCTCGTGATGGGATCGGCGATGACGCTCGCCACCCTGTTGCTCTGGCTCATGGTGTCCCGGCCCCGACGAACCGCTCCGGCACGATGAACTCCGACGACCCGGGTACCGCAGCCAAGCGGGTCACCGAATACACGACCGTCGTCGCTCTGGGAAGCTCCTTTGCGGCCGGGCCGGGGATCACGCCGATTGCGAATCGCGCCGCGAAGCGATCCGCCGACAACGCCGCCCAGCTGGTGAGTCGGACACTCGGCGCGCGCCTCATCGATGCCTCGGTCTCCGGAGCGACCACCGCGACCATCCTGCACGACTCGCAACGCGCGGGTGGACGGCGGTTTCCCCCCCAGATCGAGAGCGTCGATGAGAATGCGGATCTCATTCTCGTGACCGCAGCCGGCAACGATCTCCAGTACATCGGCAGCCTGTGGTCGCGATCCTTGGCCAACGCCCGCACTCGAAACGTTCTGACGCGTTGGATCGGCGAGCGTTCAATCCGTCGCGCACCCCTCGTCCCACCCACCGCCGATCAGCTCCGGCGAGCCACCGACGGCCTGTCGGAGATCGTCGTTGAATGCCGCCGCCGGGCGCCGGGCGCGCGCGTCGTACTCGTCGACTATCTTCCGGTGATCGACGACGACAGTGCGCCTGGGCCGATCCTCCCACTGAGCGCGGACGAAATCGACCACTTTCGGAATGTAGCCCAAGAGCTGGCAGCTGTTTTCGCGGCAGCGGCGAAGAGGACTGGAGCGGACCTCGTCCCCGCCTCGGCATACGGCACCGGACATGGCGCGGGAAGCACGGACGCCTACACGCTGGGCTGGCAGGTCCGCGCGAACGACGGCTCGCACTTCCACCCGACCCGCGCGGGTATGCGCGCCGCCGCGTCAGCGATCCTCGGGATCCTCTAGGCGACCCGGAGACCCAGCGCGCGGTCTCCAGCGTGGCCACGCACCAGAGGCACGTGAGGAGCGTTGTGAAGAGGTTGCCTGCGTAGCGCCATGAACCCCTCGTCACCCAGGAGTTCGGACCAGGTCCCGTCTCTAGGTGGGCCACCCGCAGCCACCAGAGCATCGTAGAGCCGACCCACGCCGGAGTTCGCAATCGAAGCGAGGGGGGGACCTCACTCCCAGGCAGACGGCGTCGTCGAGCAAGTGGGGTGCGCGATGGACGCAAGAGCGAACGTCGACGAGCCTGTGAAAAGGCTGGATGATGCGCGATCTCCAAAGGAAGAGTCAGATGCTAAGCGCGGTTTTGAGCGCGCTGAGGATCCGGTTCCCACGATCCCACCCGCCCATCAGGTTCGCCAGATATCCGACCGCGACGCCGTGCTCGGGATCCGCGAACGCGATCTGCCCACCGGCGCCGTCATGGCCGAACGAGCGCGGGGTGAGGTAACGCTGCCAATCGGAGGGGACCATGACACCGGCGCCCCAGGACTGATAGGGCGGGGGCCCGACAGGGAATCGACCAGGACCGGAGCTCCGGAGCGCCCTCAGCACCTCGACCGTCTCATCGCTGATCGTGCGGCGTCCTAGGGTCTCAACGACCGTCGACGACCATATGCGCGCGAGACCCGATGCCGTCCCCACACCACCGACACCCGCGAGCAGGTGACGAAACACCTCCGGGCGGTTGAAGTCGGGGATACCAATCCCGCCACCCAACGTCATCGCCCGCTCATGCCAGGTCACCGCCTCCGGATCGGCATCCGGGACGGCGTTCGAGAATTGGCTCGGTTCGGCTTCCTCGTCGACCCAGTGGCTGAGGCGAGGCAGCTGATCGTCGGACAGCCCGAAGAACACGTCCGCCTGCAAAGGGCCGGTGAGGTGATCCCGCAAGAAGCGGGAGAACGGCACCCCGGATGCGCGTTCTACCAGCTGTTGGGTGAAGACTCCGTGGGTGAGAGCGTGATAACTGTGATTCGTGCCAGGCTCCCAAAGCGGCTCCTGAGCGGCAAGTACGTTCGCCAAAGTCACTCCGTCCAGTACCTGCTCCTGGGTGAGGTCCTTGCGAGGTGCCGAGACACCACCACGGTGCGCCAGAGCGTCACCGATGGAGAGCGAAGCCTTGCCGTTCGCCCCGAATTCGGGCCAGATCTCGGACACCGGGGTCTCGAAGGAGGGGATGAGTCCTCGCTCGACGAGCATCGCAACTAGCAGAGTCGCGACGCCTTTCGAGCAAGAGAAGAAGGGGACCAAAGTATCAGCCGTAAAGCGCTTCCCGATCCGGAAGTCGGCCACTCCACCGTGAACGTCGACGACCTGACGACCGCCAACCCAGACCGACAACTGGCCGCCAGTGCGGCCGTCGTCGGTGATCGTCGACGCGAACGCATCCACAACGACGCCGAACCCGTCCTCGCTCCATCCGACCGGCGAAGACTCCACGGTTCCCTTCCTTTCAGTTCCGATGCTGCTGGTCATCTTCCACGCCTCTCAGTCATTCGCTTTGTGCCCGTGATCGGCCGGCCGGTTCATCACTTGGACGTGTATGAAACCGAGTGAACCGTGCCTCCGGAGTGTGTTCCGAGCGCGAGCATTCGGCCGGTGAACCCGCCCGCCACCTCGGTGGAGACATAGCGGCCATCCAAACGTCCGAGTTCGTGCACAACTCCGTCGGGACCGATTACCGACAGCACGATGTCGTCTGGTCCCTGCATGCGCAGGGGTTCCGGTCTTGCGCTGGGCTCCGTACTCTCGATTCGCAGGACGGCTCGGTCCCCTTCGATCGCGATCTGACCAATCCCGTGATGGATTGTTCCGATCTGCGCTCGAGCGTGCACACGCTGATCTTCGAGTCTCAACGCGTACCAGTGTGTGTCGTCGAGGCGGAGCGAGAACATCGCCGACCCACTCACCGTCGCCTCAGCGCGCCACCGCAGATCCTGCACTCGAGCGCAAATGATCCCCGGGACCTGTTTTGCCCGCAGGGCGAGTCCGCCCTCTGGCAGCACCTCCGACAGCTTGTCTGGTTCGCCACCAGGACTCACCCAACGCAGGTCGAGTGTCGGCGAGCTGAAATCGTCGGAGAAGGAATTGTCCACCTGCGGCACCATGTAAGCCTCTTCGTCGAAGACCGGCCAACCCTCGGCCCAGTCAATACCGGCCAGGAAAGTTTCTCGACCCAGCACGTGGAACCCGGGGGTGGAGCCGCGACTCCGGACGCCCAAGTACACCGCCACCCACCCGCCGTCAGGGGTCTGCACGAGATCCGCGTGGCCAACGTTCTGCACCGGATGGGTGATGACGCTCCGGCGGGAGAAGATGGGGTTGTCCGGGTGTGACTCGAACGGGCCGGAAGGATGTGGTGCTCGCGCAACAGTCACGGCGTGTCCGCGCTCAGTGCCGCCCTCGGCGAGCATGAGATACCAGGCTCCGTCGACGGCGTAGAGGTGGGGGCCCTCCGCAGCATCGAGACCGCTCCCCTGCCAAATCGGGTACGGCGCCGACAGCAGCGCGCCCGAATCGAGGTCGAGACGTGCCTGGAGGATGCCAGTCTCCGTCACGAAGTCCATACCCTTCCAACTGAGGAAGCAGTCGCCTTCATCGTCCCAGCAGAGGTCCGGGTCGATGCCGATGGCTTCGCCGATGAAGACCGGCTCTGACCAGGGACCGGCCGGATCAGTCGCCGACACCAGCACCTGACCCGATCCGAAATCACTGACGTTCGTGGTGACGTACCAGAACCGACCGTCATGGTGTCGCAGGGTGCCAGCGTAGATGCCGTTCGACTCCGCTCCGGTGCCAGGGCGGAACTGACTTCGGCGGGACAGGATATGGCCGAGCGGAGACCAGGTGAGGAGGTCTGTGCTGTGGAAGATCGGCACCCCCGGGAAATACTCGAAGCTCGAGGTCGCGATGTAGTAGTCACCACCGACCCGACAGATGGTCGGATCCGGGTGGAACCCGTGAAGGATCGGTTCGACCGCGGCACTGATCCTCGGCGGATAGACCGTGTCGGTCACTGGAGTTGTGATCATTTGACTGGACACCTCGGGCTCGTCTTCGGCTGTGTTTCGGCAGCGATGCTGCATCTCGTGCGGTTGTTGTGCAGCAGTTCTGCGAGAGTACCCGTCACCTCGACCCTCGGACCAAGGTGACGGGCACCGTCGCATGGCGGGAGTCGACCTACTCGGCACCCTTGTCATACGCAGCCTGAATCTTCGCCAGCGTGCTGTCGACGGTGTCGTTTCCGAGCATCAGGGACTGAACGGCCACGTTGATCGTGTCCTGCGTGTTCGCGTTTGGCCAGACCGGCAGCTTGGTGAAGCTGCCAGAGTCGATGTACTTCGCGAACTCGGTGAGGCCAGCTGGCGCCTCGTAGCCCTCCTGGGGGATGGCCGGAAGCGCCGCGAATCCCGCTGCGTGCGTGGCGATCTGCTTCGGCTCCGACAGGAACTCAAGGAACGCCTGCGCCGCAACAGGGTTCTTGGCCTTCGCATTGATCGCCAAGGTGTAGCCAAGCAGCGCAGCGGCAACCGTCTCTTTCGCATCGTTGGTTGCGGGCATTGGTGCGAAAGCCAACTTCGCGTCCGGCGCCTTCGCCTGGATGGCGCTCATCACGGCGGACACGTCAACGATGCCGAGCGCCCGACCAGCGGCAACATCGTCGCCTCCTTGAGCACGGTCACGACCAAGCGCACCTTCGCCGAAGCAGCCCTCATCGTTCATCTTCTTGTAGATTTCGAGCTGGTCCTTCCAGCCGGACTTCGCGAAGTCGAAGGTCCCGTCTGTGGTCTCTTTCGCAGCGTCAGGGTCCGGTCCGTAGACGAGCGTCGCTGTCTGTGCGTAGGACATCATCTGCGGTCCGCCGGTGGACTCGCCGAGGCCCTGCGCATATGCGTAGACACCTTGGTCCTTCGCGTCAGCGCAGAGCGTGAACACCTCGTCGAGCGTGGTCGGGATCTTCAGGCCGTACTCGTCAAGCGTGGACTGGTTGTAGATGGCCCCCATACCCTGCGCAATGCCGGGGTAGGCGTACGTCTTGTCCTTGTAGTTAACCTCGCTCTTCCACTGATCCGGAATGGTCTTGGTCCAGGGCGAGGAAGACAGGTCGAGCAGACGCCCCTGAGACGCGAGAGTCAGAACCGTCGTACCACCGCCGGCACCGGGGGTGCCGCCAGGGAATGTGATGAGAATGTCGGGTGCGGTACCCGCCTGTAGCTGCGTGCTGAGAACGCTGCTGAGGTCTCCACCCTGATAGGTGATGTCCATCTTGACGCCCGGGTGCTCCTTCTCGAAGGCCTTGGCTATCGGGTCGATCGAGCTCTTGAACGTCGCGTCCCAGATCCCCGTGACGGTTCCGGTGATTTCACCGCTGGTGCTCGCGGGGGCTGCGCCGCCGCCGGAACAGCCGGCGAGCAGTGCACCTGTCATGACAATGGCGGTAACGCCAAGTCCGGTCCGAATCTTCATCGATCCTGCTTTCTGTGATTGCTGTTGAGAGTGATGTGAGGGTTGGTGCCGACCGGCAGAGCCGGAAGTCTGTTTCGTCGTGCGGTGCCCGTAGTTCAGCCCTTGAGACCGCCGGCGAACCCCTGGATGACGTACCTCTGAAAGACCAGGTAGATCGTCAAGACCGGGACCATCGAGATGATGAGCGCGGCGAAGATCAACGACCAGTTGGTCGAGTACGCACCGACGAACTGATAGATCGCGACGGGGATCGTGGTGATCCCACTCCCGGCGAGGTAGAGCAGCGGGCTGAAGAAGTCATTCCAGATACCGACGCCAACCAGGATGATGAGGGTTCCAAGCACCGGTCGGAGGAGTGGAAGCACGATGTTGAAGAAGACCCTGGCGTCGCTGCAGCCGTCGATTCGAGCCGCCTCTTCGTACTCGAGGGGGACGCTGGAACGGAGGAAGGTCGTCGTGAGGAAGATTGCGAACGGCATGTTCCCGCCGACGTAGATGATGATCAGCGCCCAGGGCGTGCCGAGAAGTCCAAGATCTCGCATCGTCAGATACAGCGGCAGCAGGGCAACCTGAGCAGGCACAAGGAGTCCGATGAGGAAGAAGTAAAACGTCGTCGTCGACAGCTTCGCGGTCGATCGGGCCAGAGGGTAGGCGGCCATCGTCGCGATGACCATGATCGCGATGCAGGACACGGTGGTGATGAGCATGCTTGTCGCGATGGCTGCGGGCAGACCGGATTGCGTCCACACCTGCACGAAATTGTCCCCCGTCGTCCGAGTGCTCGGGATGAAAGCAGGCGTGAAGTCGCCAGCGGGTCGGATGGCCAGGTTCACGAGGAGGTAGACCGGGATCAGGAAGAAAAGCGTCGAACCGTAGGAGAAGACGTAGCCGCCTGTGCGACCGAGGGTGTTCGAAGTACTCATGAATTGCGCTCCTGACGGCGGAGGACGGCGAACTGGATGAGCGAGAGGATCGCGACGCCGATGGCGAGGAGGATGGCGAGCGCTGCGGAGAGCCCGTAGTACCCGTACTGCGAGAAGTTCTTGAAGATCAGCGTCGAGATAGTCTCGGTCGATCCCGCCGGGCCACCGCCCGTGATAGCGAAGATTTGGTCGAAGACCTTCAAGCCGCCGATAAGTCCGATCATCAGATTGATGGTGACGGCAGGCGCGAGGAGCGGTCGGGTGACGTACCAGAACTTCTTCCACGTGCTGGCGCCATCCAGAGACGCGGCCTCGAGGAGCTCCGGCGGAACGCCCTGCAGCCCGGCCAGGTAGATGATCATCGTTGAACCCGTGAACTGCCAGATGATGACGAGGATGATGATCCATAGCGCCGAGGTGGGATTGCCCAGGAAGTCGACCTGCGGTAACCCGAAAGTCTTGAACACGACGTTGAGCGCGCCGGTGTTCGGCGGGCCAAAGATGTACTTGAAGAGGTATCCGACCACCAGGGGCGACACGACCATTGGGGCGAAGATGATCGTGCGGAGTACGTTGCGCCCCCTGAGACGACCGTTGAGCACGACTGCCAACAGCAGACCAAGGACGTTCTGTGCGACGACCGTAATGATCGCGATGAACAGCGTGCGGAATGCGGCGTCCCCAGAGTCGCCCTGGAACAGGGTGACGAAGTTGTCGAACCCGACGAAGGTCGCATCGAGTTTGAATGCCGACCAGTCCGTCATCGACATGTAGCCGCCCTGGACCGTCGGGACGATCACGATGAGCAGGTAGACCGCGACCGCGGGTACCGCGAACCACCAGAGCGCTCGACCCACGGAACTGCGTCGGCGGCGCGGTCCGCGGGTTCTGTTCGGCGGCGCCGGTACCGCGACCGGTGTTTTGATTGTCGTCGTCATTGACCTACCTGCTTGGGATGCGTTTCGTTCTCCGAAGCCACGTCTGAGCATTCGGTTACCCGGTGGCGAAGTGATCATATGTTGGGTAAAGTCCGTTCCGTGCGGCACTTGCGCAAAAGGTGCGCCCAGACCTGGAGAGGGTGGTTCAATGATGAGCGCACTGGCTCGAATCGTCACGATGAAAGACGTGGCAGCGGCAGCGGGGGTTTCTCTGTCCTCTGTTTCGCGCGCGCTGTCCGGTCGAGGCGACCTCCCACCCGCTACACGGTTGCGCATACAGGTAGTCGCGACAGAGCTCGGCTATGTGCGAGATGTTGCCCCCCGCGGGCGTCCTTCAACCAACGATCCACGAACGATCGAGTTGGTGCTCCGTGGTTTCGATGATCCTTGGACGGACGAAGTCGTAGCCGGTGCAAGATCGGCTGCCGCCCGCCTCGGCTACGACCTCATCCTTACGGCAGAGCGCGACAACCCGGCCGATGATTGGCCGAGGCGAGCAGCCGCTCGTCGATCTGGCGGGGTCATTCTCGGTTTGATACGACCGACACAGAACCAACTTGCGCAGCTCCGAGGCTTGAACATCCCCGTTGTTCTGCTCGAGCCGAGGTCGGATCCACAGGGAGACCTGGAGGGTATCGGCACCACTGATGCGGCCGGAGGCTTCGAGGCCGGAGCTCATCTGGCGGAGCGCGGCCTCCAGAACTTCATCATCGTCGTCGGCCACCCGCCATTCCGTTTTGGCCGCGCCCGCGAGCAGGGTTTTCGCAATGCGGTGGAACAGCTCGTGCCCGGAGCCGAAGTCACCACGGTGAAGGCCAACTGGACTGATGCAGATTTGGCCGTCGCTTTCCGCCCGCTCTTGCGGGAGGCAAAGCTCCCTCTCGGTGTGTTTGCGTGCAACGACGCGATGGCCATGGGCGTGTACCGTGCAGCCAAGACGTTGGGGCTCCGCATTCCTCAGGATCTCTCAGTCGTCGGTTTCGACGACACACCGTTGGCCTCAACGTCCTCCCCCCCGCTCACAACCGTTCGGCAGCCGATTCGCCAGATGGCTTCGCGAGCGGTCGAATTCATTCATGAACTCCGCACGGGTACTGTGGGCTCAGGTGAATGGGTAGAACTGCCGACGCGGCTAGTCGTTCGGGAGTCGACCCAGACGGCGATTCCGTAAACGGCGCATCCGCTCGCGACCCCTGCGTTTCTGCAATCATCCGGAGATTCTGTCGGTAGCCGATCTCATCCGCGATGAGCGTTTTGCCGAGAAGTCGACGCGCAGTAGAGGTGACCATGAAAACGCAATCCGTCGAACCTTTCGTCAGACCAGACCCGGAACGCAACGCTGACTCGTTCTGCCGAAGAGCGCCGGCAACGGGCGGGGCCGCCGTATTGATCTGTATCAACGGGGAACCGGCGCTCGACCTGGCCAACGGGGTGGCTGATCCCGACGGGCCGCGCCCGCTCGACGGTGACACCCGGCAGGATCTGCACGCGCACGGAAAGGCACCGTGAGCATTGGCGAGGTGTTCGCCGAGCAGATCGCCGGTTCGTTTGAGCCTGGAGCACAACGATCGCCAGGAGGTCGTTAAGAGCGATGACGGCTGTGGCGTGAGGCGATCACGAGCTGCGGAACCCCGCATGTCCCCCGGTGATCGTCGGCGTAATCGGTCCGATCTCGACGATCCGGAGTCCGATCTGCTCAGCGTTGCGCAGCACCTGTTCGAATCTGCGCTCGCTGATCCACGACGCCTCAGGGCCCGCGAGGTACACCATCGCACGATGGCCCTCCGACGCGAGGTACTTCAACAGTTGGTCGATGCCGGCGGCGACGTCCGGCAGGACACCGGGGACGCCGGCGACGAGACGATTGATGAGCACGACGGGCTTGCGGCGCGCGATCTCACGGATCCGAACGTCCGGGAGACGGGTCGTCGCGAGCACCAGTCCGTCAACACTCGGCAGCAGCTCCTCCATCGTCTTGGCCTCGTGTCTACCGGACTCCTGGGATTCGGCGATGACCAGGGTGTATCCCGCCGCCGCCGCCGCCGCATGTTCGGCCCCTCGCACGATGCCGAAGACGATGGGATTGGTGATGTCGGCGACCACGAGCGCGAGCGTCCGGGTACGACCGCTGTGGAGCGCTCGGGCCGTGGGGTTGACGCGAAAATTGAGCCGTTCGGCGATCGCTCGAATCCTCGCCTCGGTCGGCGCACTGATCCGTCCTGGTTTCGAGAGCGCCCGCGACACGGTCGAGGGGGCGACGCCGGCGGCCTCGGCGACGTCGTAGATCGTCGCCTCCCGGGGCGTCCCCGGGCCGGAAGCGTGCGTCAGAAGCGCCTCGCTCACTCCCCACCACCGAATACCAGCGCGCGGACGTCGTCCATGACCGAAGCGACGGCGTGCGTCGCCTCCCGATCATGGTCGGCGTGCTCGAGGACGCCTGTCGACAGCGCCTCCTCGACAGCGCGGATCATCGGGACGTATCCGTTCCCTTGCCGTGGGTGCTCGACCGGTTCGGGCCTCTCCCAGAGTGCTTCAACCGAACCGGCGTGGACAGCCGCACGGTCAGTAGCCCAGAACATCGCTTGGATCTCGATCCACCCTCGGCTCCCGCTGATGGAGGCGGAAGGGTCGACGAAGTCGAGCATCGAACAGGCGATCTGCGAGGTCGAGCCGTGCTCGTGCTGCAGAGTCAGTTCGGCGGTGACGTCGACACCCTCACGCACCGTACCGGCAGCTGAGACGTTCACCACGGAGCCGAGTGCCCATACCGCCAGCGTTATGCCGTAGATGCCCTGGTCGAGCACCGAACTTCCGCCGAGTTCGGAACTCCACCGACTGCCGCCGGCCGGGAACGGCATGCCAAAGCCGCCGCGCATCGTCCGCGGTGTTCCGATCGCGCCGCCCGCGATGCGCGCCAATACGTCCCGATGGAGCGGGTTGAACTTCATCCACATCGCCTCCATAACGAAGCGATCGCGCAGGCGCGCCCGGTCGAAGATCCGAACGACGTCCGCGGCCGCCGTCGCCATCGGCTTCTCCACCAGGACGTGCTTTCCTGCGTCGAGCGCTGCGAGTGTCTGCGAGACATGCACGGCGGGTGGTGTCGCGATGTACACGATGTCGACGTCCGGCCGGGCCAGAACCGCGCCCAGGTCGTCGGTCCAGGTCGCGATACCGAACCGCTCGGCAACGTCACGTGCGCGGTGAGCTCGGCGCCCCCAGACGGCGGAGACGATGGAGCCGGCTGCGAGGATGTCCGCGATGAACGACTCCGAGATCGCCCCGGTTCCGACGACCGCCCACCGCACGCCCCGCGGGTCAGGCATCGTCATCGCTCAATGCTCGGTGGTCCCGGGCTTCCGCCCGTCAAGTCCACGCCACCGTCGGCGAAGCGACGTCGCGGCCGACTTCGGTTTCCGGTCCCGCGTGAAGATCCCTTTCTTGTTGCCGTCGACACGGTGCAGCCCGTTGTCGGTGGCGAAGTCGGCGAAGTTCCAGACCTGCTCTCCCACGAACTGCGGGAAGCGGTCGAAGACCTCGTGGTGCGCCTCGAGGAACGCGGTCTGATACTCCTCGGTCCAGACCTTGTCCCAGACGGAGTGCACGCCTGGCTCGGTGTCAGCGCCGTACTCCGTCATCATGATCGGCTTCTCGACGCGGTCGATCCATCCCTGGAGGTCACGGGCCAGGTACTCGCGAGCCGTCTCGAGGTCCCCACCGGCGACATACCAGCCGTAGTAGCGGTTCAGGCTCACCACGTCGAACAGGTCGATGATCTGGTCGTTCGTGAACGTCGCGAACAGCACCACGGCGTAGGTGAGCGGGCGGGTGGGATCGAGCTCTCGGGCGAGGTTCACGAGTGGCTCGAAGTACTCGCGCGCGCCGTCCTCGTTCGATGCCGGCTCGTTCGCGATGCACCACATGACCACTGAGGGGTGATTGCGGTCGCGTTCGATCAGTTCGCGGAGGTGCTGCGCGTGCGCGCCCTGAGTCCGGTCGTTCGCGTACTGTTCCGAGAACGTCGGGAACGGCGGCTTCCCGGCTAGGCCTCCAACGACGCCCATGTTCAGACCGACCGCGGCCGTCTCGTCGATAACGACGATCCCGTGTCGGTCGGCGAACTCGAGAACCTCCTCGGCGTAGGGGTAGTGCGAGGTCCGGAAGGAGTTCGCACCGATCCATTCGAGGAGCTGGAAGTCGTGCACGAGGTAGGCGTTGTCGTGCCCCTTGCCGCGCACCGGGGTGTCCTCGTGCTTTCCGAAGCCGGTGAAGTAGAACGGTTCGCCGTTGATCAGGAACTCGTAGCCCCGGACCTCGACGGTCCGCACGCCGACCGGGAGCGCGTACGTGTCGACGACGGCAGCTCCCGTGAGGAGTTCGATTTCGAGGTCGTAGAGGTATGCAGCCCCCGGCTTCCAGAGCGTCACGTCCTGGACCTCGAGCGTGCCCTCCCGGCCGCTGCCCTCGGCGACGATCACACCGCGCGCGTCTCGAAGCCTGACGCGCACCTCATCTCCGCCTGTCGTGTGCGTCACGTAGTGGACACTTCCCACAGTCCCGACGTGTCCGGTCGTCACGACGATGTCGTCGATTGCGACCTGCGGCAGGCTGTGCAGCCACACCGACCGGGCCAGGCCAGCGTAGTTGTAGAAGTCGTGGTAATAGACCTGCTTGCGGCGACCGGCCCCGGTCACCTCGATCTTCCCGGGTGGCACGGTCTCGTTGCTCAGGTCGCCGCTGACCGCCACGGTAAGCCGGAACTCCGCTCCCGCCGTCACGTGTTCCGTGACGTCGACGTCGAACGGGGTGTAACCGCCGATGTGCTCGCCGATGAGTCGGTCGTCGACGTAGACCCTCGCCGCGTGCGTCGCCGCGCCGAATCGAAGGAGTACGCGGTCGTCGGTCCATCCACGCGGTACTCGGACCGGCCGCTGGTAGTAGACCCACCCGACGTGGTTGCGGATCTCCGGATCGGTGAAGAGGTCGTTGTAGCTGGCTGGCACGGCCGCCTCAAGCGGTGTGTCCAGCTGTGCCGTCCACGGGCTCTCCGGGAGCCGCGAATCGATGGCAAACCGCCACACCCCGTCGAGGTTGACGAGCTCTCGGGTGGCGGTGGCAATGGGTTTCAGCATGATGACCTTTCTCCCCTGGTCACGAGGACCGGGGCGAGTGAGCAGAATCGGGAGGATCAGGAGGTGACGGCAGATCGACGAGATGCGATCGGTCGCGCTCGTCAGGGCGTTCGGGACACGGTCACCTCCGGGAGGAAGCTCCGGCGCCCCGAGACGTCGGTGAGCTCGCCGGTCAGGTCGACGATCGCCGTGGTCCGGATGTCCTCCGAGGAGGCACCGACGCGGAAGGTCACGCTGCCGGGCTCGACCACGAAGCGCCCGTCACGACCGCTGAAGCCGAGCTGGGCGACATCGACGTCGACGCTCACGCGGGCGCGCTCCCCGGCAGCGAGCTCCACGCGGGCGAACGCGACGAGTTGCTGCCAGGGTCTAGTCAGACCGGTCGCCGTGGTCGATGCGTAGATCTGGGCTACCTCGGCACCGCTGGCGTCGCCGACGTTCGTCACGTCGAAGGCCACCGCGATGACGCCGTCCATCGCCACGGAGTCGGTCACGGTCACCGCACCGTATTCGAACCGTGTGTAGGACAGACCATGTCCGAAGGAGTAGAGCGGTGACGCGGGGAGGTCCGAGTAGGCCTGAAAGTTGTCCGCCGCCTCCCTGCGGTAACCGCTGCCGGTCTTGGCGGCCTGGTAGATCGGAGTCTGGCCGGTGGCTCGGGGCAGGGTGAACGGCAGCTTCCCGCTCGGGGAGACGAGTCCGGCGAGGACGCGGGCGACGGCCTCAGCGCCCGCTGGTCCCGGGTAGTAGGCGACGAGGATTGCCGCGCACAGCGGGTCGATCTCGGCCAGTCCGTACGGGCGACCGCCGAAGAGCACCCCGACGATCGGTTTCCCGAGCACCGCTAGTGCTTTCACCAGGTCGCGCTGGTGCTGGGGAAGGTCGATGTCCGCGGCGTCGGTGCCCTCCCCCTCCGTCATCCGCCCGGCGAACGCCCCCGAGCGACCGCCGAGCGCGACGACGATGACGTCCGCGCCCTTTGCGGCTTCGATCGCCTCCGCTGTCGCCGCCTGGTCATGGTCGACTACGTCGAAGCCGGCGACGGTCTCGACTGCCCAATCCGCGTTCAGCGCAGCGAGCGCCTCGCCGAAGCCGATCGCGCCGTACTCGCTTCGGGACACCTCGTCGAGGTCGATGGCGGACATCGCCTCCATGCGCTCGGCGGCCGCCCGCTGCATCGCGGGCGGCATGTCGCCGAGCACACCCTCCATGCCAGCGAGTCGAGCGCGACCGGTCGCCAGGCCCCGCAGCATCTCCAAGGATGCCGGATAGGTGTAGTTCGCGAAGCCGGACATGGTGGAAGCGGCGTGCGGGCCGACGACAGCGATACGCTGCTGCGTCTGCAGGTCGAGTGGGAGGACTCCATCATTGCGGATGAGCGTGATCGACTGTTCGGCGAGCGTGGCGGATAGTTCGGCGCCCTCCGCCGCGATGGTAGCGAGCACGATCGGATCCTCGTCGACGATCGGGCGTTCAAAGAGTCCCAAGGCGAACTTCTGCTCCAAGACACGGAGGACGCTGCGGTCGAGCAGGGCGGCATCGATGCGCCCCGCCTCGACAGCGGTTGCAAGCGTCGCACCGTAGGCGTACGCGCCCGGGAGCTCGACATCGAGCCCGGCTGCCAGAGTGAGTGCTCCGGCCTCCTCTGCGGTCCGGGCGACGTGCTGCCGGTCGACCAAGAACTGCGTCGTCCGGTAGTCGGAGACGAGCGTGCCCGTGAAGCCCAGCCGATCACGCAGCCACTCGGTGAGGTAGGCCCGGGAGGTCGCAACGGGTTCGCCGTCAATCTCCGAGTAGCTGTTCATGACACTCTGAAGCTTCGCCAGGCGGATGGCCGCTTCGAAAGGCGTCGCGTGGACATCGTATAGCTCACGCGGGCCGAGGTGCGTTGCGGCGAGGTTCTGGCCTGCCTCGGTCGCCGCATAGCCGAGGAAGTGCTTGGCCGTCGCGAGCACCCCGTCAGCGAGATCCGTCCCCTGGATGCCGCTGACGTAGGCGACGCTCATTGCCGTGACGAGGAGCACCTCTTCCCCGTAGGTCTCGTGGACCCGGCCCCAGCGCGGATCACGGGCCACGTCGAGCACGGGCGAGAGCGCCTGCGTGATCCCAATGGACCGGGCCTGCCGCCTGATGATGTCCGCCATGTCGGTGACCAGCTCGGGATTCCACGTCGCGGCGAGTCCGATCGCCGTGGGGAACGAGGTGAACCCTTTGCCGAGCAGGCCGTTGAGCGCTTCGCTGTGGACGATGGCCGGGATGCCGAGACGGGTTCGCTCGACGAGGAAGCGTTGGAACTCGTTGTTCGCCTGTGCGAGTTCGGCCGGGCCGCCCACCATCATGTTCATGCCGGAGATGTGTCCGATGCCGAGTCCGAGAGCGGCCTCCAGTCGTTCCGATCCTTGGAGCGAGTGCGGGAGGACTCCGACGAGCTGTTGCGCCTTCTCGGGCACGGTCATCTGTCCGAGGAGTACGCTGGCGCGGTCGGCTGGCGAAAGGGTGATGTCGAGGTGACGGCGCATAGGGACTGCTTTCCAGATAGTCAATGTGGGAACACCGAAGACGATGACGAATTAGTCGGTGAGGGCGAACGCGGCGGCGGTCAGGTTCAAGAGGTGCCCCCCCGGAGAGAGGACGAAAGTCGCGGTCGCCGGGCGGGAGAAACTGAATCCTCGCAGCGGAGGCAGGCGGGCCGACGCAGCGGCCACGAGCCCGCCTTCCTCGGCCAGCATGTCGCTGCTCACGACGATCCGAGCGACAGACTCCATCGCCAGGAGTACGCGTGTCCGACAAGGCGGTGCGGGGCTAGCGTGTCGGGGCCGAGGAGCGCGGTACCGACGCCCCGGTGGGCGATGTCGAGGTGGACGAATGTGGAGCGGTCGGCAGGGAGTTCCCACCAGTGATCGGCCGCCTCCAGCTGCGCCACACTGTTTCGCGACACGGACAGGTGCATCGGCGAGGTGGCCCGCAGGCGCACCGACCCACTCGGGCCCCAGATGCGCGCGTCGGTCACGCCTCCCCTCGTTCCGTTCTCACTCGGGCGGAGGTAGGGCACCGACATGTCGTCGACGCTCGCGCTCCAGCGGCCGAGCAACGCCGCCGCGGCACGATCGGAGTAGTTCTCCCACGGGCCGAGGCCGACCCAGTCCACCTCGTCGAACCCTGGCACGAGTTCGAACTCGATTCCGACGCGCAAACCGTCGCGGGTGCCCTCCGGGAGCACGACATCCTCGGTGCAGACGAAGGTGCCGTCCCCGTCGGTCGTCAGCCGTCGGCGGTGCTTCACGATGTCGCCGAACGCCGCCCGGTAGGTCAGTTCACGAACCGTGCCGACCTCCGACTGCGTCTCCACTTCGTCCTCGAGCCGCAGGTCGAAGAACCCGGATCTGACGAACCGCTGATCGAGGGCGAAGGACTGGTCGTTGTCGGTCATCGCCCGCCAGAGACAGAGTCGTGGAGCGGCGGCTAGCAGGGCGTGACCGAGGTCCTCTTGGGCGACGACGGGTCGGGCGGCGACAGGCAGCTCCGCCGGCGTCCGGGGTTCGAGCACGGTCTGGACGGCTGCGATCTCGGTCCCGGCTCGCCCCCATGCGAGGTCGGTCCGGAGCCGGACGATCAAGGTGATCGCCAGCGCGTCCGCCGACCGGGCCGCCTGGATGATGAGATCAGGAAGGTGGATCCACGCGGAGGCCCCGGCCAGCACGTCCGGCACGTCGAGCGTCGCCACGACCGGCTCGCCATCCCGGCTCTCCACGCGCGCCTCGATGACGTACGCGTCGAGCGCCGCGAACGACTGGCGGTTCTGCACCTGCAGGGCGCTCTGACGCGTCGCGACGATACGGATCGGGCTGAACAGACCGCGCGCCTCGAGCAGCGCCGGTTTCGGCGTCAGGTCGCTGAACGCGAGGCCGTTCAACACGACGGCACCATCGTTGGGTACATCGCCGAAATCGCCGCCGTAGCGGAACCGACCGTTGTGATCGCGATCCAGTGAGTGGTCGAGGAACTGCCAGATGAACCCGCCCTGCAAACCGGGCAGCGACTCGAACAGTCGCCAGTACTCGGCCAATCCACCGGTGCTGTTGCCCTGCGAGTACGCGTACTCGCAGGTGATCATCGGGCGGTCGGCTCGCGGGTCGCTCGAGTAGGCCACCAGCGACGCGAATGACGGGTACATCGCGCAGACGATGTCGGTCGCGGCATGTCCGCCGTGCCAGTCGGTGGAGACCGCCCCTTCGTACTGCACCGGTCGGGTGGAATCGGCGTGACGGACCCAGGCCGCCGCAGCGTCGTGGGCGGCGCCGTACCCGGTCTCGTTCCCGAGCGACCAGACGATCACGCACGCTCGGTTCCGATCGCGCGTCACCATGCGCTGCACGCGCTCGACGATCGCCGTGAGGTATCTCGGGTCGTCGGCGATCGTGGAGGCGAAGGCGTGGCCCTCGATGTCCGCCTCGTCGACCACGTAGAAGCCGTACTCGTCGCACAGGTCGAGGAAGAAGGGGTCGTTCGGATAGTGGGAGGTGCGGATGGCGTTCACGTTCGAGCGTTTCAGGAGCGCGAGCTCGTCACGCATGCGTTGCTCTGACATCACCCTCCCCGTCCAGGGATCGGAGTCGTGCCGGTTCACGCCCTGGATCAGGATGCGGGCACCGTTCACGAGCAGGTCTCGTCCGACGACCTCGACTCGACGGAACCCCACGCGCAGCTCGGCGACGTCGACAACCTCGCCCTGCGGTCCGAGCAGTTCGACAGCGAGCCGGTACTGCTTCGGCGTCTCCGCAGACCAGGGAGAGACGGCGAGATCCGGCACGGTGACGATCGCCGTCCCTGCCGGACTGGCCGCGATCGGAGCCTGACCGAAGGCGTTCGGCATCGCACGGAACTCGGGTGGGACCGGAGCACTCGCGGCGCGGATGGAGATCATGTCCATGAAGTCCTCCGGCAGGCGTGGTTCCGGCCGTACGGATCGCGGAGCCTTCCCACGAGGCAGGCTCGGCTGCACGAAGCGCCCGGACACCGGTGTCTCATAAGACGCCTCGAGGAAGGTCACCCGGACGGTATGCCCGGTGTCTGCGCGGTCGGCGAGATCTGTGCTGATCGCCGTGACGCGGAGGAATCCGGTCTGGGCGACGTGGTCGTAGTCACTCACGACCACGAGGTCGTCGAGCGAGATCGTCGGACGTTCGATCAGCCCGACGGACCGGCTGAGGCCGTGCTGCCACCAGTGGTCCTGATCTTCCAGATAGCTCTCAGCTGACCAGGCCGCCACGCGCAACTCCAGCCGGTTGGCGCCGGCCACCGCCACCTCGGTGACGTCGAACTCGGCGGCCAGGTGCGAATCCGTGCTGGTCCCGATCTCGACGTCGTTCACGATGACCGTCAGACAGCCCACGGCGGCCCCGACGTGGAGGACGAGTCGCTTGCCCGACGGTTCCGCCCAGTCGAACGTCCTTCGATAGACGCCGACGGGGTTGACCGCCGGGACCTGCGGTGGGACTTCCGGGAAGGGCATCGGGACGTTCGTGTAGTGCGGTCGACCGAACCGCGGATCCATCGTCCAGAGCGAGGGCACGTCGACGACGGTCCAGTCGGTGTCGGCGTCGGTGTCCGCGGCGACATCCGCTACCCCACCCGCTTCGAGCCGGAACTCCCAAGCCCCGTCCAGGGAGGTCGTCAGCTCGCGGCGGATGCCCGACATCGGCAGCCGACCGCGGCTCGGGGCCGCCGCGTTCAGGACAGCCCCTGGTTCGTGGCCACTGCGCCGAGCCACGCCAGGCTCGGTTTGGGCGTTCGGACGAAGGTCTCACGGTCGACGGCGATGAGGCCGAACGTCGGTTCCCAGTGGCCCCATTCGAAGTTGTCGAGCAGGCTCCAATGCAGGTAGCCGTGGACGGTGATGCCGTCGTTCATGGTCTCCGCGAGACCGGCGAGCGCCTCGGCGGTGTATCGGATCCGCTGCTCGTCATCGGCGGTGGCGATGCCGTTCTCGGTGATCATGATCGGGACCCCACGGGTCACCTCGTGGGCGTGGCGGACAGCCATGGCGAGTGCATCGGGGCGGTAGGCGGTCCCGACGAGCGTGTTGTCGGGTGCAATGGGGTGTGGAACGAGCCCCTGGGCATCGACCTGCTGGCTGGAGTAAGCCTGCACGCCGACCCAGTCGTCGCCTCTGCTCCCCTCCCAGAACACGTCCTCCTTGCCATAGCGCATCTCCGCGAGCTTCTGCTCGCCCCCGGGCGCCGCGGTGAGCGCCTGAGCTGCGATCGTCCAACCGACCTTTGCGGACGTCTTCGCCTTCAGCACCGTTCGCGCGGCATGGTGGATGCCCACGAACATCCTGCCGATCTCCGGGTCGGCGTACGCGAGGAACTCCCTGGAGGAGCGCTGACGCTCCTCGTCAGTCCGATCGTCGACCGTCGGGCTCTGCCAGCCGCCACCGGATTCGGCCATGCGGCGCATGGCTGTCATGATCGCCGCCTGCATGTTCGGTTCGTTCATGGTCACGACCCACTCGACGCCGTCGAGGATCGAGGACGCACGGTCCACGTAGGCTGCGAATAACTCAGCTGCGCCGTCGGCAGACCAGCCGCCCCGGTCGGCGAACCATTGGGGAGCCGTGAAGTGCTGCATGGTCACGACCGGCGTCACGCCGTGTTCGAAGCAGCACTCGATGACCCGTCGGTAGTGAGCCAGTTCGGCGTTCGAGAAATGTCCTTGCAACGGCTCGATCCGTGACCACTCCAGACTGAACCGGTACGCGTTCAGCCCAACCCCCGCGAGGAGTGCGATGTCCTCGCGATAGCGGTGGTAACTGTCGCAGGCATCCAGGGAGAGCGCCATTCCTGGTGAGGTCTGTTCGCGCGTCCACCAGTCGCTGTTGACGTTGTTGCCTTCGATTTGGTGGCCGGCTGTCGCCGCACCCCAGAGGAAATCGGTCGGGAAGGTGCTCATCGCAGTTCCTGTTCTTCTTGGTGTTCGATGGTGGGCTCGTGAGGTTCGCGTCGTCACGGCGCTTCACGCCGAAGCGAGGCGCTCCCGCTCGAGGCGTCGGCGGCGCTGCTCGATGGGGTCCGCGACGGGCGCGGCCAGAAGGAGCTTCTCCGTGTACGGGTGCTTCGGTCGGGAGGTGACCTCGGGCCCAGGTCCCGTCTCCACCAGGTCTCCTCGGTAGAGGACGGCGACCCGGTGACTGATGTGGCGGATGACGGCGAGGTCGTGCGAGATGAAGAGGTATGCGACGCCGGTGGCACGTTGGATCTCCATGAACAGCTCCAAGACAAGGGCCTGGGTCGAAAGGTCCAACGCCGAGACCGGTTCGTCGCACACGATGAGTCGGGGACCGGGTGCCAACGCGCGCGCGATGGCGATCCGCTGGCGCTGTCCGCCCGAGAATTCACGGGGAAGGCGTTCCACGGCGTTCGCCGGTAGGCCGACCTGATCGAGAAGCATTCGCACCGTCGCCCTCGCGTCCCGCGGCGTCGCGCCCTGGACCACGAGCGGTTCACTGAGGATGTCGCCGATGGTCAGCGACGGGTTGAGCGAGGTGTACGGGTCCTGGAACACCACCTGGATGTCCTTCGCGACCTCATGCCGTTTCCGCCCGCTGAGCCCACCGATCGATCGATCGTCGAATCGGATCTCACCGCCGGACAGCGGCACGAGTCCGAGGACAGCCCGTCCGATGGTCGTCTTACCTGAGCCGGACTCTCCGACGAGGCCGAGGGTCTCTCCCTCGTCGACATGGAGGTCGATACCGTGGAGCACTTCGACCGGTTTGGCCCGGAAACCCTTGCCCGGGAAGTTCACGCGGAGATCCCGCACCTCGAGCAGACTCATGCTGTACCTCCCGGTCGTGCCACCGGAGGATCGGTGCGCACGGTGGCGTCATCCAGAATCCCGGCCAGCAGCGTCTTCGTGTAGTCGTCCTGCGGATCGCGGAAGACGTCGAGGACGTCTCCAGACTCCACGATCCGCCCCTGCTGCATGACGGCGATGCGGTCGCAGATATCCGCGACGACACCGAAGTTGTGCGTCACGATGAGGATCGCCATGCCGAGCTCGGCCTGGATCCCCCGCAGGAGGTCGAGGATCTCCGCCTGGACGGTGACGTCGAGGGCGGTGGTCGGTTCATCCGCGATGAGCAGCTTGGGCCGGCTGGCGACGGCACCCGCGATGAGGACCCGCTGCGCCATACCCCCGGAGATCTGGTGGGGGTAGGAGTTGAACGTGCGCTCGGGATCAGCGATCCCGCAGCGCGTGAGCAGAGCGAGTACACGGGAGCGAGCCTCGGCGCGGCTGACGCGCAAGGCGGCCCGGACGCCTTCGATGAGTTGGTACCCGACCGTGAAGGACGGATCGAGGTTCGACATGGGTTCCTGCGGGATGTAGGCGATGCCTTTGCCTCGCAGACCCCGGAGGTCTCGGTCGCTCAGTCCGACGAGTTCACGACCGTCGAAACTGATCGACCCCGACATGATGGTCGCCTCAGGCGGCAGGACGCCGAGAGTCGCAAACGCGGTCTGCGACTTGCCGGAGCCGGATTCCCCCACCAGGCCGACGACCTCGCCAGCCCCGACGCTCAGGGTGACGGCACGCACGACTTCGACGTGACCTCCCCCGGGAGCCGGGTACGCGATCGACAGGTTGTCGATGGAGAGCAGCGCACCCGGTGCCTCGCCGGTCGGCGTCGCTACCGGGTCCGCCGCGACGCGCTGGCCCGCACCGGCCTTCACCGGCTTCGGACGTGCCTCCTCGAAGTTGTCCCGGAGTGCGTTGCCGAGGAGCACCAGCGAAGCGGTGATCAGCCCGAGCAGCAGACTCGGCCACAGGAACTGCGTCGGCGCGATGTACAGGTTGCGGAACCCGGAAGCGATCATCGCCCCGAAACTCGGCACCTGCAGTGACCCGACGCCCAAGAAGGCGAGACCCGACTGCACCGAGATGGCCGAGCCGACGAGGAAGGCCGCAGCGATGATGATCGGCCCACGCACAACCGTCAGGACGTGTCGGCCGAGGATTCGAAGCGTCCCGACCCCGGACACCCGCGCAGCGTCGACGTACAGTTCGTTCTTGACGCCGAGCACCAGGTTGCGGACGATTCGGTAGATGCCTGGCGCGAGCAGGACGCCGAAGATGAGCATGGTCGCGCGATAGTCGCCGCCGGTGACCGGCATCAGGATGATCAGCAACAGGACGCCCGGGAACGTCATGATGAGGCTGAAGAGCCACTCCGTTGCGGACTGCGTGAACCGGCCGAAGTAGCCGCCGACGAGGCCAGCGGTCACTCCGACGACCAGTGCGACGCCGGTGCCGATGACCCCGGCGATAGCGGCGGTCTGTATCGAGTACAGGAGACGGCTGAAGATGTCCCGGCCGGACTCGTCCCCACCGAGCAGGTAGCCGGGGGTGCCCATTGGCGCATTCACAAACTTCAGGCTGGACTCGTTCGGGCCGAAAGGCGCGATCACCGGAGCGAGGGCGCCGAGCGCGAGGATCGCGACGAGGATGACGACCGTGCTGACCGCCTGTGGATCCTTGGCCAGCCGCTTCCAGAGCGGGGTCCGCGTCGAGCGGTTCGCGACCTGAGCGGTCTGGACGGCGACGGTGTCCGGTCGAGAGACCGACTTCGTCTGAGGGGAGATCGGATCGGACGTCGAGGTCTCGATGCGCTGATTTGCGGGTGGACTTGTTGTCGGTTCGTTCGGCAAGGTCATCGGACTCTCGCTTTCGGATTGAGCCAGCCGTTCGCGAGGTCGGTGGCGAGGTTGACGACGATGACGAGCATGACGCCGAAGGCGGTGATCCCGAGGACGACGGGGATGTCGCCCTGCAAGGAAGCGTTGAATGCGAAGCTTCCGTAGCCGGGGAGCGCGAAGACGTTCTCGATAATGAGCGCCGCGCCGAACATCTGCAGGAACTCCAGGGACATCACCGTCAGAGCCGGACTGCCCGCGTTACGGAGCGCGTGCTTCAGGATGATGGTGTTCGTGGGGATGCCTCGGGTGCGGAGGGTCCGGACGTAGTCCTTCCGAAGCTCGTCGATCATGCGCCCGCGGACCTGCGCCGCCATGTTCGCGACGCCTCCGATCGTGAGGACGATGACGGGGATCGTAATGCTCCGAAGCCATGCGCCCGGATCCTCCGTGAGCGGTGTGAACCCGGTGGCCGGAAGCCACTTGAGCTGCACTGCAAAGATGACCACGAGGCCGATGGCGAGCAGCAGCCCTGGAATGAGGTAGCCGACCAGGGATATTCCCTGCGCGATGCGATCGACGATGCCACCGCGTGCCGCGGACCAGACGCCGAGGAGGGTTGCGAGGACGGCCGTGATGAGTAGGGCCGGCACGATGATCGACAGCGTCACGGTCAGCCGCTGCACGACCGATGGTCCGACCGGCAGTGACGTGTAGACCGAGGTGCCGAAGTCACCTTGGAGCGCGTGGGTGAGCCAGGTGACGTACTGGGCCAACACGGGCTGGTCCCAGCCGCGAGCGGCTAGGACGCCCTGCACGTTCTCCGGCGTCGCGGACTGTCCGAGGATGGTCCGGGCGACGTCCACGAAGGACGTGCTGAGCATGAGGAAGACGATGAGCGTGACCAGCAGCGCCAGGATCACTCCGACGCTGATTCGTTTCGCGATGTAGAGCAGCATCTAGGTTCCAATCGAATACGGGGATGGGCGTTACGGCCCACCCCCGGAGGAGTCAGCTCGAGAAGCTGAACGTACGAACGGTCGCTGGAGCTCCGCCGTACGCGACCATGGAGATGCCATCGGTGGTCGCCCAGGTCGTTCCGACGTAGACGATCGGCGCTTCGAACGCTTGGTCGACGACGTACTCGTTCAGCTGCTTGTAGAACGGAGCCGCTTGCTCGGGGTCGACCGTCGAGTCGATGTCGTCGAAGATCTTCGCCAGAGTCGGATCGGAGAAGCTGCGCGGGTTGCCGTACCCGCCGACGCCGTAATGGAAGAAGGCGTCGGCCGCGTCCGAGTTGTACCCGGTCACCTGGAAGGTGAGGCCGAACTCGCCTGACTGGAGCGCCGACTGCGCCTGCTGCGGTGGTACAGCGACCCATTCAAGCCCGAGTCCGATGTCCGCGAACGCCTGCGATAGCGTCGGCTCGATGGAGGTCGTCAGGAAGGTACTGGGGATCTTGAATGTCTCACCGGCATATCCGGCCTCCTCGACGAGCTTCTTGCCCTTCGCGGGATCGTACTCGTACGTGGAATTCAGCGCCTTATCGAAGATTGCGCCGTTGGTGCTGAACACCTGCTGTGTCGTCTCGCCGACGCCTTGGTAGATGCCGGTCAGGATGTTCTCCCGGTCGATGGCGTAGTTGATCGCCTGGCGGACCCGCTTGTCACCGAGCGCCGGCCACGTCTCTCCACCGCGGTCGAGGATGTCGAGGAAGGCAAGGGCTTGTCCCTTGATCTCGTTCACCGTGAACTTGGAGGTGTCGAGCTGCTTGACCAGCTGCGCCTGGACCGTGGCCGCGTTGACCTCGCCTGCTTGGAGGGCGTTGAGTGATGCGGTCGGGTCCTGCAGTACCCGCACGGTCACGGTCGGGAAGGCGAACGCGTCCGAGTTCCAATAGTCGTCACGCTTGGTAAGGACGTAGGTGGTCCCCGGAACGGACTTGGCGACGTCGAGCTCGTACGGTCCGGACCCGACGGGGTCGGTCGCAAGGGCCGGGTCGTCGAAGCCCTTCGGGTCACCGATCACTCCAGCGCCGAGCGCCAGGTTGTAGAGGAATTGGGGGTCATAGCTCGTGAACGAGACGACGACCGTCAGCTCGTCCTTCGCGATGACGTCGGCGACGAGGCTGAACTTCGGCTGCACGATACCCGGCGTGTCCTTGGACCGCAGCATGGTCGCAGCGACCGCGGCCGCGTCGACCTTGTCGCCGTTACTGAAGGTCATATCGGACCGGAGCTTGAGGGTCAGTTCGGTCCCAGAGTCGTTATACTCCCAGCTCTCGGCTGCATTGGGAACAACTTCTGCCGTCTTGTTGTCCCGTGCGAGCAGGGTGTCGTACACGGACGACCAGACGTACACCTGCTGACCGTCGACAAGCTGAGCGGGATCGAGCGAGTTGGGGCCGGAGATCGCGGAGATCTTGAGGTCTGGCGCTGCTGCGGCACCGCTCGACGACTCGGCCGAGGGCGCTGAACAGCCGGCGATCGCCATGACGCTCGCCGCGAGGAGGCCAACGAGGACCAGTCCTCGCGTGCGGTGGATGGATGGTGACATGTTTCATACCCCTTTGGATGAAATGAGTGCTGGAAATCGAGTGTGTTGCTGCGTAGCCCGATGCACGCTGGTAGAAGTAAGCCAGATGTCACCATCGCTGACAACCGGTTGCCAAGCTTTTGCGCAACAACGCGCGAGCCAGGTTTGAGATGTGATCACCAGCGAGGAGAGGTGCACCGAGGAGCGCTACGCCCGAGAGGACGTCTTCCTCGAGGCCGCTCGCGGAGACGACTTCATCGGCGTCCAGGCCTACTCGACACGGGCCGTCGGCCCCGACGGCCCGATCGCGCACCCGCCCCACCCCGACAACACGCTCGTCGGTTCCCCGTACCGCCCGGACGCCCTCGGCATCGCCGTACGACACGCCTGGGCGGTCACCAAAGGCGTTCCTGCGCTCATCACGGAGAACGGCATCGCGACCGCAGACGATGCGCGACGGATCGCGTACACGGAGTCCGCACTCGCCGGGCTCGGCGAGGCCATGGCCGACGGCGTCGAGGTACTCGGATACCTGCACTGGAGCCTCCTCGACAACTTCGAGTGGGGCCACTGGGAGCCGACGTTCGGACTCATCGCCGTGGACCGCACGACCTTCGAGCGCCACCCGAAGCCGAGCCTGTACCGCCTCGGTGAGATCGCGGCGTCCGGCAGGATCTAGCGGAACCCCCGTGTCCGGCCGGCGGCTCTCACGAACGAATCGCGGGCCGGACGCGGAGGCAGATGATGAACCCCCCGAGCAGCACGAGGACACCCGCGCTGAGATAGAGCAGGGTGTAGTTGTCGCTGCCGGCTGCACCGGTCGCGAGCAGGACGGGAGCCACGAGCGGCGCGAGCGCGTTGGGGATCTTCTGCGAGAACGCCGTGATACCGAGGAATCGGCCGGCCTGCGTCTCGCGGTGCGGGAGCACATCGAGCACCACGGCCTGGTTGACGGCGAGGAACAACGCCACCCCGAGCGAGCCGCAGACGGCACCCACGATGAGGCCCGGAAGCGAGAAGGAGAACGCCGACACGCTGACGCCTCCTGCGTAGACGAGGACGGACACCAGGATGAACGGACGCCGTCTCCCCCAGCGGTCCGAGAGCCAACCCGCCGAGATGGCAGCGATCGCCGACACCACCGTCCCGGTGAGCGAGATGAGCCCCACGATCGGGGCGATCTCTCGAACGGAGAGGCCGAGCCGCGAGGCGAGGAAGAACGTCGAATACGTCGAGGTGAAGGTGATGCCGGCGAAGAACAGGAAGCGCCCCAGCCAGTTCCAGGCGAACAGCGGATGCTCGCTCGGTCGGAACACGTAGCTGCGGAACAGCATGCCGACGGAGAGCCTCGTCTCGAAGACCGTGCCGCGCGAATCGGCCTCCCGGACCCCGATGAGGAAGGCGACGACCAGCGGGATGCCGACGAGGGCCGGGAGCCACATCGACAAGCCGATGTCGCTGGCGATCGGGCCGACGAGCAGGATGCCCGTCACCGGCGCGACCTGCGCGACGACACCGATGATCGCGCCGACCTTGCCACGCTGAGAGGGCGCCAGGCGGTCGGCCTGGATGTTCCCGATCGAACCCATCGCGGTCCCCCAGCCGAGGTTGGCGAGCACCCAGCCGAGTCCGAGGAGAACGAAGTCCTGCGACGCGGCCATCAGCGCGATCGCCCCGATGCCGACGAGCATCCCGGCGAGGGTGAAGGGCCGGCGGCGACCCCACCGGGTGCGCGTCCGGTCGCTGAGCACGCCGGTCAAAGGCGCGGTGACGAGCGTGACGACCGAGCCGACGCCGAGGATGTAACCGAGGACCACCCCGTCTCCCGGGTCGAGCGAGTCGATCTTCAGCGCGAGGGTGAAGACCATCGGCACGAGATAGGCGAGCGCCGAGCCCAGCATTCCGATGACGAGCAGGGCGATCTCGACCCGGCGCAGCCCTGGCACACCCGACGACGGCTCCGGGGGCGACGCGGCGAGGGCCTCGCCGACCCCGGGCGTCGCCGACGCTTCCGCGACGACCGCCCTGTCTGCGCCCGCATCAGCGGGGGTCGGCTCTGTCATCTTCGACATCGCGTCCATTTCCTGCTGCCATGACGGCAGCTGCTCTCGACGGAACAGGCGAACGGTTCCCTCAGGTGAGGTCTTCCGGCAGTGCCTCGTGCTCGCCTGGGTGAGGCTTCGGCTTCGGGATGCACGCGGCGATCACGGCACAGGCCACTGCCGCGACCAGCCCGAAGATGAAGGCGAGCTGGAAGCCCGGCCCGCTCGGCACCAGGGTGTCGCCGAACGGTACGGCGGAGTCCGCGAGGATCACCGCGATGATCGCTGCCGCCACGCTCGTCCCGAGGGCCCGCATGAGCGTGTTGAGGCCGTTCGCCGCACCGGTCTCGGTCGCGGGTACCGCCTGCATGATGAGCGTCGGCATCGCCGCATAGCCGAGGCCGATCCCGATCCCGATCAAGATGTTGAAGAGCAGGACGTGCCAGACCTGCAGGTCGACGAAGACGGCACCGAGGTAGCTGATCGCGATGATGCTCGCGCCGATCACGAGCAGCGGTTTCGCACCGAGCGTGCGCGAGAGGCGACCGGCGATCGGTGACATCGCGAGCATGGCGAGGCCTGAGGGCATCAGGATGAAGCTCGCCTGCAGCAGAGTGAGTCCGAGCCCGCCGGTCTCTGTCGGGAGTTCGAGCAGCTGCGGGAAGACGATGCTCGAGGAGAAGAGGGCGAAGCCCATCGCGATGGACGAGAGGTTCGTCAGCAGCACCGGCGGGCGGGCGCTCACCCGGAGGTCGACGAGCGGGTTGGTGACGCGCAGCTCGAACCATCCCCATGCGAGCAGGACGACGACCCCACCGATCAGGAGGATCAGCGTCTGCGGTGCGTCCCAGCCCCACTCGTTGCCCTTGGAGACGGCGAGGAGCACCCCCACGAGGCCGATCGCCAGCCCGATCGCGCCCACGATGTCGAGCCGTCCGCCGGTGCGGAGTGTGCTGGCTGGCACGACCGTGGCGAAGAGGACGAACGAGGTTGCGCTGATGCCCGCTGCGACCCAGAAGAGGATGTGCCAGTCGAAGTGCTCGGTCACGAACGCGCTGAGCGGCAGGCCCAGTGCACCACCCACGCCAAGCGTTGCGCTGACGAGTGCGATCGCACCGCTCAGCTTCTTCGGCGGCAGCGTGTCGCGCAGGATGGCGATACCGAGCGGGATGACGCCCATGCCGGTGCCCTGCAGGCCTCGCCCGATGATGAGCGGGACGACTGTCGGCGACAGCGCGGCGATCACCGATCCGGTGACGAGGAGACCGAGCAGGACCAGGGCGACGCGGCGCTTGCCGTACATGTCGCCGAGCTTGCCGGAGATCGGCACGCAGATCGCCGACACGAGGAGCGTGATGGTGATGACCCAGGCCGTGTCCTCCCTCGCGGCGTTCAGCAGCTGCGGCAGCTGGGCCTGGATGGGGATAAGGATCGTCTGCATGAACGATGCGCCCATGCCTGCGAAAGCGAGCACGGCGACGAGGCCCCGATGCCGCGGTGGCCTGGCACTCGCGCGCTGGACGGGCACGGAATCGGTTCGGGTCATGGGAACTCCTGAAGGTGAAGGGCCGCGGACATCGCGCGGCGGGTGGTGGCGACGTCAACGTCCATGAGACTGAGTCTCATCATGGAGTCACGATATCACCTTGTAGACTCCTTCGCATGACCGCCACTGTTCGAGAACGCTCTCGTGACGCCTTCCGCGCCGAACTCGCGCGCGCGGCCGTCGACCTGTTCGTCGACCATGGCTTCGACGGCATCACGGTCGAGGACCTCTCCCACCAACTCGGCATCTCCCGGGCGACGTTCTTCCGCTACTTCGGCTCGAAGGAGGACGTCATCGTCGTCGCGACCGAGGGATCAGGCGTCCGGCATGCCGAGGCGCTCCTCTCAGCCGAGGACGGCACCGCCTGGGAACTCCTCCGCGCAGCCTTCGAGCCGGCGGCGATCACGGCAGACCGTGAGCCGGAGCGGCTGCGCGAACGGCTGCGCATGATCTCGGCTCTCCCCACCCTCAAGGCGCGTATCGCCGAGAAGCGCGCGTCCCAGATCGAGGAGGTGGCCGCAGCGCTCGCGACGCGCATCGAGGACCCGAACGCAGCCCCTGTCCTCACCGCCGCCGCCTACACGGTCGTCGACATCGCCTGGGAACGCTGGGCGAACGACGAGGCTGCCGCGCTCCGCGACGTCTTCGACGACGTCTTCACCTCCCTCGCCTCGGGCAGTGCGCCGCGCCGCGCCGCTGATCAAAGTGCACCCGAAGCCAGTGACCAAACACAATCGGGGCGGAACCGTAGGCGGCCCGGAATCGATTGATTTCGGTCTTGACCTCTCCTACCGCCGACACTCAGCTCACCGCGGGACGCCGTTCGGGTGTCCACATAGGCGTGGACGCGGGATGCTCGGTCGACGGGATGCTCGATCGCTGACGCGCTAGCTAGCACCGACGGCCGGCGTCGTCCGGGTGCGGAACTCGCGTTCAGTGGAGCAGTGATCGTCTCGGTCTGGACGGATAGCGAGCCCATGGTCGGCCTGGTCGAGGCGGGCGCGTTTCTCATGGATCTGGCCCACCCGATCCTCTAGGACCGGGCGGAGCTGGTCTCGAACATCGGTCCAGGAGCCACTCAGTCACCACCACTGTAGTCACCCTTTTCTCACCCGAAATTCGAGCACACCACGTCCAACCACGTCTAACGCTCCCGCGAAATCACACGGAAGTTCGCCCGAGTGAGCCCCAGTTAGTCGACGGTTGGTAACTTCAGCTTCCCAAGCTGATAGCGCGGGTTCGATTCCCGTCATCCGCTCCATACACCAGGTCAGCGGTCGCTCTAGAGTCGATGACATGCCCTCGATTCGGAACATCTCCGTCGGCCTTCCCATCCGAGACGGTCACGTACTCGTCTTGAACGGCGTGGACACCGTGAAGGACCAGGCCTTCCATCGCGCGATCGGGGGCGGCATCGAGTTCGGCGAAACCGCGGAAGCCGCTCTGCGCCGCGAGTTCGTCGAGGAGCTCGGCGTCACGCTGGGCCCCGTCACCCTGCTCGACGTCGCTGAGAACATCTTTGAGTACGAGGGTGAGCCAGGCCATGAGATCGCCCACATCTTCGCCGTCGAGTCCGTCGAGATCGATTCCATCCCGCTCGACGCCCGCCTCCACGTCCTGGACGAGGGAAGTCCGGTTCGATGGGTGTCGATCAGCGAGACCGATCGCCCCATCTACCCGGCAGGTGTCACACGCCTCCTCTGTTCCCCGGCGCTCATCACTTCATCGCACCAGGTCGTTCGCAACATCGACTCGCCGTGACAACACCTGGCCCGGCCATGCGCCAGCCCCGTCGCCGACCGTGAACGTCACGTCACGCTCATAGCCAGCGGCCTCGTAGAAGCGGACGAGATCTCCCGAGCCACCCGCGTAGCAGTCGACCCTCATGCGACCGACCCCGGCAGCCCGCGCGCGCTCCTCGGCGAATGCCAGCAAGCGGCGACCGATGCCCTTCACCCGCGGGTCGCGCGAGCCGATCAACACGCGGACGTAGACCTCCGGTTCGGTGGCGGCCGGCACGTACTCGAGCGCCTCGCCCAGCACGAGCGCTCCGCAAACCCCGACCGTGGGATGCTCGACGACCCAGGCATCGGATGAGGCACACCACTGCTCGACACGCGTGATCCAGCGCTCCTGCCCAGATGCAGGTTCGGTACCCCACTGCCGTGTGTTGCCGATCCGCACGAACCAGGCGATTGCTGCATCGAAGAGCGCCAGCACTGCGCCTGCGTCCGCCGGAACGGCCCGACGGATCTTCAGCTGCACCCGATCGCCCATGCTCGACGCAGGCTCCAACCCACCCGTCATCGAGCTTTCCCGTAACGCTTCGACATGTCGCCTGCTCTCTCCATCCGATGCCAGGTTGGCATGAGTCGCCCACGGGACGCCAACACCGCCGGGGTCTGAGCCGGCTCATCGCCGTGCGCCGGAGGTCGCCGGCACACCGAGCGGACTCGACGAGCTCGGGTCAGTCTGTCGAGCGTCGGAGGATGACCCACCAGATGAGCCCGGCGAGGCCGATCACAAAGAACACCGCACTGAGAATGTAGCCTTCAGCGCTACCTCCCCCCATGGCAGTGGTGACTGAAACGAGGAACGCTGGCAGCAGTCCGAGGACAGTGATCCAAGCGGCGATCCGACGCTGCAGCATGCGCCTGCGCGTGGTGGTCATGAGTGGCCTCTCCGGTGTTCGTTCGAGCATCCGTGTCAGACGTCTCCGCTGGACGATCCTCTCATCAAGGCGCTCAGCTGTGCGTCGTGTTCGCGCGCATCTCCTCGACGGTCATCTCGGGTGCGCCGACGGCGGCCGCCTCCGGGTCCATCCAGACGAAGTCCCAGTGGTGGCCGTCGAGGTCGTCGAAGCTCTTCGAATACATGAAGCCATGGTCCTGTTCGCCGGCAGGCGTAGCCCCGCTCGCGATGGCCTTCTCGACAATCGAATCGACGTCGGCTCTGCTCTCGGCGCTGAGAGCGAGCTGCACCTCGGTGGAGGTGGTGGCGTCGATGATCGACTTGCTCGTGAACTCCGCGAAGAACTCTCGCGTGAGCAGCATCGCCGTGATCGTGTCGCTGATGACCACGCTGATCGCGTTCTCGTCGCTGAAACCCTCGTTGATCGAGTACCCGAGTGCTTCGAAGAACACGCGTGACCGCGCCAGGTCGTTGACGGGCAGGTTGATGAAGATCATGGTGGGCATCGGGGCCGTCTCTCTCGAGGGTGCCGGCGGTCCGTTGCCGTCGATCGCACTCGAATGATGGCGAGCATGCTCGACGACGTCAAGAGCCATCCGACGCGAAGCGGCTCGAGCAGCGGCTCGAGCAGCGCACGCCTGTGGTCACGACGAAACGTCCCCGCATGGATTCACGCCTACGGGTGGCGGACAGCAGCCACCGACGGTGTCGGCCGGTCAGCCGGTGGCGACGAAGACCCGACCGTCCGTGGACACCGTCACCGACTCCGGGCCCGGAGAGACGAACACCGCTGTCCCGCGCTCGAGCACGACGGTGTCCGCACCCTGTTCCACCCGCGCCGTACCACCGGTCACGAGGATCACCGCCGCCTGGCCGCGAGCAAGGTCGGTCGCCGTCCCGGGATCGATCCGGACGAGCCGGAAATCGTCGACCGGCACCGGGTACATGACCCCACCGCCGGTTCGCACGATCGGCTCGACGAACGGGACCGGCGACGGTTCGAAATCGAGAACCGCGAGAAGCTCCGGGACGTCGACGTGTTTCGGCGTCAGTCCGCCGCGAAGCACGTTGTCACTCGAGGCCATGACCTCGACCCCGAAGCCGGAGAGGTAGGCGTGGATGTTGCCCGCGGGCAGGAACAACGCCTCACCCTCCCGCAGCGTCACGAGGTTGAGGAGCGCCGCGACGACGATGCCGGGGTCCCCCGGGTACTCTTCGGCGAGCTGCAGGATGAGCTCGCGCTCGGCCGACCAGCGCGATCGACGATCGGCGTCCGGGACCGCTCCGCTGCCGGTGCCGACACCGGCGGCCGTCACCAGGGCGGCGACCACGCCGGGCGTCCGTCGTTCGAGCACCGCTCGCACCGTCGGTTCCAGACCGGCGTCACGGAGCTCCGCCTCGAACGCCTCGAGCACCATCCGGTCACGCCCCTCGACGTAGGCGGACAGGTGCAGGAGGATTGCGCGCGACTCCTCGACCGCCCGGAATCCGCAGAGGGCGCGGAAGCCGTCCTGCAGGGCGACGATGATCTCCGGCTTGTGCCAGGCGTCCTTGTAGTTCCGATGCGGTGCATCCAGCGGCACGCCGCGGCGGTCCTCGTCCGCGAACCCCGCCCTGGCCCGGTCGGGCGTGGGGTGGACCTGGAGGGAGAGCGGCCTCGCGGCGGCCAACAGCTTCACCAGGAACGGCATCCTGGAGCGCCCACCGAGAGCCGCGTCGGGGTCCGACGCGATCCAGTCGTTGAGGCTGTCGGGACGACCGTGACCCGGCTCGACGAACTCGGTCACGCTGCCAGGGTGTGCCCCGAGCCAGAGCTCCGCCTGGGGCGAACCGTCGGCGGGCACCCCCAGCAGCTCCGGGATGGCCGTCGTCGACCCCCAGGCGTACCGCTTGGGGTCGCTGGTGATGCGGTGCAGCGCCATCAGAGAGCCCGCCGTCGACCGCGGACCAGCAGCAGACCACCCGTCGCGAGCAGCGCGAACGCGCCGACGATCCAGGGCGTGGCGTCCAGGCCGGTGCGGGCGAGGTCGTCCGTCGGCGCCACCGGGTCAGCGCCGTCAGACCCACCCGGCTGTCCCGTGCCCGGCTGTCCCGTGCCCGGTTCCGGCTCCACCGCCGCGACCGTCGTGACGACGTCGTCGACCAGCAGGGTGCCGGCTCCTTCACCACCGAGGTAGAACCCGATCTGGGTGACGGAGGTCGGGTCGAACGCCGCCTCGCCGGCCCAGGCCGGTGGGGCGAAGGCCGAGAACGGGATCTCGATCAGCTGCCAACCCTCGCCCTCGAAGGGCGCGACCGTCTCCCAGTACGTCCCACTCGTCACGAACTGGACGGTGACATCGTCGCCCGGTGTCCCCTGCACCCAGAGCTGGAGCCCGGTGTAGCCCCACCAGTCCTGCGGTGTCTGGAAGGTGCGGACGACGCCGGCATAGCCGGGACCGGCGAGGTCGTACGCGGCCGACATCGCGTTCGTGCCGGTGTCGGGGTTCGGCGTGAGCGTCGGTGTCACGGCGCCGCCCCCGGTGTTCCGCACGTAGGCAGCCTGCAAGGCGGCGTCATCGGCGTACGACTCGAAGTCCTCGACGACGAGCGGTTCGCTCGGCAGCGCCTTCATGAGGAAGTCCGCCGCTCCCGTGCTCGAGGCGGTCGTCCCGGCTCCGTTGACCGCGGTGACCGACCACCAGTACCGCTGTCCCGGCGTGAGGGAGACCGTCGGGGTGACCGAGGGGGTTCCGACACCGTCGACGACGACGACCGGGTTTCCGAGGTCGGCCTGCGCGGCGAGCGTGAAGCGGTAGTAGGCCGCACCGGCCGCCGACTCCCAGGTGAAGGTCGGCGTCGCGGTCACATCGACGGTGCCGGGCGCCGGTGAGACGGATGCGAACGCCGCCGGCGGCCCGCTCGGAGCGTCCACCGCCGACCAGATGGTGGCCCGCGACACGGTCGCGCCGGCGGCGAGGGTCACCCGGAGGTACGGCCCCGCCAGATCGCGAGCGATCACCGTGCCGCCGGGTCCGACCTCGGCCGCGGCGGTCACCCAGGCTGAACCGTCAGCGCTGGACTCGACCACGACCGATCCGGAGACGATGAACGACGCCGCCGAGAGTCGGTCCTGCTTCCAGGTGACGCTGGCTCCATCGGAGGCGGCGACCACGCTCGTCCCATCTGCGCGTGGAACGATCGTCGCACCGTCGTGCGCCTCGGTGAGCAGCCAGGACTCGAGCGGGTCGACGAGCACGCGGGTGTCGGTCTCGGTCATGACCGGGTCCGACAGCGCCGCGTCGGCCCCGGCCCCGTCGATCGCGACGACGCGGTAGACCGCTCCCGTCGGCGAGGCGAAGTCCGTCGCGGACCCGGCATCGGCCCGGAGCGCGCCGGTGTCGACCGCGGTCCACGAGATCCCGTCGAGCGAGCGTTCGAGCCGGTACGAGACCGCGCCGCCGGCCCCGCGCCATCGGACGGTGTTGATGCCGTCCGCGCGGTCGACCGCTGTGATGAGCGGTGTCCCGACGGCGGGAGCAGCCGGCACGGCACCGATCGCAGCGGCATAGGCGGTGATCGCGGAGACCCGGGCGCGCTCGGCATCGGTCGCACCGGGTGCATGGATCGTGAACCCGTCGTCGTGCGGGACGAGCCCACCACGGTCGCTGTTGCCGAACAGCGACCAGAACAGCATGCCGGTCACGTTCGGGTCGGCGACGAGCGGTTCGAGCAACGCCGGGCTCGCAGCAGTGGAGGCGTACTCGCCGGCCATGTAGACCTTGCCCGCGGCGGTGACCGTGGCCGCGTCCGCGGACACGCGTGCGGCGGTGGGCGGGTAGTAGTGCACATCGACGATGTCGAGCCCCGGCGCCGAGAGCGTGTCCGGGTCGATGTCGAATCGACGACCGGCCGCGACGAGCTGCTGCGGGGCGCGTTCCTTGATGAACGCGACCTGCCGGTCGATCCACGGCGCGGTCATCCCCTCCAACTCGTTCCCGAGCTCCCACGCCATGATCGTCGGGTCCTCGGTGTACCGGACGCCGGTGAGCGCGTTCGTCCGCTGCAGGATCGCGTCGACGTAGGCCTGGTACGCGGCGATCGGCCGCTCGTCAGTGTAGAAGTCGGCCGACGTCAGCCCGTACGGGGTCGTGAAGTCGCGATGCCCGCCGTGGTAGTACTCCCACTCGTCGGTGAGCGGGAGCACCAGCCGGATGCCGAGCTTGCCGGCGTACGCGACGGCGAAGTCGATCGTCGCGAACGCCTCGTCGTTCATCTGCCCGAGGGCCGGCATGATCGCCAGGGGGTTCGCACCGTCCTGGCCCGTCGAGGTCATCATGTGCGTCCGCACGACGGTCGAACCCATCCTGGCCGCCGCATCGAGGGTGTCAGCGATGCGGAACGCAGTCGGGTAGTCGACCCCGCCCACGTTCTCGTCCAGACCGAGCCAGTAGATGTTCGGACCGCTGAAGCGGAAGGTCTCGCCGTCGAGCACGAGGCGGGAGCCGTCACGCTCGACGAACGAGGTGTTGAGCGAGGTCCAGTCGGCCGGGGCTGCAGCTGCCGGCGCCGCGAGCGCCGGGAGCAGTGCGGCGGTGACGGCCGCCGCGAGCATGCCGGCGGCGAGGCGGCCGCTCGTGTCGCGGTGCGATGGGCGGGGGTCGGGGGTGCGATTCATCGTGCCAGGCTCCTTCGTCTGGGATGGTGCATCGGGTCGAGCGGTGGGAGGCCGAGTGCCTCCGGTCGGTGGATGAGTGCTGCGGCGCCGAGGATCGGACCCGCGCCGTCGAGAGCGGAACCGGTCACGACGACGCCGGCCGCGTAGTCGAGGACGATGGCGTCCTGCACCGCGGCACGGACGAGGTCGAGATAGTCGGTGCTGACGGCGGTGAACCCGCCGCCGACGGCGACCGCCTCCAGGTCGAGCAGGGTCGCGGCACTCGCGATCGCCTGTCCGACCGCGGTGGCCGAACGGACGACGGCGGACCGCGCGACGGGATCCCCCGCCGAGGCGTCGACGGCGAGCTCCTCGCCGGTGCGGCCGTCCCAGCCGTGGGCCCGCGCCCAGGCGACGCTCCGTGGTCCGGAGGCGATGCGCTCGAGCGTCGCGTCGTCGGCGGACTCTCCAGGTACGCGCGAGGCGATCTGCACCTGACCGATGTGGCCGGCGTTGCCGCTCCGGCCGGCGATCAACCGCCCGTGCAGGATGATCCCGCCGCCGACACCGGTCGAGACGATCATCGCCATCGAGTTCTCGGTGCCGCGGGTCGCTCCGAGCCAGTGCTCCGCGATCGCGATGCAGGTCCCGTCGAGACGGACCACCACCGGGGCGTCCGGTAACAGCCGCGCGACGTGTGTCCGGAGGTCGAAGCCGTGCAGTCGCGGGAGGTTCTTCGGGCTCACGGTGCCGCGGCCGAGGTCGACGGGACCCGCCGAACCGATGCCGACGCCGACGAGCGCGGAACCGTCCGGCAGGTGCGCGATCGAGGCGAGGACCACTCGGTCGACGGCGTCTTCCAGTGCACGGCGCCCTGCATCGGGCCCCGTCGGCGCCCGATGCGCGCTGCCGTCGACCACGACGCCCTCGGCCGTGACGAGCGCGGCCTCCACTTTGGTGCCGCCGAGGTCGACCGCGAGCGCGACCGACCCCGACGGATCCCGCTCCGCGGTCATGTCCGCCAGGGTCACCGTGCCCAGTCCTCGACCAGCTGGTTCGCGGTGCGCACGACCCGGGTCGACAGGAGCTCGTCCTCGCCGAGTTCCACCTCGGTCCGCACGTGGAACGTCACGCGCTCTCCCGGCAGGAGGGTCACGAGCTGGTCGTCGACGACGGCGGCCGGGTCCAGCTTGTCGACGAGCAGCGTGAGGTCGCGAAGGAAGGACTCGGCCGTGATGGTCACGGCGTAACCGTCCTCCTGGCGGGCGACCTCGGCGCTGAACCGAGGGGCGGGGATCGTCGAATCACGTGCCTCGGCGAAGGACCAGAAGCCGCGTTCCGCCCCGACTGTGGCGACGAGTACTTCATCGGGTGCCGAGCCCGCGACCGCGACCGCTTCGGGGATCTCGACGAGCGTCGAGGAGCGTCGGTCCAGGTCGACCGGGACGCGCACCGAGGCGAGTTCGGTCCCGTCGAACCGGAGGCGCCGGATGACGAGGTCGCCCGCCCAGGCGTCCGGGCCGTCGTTGAGCACGGCGACCACGAGGGACTCCCCTCGCGGCTGCACGGTCACGAGCCGGTCGGCGTAGACGTGTCGCAAGGCGTAGAGCAGCGGCTTCGCGCGCTCGTCGCCGTCGACGGCCGCCCAGGACGTGACTGGCCAGCAGTCGTTCAGCTGCCAGACGATCGACCCCATGCAGCGTGGGCTCCACGACCGGAAGTGCTCGATCGCGACGGTCACGGCGTTGGCCTGGTTGAGCGACATCGCCCAGTGCCAGTCCTCGGTGTCGTCCGGCAGCGGCAGATGCGCGACGAGTCCGTCGGTCAGTTTGTCGTTCCCGTCCGTCGCCTTCTGGTGGTGGATCATGCCGGGCGACTCCGGCGTGAGCGGGGAGTCCGAGATGGCTCGATCGATCGTCGACCACGTCGCCGGACCCTGCCAACCGAACTCGGCCACGAAGCGCGGCGAGACGTCGCGGTAGGCGGGGTAGTCGACGCGGTTCCACAGCTCCCAGAGGTGCACGGATCCGTGGTCCGGATCGTTGGCCGGGATGTCCGGCGTTCCCGACCATGGGCTGCCCGCGGTGTAGTTGCCGGCCGGGTCGAGCTCGGCGACGAGCCGTGGCAGCAGATCGAGGTAGTAGCCCATGCCCCACGTGCGGCCCTGGACACGCTTCTCCCAGCCCCACTCCTCGAAGCCCCAGATGTTCTCGTTGTTGCCGTTCCACAGCACGAGGCTCGCGTGCGGCATGATGCGCGTGATGTTGTCGCGCGCCTCCGCCTCGACCTCGCTCCACAGCGGCTCCTCCTCGGCATAGGCCGCGCAGGCGAAGAGGAAGTCCTGCCAGACCATGATCCCGCGCTCGTCGCAGAGCTCGTAGAAGTCGTCGGACTCGTAGTAGCCGCCGCCCCAGATACGGAGCAGGTTGAGGTTCGCAAACTCGGCCTGGTCCATCCGGCGCGCGAGCCGTGCGCGATCCACGCGGGTCACGAAGGCGTCATCGGGGATCCAGTTGGCGCCTCGCACCCAGACGGCCTCGCCGTTCACGACGAAGCGGAACGAGGTGCCCTCCGCGTCGGGTTCGAGTTCGACGGCGACGGTCCGGAACCCGATCCGCTTCGACCACTCGCCGAGGCGTGCCTCGTCCTGCCTGAGCACGACGTCGAGGTCGTACAGTGGCTGCTCGCCGTACCCGCGCGGCCACCACAGTTCGGCATCCGCGACGGTGAGCTCGACCACGGCGGTGTCGGCACCGGCCGCGAGGACGACATCAGTGCTCGCATCGGCGACCGTCGCTGTGAGCGCGAGGGGCGCGTCACCGCCGCCGGCGCGTTCCACGTCGACGTGCACGGCGACCCGGCCCTCGCCGCCGTCGACGGTCACGACCGGACGCACCGAGGCGAGCCGGGCCGTCGACCACGACTGCAGGCTCACGGGCTTCCAGAGCCCTGACGAAGCGGCGTCCAGTCCCCAGTCCCAGCCGAAGTTGCAGGCGGCCTTGCGGATGGCGTTGAACGGGTGGGAGTAGGTGTGGGGGCGGTAGCCGATCTCGAGGCTGGCCAGGTCCGCCGCGGCGACGGGAGAGGCGAAGTGGACGACGAGCTCGTTCTCACCCTCGCGCAGGACGGCACCGACGTCGATGCGGTACGTGCGGTGCTGGTTCCGCGTGGTCGCGACGACCGAGCCGTTCACGGTCACCGTCGCCACGGTGTCCAGTCCCTCGAACACGAGGTCGTGCCGCTCGTGGCCGTCCGGCTCCCACGTGAAGGTGGTGCGGTACTCCCAGTCCGTCGATCCGATCCACGTCACGAGGTGCTCGTTGCGGTCGAGGAAGGGGTCGGGGATGAGCCCGGCGTCGAGGAGGTCCGTGTGCACGAGGCCGGGCACCGTCGCGGGCACGCTCGTCCCGACGAATGCCTCGGGGATCGCGCCACCGACCGCACGCAGACTCCACCCCTCGTGCAGGAGGCGGGTGGTCAGGGGACGGACGGTGGCGGTGTCGATGATGCTCACTTGGTTGCTCCAGAGGTCAGGCCGTTGTAGATGTATCGCTGCAGGAAGAGGAAGGCGACGAGCGTCGGGATGATCACGAGGATCGTCCCGGCCGCGATGATCTGCCACTGGGCGCCGAACGGTCCCATGAACCGGAACAGCGAGGTGGAGATCACCCCCAGGTCCTGCGACGGCATGTACAGGAAGGGGATGTAGAACTCGTTGTAGATGGCGATGCCCTTGATGATGACCACCGTCGCAACAGCGGGCTTCAGTAGCGGGAGGATGATGCGCCAGTAGATCGTGAAGCGGTTCGCGCCGTCGAGCATCGCGGCCTCGTCGAGGGAGACGGGAATCGACTGCATGAACTGCAGGAAGATGTAGATCGCGACGATGTCGGTCCCCATGAAGAGCAGGATCGCGGCGCCACGGGTGTTGAACAGCTCGAGTGCGGACACCACCTGGAACGTGGCCACCTGGGTCGTGACCGACGGCACGAGCGTCGCCAGGAGGAACAGGCCCATGACGAGCTTCCGTCCGCGGAAGCGGAACCGGTCGAGTGCGTAGGCCGACATGGTGCCGATCAGGATGGTCCCGGCGACGGACACGAGCAGGATGATCGCGGTGTTGAGGAAGCCGGTGACCATGCCGCCCTGGTCGAAGGCGACGACGAAGTTGTCGAAGTTGAACCAGTTCGACGGCGGGGTGAGGGGACCGGTCGTCCGCTGTTCGCGGTCGGTCTTGAACGCGAGCATGAAGATCGTGGCCAGGGGGACCACCGCGAAGAGGCTCGCGATGATGAGCGAGGCGTACTTGATCGTCGTCGCGGTGAGGGCGGCGGCACCCTGTGGGCGCTTCGGCCCGCGCCGCGTCCGTCGCAGTGCGCGTCGGGGCTCGGGTGTGGCAGCGGAGACCGGTCGGTCGGCGGGGGCGGTCACGATTCGCCTCCCTTCTCGTCGGGGAAGACCCGGCGTTGGACGAAGGTGATGATCAGGACGATCAGCAGCAGGACGACGGCCATCGCGGACGCCAAACCCACCTTCGAGAACTTGAAGGCCGTGTTCACCGTCTGGATCACGAAGGTCTCGGAGCCGTTGGCACCGCCGGTCATGACGTACGGCATCTCGAAGGCGGACAGTGCTCCGGCGATGGCCAGGATGAACGAGAGGCCGAGGATGCGCCGGATGCTCGGCAGGATGATGAAGCGGAACTTGTGCCACGAGTTGGCGCCGTCGAGGTCCGCGGCCTCGTACTGCTCGGACGGGACCGACTGGATCGCACCGAGGAACAGGACGAAGTTGAGGCCCATGTACCGCCAGACGGACGTGGCGGCGAGGGAGGCGTTCACGAACGAGGGGTCGCCGAGCCACTGCGGGGTGTCCTGCACGCCGACCGCCGCGAGGAGGGCGTCGAGGGTGCCGCCTGGGCGGAGGAAGTAGAGGAAGACCAGCCCGATCGCGACCCCGTTGATGAGGTAGGGGAAGAAGATGACGCCCTTGAAGAGGTTCTTGAAGCGGGTGCGGAAGCTCAACAGCGTGGCGAGGTACAGCGCCAGGACGAGCTGGGCGACGGCCCCGACGAGGTAGTACAGGCTCACGAAGAAGACCTGGAAGATCTCCGGCTTCGTGAAGATCTGCACGAAGTTGTCGATGCCGACGAACTCCTGCTCGGGTTCGAGTCCGTCCCACGAGGTGAGGCTGTACCAGAACATGTTCGCGACCGGCACGTAGGTGAGCACGATCAGGAAGGCGAGCGGCACCACGAGGAAGAGCCAGGGGGTGACACGCGACCCGGTGGCCTTCGGGGGTCTGCCCGGGCGCAGGGTGCGCGGCGGGCGTGGATGGTTCGTCACCACCGCTCGGGTGGCGGGTGACGCTCCCTGGACTGTGACCATGCTGGTTGCCTTCTTCGCTGCGCGGGGTGGAGGACACCCGGGCCCGCCGTGGGGACGGGCCCGGGTGTCGATCGGATGGGTGCTACTCGGCGACGTCGGCGCGGGCGGCTGCCCAGCGCTCGTTGAGGTCGGCGAAGGCGCTCTCCTTGTCGCCGTCGGCTGCGCCGCGGGCGATGTCGATGAGCTTCTGGCGGTAGGTGTTGCCGAAGAGGTCGATCTCAGCGGCGTTGGCGATGTCGTTGATCACGGCCTCCTTGCCCACCGGGTCCGGAGCGAGCTCCAGGTAGGTGACGCCGAGGTCGGAGAAGTCGGCCAGCGTGTCGGGTGCCGGGTCGCTGATGACGGGGCTGATGGCACCCTGGCTGGCGGCGAATCCTGACTCGTTCGTGAACCAGTCGATCCAGGCCTTCGCGGTCGCCTTGTTCTTCGAGTACTTGCTGACCGCCAGGAACTTGTCGGAGGCGGTGACGGAGGTGAACCCGTCGTCGGTCTTCCACGGCATCGGCCAGAAGCCGATCACGTCGCGGGACTCGCCGGCCTTCTCGGCGGCGTCCTGCATCTGCGAGACGGCCCAGGAGCCGAGCACCATCGAGCTGATCTCACCGGAGGCGAGGAGGTTCTTCGACTCCTCCCAGTTGGTGGTGGTGGGGTCCGGCTCGCTCAGGCCGGCCGCGACGGTGTCGAAGAGGAGACCGTCGATGTTGTACTGGTCGTTGCCCTCGGTCCAGGGGCTGTCGGTCGCGATCATCTCGGTGCGGACCTTCGGGCCCTGCCCGGCTCCGAGGTTGCCCTCGAGCGTCGCGAGCGGCCAGCCGTCCTTGTAGTTCGTGTAGTACGGGATCGAGCCGTTCGCCTTGACCTTCTCGAGTGCGGCGAGGTACTCCTCCTCGGTGGCGGGCGGCTCGGTGATCCCGGCCTTGGTCCACACGTCGCGGTTGAAGACGTAGCCCATGGCGGAACCGAAGGTCGAGACGCCGTAGGCCGTCCCGTCGAAGGAGGCCTCGTTCGCGAAGCGGTAGGTCTTGGACTGCTCCTCGGTGCTGCCGAGCGGCTCGAAGAAGTTCGCGTACTGATCCTTGGTGACATTCGAGGACGGGATGAGGAGCACGTCGCCGTAGTCCTTCGAGTTGAGGCGGATCTTGGCGTCGCCCTCGTAGTCGGTCAGGGCCTCGAACTTGACGGTGGTGCCGGGGTACTGCTTCTCGAACTCGGCCGCGTAGTCCTTGAAGGTGGTGTCGACGAGGTCGGTGCGGTTCGTGAGGACGGTGATCTCGCCGCTCGGGTCGCCGTCGTCGTTGGCGGCTCCGCCGGAACAGCCGCTGAGGACGAGTGCCGCGGCCGCAGCCGTTGCGGCGAGGCCGATGATCGGTCTCCGGGACATGGGAACTCCTTCGTTCATGGGGGCGAAGGGCCGGGTCGCCTCGTCGCTCGCTGTCCAGCATCGTCTGCCGTCTCACGCCCGTCAAGACTAAACATTATTAATTTATATAACAAATCGATCACAGGGAATCCACCTCACTCGCGCCCTCGAAACCTCAAGCGACGGGGACGGGACCCGAGGTGGAGCGCTCGATGACCACGGCGTGCGGCGCTTCCCGTGTGGTACCTGGGCGACCCGCCAACAGCTCGAGCAGCTCCTCGCCCGCCATCTCGCCGATGCGTTGCACGTCGTGGCTGAGCGCCGACATCGGCGGGTCCGACAGCTGGCATTGCGCCGAATCGTCCCACGCCACGATCGACAGGTCGTCGGGCACCCGCAACCCGGCCTCCTGCACCGCCTGCAGCCCGCCGAGCGCCATCACGTCGCTGTCGAAGACGACCGCCGTCGGTCTGGGCTCTCGGGCGAGCAGCGTCTGCATGGCCTGGTAGCCGGACGTCCGCGAGTAGTCGCCGCCGATCGAGACCGTGTCCACGTCGGGCAGGTCGGAGGCGAGGGTGAACGCCTCCATCCGGGACAGCGTGTGGGTGAGCTCGCGCGGACCCGTGACGTGCGCGAGACGCCGGTGCCCGAGCGAGACGAGGTGGTCGACGGCCTCGTGCATCGTGACCGCGTCGTTGGTCCAGACCGCCGGGAGCCCCTGAGCCGTCGTCGGAGCGCCGATCACGATCGCCGGGATCGCGGACCGCTCGACGAAGGCCACCCGCTCGTCGTCGTCGATGAGGTCCACGAGGATGACGGCGCTCACCGTTCCGTCCTGCTGCCAGCGCCCGAGCTGCAGCAGCTCCTCCTCCCGCGTCGGCAGCACGCGGAGCAACACGGACAGGCCGTGCGGGCGGACGACGCGATCGATGCCGGCGATGAGCTCGTGGTAGAACGGCTCCGCGCCGTAGATCTCCGAGGCCCGGAACAGCGTGAGGCCGATCGGCCGGGGCTGCGCGATAGTCTGTTCGGCATCGAGACCCATCGGGACGCGGCCTTTCGTGAGGAGTGGTCGTGTGGCCCTCACACTACGCGCTCGAAGATCGCCGGGAGGGACAGTTGGCCAGACGTGAGTCCGTGCAGTCGGGTCCCGGCAGCCAGGCGCTCATCGTCGACCTCATCCGCTCGGCCGGCACCATCAGCCGCACCGAGCTCACCGAGGCGACGGGTCTGACCCAGCCGTCGATCTCCAACATCGTCCGCCGCCTCATCGAGGACGGACTCGTCCGCGAGACCGGTCGGGCCGCGCCCCGCGGCGGCAAGCCGCGGACCCTCCTCGAGATCAACGCGAGCGCCAAGTACGCCGTCGGGATCCAGCTCGGATTCGAGTCGATCACGCTCGTCGCCACCGACGTCCGCGGCGGCGTCGTCGGCCGACAGCTCGTCGACGGCGCAGGCTCGGCCACGCCGGAGCAGGTGACCGACCGACTCGTCACGCTCTACCGCGACTTCGTCGCCGGCGTCGGGCTCGCGGCCCCGTCGATCGCGGGCGTCGCCGTCGTCGCCCCCGGCCCGATCGCCCAACTCGGCGGTGTCCTCCTCGGTCCGCCCACGCTCGTACGCTGGGACGACTTCCCCCTGCAGCAGGCGTTGCAGGAGAGCCTCGACGTTCCGGTGGTCGTCGACAACGACGCCGCCGCCGCCGCGGTCGGTGAGTTCTGGAGTCGCCAGGTGTCGCGCACGGAGTCCTTCGCATGCGTCTACATGGGCACCGGGATCGGCGCAGGAATGGTGCTGGGCGGTGCGCTCTATCGTGGTTCGAGCTCCAACGCCGGTGAGCTGGGTCACATCAGCATCGAGGTCGACGGCGTCCCCTGCCACTGCGGCAACCGCGGATGCCTGGAGCGCTACGCGGCACCGGCAGCCGTGATGGCGGCGGCTGAGGCCTCGCGGGATCGCCTCGACGGACTCGGGCTCGGCTTCGCACCGGAGACGCTCAGCCGCGACTTCGACCAGCTCGCCCGAGCCGCCGTCAGCGGCCATGACGTGGCGCTCGACCTGATCCAGAACTCGGCCGACCGGGTCGCCGCGGCCACGGTGACACTCGCGAACCTGCTCGACCTCGATCGGCTCGTCCTCGCCGGCCCTGGCATGGCGGTGGCCGGTTCGCTCTACGCCCGTGCGATCCGCGAACGTCTCGAGCAGCGGTTCTTCGCCCGGCGGGCCCACCCGATCGTGGTCGAGCTCTCCGCCAACCCGCGCGACGCGGCAGCGATCGGCGCCGCGTCGCTGGTCCTACAAGGCACGATCGCCCCGGGACACGGGCCGGCGCTCACACGCTGAGTCGCCGGTTCGACGACGGCCCAGCCTCCCAGCTCGTTCAGGAGGTCGCCCCGACGGCCGCGCCATCGTCGCGGGCGCGGACCGACGAGGTCACGGCATCCCGCCTACGGCAGGACCACTTCGCCCTGATTGAACACCCGCGGATGGAAGTACGCGTTCTGGATCTCGGCATTGGAGTTGTTGCCACGCAGTTGCTCCGACCAGATCATGAAGTACGACCAACGCGTCTGCGACTGCAGGAGGTTCGCATCCGGCGCCTTCCCCAACTCCGCGATCGCGATCGGCTTCGTACCGGCGATCGTCTGCATCTGCTGGTAGTCGGCCGCGCTCGGATAGTTCTTGTACCAGACGTCGAGTGAGACCACGTCGACGTAGGAGTTCCCCGGGTAGTAGTTCGCCCACCCTCCCGCCGGGTTGTCCTGCACGTTCCACACCCAGATGAGGTTGTCGAGCCCCTGTGAGTCGAAGTAGTCACGCATCTGCTGGAAGATCTTCGCCCCGCCGTTCGCTCCCGATCGGCCGCCCCACCAGTTCCAGGTCTCGTTCATCTCATGGAAGGGCCGGAAGAGGACCGGGACTCCGGCGTCCTTGAGCTGCCGCAGATATGGGACGACCTCGGCCATCCGCTGCCGCCAGGTGGTGTTGAGAGCGGTGCCGCCCGTGACGATCTGCGTGAACTGCGCGTTGGTGATCTGCGTCTTGACACCGCCGTCGAACTCACAGGTCGAGGGGCCGGTCGGTGAGCATGCATGCCACGTCAACGCGACGAGCGAACCGTTCGCCCACTCGGTCTTCGCCTGATCGATCACTCGCTGACGGTTGGCCGCGTCCTGCGCTCGGAACATCAGGTCACCGCCCCAGAGACCGGGATACTGACCGGTGATGTCCTTCACTTGCTGGGTGTACTGGCCCGGCGCACTCGCGGGCTCCTTGTTGTGCTGGCCCGACACGACGTTCGAGCCGGTGATCGAACGGAGGTATTGGATCACCGACGCTTTCGTCTTGGCCGGGAACGCCTCAGCGGGAGCCGGTTGCCCGACCGCCGCTCCTGCCAAGCCGAGCACGAGCGCGGTGGCGAGCGCCAGTCGTCCGGCACGAACATGTGATTTCATCATCGTCTCCTCCCCGCGCTTCCTCGTTGAAGCGGCGGTCCGAACAGGCTCCCCTGTCTTCCTTCAGAGGTCAAGAACTTTCATGACTAATTAATCAAAGTCGTCATCAGGTCAGCACAACGATGACGAGGTCCCCGAGCGCCCGCAGGCGGAGGTCGAGAGCTGAGGCCGCCACCCCGGCGCCCAGCTGCAGCCGCACGGACCCGTGAACGTCGCGCTGGTGACGGCGACCGTCAGCCGCCGGATCTACTCGATCCAGGCGGCAGCGACACCACGCTCGACGAGTCGTCGCCATCCGGAAGGCGCTCTCGGGTCGTGACTCGCCGTGCCCGCCATCCACAACACCGCCATGAGGTCTTCGGTCGTGAAGTCCTGGGAGAGGACACCGGCGGCGTGCGCATCCTCGATGAGTTCCGCCCCCAAGGCCGTTGACCGATCGCAGGCGTTGATGAGCGCCGTTGCGTCGGGGAACCGCCGGAGCATCGCGTCGTTGAGGGCCGGATCGCTGAGCTGCAGGTCGATCATGCAGGTGACGAACCTCTCCAGCCGCGCTCGCGGAGTCGGCTCCGCCATGGTCCATTCTTTGACCGCAAGGAGCTTCTCCCCCACGACCGCGGGGATGACGGCATCGATCAACTGATCGCGCGACCCCACTCGGTTGTAGAGCGTGCCGATGCTCACCCCGGCTGCTTTCGCGATGTCCTCCAACGGAGCGGACAGACCTCGATCCGAGAACACCGCCAGCGCCGCCGCGTGCAGTTTCTCGACGTTCGACTGAGCATCGCGACGCAGACTCCGTTCCGCGGTCATGCCGGCTCCTATGGATATTGAGGGTGGTCTCAAGTTATGCTCAAGCTTGTTTGAGGACACCCTCAACTTAGCTCAACGACGCAACGCCCCACGAACCCGTGGGATTCGAAAGGACACATCATGCCGCTCATCACCATCATCGGAGCCGGCCCGGGCCTCGGCCTCGAGATCGCCCGCGCCTTCGGACGCAGGGGCTTCGACGTCGCGCTGGTCGCACGAACGCAGTCCAAGCTCGACTCGCTCGCCCAGACCCTCGCGGGCGAAGGCATCACCGCTCACGGGTTCGCTGCCGATGTGAGCCAACCGGACACCGTCACCGCCGCCCTGCGTTCGATCACGGACACGCTCGGCCCGATCGACGTGCTCGAGTTCTCGCCCGCAGACCCGTCCCTCACGCCCGTCGACGTCCTCGAGGTGACGACGGAGAACCTGCAACCACAGATCGACTTCTATCTCGGGGGCGCGCTCGCCGCCGTCGGGGCAGTGCTGCCGGACATGATCGCAGCAGGCAAGGGGACCGTCCTCATCACGACCGGCGGCGGATCCATCAGCCCCATGCCCTTCCTCGGCAACGTGAACATCGCCGCAGCGGGACTTCGCAACTGGGCCCTCAACCTGCACAACGCACTGCAACCGAAGGGCGTCTACGTCGCACACCTGGGCATCACCGCACTCATCGGAGGCGGCCACCCCGACGCCGAGCCCGAGGTCATCGCGGAGGCCCTGGCGCAGTTGCACGACGAGCGTCAGCAGGCCGAGCTGCACTACGTCGCCTACAACGGCTGACCCGCAGGCTTCGCAAGGGAGACGTCATGAAGCTGATCATCTTCGGCGCCACCGGGCGCACCGGTATCCACCTGGTCGAACAGGCACTCGCCGCCGGGCATGACGTGGTGGCGTTCATCCGCAATCCGGCGAAGCTCGACCTGCGCCACGACCTACTACGGGTCGTGCAGGGCGAGCTGACCGACGCGGTCGCCGTTGAGGACGTCGTCCGCGGTGCCGACGCCGTCCTGGCCACCCTGACTCCACAGATCGTCGGCGGGTCCAAGGACATGCCCGTCGCAGCCGGAACGCGCAACATCGTGGCCGCGATGCGCACGCACGGGGTCCGCCGACTCGTCTTCAGTTGGGGGCCGAGCATTCTGATCCCCCGCAGCCCGCTGATGCGGGCATTGAGCAGAGCGAGCTACAGCCTGCTCAGGTTGGGGCCCGAGTCCACCGAGGTGGGCGAGGCCATTCGCGGCTCTGATCGCGACTGGACGACCGTGGTCGTCACGATGCCTCACGACAAGCCCGGAACGGGAACGGTCAGGGTGCGCACCGCGAGCGGATCCGGCGACCGGGTCCGTTTGCGCATCGCTCGCACCGACCTCGCCCGGTTCATGCTCGCCCAGGCCGATGACCTGCGATACGCCCAGCAGGAGCTCCGGATCAGCAACTGACAACGCTGCTCCATGCCCCGCCGTCGGCGATCCCGACATCGGGCCGCGGTGGCCCGGAGCGTGCGGGCCACCACGCCGCTCAGCGAGGCAGTGGTCGCAGCTGGTCCTCGGTCACGGGGAAGGACACCTCGTAGTAGAGCTGCGTGGCGGTCATGTCGCCCCAGTCATCCTTCTTCACCCGAATCCCGGCGGTCGAGACCTCGGCGATACGAACCCGCAACCAGGAGCCGTCCTCCAGACGAAGCTCGTGCGGGTCGGCGAGATAGCCCATGCCGATCTCGTCGAGCGCCTCCTCGGCATGGAACCAGTCCAGCGCATCGGTTCGCTGACGCCCCAGGAGGTCGATGACGACGAACCCCTCACCGACAGGCTTCATCCACCCCAGTCGCTCCCGATCCTCCGAGCGCCGGTGTTCGATCCAGTCCGGTTCCATGCAGCGAGCGTAACGGCCATCCAGGAACAACGACTGACGGATGACTGACCGAACGCCAGCCCACCAACAGCACGAGGGGGCCGACTCGAGAGCCGGCCCCCTCGTGCGTCGTACGACGACGAGCGATCAGTGCTCGTCGTAGTGCTCGCCGTGCGCCGCGTGCTGGTGGCCGTCGTGAACGTAGTCGACGTGACCGTCGTGGTCGACGGCGTCGTGACCGCACGCCGCACCGTGCTCGTGGTCGGCGACGGTGTGCTCGGCGACGCTCTCGTGCTCGTCGTAGTGACCGTCGTGCAGAGCGTGGTGGTGCGTGCCGTGCACGTAGTCGGTGTGGTCGTCGTGCTGGACGGCTTCGTGGCCGCAGTCCGTTCCGTGCTCGTGCTCGGTGACGGAGTGCTCGGCGTGGATGTCAGTCGTGCTCATGATTGCCTTTCGAAGGAAGAGATCGGATGTCGCGACGGGCGGCGACGCGTCATCAGTACATCTCATTCATAAGCGAATTGCAATACATGCAGCTAATCGATAGTGGTTCTCGCTATCCCTCGAGGGCGTGCTGCACGGCATCGTCGACGATGTGCGAGACGTGCACGTCAGCGACGTCGTAGTGCGCCTCTCGGCCGATCCGCTGCACCGAGACCAGGCCGGCTGATCGCAGCGTCCGCAGGTGCTGCGAGACCAACGGCTGCGACAACTGACTCTGCTCGGCGAGCTGACCGACCGTGGACGTGCCGGCGGCCAGGATGCGCAGCAACCGCAACCGCGAGGAGGAGGACAGGGCCTTGAACAACTCGGCAGCGGGTTCGAGATCCTCGTTCATCTATACATATAAGCAGATGTGAATGCATCAGGATCGCCTGAACGCTCGAAGACCCCGTTCGACGTCCGCCCGATGGATCATCACTCTGACGATTAGGCTGGGCGACTGTGCTCGATGGACCGCTGATCGCCGAATGGCTTCCCGTTTCGGTGGCCGCGCTCGTCCTCCTCCTCGTCGCGGCGGGAGTGGCCGGCTGGGTCGACGCGGTCGTCGGTGGCGGCGGACTGATCCAACTGCCCGCGCTCGTCATCGCCGTACCGAGCGATGTCGCGACCCCCTTCATCCTGGGTACGAACAAGCTGTCGTCGTTCTTCGGCACCCTGTCGGCGAGCTGGGTGTACCTGCGCAAGATCAGGGTGCAGTTCGTGCTCCTGGTGCCCCTCGTCGCCGGCGCATACGCCGGGTCGACCGTCGGTGCCGCCCTCTCGCGGTACGTCCCTCGCGACGTGTTGACGCCCATCGTGCTCGTGGCCGTGATCGTTGTGGCGCTGTACACCCTCTTCAAGCCGACCATGGGCCTGCACCACGAACCCCGCCATGACCGCGCCACCGCCGTCGCCTGGCGGGCGGCGTTGATCGGGCTGCTGGTGGGCTTCTACGACGGCATCCTCGGACCGGGAACGGGTTCGTTCTTCGTCATCCTCATCGTCGGCGTACTCGGCTACGGCTTCCTGCAAGCCAGCGTCAACGCGAAGATCGCCAACCTCACCACGAACCTCGCCGCTCTCGTCGTGTACGGGGTGCACGGCGAGGTCCTGCTCGCGCTCGGTCTCGCCATGGCCGTGATGAACATCACCGGCGGGTTCATCGGCGCCCGTATGGCGACGAAACGCGGAAGCGGCTTCGTGCGCATCGTGTTCCTGGTGACCCTGTCCATCCTCATCGTGAAGCTCGCCTGGGACACCGTGGTGCAGTTCACCGGTTCATGATGCACCCGGCAGAGCGACCTCGCCGGCGGGTGTTCCGAGCAGTCGCCTCGTCCAGTCGGCCAGGGCCGCGATGGCGGCCCGCGAGATGGCGGCTCTCGGCACCATGCTCGTGAAGCCGTGGAACGCCCCCGGCCAGACGTGCAGTTCCGCGTCGCCACCCGCAGCCCACATCGCACTGGCAAAGGCGACCGTCTCGTCACGGAACACCTCGGCGCTGCCACAGTCGAGGTAGGTGCGCGGAAGCCCGGTGAGATCGGTCGCCCGCGCCGGCGCGGCGGAGATGGAAACGTCCTCACCGGCGCGACGGTGTCCGAGATAGGCCTCCCAGCCGAACCGGGTCATCTGCCGATCTGCGACCCCGACCCCGTCGATCTGCATCGTCGACACGGTGGCATCCCGATCGTCGAGCATCGGCGAGACGAGGATCTGCCCGAAGAGGGCCGGCCCACGGCGGTCCCGGGCGAGCAAGGCGGTGCCGGCCGCGAGCCCGCCGCCAGCGCTCTGCCCGGCGATCACGATGCGGTCCGGGTCGATACCGAGTTCATCCGCGTGCTCCGCGACCCAGACGAGTCCGGCGTAGCAGTCCTCGACCGGGTACGGGTCGGGGTACTCGGGGGCGAGGCGGTAGTCGACGCTGATGAGCACGACGTCGTGGTCGTTCAGGAGCCAGTCGTCGTAGGACTCGAGGTTGCCGAGGTGATGACCGAACATCATCCCTCCGCCATGGATCGTATAGACCGCCGTCGTCGCGCCGGAGCGCCCGATCCGCTGGACGACAGCGAGCGTGATCGGATCCCCGAGATGGCCGGGCACCGTGAGGGAGTGCCGCTCGAACCCGCGCGAGCGCAGCCGTTCGTCGAGGGCCTCCTCGGTCGTGTCGAGGCCGCGCATCCGCGGCAGCATCTCGGTCGTCAGCCTGAACGGCCCGCGCGCCTCGAGCGCGGCGAGGAAGGGGGTGAGTTCGGGATCGAACGGGGGACGGGGCATGAGGTCAGACATGGGATGGCTCCTGGGTTGCGGGCTGAGATGGGAGGTGATGTGAACGGAGGACACCGACAGCCACCAGGGCTGCAGCGAGGACGGCGATGGTCGATCCCGCAATGAGGATCGCTTGCTGGAACGACGCGACGAGGGCAGGGGTGAAGTACTCGGTCGTGATGCCGCCGCCGACGACCGCAGCGAGGATCGTCCCGGTCGCGGCGATCCCGACAGCGGTGGCGATCTCGCTCGCGGTGTCGACCAGGGCCGCACCGATGGACGTGCGGTCCGCGGGAAGCCCGCGAAGGACGTTGTTGCCGGCGACGACTCCGACCACCCGCATCCCGGCGGCGACGAGGATGAGGGCGACGAGCACCCACGGGTAGCCGAACCGGCTCAGCAGCGCGAACACGGCGAGCCCCGAGACGACCGCGGCGGCGCTCATCCATGCCGCACGATCGAGTCCCACGCGGTGCACGAACGGGCCGACGAAGCGACCGCTCGCCAAGAGCACCACGACCTGCGGGAGCATCGCGACAGCGGCCAAGGCCGGCGGCCACCCCCAGGCGAACTGCAGCTGCAGGGTCGCCAGGTACGACAAGCCGGCCATCGCCAGCCCGGCGGCGGCCTTGTACGCCAAGCCGGAGGCCACGAGCGGCTGAGCCACGAGACGAAGATCCAGCAACGGGTGGCGGGCGGTGCGCTCCCTGACGACGAAGCCGATCGCGGCGGTCACCGTTGCCGCAGCCGCGCCCCAGGCCGCAGGGACGTCGGTGCCGGCGACGAACAGGGTCGGGGTGAAGAGGACGCCGACGACGGTCGCGGTCCCGAGCGCAGCGCCGAGCACATCGATCCGGTCTCGGTGAAGGTGCGACCACTCGTCGGCACCGATCCCGGCGCGGATCCCGATCCAGGCGATCACCGCGATCGGGGCGTTGGCGACGATGAGCACCTGCCACGGCGCCACGGCGAGCACGAAGCCGCCGATCGTCGGCCCGGCGGCGAGGCCGACCAGCCCAGCGGTCGAGATGACCGTCAGCGCGCGGACACGCAGGTCGTCCCGGTCGAACAGGCGGAACGCCAAAGCCATCGATCCCGGAGTCGTCATCGCCGCGGCGACGCCCATCAGGGCGCGTACGGCGATCAACTGCTCCACCGAGCCCACGAACACGGTCAAGACGCTGACGACGGCGAGCAGCGTCAGACCGACGAGCATGACCCGACGCCGACCGAACCGGTCGGCGACCGCACCGAAGAGCAACATCAGTCCGCCGAACGTGACCGAGTACGCGCCCGACACCCACTGCAGTGACGCGGTTGAAGCGGTGAGGTCACGGCCGATGGTCGGGAGCGCGACGTTCAGGACGGAGTTGTCGAGCATCTCGAACAGGAACACGCCCGAGAGGCCGGCCAGCGCGACCCACGCGTCGCGGAGGCGTGGCGGCGAGTCTTCGACAGCCGTGGAGATTGAGGGTTCGAGCATGGGCGCACTCCTTCGATGAAGAAGTGGCGACTCCCACGAGACGCTTGTGCGTTTCCGCCGGCCGAAGCACGACGGGATTTTTCCCTCTGCGACGAGGGTAACGCATCTCATTCCGGCGAGAGTGCACAAAACGCTCCCAAACGCCGCTCATGGGAGCGTTTCGCGCACTCTCGTCCCGCTGACGGACTCACCGCAGATACGCGTCGACCAACAACGGACCTCGGACGGCCCTGAGCGTATCGACCAACCGGTCGAGCGCGCGTCGGTTCCACGACGAGAGCTGGAGATCGTGGGGGCCAAGGGGTTCGAGCTTCCCGGTGCGGAGGCGGACGACCTCCCAGCCAGCCGACCGCAGCGCGCGGTCCTTCCGTCGGTCCGCTTCCTCGCGGCGCCCCACGTGCTCGAGTCCGTGCCGGCCGATGCTGTCGTACTCGATGGCGATGCGCAGTTCCGGGTAGACCAGGTCGGGCCACACCTCCAGGTGCTGGAAGAACGGACGCTGCACCCGCACGGCGTTCAGTCCTTCGGTCAGCGTGAGTCGCCCGTGGAGATCCGCGCGCAGCTGAGCCTCGACGGCGGAAGCCGGCTTCGGCGCACACACGGACGTGAAGGCCTCCCCCACCGGCAGCTCCGGGGTCTTCTCGCACAACGAGGGTTTCGGTCGCGCGCGACGCTCCCGGACGATCCCGGCGACCGCGGGCACCGGGTCGGTCACCGACTCCCGCATCGGCAACGCGACGACCCTTGACGGATCGGCCTCATCGGAACACTCCGGGCACCACGCGCTGCGGCGACGCTCGCGTCCGGGCCGCGAGCGCTGCTCGCCCGGCGTCGCGACGAACCGGTGCCCCCGGTCGCACTGCCACTGCAGCAGGACGTCGGCCGCGGGCGGCACCTGGCTCAGGACGATGCCGGCGTTGAGATCCGCGTGGTACTGCCGCCACAGCGCTGGGAACGACGCCCAGGCCTGCCGGTAGGCGCCCACCGGGTACGGCGTCTCGAGACCCTTCGACCACTGACGGCGGGCCCACCACGCTTCCACCCGTTCCGGCACGAGCCGAACCTACGACGGGCCCCCGACACCGGCCACGACCGAGGACGCAGTGGTCGTCACCCCGGCGCCCCGACTCGACCTTCAGACCGCGAAGTCGCTCGGCCACCCGTGGTCGGCGAGCGACCGGCGGACACGCTCCACGTCCTCGTCACTCGGCAGCTCCGCGGTGACCCGCGCGATCGCGGTGGCGACGTCGACCCGACTGAGCGACGTGTCGCCCTCGGCCGCGAGGCGCGCACCCACCTCGGCCACCTCGGCGTCGCTCAGCCGACGACGGAGGAGCGCCACGAGCGGGACGAAGTCCTGGTCGGGGAATCCTGCGGGATACCCGGCTCGGAGCCAGCGCACGATGCGGGCGACCAGCCCTCCGCGTTCCTCGAGGAGGGTCGCGCGCGCCTTCCCGCCAGCGTCATCATCGTCGGCCGCTCCCGCGCGGACGTCGTCCGGACTGCCGAGCGGCCACCCCGCACTCGCGAGCCGGGCGGAGACGCGGACGAGGTCCTCCGGGAGCGCCGGACCGAGGAGGAGCTGTTCGACACGCGCCCGCAGACGATCGTGGCCGACCGGCTCACCGCTCGCATCGGCGTTCTCCGCCTCGACGAGCAGTCCCTCGACGACCTGGTCCAGCTCCTCGGGGGTGAGGCTCCGTCGGAGGATGCCGAGCAGCGGCACGTAGTCGTGCTCGGGCACGCCCGTCGGGTATCCGGCGCGGAGCCAGCCGACAACGCGCGCCACCACGCCGGACCCGTGGCCGGTGAGGTCCGTCCCGTTCTCGTGCGACACGCTCAGTCCTTCGGGGTGAAGGTCGGGAAGACGTGGTCGAAGCTGACCTCCTGCCCCAGACCGGTCGCCACGATGATCGTGAGTCCGACCAGCACGGCGGCGACGACGACGGCGAAGCACAGCACGCCGATGGCGCGGAGGAGCCCCGACGGGATCGTCGGCGCGGCCGACCCGCTCCGGTCGTCGGACCCGGCGCCTCCGGCGACCGCGAACGAGCGGACACCCAGCGCGAAGAGCGCGGGAAGCCCGGCGCCGAGCACGAGCGCGATGACAGCCACCTGGGCGGCGGCTTCGAGGAAGAGCATGAACATGTCCGACGTCCTTACGCTGTGGTCTTCTGCGACGAGCGGGCGGGGGCGTCCTGCCAGTCGTCGTTCACGTTGTGGGATCCGATGCTGTCGCGGCGCGACCGGAGGTAGATGGCGAGCGCGACACCGACGAGGATCGCGACCATGAGGATTCCGCCGATCGCTCCGCCCACGAGGTGACCGACCCACCACATCACCGCGCCCATGAGCGCGGCAGCCGGGAGGGTGATGATCCAGGCGACGACCATCCGCAGGGCCACCCGCCAGCGCACCTGCGCGCCCGGTCGTCCGACCCCGGAGCCGAGGATCGATCCGGTCGCGACGTGCGTGGTGCTGAGCGCGAAGCCGAGGTGGCTCGAGGCGAGGATGACGGCGGCGGAGGAGCTCTCGGCGGCCATGCCCTGCGGCGTGTTCAACTCCACGATGCCCTTGCCGACGGTGCGGATGATCCGCCACCCGCCGATGTACGTGCCGAGCGAGATCGCGAGGGCACACGCGAGCTTCACCCAGAGCGGGACCGACTCGGTGTCGTCCCAGCCGCCGGCCGCGATGAGCGCGAGGGTGATGACGCCCATCGTCTTCTGCGCGTCGTTCGTGCCGTGGGCGAGCGAGACGAGGGACGCGCTGCCGATCTGCCCGATCCGGAAGCCGCGGTGGAGACGCCCCTGGGCGAGGTTGCCGATGACGCGGAAGACGAGCCAGGTGCCGATCGCCGCCACCGCGCCGGCGAGCAACGGCGACATGAGCGCCGGGAGGATGACCTTGCCGACGACGCCGTCGAGCTTCGAGCCGTCACCGGCCCAGTTCACGCCGTTCAGGCCGAGGCCCGCGAGCGTCGAGCCGATGAGACCGCCGAAGAGCGCGTGCGACGAGCTCGACGGAAGACCGAGCAGCCAGGTGAGCAGGTTCCAGATGATGCCACCGATGAGCCCGGCGAGCACGATCAGCAGGAGCGCCGAGCCGCCTCCCGCTAGGAGCGCGGGATCGGGAGCTCCCGACGAATCCTGGATCTTCACAACCGCGTTCGTGACGGTGAGCGCGACCTCGATGCTGAGGAACGCGCCCACGAGGTTCAGCACCGCCGAGAGGGTGACCGCGATCTTCGGCGACAGCGCACCGGTGGCGATGGAGGTCGCCATCGCGTTCGCGGTGTCGTGGAAGCCGTTGGTGAAGTCGAAGGCGAGTGCCGTGATCACGACGAGTGAGAGCAGGATGATGGGGTCCACGGCGACGAGCTTGCTCCTCGATCGCAGGATCGACAACGGGTGCGCGGGCGGATTCACCCGTTGTTCACGTGGGGAGGGGGCCGGAGGGGCGACGCGGAGATCGTCGGCCGGCTCCGCTTGTACAGTCCGGCCCGGGTCAGGCGAAGCGGTTGGAGAGCAACGTGCCGATCGAGTGCTGTCGGAGGTCCTCAGCGACGAGGAGTTCACCGGTGACGAGGGTCTCCGACTGATCGAAGTACTCGATCAGTCGGCGGCAGAGGAGCGGCACGTCGACCTCACCCGACACGTCGATGCCGTTGATGGTGCTGGCGACCCCGAAGAGGATCTGCGCCTCCGCGGTCATCCTGGTCAGCACCGTCTGGAACTTCCCGGCCAACCGGCGGTCGTCGGCATGCTCACCCGCATCCACCAGCACCACGACCTCGACCGCGCCCGTCTGCACGGCGACGAGTTCCCGCAGGAGGCCCGCCAGTTCGGAGCACTGCTCGGCACCGTGACGCCGCGCTCCCGGCGGGACCTCGACGATCACCACGTGCCACGTACCGTCCGCGATGGCGTGGGTGACCGGGATGTCCGCGTCACCGAGACATCGCTCGAGGACGTCGACGACGGGGTGTGGCCCTCCAACCACGTTCAGGGCGGGACGGGAGGCAGGCTCGGGCGGGGCGTCGACGGCTGGCATGGTGCTCCTCGGACGGCCGACCGGGTTCGGTCGGAGACGAGAGCGGTGTGTTCACCGCCCGCCGACCAGACTTCCCGGCGCACCGCTGTCGAGTGTAGACGCTCGAGCCTGATCCCGCGTCAGCGAACGGTGCGGGCCTCCTGCACGGGCAGGGGGCCGGTCACGCTGAGCGCATCCTGCCAGCATTCGATCCCGCTGACTTCGGGCAACCGGTCACGGGTGAAGACCGGATCGAGGCCGGCGCGCCGCTGCGCGGAGTAGTCCTTCAACAGCTTGAACACGATGCCCGACAGCAACCCGATGGCGACGAGGTTCACGAGAGCCATGAGTCCCATGATGCCGTCGGCGGTGTTCCAGATGACGTCGGCCGAAGCGATCGAACCGAGGAAGATCACGGCGACGACGAGCACCCGGTACCCGGTGAGCACACGACGGCTCGACGAGATGAATTCGATGTTCGACTCGCCGTAGTAGTAGTTCCCGAGGATGGAGCTGAACGCCAGGAGGAAGATGATGATACTCAGCAGGACGTTCGACCACTCGCCGAGGTTGCCGACGATGGCGTTCTGGGTGAGTCCGATGCCGCGGGTCGCCCCGGCGAGGTCCGGTGAGGACACGAGGATGATGAACGCCGTGATCGAACATACGAGGAAGGTGTCGAAGTAGACGCCGAGGGTCTGGACGAGGCCCTGCTTCACCGGGTGCGTCACGGCCGCGCTCGCACCGGCGTTGGGCGCTGAACCGAGACCGGCCTCGTTCGAGAACATGCCCCGCTTCACGCCCGTCATGATGATGGTGCCCAGCGCTGCGCCGACCACTTCGTTGAACCCGAACGCCTGCGTGTAGATGGACGCGAACACGACCGGCAGCTGGTCGATGTTCATCCCGACGATGACGAGGCCGAGCAGCAGGTAGCCGAGTGCCATGGCGGGCACCACCGCCTGGGTCACGCTCGCGATGCGGCGGATTCCACCGAACACCACGAGCGCGGTGAGGGCAGCGAGCAGGATCCCGATCACCCAGGGGATCCAGCCGATCTCGCCGCCGAAGCTCGACGACACGGTCGCGCTGATCGTGTTGGCCTGCAGCGAGCTGAACGCGAAGGGGAAGCAGACGATGAGGATGACGGCGAAGATGATCCCCATCCAACGCGCCTTCAGGCCGTGCTGCATGTAGTAGGCAGGACCGCCGCGGAACCCGTCCTTGTCCCGCACCTTGAACAGCTGGCCGAGGGTGGACTCGACGAAGCTCGACGCGCCTCCGATGAACGCCATCGTCCACATCCAGAACACCGCTCCGGGGCCGCCGATCGCGATCGCCGTCCCGACACCCGCGATGTTGCCGACGCCGACCCGCGACGCGGCCGAGATCGTGAACGCTTGGAAGGCCGAGACCGACTGCGGTTTGCCGTCGTCACCGAGCGGTGTCTTGTTCGTGAGGGTGCGGAACATCTCGGGGATGAGCCGGAACTGCACGACGCCCGAGCGAACGGTGAAGTACAGACCGAGGAGCCCGAGGACGGGCAGCACCGCCCAGGTCCACAACAGATCGCCACCGGCCAGGATCACTTCGTTCAGGATGTCCATCCCGAGAGTATGGCGCAGGCGACGCCTGGCGCGCACGATCCGTCCGTCACCCGACCCACTCGCTGCGTGGGCCCGGTTGACGCTGCGCTCCGCGACGTGCGGCGGTGACGGTGACGGTGCGACTGCATCGTCCGGCAGGATGGTGTTCCGCCGTCGACCGCAAGGACATCATGAAGACAGGTCTCTCGAGGTTCCTCTTCCTGCTCGGTAAGAAGGTGTGGGCCAGGGCCGCCGTGTTCACCTTGATGGCCGTGGCCTTCGCTCTCGCGGCCGGCTTCATCGGGGGCCTCCTCCCGTTCCGGCTGGTGATCGACCTCGGTCAGGACTCCGTCGGATCGATCCTGCAGATCATCGCGAGCTCGATGCTCGCGGTCACGACGTTCTCGATCACCGCGATGGTGACCGTCTACTCGTCGGCGACCACGATCGCGACGCCGCGAGCGACGCAGCTCATGGTCGAGGACACCACCTCGCAGAACGCGCTGTCGACGTTCGTCGGCGGCTTCACCTTCTCCCTCGTCGGCATCATCGCGTTGTCGACGGGCTACTACGGCGACCAGGGACGTACGATCCTGTTCTTCGGAACACTGGTGATGATCACGATCATCGTCGTGACACTCCTGCGCTGGATCGCCCATCTCTCCACCTTCGGCCGCATGTCCGACATCATCGACCGCGTCGAGTCCGCTGCCACGACGTCGCTCAGCGCCTATGCGGAGTCGCCGTCACTTGGCGCGAACCCTCTCGGTGGACCGGACCGCCAGGGAACACCCGTGTTCGCCGACAAGCCCGGGTACGTCGTCTTCGTGGACCTGCCGATGCTGGACCAAGCCGCGGCGGACGCCGACGTCTCCATCCAGGTGGTCGCGACGGCAGGCCGGGTCGCCGACGCGACGACACCGCTCGCGATCGTCGAGGGCGAGACGGAGACGAAGCTGCAGGCGTCGATCCGGCGGGCCTTCCGGATCGCGGCCCATCGCACCTACGAGCAGGACCCGCGTCTCGGCGTGATCGCCTTGGCCGAGATCGGCAGCCGGGCCCTCTCGCCGGCGACGAACGACCCGGGCACGGCGATCGAGATCATCGGAGCCCTGCAACGGGTCTTCACGGCGACCCTCACCACGACGCGCGACGTCGACGTCGACTACCCGCTGGTCTGGGTCCGCAGCGTCACCCTCGAGGACCTCGTGATGGATGCGTTCCGTCCGCTCTCGCGCGATGGCGCCGGCATCCTCGAAGTCCAGATGCGACTGCAGAAGTGCTTCGCAGCGCTGGCGGCCACCGCACCCGACCAAGCGGACACGTTCCGTGCCGCCGCGACACTCGCCCTGCAGCGCTCGTCGACCAAGTTGGACGACGCCGATGTCGCAGTGCTCGACGCACTGCACCGCCGACTGCAGTCCTGAGCACGCACGCACACACCCCGTCGTCGGGCGAAGTCGCCGCGCCCGCCGGGCGTGGGCACTTGTACGATGACGAACGAGGACGTCGCGTATCGGACGCGGGTGGAGGTCGGTCAGGTGGCAGAGGTCGAGGACACGGCCGCGGTGGAAGCGACACTCATCGCCTCGCGGGCGCTCCTCGGCGTGGTGGCCCGCTCCCTGACCGGGGTCCTGCAGGAGATCAGCCTGCCGCAGTTCCGCGTGCTCGTGATCCTCTCGACGCAGGAACGACTGCGCATCGGGCGGCTCGCCGCGCAGCTGCACATGAATCGCTCCACCTTCTCCCGGGTGATCGACCGGATGACCTCGAAGGACTGGGTTCGTCGCGTCCCGAGCTCCGACAGCCGGCGGGAGGTCCTCGTGGAGATCACGGACTCCGGGGCGGCGATCGTGTCGGAGGTGACGGAACGCCGACGACAGGAGATCGGACGGATCCTCGAGCGGATGCCGGTGTCCGACCAGCACGCACTCGTGGACGCGCTCAACCGTTTCTCGCTCGCCGCCGGCGAACCTGCCGCGACGGAACTGCTCGACCTCGGCCTCTGACCGATCGGGATGCCGCGAGGGCGCTTCCTGCCCGCTACGGCTCCGTGTTGGCGCCGACGTGCGCGGGATCGTCGGAGAGTTCGATCCAGACCCCGTCGGGGAACGCATCGACGAGGGGCTGCGGACCCGCCTGGCCGACCTGGCGCCGAATCGCCTCATCCAGCACCGCCACGAGCATCGCGGTCTGCTTCGCCATCGGCGGCAACGGCGGTATCAGCATCGGCGGATGAGTCCAGCACTCGAGGGCGAGCGCCGGCAGTCCCGAGGCGACCGCATCGATGAACTCGTCTGCGAACCGGTCATGCAGGCCAGATCGGACGGCCCGGTCATCGACGGTTTCGGCAGGCTCGCAGCATCGACTGATCGCGTACGCCAGCAAGAACGCGTTGCATCGCTCCCAGGCGTCCTCGGACTCGTCGCGAAGGTGACTGATCGCGGCCGCACGATCATCATCGGACGTCCGAGCGTCGAGCAATCGTCGAGCGGTCTGGAGTAGCTCGTTCTGGAGCGGTCGCTGGGCGGCCTCCAGCAGATTCAGGTCGTCCACGGACATCTCCATTCGGTATCGGTACAGGGCAACTGTTGCACTCATGCACACATCACCTCAAGCTGAAAGGGAAAGCCGACTCATCACCGGAAGGAACACCATGCTCACGTTGACCCAGAACGCCGTCACGGTCATCCGGACGCTCGCAACCCGAACCGACGACCCACGCACCGGCGGTCTTCGCATCCGATCCGAAGCGGAGCGTGCGTCGCACTTCGCGGTCGATCTCGCCACCGAGCCCGAGATCGGCGACGAGGTCGTCGAAGACCGCGGCGCCAGAGTCTTCCTCGACCCTGTCGCCTGTCCTCGCATGGAGAAGAAGGAACTCGACGCCCTGATCGACGGTGGCAGCGTCCGGTTCGAGGTTCGCGACCAGGAACGGCCCGCACTGTTGTAGACCCGCAGCCGGAGACGCCATCCACTGTCGAGCGGGCGCGAGCGGAAGCTAGACGCCCACAGGTTCACCAGCGGACAGCGTGTGTCCTCCCTCCGCAGGATGATGGGTCCATGTGGGATACGACGTCGCGAACGTTCGAGCTGCTGGGGATGCTCCAGCGCAACGGCTTCGTTGCCAGCGAGCGCCTCGCGCGCGACCTCGGGGTGACGACCAGGACCGTGCGTCGAGACGTGGCCCGGCTCCGCGATCTCGGCTACCCGATCGACACTCGGCTGGGTGTCGACGGCGGGTACTCGATCGAGGCTGGGGCGGTGCTCCCACCGATCTTCCTGTCGACCGAGGAGGCACTCGCGTGCGCGTTGGCCCTTCGGCGGTGGAAGGAGGACGCCGACCAGACCCTCGCCACCAGCGCGCTCGAGAAGGTCGCGGCCTCCCTGCCGCCCCGGGCGCGCCGGGTACTCGACGCGGTGGCGGAGGTCACCGTCGATGCCCCGGTGGACGGTCTGGATCCGATCGAGCACCCGGCGGTCGACATCGGTCTCCTCGGCGAGTTGGCGAGGTCGTGTCTGCTTCGACGCCGAGTGGAGTTCCATTACACCGGGCGAGACGGCGACTCGAGACCGCGCCGGGTCGAGCCGCACGCCCTGGTCAACACCGTGCGGCGCTGGTACGTCATGGCCTTCGACATCGACGCCGAAGACTGGCGCTCGTTCCGCGTCGACCGGATCTCCGACCTCGTGGTCTCCGAGCTGCCGGCCAGGACACGCGTCCTCCCCGATGCGGACCTCGAGGGCTGGGTCACGCGACGGCTCCAGCTCGGATGGCAACAGGTCAGCGCCACCGTCCGCGTGCACGCCCCGAGCGAAGCGGTGCGGCGGTGGGTCGCTCCGGCCTGGGGATCCGTCGAAGCCGAGTCGCCCGAGGTCACGGTGGTGCGCGCGGGAGCAGACAGCTACGACGCGATCGCCAGATGGCTCCTGCTGATGCAGGCCGACGTCGAAGTCGTCGAACCCGACGAGCTGCGCAATGCGTTCGGCCGGGTGGCCGATCAAGCGCACCGAGCCAGCCGGCCCGGCTCGGGCGGGCCGAACCAGCAGGCCGACCCGCCCAGTGCTACCGGAGCGGCCTGAAGAACTCGGTCAGATCGTCCATGAGGAGCGCCGGCTCTTCGAGGGCGGCGAAGTGGCCACCGCGGTCGGTGACGTCGGTCCACCGCGTGATGGTGTTCTCGCGCTCGGCGTAGCGGCGGATCCCGACGTCGTGCGCGAACATGATGGCTCCCGTCGGAACGCCGGACGGTTCACTGGCCGCTCCCCACGCCGAATGCTGCGCGTACCCGATGTACGCGGCGGTGCCGGCGGTCTCGGTGAACCAGTAGAGCGACACGTTGGTGAGGATGCGATCGAGGTCGATGATCGTCTCCGGGAGCGCCTCGTGCGGCATCGTCCACGCCTGGAACTTGTCGATAATCCATGCCAGCTGGCCGGCCGGGGAGTCGACGAGCCCGGCCGCGATCGTCTGGGGTCGGGTGGACTGGATCGCGATGTAGCCGAACTCGTCCTGCATGAAGGCCTGGACCCGGGCGAGACGGTCGAGCTCCAACGGGGTGAAGGCGGCGAGGTCCGCCTCGCTCGGAGCGCCCAGCGGCATACCCATCGATCCGTTGACGTGCACACCGACAACGCGCGTCGGTGCCGCTCTCGCGACCTCGGGCGACACGGCAGCCCCGATGTCCCCGCCTTGCACGCCGTACCGCTCGTAGCCGAGCCGTTCCATGAGCGTCGCCCACGTCCGTCCGATACGGGCCGCATCCCAACCACCCTCGGCGACCGGGCTCGAGAATCCGAATCCAGGCAGGGAGGGGATGACCACATCGAAGGCGTCCGCCGCGTCCCGTCCGTGCGCTTCCGGGTCGGTGAGCGGGCCGACGAGGTCCAGGAACTCGACGAACGAGCCCGGCCAGCCGTGCGTGAGCACCAGCGGCAACGCCCCGTCGACCATCGACCGGATGTGGAGGAAGTGGATGGTCTGCCCATCGATCACCGTCGTGAACTGCGGGAACTCGTTCAACGCCGCCTGCTGCGCCATCCAGTCGAAGGTCTCAGCCCAGTACGCGAGCAGTCTGCGGAGGTAGCCGACCGGGACTCCCGTCGCCCAATCGTCGCGCGGCAGGGCCGGCGGGAAACGTGTCTCTCTGAGCCGGCGGCTGAGCTCGTCCACCGCACTCGCGGGGATGTCGATTCGAAACGGCTGAATATCGGCGTGCATCACAGGTTCCCTCCATCGTGTGCGGGCTCGAGCGAGCCACGTCACAGCAGCGACGATAGGAACGAACGAGGACACGACCTGTCCTCCGCTGAGATGCGCGGAGCGACAGACAGCGATGGGTGCGATGCTCGATTCATGCCATGGCCTGTGATCGAACCGCTGGTGTCCGAGCGCCTCGCGCTGGAGCCGTTGTCGCTCGACCATGCCCGGCCGATGGTCGACGTCCTCTCCGACCCCTCCCTGTACACGTTCACCGGCGGAGAGCCGCCGACGCTCGACGCACTCTCCACTCGATACGCCGCCCAGATCCGCGGGCCGGCCGACGGCTCGCAAGCCTGGTTCAACTGGATCGCGCGGCGGCACGACACCGGCGCGCTCGTTGGGTTCGTCCAGGCCACCGTGACGTCCCAGGCCCAGGACACGCTGGCCGAGATCGCGTGGGTCGTCGATCCAGCCCACCAACGCAAAGGCTTCGCCTCCGAAGCGACGGCCGCTCTGATCGGTTGGCTGCATGCTCAAGGGGTCACCCGGCTCACCGCGCACATCCATCCGGAGCACACGGCATCTCAGCGGGTGGCGTACCGCCAGGGCCTACGCCCGACATCGAGCATCGAGGACGGCGAGGTCCGTTGGGAATCGCCGTCTCACGACGAGCGCTCCTGAAGCCGAGGGTCCAGCTCGGCACGCCCGATAGCCTGTCTCCACCGAATCCAGCCCGATCGCTCCCGGAGAATCGACCATGACGCACACGCTCGACGCACAGCTCGACAGCATCTTCGCGGCTCGAGACCGGGCTGACATGGGTCCGACCATCGAAGCGCTGCTGCCCATTTACGACGAGCACCCTCACCACCCGAGAGTCCTCTACGAGCTCGGTGGCGCCTACGACACCGCGGGCGAGGAGGCGAGAGCACTCGACCTCTACGAGAGGGCCATGGAGAGCGGCCTGGCGGGAGACATCCGTCGCCGTTGCTACCTGCAGTACGGAAGCACCCTCCGCAACCTCGACCGGATCGATGAGTCGCTGGAGGTCTTCGCACGGGCGCGTGCCGAGTTCCCGGAGTCAGTCGCGCTCGGAGCATTCGAAGCCCTCACCCTCCACGCCTCCGGGCGGTCGAACGCCGCGCTGTCGAGCCTCCTCGAACTCCTGGCCGAGCACGTCGACGCGGCTGAGCTCACGCGTTACAAGCCGGCCCTGCGAGGCAACGCCGAGTACCTCCGGTCACTGGAGGAGCCCCGGTCCACGACGGAGGACTGACGGCGCCGACGCCCCCAGACCATCGGCCTCACATCTTCACACCGCCTGGACGATGAGGACGACACCGAATGCGACGATCAGACCGTTGCCGACAACGGCCGTCCACCTCCGAAAGGATGCGCCCGTCCTCCGCCGGAGTCCGGCTCCGAGCGCGACCAGCAGCGCCTGCCAGCCGAAGGATGCGAGCCCGACACCCACGATGAAGGCGACCGCCGTCGACCCTGATTCCGTGAACTCGGCCAGCCCGGTCAGGATCGCCGCGAAGTACACCAGCGTGGCCGGGTTGATCGCCGTCAGGCCGAGGAAGAGCAGGTAGCGCTGACGCGAGGTGCCCGAGCGGCCTGCGGGCCGTTCCCCGGCTGACGGCTTCGCACGGAGGCCCTGCAGGAGACCGTGCGCTCCGAGCGCGATGACGGCGACACCACCGAGGAGCTGCGGCCAGGGAGACCAGCCGCTCACGATGGGTCCGGCGAGCGCACCGGCAGCGACGGCGGCCGTGCAGTACGACACGTCCACCGTCGCCACGGCAGCCGCCGCAGGAAGTCCACGGCGCAGCCCGCGCGTGATGCCCTCCTGGAGGAGCAGGAGCCCGATCGCCCCGAGCGGCGCGGCCAGAGCGAGGCCGGCGACGGAACCGGCGAGGAGGGCGAGGAGGACATCCATGCCGACGACTCTGGCGCAGCGCACTGGTCCCGACAGTGCGTTCCGGCAGTGAGACGGCATACTGTGTCGCATGGACGATCTCGACAGTGCAATCATCGGCGTGCTGCAGCTGAACGCGAGGACATCGTTCAGTGAGCTCGGCCGTCAGATCGGGTTGAGCACGAATGCGACGGCGGCCCGTGTGCGTCGCCTGGAGCACAGCGGCGTCATCACCGGGTACCGAGCGATCCTCGGCTCCGATGCCCCGGTCGCTGAGGACGGCCTGGAGGCGTTCATCGACGTCCGACTCGACCCCGCGCGCAAGTCGGAGGAGTTCCTGGAGTGGACCCGACGGATCCCCGAGATCAGGGACGCGGTGCACGTCACCGGCGCCTACGACTACCTCGTCCACATCCGCGTCGCCGGCACTGCCGCCCTCGACCGCCTCCTCCGCAGCATGAAGAACGACGGCGGCGCGACCCACACGCAAACGCGGCTGGCGCTCCGGTAGATCCGAAACCCGAAACCGTCCTGCCGGCGCAGATACCGTCGCCTTGACCGTCCAGCGAAGAGGAGGAGCCGTCATGTCCACAGATGAGAAGCGACCGTATGTGCCGTTGCGGGACCTGGTCGGCGATCTGACTGCCGCTCCGCTCCCTGAAGGCACACAGGCCGAGGCTATCTTCATGATGGTGAAGCTGGACGACGGTTCGTGGTGCGTCAGGTCGATCGGTGACACCTACAACGCCGCGGAGTTCTTCAAGGAGCTGAACGGCTACACCCACGCCGTCACGATGACGACCGCGCGCGAGTGGGTCGATGACGAGGACGACGTCGTTTAACTCAGCGATGCCCCATGTCCCTGCGACGGTTCAGCGAGCGCGCTGGGCGCGGGCCTCCCATGCAGCGCGCGATAGGAACTGCTCGCCTGCCGGCCGGACCACGATCCCGGTCCTCGGGTCGACCTGGTCGAACTCCTGATACTTGAGCCTGAGCGTCGTGTAGCCCGCGCGGCGTTCCCGCTGATCTGCTCGCTTGAACGCCGCTTCGCCGGCGTAGCTCACGACGATCAGGATGACCGTTGCGGCGAAGGGAACATCCCACGCAGCTCCGACCACCAGCATGATGGAACTGGAAACACCCGCGATGACCAGGAGTATGCAGACGACCAAGAACGTTCTCGCCCAGATCCAGGCGGAGATCGGCACGACCAATGCATACCGCTTCACGAACGCATCCTCCACCTGTCTTGACCGGAGCCCTGATCGAGCACGGGCGGTGTGATCACGCTACCGCGGCCTGTCTCTAGACCGGCGCGAGCGGTTCGCGGGCTCCGTCCGGCAGTTCCACGGTGATCGGGTCACCGGGCTGCACGACACCGCCGGCGAGCACGACACCCATGACTCCCGTCTTGCGGACGGTGCGGCCCTCGGAGTCCGTACCGACGACCTGCTTGAGCAGGCCTGGTTCGAAGCGGTCGATCTGGACACAGGGATTCCGAAGCCCCGTCACCTCGACGACGGCGTCCGTCCCGAGCCGGAGCACGGCTCCCTCGGGGAGGTCGAGGAGGTCCAGTCCCTCGGTGGTGATGTTCTCGCCCAGCTCACCCGGGGTGAGGTCGGCGTCCACCTCCGCGAACAGCTCCTGGTGGATGAGGTGGACCTGCCGGAGGTTGGGCTGCGTGGGATCGCGTCTCACCCGGGATCGATGCTGCACCGTCGCACCGAAATGCGCGTCGCCTTCGACACCGAGACCAGCGACGAGCGTGATCGCGTCCCGCCGCGGCTTGGAGAAACGGTGCTCATCGTCGCTGCTGACCGAGACGACACGGGCGTTTGTCATCTCCCCAGTCTGCCTGGGCGAACAGGACCGACGGAAGTCCCCGATACTCATGTCCCGGCGCGCGAGCTGGCACACTCAGCGGTGCAGGATCACCTGGTACAGGTTGTGGTCCTGCCAGGTCCCGGCGATCCGCAGGTACGACGGAGCCATGCCGATGTGCTCGAACCCCGCTTTGCGGAGCACCCGTTGCGAACCGTGGTTGTGCAGCAGGGTGCTCGCCTCGACCCGGTGCAGGCCGAGGTCGTCGCGCGCCACCCGGACGATCGCCTGCACGGCGGCCGTCGCGAGGCCCTTGCCCGCGTACCCCGCGTCCACCCAGTAGCCCAACCCGGCGTTCTGGAACGGGCCACGGACGATCCCCGACAGGTTGAACCTGCCGACGATGGTCGTGCCGTCGAACAGGCCGAGCGAGTATCCGCTCCCGGCGGCACTCGACGCGAGCTTGCTGGCGAGGTCAGCCGATTGCGCGGCCTCGGTGAAGAACTCGTCGGATCGAGCCGGCTCCCAGGGGGCCAGATGGTCGCGGTTCCGCGAGTACGCCGCAGCGAGTTCCCTCGCGTCGCCGAGTTCCAAGGGCCGCATGTCGATGCCGTCGGCGAGGTTGATCACGGTGAACACCCGTCAACGGTAGTCGCCGCCGGGCGCACTCGACCACCCCGATGCGACGTGCGTATCGCTGAGCGAGACTCAGCGGCTGGCGATGGGGTGGGCCCGGTACTCGCGCAGCACCAGGGCCGTGCTGACGGGACCGAACCGGCCGATGGCGTCGATGATCTGCTCGAGGCGTTCCGGCGAGGGGGCGTGCACGTCGAGGACGAAACAGTCCTCGCCGGTCACGCGGTAGATCCGGTGGATCTCCGGCAGCTCGTCGAACTGGTTCAGTGACGCCTGGATCTGCGCGTGGGTCGTCCGGAGTCGGACGACGGCGTGCGTCGTGAGCCCGAGCGTCTGCGGCGACACCCGCGCCCCGTAGCCGGTGATGTAGCCGGCGAGCTCGAGCTTGCGGACCCGCGCCGACACCGCCGGCTGGGACAGATGCACGAGCCGGGCGAGGTCGGTCATCGTGGTTCGCCCGTCGACCTGGAGCACGTCGAGGATCGTCTGATCCGTTCGATCGAAGGAAAGCGAAGCATCGTCCGTCATCTGCTTAGTAAACAACGGATGAGGACGCTCCAGCTGCTGACACCGAGCGTTCGACTGGCACGCTGAGGGCAGATCACCCAGCCACGACGAAGGAATCCCATGTCGATCATCACCATGCCCGGGATCGGTGGATCCGACGACGCCCACTGGCAGTCCCACTGGGAGCGCGCGACGCCAGCGATCCGACGGTTCGCACCGGCTTCGTGGGACGACCCGGATCTCGACGACTGGTCCGCTGCGCTCGACCGGGCGGTGGCGGACGAACCGGCGATCCTGGTGGCCCACAGCCTCTCGTGTCTGCTGGCCGTCCGCTGGGCGGCGGCGAACCCTGCACGAGTCGCCGGGCTGTTCCTCGTCGCCGCCCCCGATCCCGACGGGCCGCGGTTCCCGAGGGTCGCCGCTGCGTTCGCCGAGGATCTCGATGTCCGGCCATCCGTACCCGCAGTGCTCCTGACCAGTGACGACGACCCGTACTGTTCGGAGGCGCGCGCGGCCGAGTTCGCCACCATGTGGGGCGTACCTCGGATCGGCATCGGGCGGCAGGGCCACGTGAACTCCGCCAGTGGACTCGGTGCTTGGCCGGAGGGCCAGCGACTGCTGACCGCGTTCAGCGCGGGGGTCGGGAGGATCTCAGGCGGGCCGCGCTCGGTGGTGGCGCTGCCAGTCGGCTGACGCGACGCCGTTCAGGACGCTCAGCACGGTCCGTTCGGCCAGGCCGTCGTCGATCGGCTGGTGCCCGAAGAAGGCACGGTAGTAGAGCGGGGCCGCCAGGAGGTCGAGCGTGAGTTCCATGTCGAGGCCGCCCTGGATGTCGCCGCGCTCCACTGCGTGTTCAAGTACCGCTCGAGAGGTCGCCCGGCGAGCCTCGAAGTAGTCGCGGCGGAAGACCTCGCGCAACGCCGGATCCGCCTCGAGGTCGGACACGAGCCCCGGAAGCGCCCGGGTGATCGGGGAGCCCTGGAAGGCGTCCGCCAGGGTGGAGATGCCGGTGATCAGGTCGCAGTGGACGCACCCGGTGTCGGGCGTCGGCGTCGTGCCGAGCACGGAGATGAGCGTGTGCACGACGACCCCGGGCAGACTGCCCCAGCGGCGCCGCAACGCCGGTTTGCTCGTGCCGGCAGCCGCCGCGACCCCCTCCAGCGTCAGGGCGCTGTAGGGCACGGTGGTGAGCATCTCCACGACCGCGGCGGTCGCTCTCGCGTCGATCGTCGTGTCGCGCGGGCGACCCGGCGGTGGCGGGCTCGTCGCGGACGCATCCACACGCTCCGTTTGCTCCATTCCATGATCGTACTCTAGATTCATTACGTTCCGTAGTGGAATGAAACCGGGGGAGTGGTGATGACCGATGACACGATGACCGACGACGACACCGGAGGGGTCTTCTCACCACGGTTCAGAGGCTTCACGATCGGCATCCTCGCGAGCGTCGGTGCGGTGGCGTTCGAATCGCTCGGCGTCGCGACGATCCTCCCGGCGGTCGCCGAGGAGCTCGGCGGCCTGGGCGGCTACGGCTGGGGGCTCTCGGCGCTCATGCTGGCCAACATCGTCGGCACCGTCGTCGCGGGCACCGACATCGACCGACGAGGGCCGGCCCGAACCGTCCTCGTCGGCACCATCGTCTTCGCGCTCGGCTGCCTGCTCGCGGGACTCGCCCCGGGGTGGGGCGTCTTCATCGCGGCCCGCGCCCTCCAGGGACTGGGCATCGGCGCCATCATGGCCTACGCCTACAGCCTCGTCGGCATCGCCTACCCGGCACGGTTGCAGGCCGTGATGTTCGCGTTCCTCTCCTCAGCGTGGACGATCCCGTCGCTCATCGGACCGGTGTTCGCCGGAGCGCTGACCTCGCTCCTCGACTGGCGTGTCGTCTTCTGGTCGATCGCACCGCTCACGCTCGTCCTCCTCCCGCTCGTACTCCCGGGCGCACGACGGTTGTCGCGTCCGGAACAGCGCTCGACATCCGGCTCACGGCGTCGCCTCCCGGCGCCGGTGTGGTTCTCGATCCTGCTCGCCGCCGGCACTGGAGCCGTGCTCCTCGGGCTCGAACTGGACGCCCTCCCCGCTCTCGCGGCACTGATCGTCGGCGGACTCGTCGGCGCTGTCCTGGCGCTGCGGTGGATCCTGCCGTCCGGCACCCTCCGACTCCGCCGTGGCGCCCCGGTGGGGATCGTCATCCGATTCATCCTGTGCGGTGTCTACTTCGGTTCGGAGGCCTTCCTGCCGCTCGGCTTGACGAGCGTCCACGGACTCGACGTCACCCCCGCCGGCCTGGGTCTCGCCGCCGGCGCGCTCGCTTGGACCGTCGGGTCGTTCGTGCAGGCGCGGATCGACACTGCGCGGCCCGGCAGACGCACACGGTCGACGCGCGCCGGCATCCTCGCGCTCGTCGGCGGCGAGGCGCTCATGGGCATCGCCGTCGCACTGCCCGGCGTGTGGCCGGGCTGGGCCATCATCGGTTGGACCATCGCCGGGATCGGCATGGGCGTCGCTTTCAACGCCGCGACCTCGGCGACGATGGCGGCGACTCCGGCCGACACCGCGGGGAGCATCAGCGCGAGTCTCCAGCTCGCGCAGACGCTCGCCACCGCGACCATCGCCGGCGTCGGTGGGGCGTTCGTCGCCCGACTCGGCGCCGCGACACCGGCCTTCCTCGCGGTGTTCGGGCTGACCGCAGCACTCGGACTCCTCGGCGTCCTGCTCGCCGGACGACTGGACACGGCGAAGGCGGGCGAAGGCCTACGACGGTGAGCGCAGCGTGCGACCGGCGCTCCGACGTGATCAGCGGACGCTGCAGGGCCCCGAGGCGGACAACACGATGACCGGGCCCACTTCGGGCGCGTCGGCGAACTCCCCGAGACGCAGGTAGAACCCGTCGTCAGACGTGAACGCCACGGCCCGAGTGGCGTCTGACGATCCATCCGCGGCGACCTTCTTCTCCATCTTCCATCCCGCGCGTCCGGCGTACATGGCGGCCGCATCGTCCAACCAGGCGGCACGGTCGAAGTCCGCTGCGACGCTGACCGTCAGGATCCCGTTGAATTGCGCGGCGCCACCGGTGCACTGGATGTCGACGTCGTCCTCGACCCCCGTCGACGCGCTGTCGGCAGGCAGCGTCGCCTCGAACTCGGCACGGAGCGAGAGCGCCTCCGACTTCGTGGTGTCGTAGTCCGGCCTGATCTGCAACGATCCACAGCCTGCGAGCGCGCAGGCGAGGACGATGCCGATGAGGCCGAGCATTGTCCGACGCATGATGCGATCCCTCCCCGAATGGACCAAGGTCTCCAGCGTAGGTGCCGGGGACGCCCGTCGGGCAGACTGGACCGGTGACCAGATCCGACCCGATCCGAGCCGACACCACCCGAGCAGCCCTCCTCCGTGACCGCATCGTCCAGCAGGTCGCCGAGCAGGGCTTCGGCGCGCACGGCCTGCACGTGCTCGCCGGTGACGACGAGGCTGGGCATCGCTGGACCGAGGACGTCCGTGAGGACATCCACTCCGCGGCGAAGGGCGTGTGTGTGCTCGCCGCCGGCCTCGCCATCGACGACGGACTCATCGCGATGGACACCACACTGGGCGCCGTGTTCCCTGAAGCCGACTTCGGCGACGGCACCGCCGACGTCACCCTCCGGCGCCTCTTGAACATGACGAGCGGCGTCGACCTCCCCTGGTCGCCGACCCTGCTGTCCGACTGGCCGGACCTGACCCTCGAGTTCCTGAGCAGGCCGTCCCGTGGTCGCGTCTTCCAGTACTCGAACGCCAGCACCTACACGGCGATGCGCGCGCTCGAGGCCCGGGTCGGCGACGTCGGCGACTACCTCGAGCAGCGACTCCTCGCACCGCTCGGCATCCACGAAGCGCCCTGGGAGCGGTGTCCCCGCGGATTCATCGCATCCGGCGGAGGGCTGCAGCTCAGCACCACGGAACTCGCGCGAATCGGACGACTCATCCGCGACCGCGGCCGGTGGGCAGGCGAACAACTCCTGTCACCGGAGTGGATCGACGCCATGCACGCCGACTGGGTGCCCTCCGGAACCGGCGCCGGGTACGAGCGGTATGCGCTCGCCGGATGGGACGGTCCGGGCGCGGCCTGGCGACTCCACGGTGCCTATGGGCAGCTCGTCGTCTTCGCCGGCGACGCTGTGGTCACCATCACGGCCGAAGACCACGAGGGGGCCGACCGCATCGCGGCCTCCGTGTCCTCGCTCCTCACCGACACCGCGGACTGAGCCCGCCTGCGGGCGCGGGTCAGCTTCCTGCGCGGAGCACTCCCGCCGCCGCTTCGACGGTCGAGACGAACGTGGCGCCGACGCTCCGGTGCCCCGACCGGATCTCCTGCTGCGGAGCGTCGGAGAGCACGACCACGTCGATGTCGAGGATGCGGCAGACACGCGCCTTGTACGCGATGTCGACGCGGTCCCCGGCTCGCGGGCACAAGACGACCGCGCTCGGCGGGAAGCGGTCGTCCGTGAGCATCTCGCCCCAGGACGACGCCGCGATCGTCACCTGCAGATCAGGTGCGTTGGAGCCGAGCCAGGACAGGGCAGACGCGCGGGCGCGGTCGTCACTGTCCAGTACGCCGACCGTTCGCATCGATACCTCGTCACTCGTCACCGCATCCGGAGTCATACCCCGATGGTGTCGGCGCCATCCGTAAGATACCAGCGCCGGGACCACCCGCGGTGCACGGGATCCGAACCCCACCGCACCACCCACCCACGCCTCATGCGGACCAGCACCGTGGTCGACGGCGATCATCGTCGTGATCGCGGTCGTGGCCGCGGCACCGTCGTTCCGCGCACCACGCCCACTGTCGGGCGAGCACACCTCGGAGCGGCCGCCCGATGTGACAGCGGTTCGTTGCTCGCGCTATGGTATTGATAACCATTATCAATACGGAGGCTGCGTTCATGAAGGTCCGGAACTCGTTGAAGTCGCTCAAGAAGATGCCGGGCGCACAAGTGGTGCGTCGACGCGGTCGCGTGTTCGTCATCAACAAGCTCAACCCGCGCTTCAAGGCGCGTCAGGGTTGAGCGAGGTCGTCGTCGCGTCCATCCGGCGTGGCCGCCGGCATGACGCGGCGATGACCGTCGGCCTGGTCCTGCTCGCCGTGGCGACGATCCTGGTCGCCGTGGCGATCGGCCCAGTCCCCATCGACCCGGCGACGGTCCTCGGCGTGCTCACCCGGCACCTCGTCGGGGCCGCGCCCGGCCCCTGGCCGGACTCGGTCGATCAGATCGTCTGGATCACGAGAGCGCCGCGGGTGGCCATGGGGCTCGTCGCCGGCGCCGTGCTCGCCGTCGCCGGAGTCATGCTGCAGGCCCTCGTCCGCAATGCGCTCGCAGACCCGTACCTGCTCGGGCTCAACTCTGGCGCTTCGACGGGTGTCGCCCTCGTCGTGCTCGTCATCGGCGGTGGCGGCGCACTCCTGGTCGCCGGTGCCGCCCTGGCCGGGGCCATCGGTGCGGTGGTGCTGGTCGTTCTGCTCGCCGGGGTCGCGAACCGCCGCGGGCCCCTGCGGTTGGTCCTCGCCGGGCTCGCTGTCGGATACGCACTGAACGCCACCACGAGCTTCCTCGTCTTCTCCAGCGACGCACCGGAGGCGGCGCGCTCCGTGCTGTTCTGGCTCCTGGGGTCGCTGGCGTCGGTGCAGCCGGTCGCGCTCCTCGCCGCAGCCGTCTCGGCGACCATCGGTCTCAGCGCCCTCATCGTCCTCGCACCGTGGACCGACGCGCTCGCATCGGGCGACGACTCGGCCAGATCGGTCGGGATCGATCCCGAGCGAGCTCGGATCGGACTGATGGTCGGCGTCTCGGCGATGGTCGGCGTGACGGTCGCGGCCGTCGGCGGGGTCGGCTTCATCGGTCTCGTGATCCCGCATCTCGCGCGCAGACTCGTCGGCGGACGCCACCGGGCGGTGATCCCGGTCGCCGCTCTGCTCGGCGGCATCGTCCTGGTCGTCGCCGACACCATCGCCCGAACCGCGTTCGCCCCGCAGGAGATCCCGGTCGGCGTGATCACCGGGATCCTCGGCGCCCCGTTCCTCCTCGTGCTCCTCCGGCAGGGCCAAGGCGCCCGGTCTGAGGCATGAGCTCCCCACCCATCCATCAGAACGGAAGACACCGATGACCACACCCCGATTCCGGCGAGCGCTCCTCGCCGCGACCGTCCCCGTGCTCGCGCTCGGCCTGCTGAGCGGCTGCACGGCCACCACCGCCGCCGAGACGTCGCCCGCTCCGAGCGACGCCGGCTTCCCGGTCACCATCGAGAACTGCGGTTCGACGATCACGTTGGAAGCACCCGCCCGACGCATCGTGCTCGTGAACGACGACGAGCTCCCCAACCTGGAGGCGCTGAGAGCCGTCGACCGGATCGTCGCCATCACCGCGACCCCGCAACCCGGACTGTATGCGGACGCCACGTACTACGCGCTCGACGCCCTGTCGCCGCTCACCACCGAGCAGAATGCGACGGGTGGTTCGGTCGTCTCCCAGGAGAGCATCCTCGGCGCGTCACCTGATCTGGTCATCGCCCCTGAGAACGCCGTGGACCGCGACGCCCTGGCGGCGAGTGGAATCCCCGTCTACTCCCCCACCGCGTACTGCTCGAACCCGGACCCGGAGCTCAGCACGACCGCGACCTTCGACCGGGTCTGGAACGAGGTCCGGTCACTCGGAAGTCTGCTCGGAGCTGGCGACCAAGCAGAGCAAGCCATCGCCGCGGCGAAGGCGACGGTGCAGTCATCTGCTCCCGCTGCGGGGACGGCCGCGGCACTCTACGTCTCGTCCGGCGGCGCCGTGCTGTCACCATACGGCGGCCCGAGCATGGTCACCCCGGTCTTCGCGGCCGCAGGTCTCACCAACGTGTACGCGGACTCGGATCAGCGGGTCTTCGATGCCAGCGTGGAGGACATCATCTCCCGCGATCCCGGCACGATCGTGCTGCTGTACTCGAGCGGCGACCCGCAGGACACGATCGACACCTTCCTGAACACGCCGGGCGTCTCCGGACTGCGTGCTGTCCGTGAAGACCGAGTCGTGGCCCTCCGCTTCCCGTACACGGATCCGCCGAGCGTGCTTTCGGTCCGGGGGCCCGGCGAGCTCGCCCGACTCCTGGACGGCCTGGGATGATCGAAGCCGCGGCGGTGACCGTCCGCTCCGGCGGCCGAACGCTGCTCGACGCCGTCTCCTTCACCGCGCCGACCGGCAGCGTGACCGGCATCGTCGGGCCGAACGGCGGCGGGAAGACGACGCTGCTGCGCGCGATGGTGCGGGCCGTCCCGGTCGTGAGCGGACGCATCACCGTCGACGGTCAGGACATCCGTACGCGGCGCCGACGGTGGATCGCCCGAACGGTCGCCGAGGTCGGCCAACGCATCGACCCTGACCCGGGGCTGCGCGTCGTCGACGAGGTGTCGTTGGGTGGTCTCGCCGAGCGAGGGGTGCTGCGCGCCGGCGGCACCGCGCACGATGAGCAGGTGGCCGGTGCGATCGACACGGTCGGGCTGACCCCTCGCGCGTTCGACCGCCTGGCCACCCTGTCCGGCGGCGAGCTCCAGCGGGTCGCACTCGCCAGGGCGCTTGCGCAGCGCGCACCGCACGCCCTGCTCGACGAACCCACGAACCACCTCGACCTCAGACATCGGCTGGAGGTCGTGGCACTCCTGCGCACGATCGCGCCCACCGTGGTGGTCGTGTTGCACGACCTCGACCTCGCGGCACGGGTCTGCGACCACCTCGTCCTCCTCCACCACGGCCGCGTCGCCGGGGCAGGCCCGCCCCGCGACGTCCTGCATCCCGGCCTCATCGACCGGGTCTACGACGTGAGCACCCAGCGGCTCGAAGACGCGGCCGGCCGGGTGCGGTTCGAATTCTCACTGCCACCCGAACGACACCTCCGCCCCGACACCAAGGAGTCCTCATGACCGAATCCACTTCAGCCGGCGACGCGACGACGCTCGCGACCGCTCGGAGCCTCGCATCGCGCTGGGATGCGCAGCAGACCGGCTACATCAGGCATCGAGCCGAGCGGTTCGACACGATCGCGCGCGTCGTCGCGGCGATCTGCGCGGATTCGCCCGCGCCCCGCATCCTCGATCTCGCGGGCGGGACGGGCTCCCTCGCCGAGCACGTCCTCGCGACCGTCCCGAACGGTCAGGCGGTCGTCGCGGACAAGGACCCCGTGCTCCTCGCCATCGCCGCCGACCTCGCGACCGCTGACCCGCGGCTCTCGATCGCCGAGGTCGACCTGTCCCTGAGCGACTGGATCACGCATCCGCAGATCGGCGACGGACCATTCGACGCCGTGGTCTCGTCGACCGCGCTGCACTGGTTGCAGCCCGCCGAGCTCGTTGAGGTCTACCGGGCGCTGCCCGCACTCATCCGGCCGGGCGGCATCGTCCTGAACGGCGATCACCTCTTGTACGGCGGACACCACGAACCGACCCTGGCCGGGATCGCCCGCGCCGACGACGAAGCGATGCAGCAGGAGACCTTCTCGGGCGACACCGACACGTGGGACGACTGGTGGGACGCGGTTGCGGCCACGCCGCGCTACGCCGACGCGCTCCGCCGACGCGACGAGGTCTGGGGCGAGTCGATCCACCAGGCTCCGCCGAAGGTCACCCTCGGCTTCCACCTCGAGACGCTCCGCAGCGCGGGATTCGCCGAGACCGGGACCGTCTGGCAGTACCTCGACGACCACGTGCTCTACGGCATCATGCCGCACTGATCGCCACGCCGGGGTGGGCCGACGTCGCGAAGATGTCTCGCTCAAGCCTCACCGGTGAGGCCCGAGGACTGTCTGCTCAGGATGCGACGTCGACCGGATCCCACGGTAGACGAGGCCACCGACAGCGTTCGACGGATCGCTGTTGCAGAGCCAGGCACGGTCGTCAAGAGTCAATTGCACGTCGGTGCGCGGAGGTAGCGTCGCCGACATGGGTTCTTCTCGCTCGTCCGCCGCTTCCCTCGCCCGCATCGCCCGCGAGGACTTCGGGTGGGACACGTTCCTGCCGGGACAGCGCGAGGCGATCCAGTCGGCCGTCGCCGGCCGGGACACGCTCCTGGTCCTCGCCACCGGCGGCGGGAAGTCGGCCGTCTACCAGGTCGCAGGCGCCCAGCGCGGCGGCGTGACCCTGGTGATCTCACCGCTGGTCGCCCTGCAGGCCGACCAGATCGCCTCGATCGCCGACGCACCGGACGCACCGCCGGCCGTCGCGCTCAACGCCTCGCTCGGGACGGCCGCCGTCGCCGCGGCATGGGACCTCATCGCTCAGGGCGGCCCGGTCTACGTGTTGCTGGCTCCGGAGCAGCTCGCGAACGAGGAGACCGTCGCTCGACTCCGGGTGGCCGGCGTGTCCCTGATGGTCGTCGACGAGGCGCACTGCGTGTCCTCGTGGGGGACCGATTTCCGGCCCGACTACCTCCGCTTGGCCGACGTCCGTCACGACCTCGGCGACCCGCCCGTCCTCGCCATGACGGCCACCGCCTCCGGGCCCGTCCGCTCGGAGATCATCGAACGGTTGCGCATGCACGACCCGGACGTCCAGGTCCACGGCGTCGACCGACCGGAGATCCGGCTCCTCGTGCGCCGCCACGAGAGCGAAGCGGAGAAACGGGCAGCGGTCGTCGACGAGGCTCGCAGCTGGACCGCACCCGGGTTGGTCTACGTGGCCACGAGAGCCGAGACGACCCGATATGCGGAGGAGATCGCCGCCGACGGACGACAGGTGGCCGCGTACCACGCGGGCCTGTCGTCGAAGGAGCGTCGCGCCGTCCACGACCGCTGGCGCGCCGGCGAACTCGACGTCGTCGTCGCCACCTCGGCGTTCGGCATGGGGATCGACCGCGCAGACGTCCGCTTCGTCCTGCACGCCACGACCTCCGAATCGCTCGACGCCTACTATCAGGAGGTCGGTCGTGCGGGGCGGGACGGCGAACCGGCCACCACCGCGCTCCACTACCGCGCGGAGGATCTCGGTCTCCGGCGCTTCTTCACCAAGCGTTCGGTGTCGGAATCCGCACTGCGCGCCGTCTGGCGGGCCGTCCGTTCGACGCCCGGCCTGTCGGTCGGCGATCTCGCGACGAAGGTCAACCAGCCGCAACGGAGCGTCGCGAGGCTCGTCAACGACCTCGCCGACGCACGGCTGGTCGACACGGTGGACGGCATCCGGGCCGTCCAGGAGGTCGGTCCCAAGCGAGCCGTCGCCGCCGTCCGCGAGACGCTCGCGTCGCGGGAACGCATCGCGGAGTCGCGGCTGGCCATGATGCGCGCCTACGCCGAGACGTCGCACTGCCGTCGGCGGGTCCTGCTGGAGTACTTCGGTGTCGAGGCCCCGGAGTGGTGCGGGAACTGCGACGGCTGCGAACGGCACGAAGCGCATCAGGAGCAGGAGCGGGCACAGCAGCACGCCGGGACGGACAGCGCCAGCGACGCCTCCCCCTTGCGCGTCGACCAGGCGGTGCACCACGAGGAGTTCGGTCCCGGCACCGTGATGGGTGGCGAGCCGGATCGCGTCACCATCTTCTTCGATTCCGAGGGCTACAAGGTCGTGGCGCTCTCAGCCCTCGAGACCGGTGTCCTCACGGCCAGGGAACTCGCCTCTGCCTGAGCGCTCGGGCGCCTGCGCACCGCGAACCGGTACTCCCGCGGCGTGCAGACGACCCCGAAGGTCGTCGACCGTCGTGAACCGGTGCGTGGACATCGACATGCGTGCTGCTCCGGCGAGCTTCGCTGCCGAGTCATCGGTGAAGAACACGTCCTCGCCCCGCACCTGCAGCGCATCGAGCACGTGCTGGAACGCTCGGACGTCGGGTTTCGCGAAGCCGATGTCCGCCGAGTTGAAGATCGCGTCGAAGTGGTCGGCGATGCCGGACGTCGCCAGCTCCGCAGCGATGGTGTCCGTGCCGTTCGTGAGCACCGCCGTCCTCAGCCCGGCGGCGCGGATCTCATCGGACAGGTCCAGTAGCGCGTCGTCGACCGACCACGTCTGAGCACCCCATTCCTCAGCTGCCGCCTGGTCACCGACGAGGTGTCCGATCCGGCTGACCCATTCGACTCTCGTGATCCGGCCGGTGGTGACCTCGTCGATGAGCGGCGCCGCGAAGGCGATCCCGGCGAGCGCACCGGGCTGCAGCCCGTACCTGACCTCGATGTCGGAAACCGGTGCCGGATCGAAGTGTCGGATCACGCCGTCGAGGTCGAACAGGACGACGCTGATCACGACCCGACCCGTTCCTCGCTACCCGCCGACTCATGTCCAGGGGCGTCGCCGATGACGCGATCGATCCAATCGCGTCGCGGCAGGGTCGGGATCTCGTCCCGAGCGAACCAACCGAGTTCGAGAAGTTCCTCGGGATCTGCGGTCGCCTCACTGAGGAGCTCGCAGTCGTAGGCGGTGGTGACGTACCCGACGTGGTCGCCGTTCGGGTAGCGCACCATCATCGGTTCACCGCCGTACACCCCGACGATGCCGCGGATGCGGACCCGGGCACCGGTCTCCTCGAGGACCTCGCGGAGCAGTGCGTCGGCGGGCTCCTCACCCGGCTCGACACCGCCGCCGATCAGACTCCAGAGGCCGGAGTGGTGATGGCGACCGAGGAGGAACCGGTCCCCGTCCCTGATCACCGCGGTGACCCCGGGGAGCATGAGGAACCCGGTCCCGATGTGGGCGCGGATCGAGGCGACGTAGTCGGACATCGGCATGCGGGGAGTCTACGGAACCGGTCTGACCGGAACGTGTCAGTCGGCGTGCTCCGGCGGCCACACCACGGCGAAGTACTCGAAGACGATGTCCTCGGACTCCGACCACGCCGCACCCCGGGCCGCGCTGGTCCGCTCCCAGTAGCGTCGGTGTTCGCGCTGCCAGCTCTCGAGCGTGCGGTCGTCCTCACCTTCGGCGAACGCGAACGCGGCGTCTGCACTCGCGAACGGTCCGATGCGCAGCGCGGTGCTGCGGATGATGATCCGCGGGGCCCCGGTACTGTCGCACGCGATCCAGTGCGACCCGATCCGCGGTAGCGGGTCCCCGCGGTGCGCGAACTCCGAGACGAGTTCGGCGGTGGCCCGCTTCCGCCCGGTCAGGACGATGTCGAGCAGTTCGTCGGCCAGCCCGGCCGTGTCGCCGAAGTGCTCGACCGTGTAGTCGGCGTCGTCCAGTCCCGCGCCGCCGCGATGCTCGGCATACGCCTGCCACATCGTCCTCGCGGCATCGACGTCGGGGGCGGCGACCGGGCTGGCGGCGTGTGCGGAGTCCATACATCCGATCGTGCCAGACCATCCGACAGACCCGTCGACCATGGCTCAGCGCAGACGGCCTCCAGTGAACGCGTTCGTCGCGGCGAGGACGGTGTCGACGGGTGTGTCGATCGCCACTTCGCCGACCTGGAAACCGAGCTTGCCGAGCGCGGCGAAGGACCTCGGCGGGAGGGTCGTCGAGACGCCCGGAGACTGCGCGGTCAGACCGGGGACGAGGTGGAAGGTCAGGATCCGCCACTTGCCGCGTGAGCGTACCGAGATGCGCTCGATCGCTCCCCACGGGAGGAAGACCTCTCCTTGCGGGATGCTCCCACGAAGGCCGTCGGCGTCGAGCGTCAGTACCGTGCGAGCCACTGACTGCGCTCCACGGACCGTCGCGAACTGCACCACCGCGAACAGCATGAGCCAGGAGATGACGCTGAAGGACAGTCCGGACAGCATGCCGAGGGCGAATCCGCCGGACGTCGTGGTCAGCACGGCGAGGAGCATCCCGAGCACCGGGATCAGTGCCGCTCCGATCAGGGTGAAGACGAACGCCGGGCGGGTCACCCGCTCCGTACGCACCGGGTCGGAGCCGACGACGAGTGGCGGGAAGGACTGCGGTGCACCGTTCATGAGGACAGTATGCCGCTCACCGCGCGGTGAGGCCCGAGCCGTCCGCATCGGCGACGAACGAGGTGGAACCGTAGTCGTCCCCGACACTGAAGGTGATCTGCGGCGGTCCGGCCGAACGGGCGAACGTGGGGCTGTCGACGTCGGTGTCGGTCGACCGGACGACGTATGCGAGCGCGTCACCCACGGGCAGGCCGACCTGCTCTGCGCCGTCCTGCATCAACGCCCAGACGCGGTCGAGCGCGACGTCCGACCAGGAGAACTGCTCAGCCGCCGATTCGGGTTGGATGCTCGCCGCGCCGTCGTTGGTGACCTGGCCATACCGGTACTCCCACCGATCGGTCTTCGTGTCCCCCACGGTGAGCGGCGCCTGGACGATGACGAAATCGGCGGCGACCGTGATCGACACCACACGGTCATGACCGATCGCTTCCTGGAGCGCGCGCTGCGCCTCCGCGAGCGCCCCCGGGCGACGGAGGTCGGGTCGGAGGCGTCCGTCCTCGAGGGCAGCGATCGCCTGCGCGACGGACTGGTGGTACGGCACGACCACGATGGCCGCTGCCGCGATGGCGACGATCGCGAACAGGGCGAAGCGGCCGGGACGACCGGCCCGGCCGACGCCGAGCAACGGTCCGCGTCGCCGTCCGTCGACGATGCGCCGGTGCGGCTCGACGGGGAGGAACGGAACTGATCCGCGTGGCGGCACACGGAGGCGTGACCGCTCCGCCGGAGCGAGCTCGCCGGCGTCGATGAAGGCGACCTCGGGGCCGCCGTCGAGCAGGATCGCGACATCGCGCTCGGTGCCCGGCTGGAACATCGGGATGGCGGTCAGCGGGACGACGGTGCGCATCGTGCTCGCGAACGCCGCTCCGTGAAGCGGCTGGACGGTCAGGTCGAGTTCGCACAGCGGCTGGTCGTTGATCTGGGTGCCGGTCTGACGGAGCGCATCGACGCGGGCGACCCCGAGCCGACGAGCGTCCTTGGCCTGCTGGACGGCCTGAGGCGAAGCACCGACGGCGTTACCCACCGACCGGGCCACGAGCGTGAGCACCGAGGTCATGATGAAGACGGGGAGTGCGACACCGGCGACTGCGTACCCGACGTCGGGCGGACCGACGGTGATCACGATGACGCCGCCGAGCAGAGCACCGAGAGCCGCGAAGGCGATCAGACGAAGCATGCTTTCGACCTTATCGAAGCGCTCGATCCCACCACCGCTGGCGGTTCAGCCGGGTCCATCGCTCGCCGCGGCGAGCAACGGCACGATGACGTCGCTGATCGGCGTGGGGATGCCGTGCACGCTCCCCCGCCGTTGGATCACCGCGTTGCGGACATCCCATTCGAGCGGTTGCCCCTGTTCGCGGTCGGCGAGGATCGACGTCCCGCGGTCGACCGGGGCGGCTCGGAACTGGTCCAGGAGCCGCTGAGGTTCGTCATCGTCCAGCCGCGCACCCTCGGCCCGCGCGACGGCAGCGCACTCCTGCAGGTAGTCGAGCGCCAAGCGGGCGACGTCGTCTCGGCGGTACATGCCGGATCGGCGTCCGGTCAACGCCATGAGTCCGGCGGCGGCGTTCTGCAGGAGCTTGCGCCAGGCGAGGGTCGTGAAATCGGTCGAGACCTCGACGGTGCAGCGGGAGCCGCGCAGCGCGTCCTCGACGACGATGGCGCTGGGTGCCTCCGGCAGGGACAGGCGCGGCGGGCTCAGCAGGGTGACCGGGCCGCCGGGCTCGCGGGTGGCCGGGAACCACACGACCGCGGGGACGACCGTTCCCGCTCGGACGAGTGGCTCCACCATCTCGCGCTGCTCGACGCCGTTCTGCAGGACGCATACGACCGTCTCCGGGCCGCACAGCGCGGCGAGCCAGTCCGCAGCGGCGGCCGTCTGGGTCGCCTTGACCGCCAGGAAGACGAGGTCCGCGGTGCCCGGAGACTCCGCCGGATCGGTGTGGACCGGCCCGGGGACCGTCAGCGTCTCGTCGTCGACCTGGAGCTGGAGTTCCGGCCGTTTCGACCGCCCCGCGATGAACGGGGTCCGTCCCTGTTCGTGGAGCGCTGCCGCGACCACGGTGCCGATCGCGCCCGGCCCGATCACTGCGACGCGGTCGGGTCCCCCGGGCGTCATGCCTCGCTCGATTCGGACAGCGAGTCGATCGTCGCGGCGATGACCGCCTCCGGGAACCGCCGGAGCTGGTCGATGTCCACCCATTCCTCGACGGCGTGCAGTCCGCCACCCGCTGGGCCGCACACGACGGTCGGGATCCCGGCGGCCTGCCAGAGCGCCGACTCCATCCAATATGGCGCGCCGACCGCCGCCGGTGCGGCCTCGACGTCCCGGGAGAGCTCGGCGGCGAGGATCTCGGCGAACCGCGCAGCCGGCCCTTGCGTGTCCGCCTCCCATGCTTCGCGCTGATGGGTCAGTCGCGCTTCCACCCGGAGACCAGGCGTCCTCGCGGCGACCGCGTCGAGCATCGTCTGGACCTCGACGAGGGCGTCCTCAGCGCGTTCACTCGGCAGGATGCGTCGCTCGATGACGAGGGTCGCGTCGGCGGCGATCGTGAACGGAGCACTCCCCGCCCGCACCACCGTCGTGGTGAACGAACCGTGGTCGAGCAACGGGTGGGCCGCTCGCCGATGGAGCTCGTCGTCGGCCCGCTCCACCTCCTGCAGCAGCGCGCCGAGGGCGCGGATCGCATCGACGGCCAGACCGGGCTGTGACGAGTGCGCGGCCGTCCCCTGCAGCGTCACCTCGACGACTGCGTACCCCCGGTGCGCCGCTACGCGGTCCAGCCAGGTGGGCTCGGCGATGAGGCACACGTCCGCCGTCACACCACGAACAGCGAGGTGTCGGAGAACGGCTGCGGCCCCCACGCTCGCGTCTTCTTCATCGGCGACACCGGTGAAGACGACCGTGCCGGGGTGGTCCGCCGCGGCGAGTCGCTCCGCGGCGACGGTCAACCCCGCCAGGCCGGACTTCATGTCGCTGGCGCCGCGCCCGAAGAGCTTGCCGTCCGCGATCCGCGGGTTGAAGGGGTCGACCATGCCCTCGACGCCCACGGTGTCGAGATGGCCGTTGAACACGACCGTCCGACCAGGCTGCGATCCCGCGTGCACGGCCACGACGCTGACGCGGCGAGCGTCCTCCGGCGCGGGCACGAGGTCGACCACGAAGCCGGCGCCCTCGAGTCGCTGCGCGATCACCGCCGCGATCCGTCCTTCACCGGGAGCCCCTGGGACAAGAGTCGGACTGACGGAGTCGATCGAGATGAGCAGGCGGGCGAGCTCGAGCGCGTCGTCGCCGGGGCTGAGGTCGGACATGCCACGACGATAGCGGGACGGCTCGTCACGGAGACGCCTGAAGACCAGAACAGGCGCCCGTCTCCGTGAGGGGACAGACGCCTGAGCGCATCACCGACCACGATGGGCCGCTGATCAGGACTAGCGGTTCTTGACCCGCGTGACCGCGTCGGTGTTCTCCGAACGCGCATTGCCGGCCTTCTTGTCGGCCTTCGCGGTGCGCTTCTCCTTCAGCGTCTTCGCGGGTGCGGTCTTGCCGCCTTCTTTCCGTGCGGACTTCTCGCCCATGGTGTTGCTCCTTTGCGAGCCACGATGGCCCGGTACCGCTGAGAGTACAACCACATGCTGTCCCCGAGTCCAGCGAACCCATCCTTGTTAGCATTCGGGGATGACGAACCCGGCACACATCACCGACGTCCCGATCGGCGGCGACTCGATCCGACTCGGGCAGTTCCTGAAGTTCGCCGGTCTGCTCGACTCCGGCGGCGACGTGAAGGCTGCCATCGCGGACGGCGTGGTGAGCGTCAACGGCGAAGTCGACCTCCGACGTGGTCGCCAGCTCCAGATCGACGACGTCGTCTCGATCGAGGGACGCGCCGTCCGCGTCCGCCCCTGAGAGGAACCCCCGTGAACCCGAGCACACCCCGACCCATCGCCGTCACCGGATCGACCGGTGTGCTCGGCGGCCTGGTGGCGCACGATCTCGCCGCTCGCGGGATCCCGCAGCGTCTGCTGGTGCGCACCCCGGCGAAGGCGCTGCAGCACCCGCAGAGCACCGTGCACCCGTTCAGCTACACGGACCAGGACGCTGCCCGCGCGGCGCTCGAGGGCGTCGACACCCTGTTCATGGTGTCGGCGGCCGAGAGCGCCGACCGGGTCGACCAGCACCGGTCGTTCATCGATGCGGCCTCCGCCGCCGGCGTGCAGCACCTCGTGTACACCTCGTTCGCTGCGGCGGCACCGGATGCCGTGTTCACGCTGGCGCGCGACCACCATGCGACCGAGGAGCACATCCGAGCGTCGGGCATGCGGTGGACGTTCCTGCGCGACGGCTTCTACCTGGACTTCATGGAGGCCCTCGTGGGTGAGGACGGCGTCATCCGCGGGCCGGCCGGGGACGGTCGCGCCTCCTTCGTGGCACGCGCCGACATCGCGCGGACCGCCGCGGCGATCCTCGTCGACCCGGCGTCCCACGCCGGTCGCACCTACGACCTCACCGGACCGGAGGCGCTCTCGATGGCCGAGGTCGCCGCGACGATCAGCCGGGTGCGCGACCGCGAGGTCACCTTCCACGACGAGACGATCGAGGAGGCCTACGCGTCGCGAGCCTCCTACGGCGCACCCGACTGGGAGGTCGACGCCTGGGTGAGCACCTATACAGCCATCGCCAGTGGTGTGATGGCCGAGGTCAGTCCAGCGATCGAGGACGTCACCGGTGTCCCACCGATGGACCTCGAGACCTACCTGCGGGCGAACGCGAACTGAGGACTCCCCCGTCCGACGATCGACCGACCGGGCACGACCGCTCCGCTGGATCACCGGCCGTAGAACCCCAGTTCCCAGTCGACCGCTTCCGTGGGGCTGAGGTCGACGTGCGTCGACTCGGACACGTCGTTGGTCGTGAAGTAGATGGACGTCCCAGGGCTCACGAAGACGCTCGCGAAGTACTCGCCGACAACGTCCAGGTCGACGAAACCGCCCCCGGACAGCGCGGTGCGCTCCATCGTGATGTCCTCAATGAGGTCATGGTGCGCGAACGGCAACCGCACGCCATCGAGCGGTGCGAACCCGTCTTACGGCTCCACAGCGACGCGCTTCCGACGGAACTAGGGCAGATGCCCGAGGTAGGCATCGGGCCTCAGCGAGGAACGTGAGTGGTCGAGCACGGACACCAGCACCGTGCGCAGCGGAGGAACCATGTTGATCACGAGCGCCAGTCACAGCCCGTTCACATCCGTCGAGACGAGACGGTTCATCGAGCAGGAACTCCAGCGGGATCTCGAGCGGGAGCGTCGCCGCCGGGAACGACGACTCGAGGAGCAGGGGCGAATTGCGGAGGCCGCGGCCGACTCCGACGAGGGTGGGACCATGGAGTGGTGAGCCTGCCCACCACCAGCCCGACGATGATCGGGCGCGCCTCCGACCTCAGAGCGCTGCAGGCCGTGTTCGACGCCGTCGCCGCCGGCGAGTCACGCAGTGTGGTCCTGAGCGGCGAGGCCGGTATCGGCAAGACGCGCCTGCTCACCGAGTTCGCGCGGTCGGTCCGGTCGTCGGCGCTCGTCATCAGGGGCCAGTGCGTGGACCTCGGTGACGTCGCCGCGCCCTACGCACCGGTCCTCGGCCTCATGAAGGACCTCGTCGCGCAGCGCGGGCGCGACGCGGTGCTGGAGGCTGCGGGCCCGGGCAAGGCCTCCCTCGCGACGCTGCTGCCGACACTCGGTCCCGATGCGGAGGATCAGCGGGAGGGCGGCGTCGGGCGGCTCCACGAGACCGTCGCCGTGCTGTTCGAAGCGCTCTCCCGCGACCGGCCGGTCGTGGTCGTCGTCGAGGACGTCCACTGGGCAGACGGCGCGACGCTCAGCCTGCTCGCGTTCCTCGTCCGCGCGCTCACCTGCGATCGCGTGATGATCGTGCTCACCTTCCGGAGCGAGGACGTCTCCCGCGGACACCCGTTGCGTGGGTTCCTCGCCGAGCTCGACCGCACGAGGCGCGTCGAGCGGCACAGTCTCGAGCGGTTGAGCCGCAGCGACGTGCTCCGCCAGGCGATCGCCATCCGTGGCACGTCGCTCGACACGGTCTCGATCGACAGCGTGTACGCGCGGAGCGAGGGCGTCCCGTTCTTCGTCGAGGAGCTGCTCGGGCTCGACCAGGACCGCGACGGCGATGGCGACGAGCTCCCGGACACGCTCCGCGAACTCCTGCTCGCACGCTACGAGCGACTCGCGCCCGCGACCCAACAGCTGCTCCGCGTGATCTCGGCCGGTGGCGTCTGCGTCGAGCACGCCCTCCTGGAGCGGGTGTTCACCGGAGACCACGATTCCCTCGACACCGGTGTGCGGGAGGCGATCGGGTCGAACGTCCTCGTCGCTGATGCGACCACGTACGAGTTCCGGCACGCACTGGTCCGGGAGGCGATCCACGACGATCTGCTGCCCGGCGAACGGAGCCGGTTCCATGCGGGGTTCGCCGAGGCACTGGAGGCAGGCGTCGGTGGTGAGCCGGTCGCTGCCGCGGTGTCGCACCACTGGATGCTCGCTCGCGATTTCGGACGGGCCTTCCCCGCGACCGTCCGCGCCATGGAGCAGGCGCACGCGGCATACGCGTACAGCACGGAGTCGCAGCTCGGCGAGCGTCTCCTGGAGATCTGGGACCAGGTCCCCGATGCCGCGGCACTCGTCGGCCGCTCGCGTTCGGAGCTCATGCGACGGACGGCGAGCGCGTTGCGGAACGCCGGCTGGACGGACCGGGCGATCGCCATGGTCGACGAGGTGCTCGCGACGCCCGAGGACCGCGACGACCTCGACCAGGCCAAGCTCCTCCGTGACAAGGCCTTCTACCTCGCCAACCTCGGTCGGCCGGGCTCGGTCGATCTCCTGGAGCAGGCGCTCGACCGGGTCCCGCCAGGCACCCCTGGCGATCTGCGCGGTGTGCTGCTGACGAGTCTCGGCGCGCGGCACATGATCATCGGGCGGCTGGAGCGGGCCATCGAGTACGCCGACGAGGCGGCCCGGGACGCGGCGCGGACCGGTTCGGCGCGGAACGCCTCGGTCGCGGCGAACATCGGCGGCATCGCGCGGATCCACCACGGCGAGCTGGAAGCCGGGCGGGCGCTCCTCGCGACGGCGGAGCCACTGGCCGACGGCGACGGCAGTGCGTTGCTCCGCTACCGGGTGAACGCCTCGGACATGGCGAACCTCCTCGGATCGTACGAGGAGGCGCTCGCGTCGGCATTGGAAGGCGTCGAGCGGGCGAAGGAGCTGGGTGTCGAGCGCAGCTCGGGCCTCATCCTGTCGTCGAACGCGGTCGACCCGCTGGTGGCGCTCGGACGCTGGGACGAAGCGGAGGAGCGTGTGCATCGGGCCCTGGCACTGCAGCCGCCCCTCGCGTTCTCGGTGTACCTCCGCCAGTCGCTGATCCTGCTCACCCTCTGGCGGGGCGACACCGAGAGTGCGGCGACCATGTACCGCCGGTGGCGGAAAGGGATGCTCTCCCTGTCCGGCCTGGAGGTGCAGACGAGGTTCGGTGTCGCCCGCGTCGTGATGCAGGTCGGTTTGGCGGCCGGCGACCTCGCCGGGGCCTGGTCGCCGGCGGGGGTCGGCGTGTTCGAAGCACCGGACCACCGCCCGATGCCGGCGTACGACCTGCCGGCGCTCGCGGACGCGGCACGCGTCCTGGCCCGGGTCCGTGTCGCGCTGGCCACCGGCACACTCGACGTGGAGTCCGGCCCGTTCGCGGGCGTCGACGACGATCAGCTCCGGCAGCTGGAGGAACGCTGGCGGGCGCTGCTCGCCGAGGAGGGGTTCTGGCCGACCGCACCGCTGTGGAGCGCGCTGGTCGACGCCGAACTCGGCGGACCGGACGGCACCGGTGACGACGTCGGCGCGTGGGAGACGGCTCGTGCGATGGCCGAGCGACCGTTCGCACCGGCCGTGCTCGCGCCCTACGCCGCACTCCGGCTCGCGGAGGCGCAGGTGGCCGCCGGCGATCGTGCCGGCGCACAGGACACGCTCGTCGTCGCGGTCGCCGAGGCGACGACGCTCGGTGCCGGCCTCGTGCTCGACGGTGCGCGGGCGTTGGCGGAGCGAGCGTCGCTGAACCTCGACGGCCGCCCCCGAGCGCGTGGCACGAGCGGCTCCATCGAGTTGACCGCCCGGGAGCGCCAGGTGCTGCAGCTCATCGCGGAGGGCCTCAGCAATCGACAGATCGGCGAGCGCCTGTTCATCAGCGCGAAGACCGCGAGCGTCCATGTGTCCGCCATCCTGCGGAAGCTCGGAGCGGCGACCCGGACCGAGGCCGCGATGGTCGCCGGAGCGAGCGGATTGCTCGCGGCGAGCGCCGATCACGCCGACTGAGCCTGACGTCCGCCTGGCGGTGAAGTGGGTCCCGGCCGGAATCGAGGGGAAGCCGGCCGGGAACCCCGACAGGGCGAAAGGGTCCTGTCGGGCATCAGCGTAATCACGGAGCCGGGTGTCGCGTGGCCCGTTGCGCTCTGTGGATAGCCGAGCGCTCCAAACATCTGTACTGATGACCGCATCGTCATCCGGAGCACGCGCGACATCGGTCCGCATCACCGACGAGCCGCACTGGCCGCTATGGTTCTCGGGTGGCGAGAGACGGATCGAGGTCGGCCGGCGGCAGAGCCCGCCGCCGTGGGCAACTCGCCGCCGCGCGTCCCGTCCAGGTCATCTCGATCGCGTTCGGGGCTGCGACCCTCGTCGGCACCCTGCTCCTGATGCTTCCCATCTCGAAGACCGGCCCGGGCGGCGCGAACCTCATCGAGGCGCTGTTCACCGCGACGAGCGCCATCTGTGTCACCGGACACATCATCGTCGACACCCCGGTGTTCTGGACGCCGTTCGGGCACGCCGTCATCCTCACACTCGTCCAGATCGGCGGCATCGGGGTGATGTCGTTCGCGACGCTCCTCGGCCTGCTCGTAGCCCGGCGGTTGGGCCTGCGGACGCGCCTCACCGCGGTCAGCGAGACCCACACGCTCGCGATCGGCGACGTCCGCCGGGTTCTGCGCGGGGTCATCCTCATCGCACTCGGGGTCGAGGTCCTCTGCGCCACCATCCTCGCCTTGCGGTGGATGATCGGTTACGGCTGGGCACCAGGCGACGCGATCTGGTTCGGCGTGTTCCACGCGGTGTCGGCATTCAACAACGCCGGCTTCGCCCTGTTCAGCGACAGCATCATGGGGTACGCGACCGACCCGTGGATCTCCCTGACGATCTGCGCGGCGGTCATCCTCGGCGGGCTCGGCTTCGGTGTGATCCTGGAGCTTCGCCGACGGTTCAGGACGCCATCACGGTGGACGCTCAACACCATGACCGTCGTCGTCGGCACCCTGATCCTTCTCGTCGTCGGCTGCGGCTTCATCACCGCACTGGAGTGGTCGAACCCGGCGACGCTCGGCACCCTCGCCCCGGTCGACCGACTGCTCGCGGGGTTCACCGCCGGCGTCCTCCCCCGCACCGCCGGGTTCAACAACCTCGACGTGAGCCAGATGCACCCGGTGACGTGGCTCGTCACCGACATCCTCATGTTCATCGGCGGTGGCCCGGCGAGCACCGCCGGCGGACTCAAGATCACCACCTTCGCGGTGCTGTTCTTCATCATCGTCACCGAGCTGCGCGGCGGTGCGGCGGTGAACATGTTCGGCAAGCGTCTCCCGCGGTCGACGCACCGGGAGGCCATCACCGTCGCGCTCCTGTCCGTCGGCCTCGTCGTCGGCGCAACGGCCGCGATCATGCTGATGACCGACTACAGCCTCGACCGCGTCCTGTTCGAGGTCATCTCCGCGTACGCGACGGTCGGGCTCTCCACCGGCATCACCGCCTCTCTCCCGGTCGCCGCGCAGCTGATCCTGGTGGTCCTCATGTTCGTCGGCCGCATCGGCCCCATCGCCCTCGGTTCCGCGCTCGCGCTCCGGACCGAGAACCGTCTGTATGAACTCCCGAAGGAGCGTCCGATCATTGGCTAGACCGTTCAGCAACAAGCGTCAGCGTGGCGTCGAGTCCGTCGTCGTCATCGGCCTCGGCCGGTTCGGGCGTGCCCTCGCCGTCGAGCTCGTCGACTCGGGCACCGAGGTCCTCGGGATCGACACGGACGAGGACATCGTCCAGTCGCTCAACGGCGTCCTCACCCACGTGGTGCGTGCCGACACCACCCGTGACGGCGTGTTCGACCAGCTCGGCATCGACGAGTTCGACCGCGTCGTGATCGCCATCGGCACCGACCTGCAGGCGAGCATCCTGACCGCGTCGCTCCTCAAGCGCCGCGGCACCACGAACATCTGGGCGAAGGCCGTCAGCGAGCAGCACGGCCTGATCCTCGAGCAGATCGGGGTCGAGCACGTCGTCTACCCGGAGTCCGACATGGGGCGTCGCGTGGCGCACCTCGTCCGCGGCGGCGGGATGCTCGACTTCCTCGCGGTGGAGAAGGACTTCGTCATGGCCAAGACGACCGCTCCGGCAGAGGTCGTCGGGCAGACGCTGACCGCCGCGCGCATCCGCGACCGGTTCAGCGTGACCGTCGTCGCCGTCCGCCAGGACGACCGGTGGACCTACGCGACCGGCGACACGGTCCTCACCGCCGGCCAGCGGCTCCTCGTCCTCGGCCCGACGGACAAGACGGAGCGGTTCGCAGCGCTGCCGCGGTAGTGGTCGTGGCGGCTGGGCCGGAGACCGATCCGGTGTGCCGGGCCTAGCGGCGGTTGTTCAGCGAGCGCTGCACCGCGCCGACCGCGATGGTGCCGACGATGAGGACGAGGCCGACGATCCCGAGCCAGAACAGGCCCTTCAGCACGAATCCGGCGATGGAGAGGGCCGCCCAGAGGACGAGGAGGACGACGATGACGACGGCGATCTTCTGCACGGGTGAAGTTCCTGTTCCGATGGTGAGGTGACTGACGGGAGCGGATGACGATCCGCTAGGACCGTAGCAGGACGGCATCCGAGCCGGCCTGGTGCCGTCACGGCAGGAGCAGACGACGCAAGCCGGTGCGAGTCTCGGCGTCGACCCACAGGGTGTCGAAGACGCCGTCCGCGTCGGCGACGAAAGCGTGGACGTGCGGCGTCACCTCCGCGAGGAAGGCGTCGACCTGTTCCGGCGTCCACGATGCCTGGCGATCGTGGGTCGGGCCGCCGTGAGGCGCCGTCCCCGCCATCGCGCGCACCGAGTCGGCGTAATCGTCGACGATCGCGTCCTCGGTGACGCCGGCATTGGCGAGGAGCAGCGCGCTGACCAGGCCGGTGCGGTCACGGCCTGCGGCGCAGTGGACCAGGACGCCGGGTTGGGATGAGGCGATCGCCTCGAGAGCGCCGCGGACCAGCTCCGGCAGGATACGCACGTTGTGTTGCCAGTACTCCGGTGAGTCGAGGATCGGGAGGCACACCTCGCGGAACTCCGCACGGGTCTGATCCTCGGTCGGCGCCAGGGTGATCGTGAGGTCCACCGGAGGACGGACGTCCGGGTCCGCCGCGCGTGCACCCGTCTCATCGGCGCTGCGGAGGTCGACGACGGACCGCAGGCCCCACGCCATCGCCGCGTCCCATCCCTCCGCGGTGAGCAGCTCGCGTCGGGGACCCCGCGCCACCATCCCGTGGCGTGTGGCGCCGGTGGACGACCAGGGTGTCGGCAAGCCGCCGAGGTCCCTGACGTTCCGCAGGCCGTCCCAGTCCAGATTCCGCATCCGCCAGAGCGTACCGGACCATGCGGATGGCCGTCCGCTCGGTTACCGTGGATCCGCTGATCAACAGATGAGGACTGACGCCGGTATGGACGACGCACGCGAAGCACGACTCATCGAGACGTTCGTGACGCTCACGGACAGCCTCGTGGACGACTACGACGTCGTCGAGCTCCTGCAGATCCTCGTCGATCGCGCGGTGGAGCTGTTCGACGCCGCGGCCGGTGCGATCCATCTGGCCGACCGGGACGGAACCCTGCGCGTCGTCGCCTCCACGAGCGAGCGCAGCAGCTTCTTCGGGCTCCTCCAGTTGAACGCGGGTGAGGGCCCGTGCATCGCCGCAGTCACCTCGGGCGACCTGGTGACGGTGGAGACGGCTGCCAAGCTCCACGCCTACTGGCCGAGGTTCGCGGAGGCCGCGAACGAGAGCGGGTACATCGGCGTCCATGCGATCCCGTTGCGCCTCCGCGACAACATCGTCGGGTCGCTGAACCTGTTCCGCGAGACCGAGGGGGCCCTCAACGGTGCCGACGCCCGCGCCGCCCAGGCCTTGGCCGATGTCGCGACGATCAGCCTCCTCCAGCAGCGGACGATCGAGAACGCCACGCTCGCCACCGCGCAGCTCCAGCGCGCGCTCGACGGCCGGGTCGCGATCGAACAGGCGAAGGGGTACCTGGCTCGGGCGGCGGGCGTCGACATGGACACGGCGTTCGGCATGATCCGGCAGTACGCCCGGTCCCGGCAGCGACGACTCGGCGATGTCGCGGCCGCGGTCGCACGCGAGGAGGTCCCGCTCGACGAGGTCGTGGCGACGGGCTCACCCGACACCGACGACGACTGATCGCCGCTGCGCACCCACGGTGGGATTCCGGATCGATGCGCCACAACCCACTCCAAACTCAGCCGGAACAAGGCAGGATGGAGGTTCGAACATCACCGAGCACTCTCGAAGGAACACACCCATGGCAGGCCTCAGCCTCTCCAAAGGCAGCAACCTCTCGCTCACGAAGACCAGCCCCGGTCTGACGATCGCCACCGTCGGTCTCGGGTGGGACCCGCGCACGACCGTCGGCGTCGCGTTCGACCTCGACGCCTCCGCGATCCTCGTCGCCGAGAACGGCAAGATCCGCTCCTCCGCCGACTTCATCTTTTACAACCAGATGTCCACCCCCGACGGCTCCGTCGTCCACCTGGGCGACAACCGCACCGGCGAGGGTGACGGCGACGACGAACAGATCACGATCGACCTCCGCACGGTGGAGCCCGACGTCGCGCGCATCGTCATCGCGGTCTCCATCCACGACGCCGACAACCGCCGCCAGAACTTCGGCCAGGTCCGCGACGCCTTCTGCCGGGTCCTCGACCAGGACCAGCAGGAGATCGTCCGCTACGACCTCACCGAGGACGCCTCGCAGGAGACGGCGATGCTCTTCGCGGAGATCTACCGCCACAACGGCGAGTGGAAGTTCCGTGCCGTCGGCCAGGGGTACACCACCGGTCTCGCCGGCATCGCGGGCGACTTCGGCGTCCCGCTCGACTGAGCCGGACACAGGCGCCCGAACGGCCGGCGGTCAGTGACCGCCGGTCAGCTTGCCGGCCAGCCGGCTGTGGATCCGCGTACTCGCGTCGTTCATCCCCTCGATGACGACTCGCTTCCCGCGACGCTCGTACTTCGTGGTGATCGCGTCGAGGGCGGCGACGGTCGACGCGTCCCAGACGTGCGACTGTGAGAGGTCGATGACGATCCGCTCCGGGTCGTCGGCGTAGGCGAACTGGGTCGTCAGGTCGTTACTGGACGCGAAGAACAGCTCTCCGGTGACGGTGTACCGGGCGGTGGGCGTCGCGACCGACAGATCGACCGTACGTTCGACGGTGGCGAGGTGGGCGACCCGCCTCGCGAACACGACCATCGCGGCGATCACACCGACCACGACGCCGATCGCGAGATTGTGCGTCAGGACCACCACGACGACCGTGGCCACCATGACGACGGTCTCACCGAGGGGCATGGCGCGCAGGGTCCTCGGGTTGATGCTGTGCCAGTCGAAGGTCGCGACGGACACCATGATCATCACCGCGACGAGGGCGGCCATGGGGATCACCGCGACCACGTCGCCCAGCGCGACGACCAGGACCAGCAGGAACACCCCGGCGAGGAAGGTCGAGATCCGCGTCCGCGCGCCAGAGGCCTTCACGTTGATCATGGTCTGGCCGATCATCGCGCAGCCACCCATGCCGCCGAAGAACCCGGAAAGCACGTTCGCGATCCCCTGGCCCAGCGACTCGCGGGTCTTGCCCGACGGGGTGTCGGTGACGTCGTCGACGAGTTTGGCCGTCATGAGCGACTCGAGGAGCCCGACCAACGCCATCGCGGCCGCATACGGGGCGATGATCGTGAACGTCTCCAGGGTGAACGGCACGTTGGGGATGAACAGGGTCGGGAGGCTGCGCGGCAGTTCGCCCTGGTCGCCGACCGTCGGCACGTTCAGTCCGGTGACCACGGTCGCCGCGGTGATGAGCACGATCGCGACGAGCGGGGCCGGCACGACACTCGTGAGGCGGGGCATGACGACCATGACCACGATGCCGACCGCGACGAGCGGGTACACGAGCCACGGCACGCCGATGAGGTTCGGGAGCTGGGCGGTGAAGATCAGGATCGCCAGGGAGTTGACGAACCCGACCATGACGCTGCGTGGGATGAAGCGCATGAGCTTCGCGACGCCGAGGAGGCCGAGGACCACCTGGAAGACACCGCCGAGGATGACCGTGGCGATGAAGTAGTCGAGGCCGTGTTCGCGGGCGACCGGGGCGATGACCAGGGCGATCGCTCCCGTGGCCGCTGTGATCATCGCCGGGCGGCCGCCGAGGAAGGCGATCGCCACGGCCATGACGAACGAGGAGAACAGCCCCACCTGCGGGTCGACGCCCGCGATGATCGAGAAGGAGATCGCCTCCGGGATGAGCGCCATGGCGACGACGAGGCCCGCCAGCACCTCCCTGGTGAGGATGCGGGGGCTGCGGAGGGCGGAGAGGACGGTGGCGTCCGGTGCGGCGGGTTTGAGGCCAGTGGCCATGAGTGCTCCTGTCGGAGTCGGGGTCCTCAGCGCGAGGACCGGATGGGAATGTCTGGGTCCGGCGCTGCGGTGCGCACGCCACCGACCGCGCGGGGACGTCACGCGCGGGAGAATGGTGGGGAGATGCGGCCCGATCGGCCGCCATCGATAACTCTACCCTAACGTAAGGGTTGATTTGAAGTGAGGCGACCGTGACGAGCGAACCGACCACCATGCACATCGGCGAACTCGCCGAGCGCACCGGACTCTCGCTCCGCACGCTGCGGCACTACGACGACGTCGGTCTAGTCTCGGCCTCCGCGCGCACCGAGGGCGGATTCCGCTTGTACACGCAGGACGACTACGACCGCCTCATCCTCATCCGGCGCATGAAACCGCTCGGCTTCTCGCTTGAGGAGATGGCCGAGCTCCTCCGGGTGATCGACGCCATGGACACGGCACCCGACGACGACACCCGCGCGATCCTCGACGGCTTCATCACCGACGCGGCCGAGCGCCGCGCCAAGCTACAACAGCAGCTCGCGATGGCGGACGAGTTCGTGTCACTCCTCGAAGCCCGCCGCTGATCAGCAACGATCCCGCCCGAGGTGACGATGGTCACCCCGGACGGGATCGATGCCGTGTCGGCGCGGGCTAGGCGGCGACGCGTCGGCGACGGACGACCAGCCACGCGCCGGCTGCGAGGAACAGCCCGGCCAGGCCGAGGAATCCGACGACCGAGACACCGGTGGTCGACAGCGCACCAGGACCGGAGCCCGCAGCGCCGGGAGTCGCGGCATCCGCAGCCAGGACGGTCAGCGCCGCCTCGGCCGTGATGCCGGAGTCCGCACCCAGCGCCTGCAAGGTGTGTGCACCCGGCACCACCGTAGCGGGCACGGTGAGCGTCGCAACGAACGCACCCGAAGCGTCCGCGACGACGGTCCCGAGGTCGGTCGGGGTGGAGAACAGCGTGAACCGAACCTGCTCCCCCGCGGCGAAGCCGGACCCGGACACCGAGATCGACTCACCCACCCGCACCGACGGCTGGTCGATCGTCAGCGTGCCCTCGGCACCGGGCACCGCGATCCGCTGCGGGCCGACGCTCTCGAGGGTCGGGACGACCGGGTTCATGAGGCCCGTCTCCGGGTCGAACGTCAGCCGGTCGATCGTCGTCTCGCGGTGCTGGCCGTCACCACCCGGGATGGCGAACCGGTGGTAGACGATGTACCAGTCGTCGGTGCCCGGCACGTTGAGGATCGAGCTGTGACCGGTGGCGAGGATGCCGAGTTCGGGCTGCTTCTGCAGGATCACACCGCGGTACGTCCACGGGCCGTCCACACTCGTCGCCGTCGCGTACCCGACCCGGTAGTTCTCCGAACCGGTGTCGTCGATCGAGTACGTCAGGTGGTAGATCCCGTCCCGGTAGTTGACAAAGGCCCCCTCTCGGAAGTCGGTCAGGCCGTCGATGCGCTTGAGCGTGTCGGCCTTGATCGACAGCATGTCGTCCGACAGCTCGGCGTACACCGGCGAGCCGTTGCCCCAGAACAGGTAGCTCTTCCCCGTCACCGGGTCGGTGAACGTGGCCGGGTCGATCGCCTGTCCCGAGGTCACCGCTTCGTCGTTGAGGATCATCGCGTTCGGCTGGGCTGTGAACGGACCGGCCGGGCTGTCCGCGACGGCGACACCGATGGTCTTCCGGTCGACCGAGGGGTTGTGGCCGCTGAAGTAGAAGAAGAACTTCCCGTCCTTCTCCCCGATCGTCGGCGCCCAGGCGTTGCCGGTCGCCCACGGCACGTTCCCGTTCGCGCCGTCGAGCGTGAGGATCGGCTCCGCCGAGCGCTCCCAGTCGACGAGGTCCTTCGACGACCAGACGAAGAACTCCTTGCCACCCCAACCGGCGAAGCCGTCGGTGGTCGCGTAGATGTAGTAGGTGTCGCCCCAGACGAAGACGTTCGGGTCGGCGTAGAGACCGGGGATGACCGGGCTCTTCATCTCGACCGCCCGCATCGTCCACGTCACGGCCTCACCCGAGGTCGGCGTCAACGTCACGGTCACCGGGCTGCTGAGGTCGACGGTGGTCCCCGAGGCGGGGCTCGCCGTGACACCGGCCGCGGTCGTGAACGTCGGGCTCAAGGCGGTGCGGTCCGTTCCCGGTCGCACCGGGAAGACGACCTCGTGGCGGTCGTTGTCGACGATCGGGGCGGTCTTCAGCACGTCCTCCTCGAGGCCGATGTCGGTCAGCGCAGCGGTGTTCCCGGAGCCGGCGAGCACCTCGTCCGCCGAGAGCGCGCGGTTGTAGATCGCGAACTCTCGGAACGCACCCTTCAGGCGGTTGTCGGCATCGTAGTTCGAACGGCCCAGGTAGTTGGCGCTCGTCCACCCGCCGCCGATGTCGCCCGGATCGGACGTCACGGTCCCGGTGCCGACGGCGATGCCGTCGAGGTAGATCGTGGCCGTGGTGCCCTGCACCGTGTACGTCAGTTTCGCCCAGCGACCGCGCGTCAGGTCCTTGCCCTGCGACACCGTCTGCTCCGTGCTCCAGTTGCCGGTCGCGAGGCTCGTCCGATACGCGTTGCCGGTGCTGAACAGGTAGCCGTCGCCGGCGCCACCGGTGGTGTTGCCGAGCCCGTAGATGAAGTACGGGTTGGCCTGCGTCGGGTCGATCCAGACCTCCGCCTCCACCGTGACGTCCTTCACGCCGGCGAGCAGGTCGTCCGGCAGCTTGACGTAGTCGTCGCCGCCGTCCAGCTGCAGCGCACCGTCGGAGAAGCTCGCGCCGCCTTCGACCGTCGCGTCGAGGCCGTTGCCGGACACGTCGTTGAGCGTCGAGCCCGCGGAGCCGGCGAAGTCGTACCGGACGATCTCGCCGTCCTCGTTCGCGGGCACCGGCTCGGGTGCGCCGCCGAGGCTGTCCTCGAGCAGCTGCAGTTCGGCTGCAGTGACGGGGAGCACCGTGCCGTGGCGGGGGCTCGCGGGCAGGTCGTAGTCCTTCGCGACCTGCCAGTCCGGGTTCGCGATGTCCTCGGTCTCGAGCGGGATGTAGCCGCGTCCGCCGTACTCGTCGACGAAGAGGTAGAACTTGTCACCGTTGACGTCGCCCGGGTTGGCGGCGAACGCCGTCGGCCCCTCGACCGCGCTGGTGCCGGCATCGCGACCGATGCAAGTGTCGAGCACCGTCCAGGACTCGAGCGTGGCCCGCAGGTCCGTCGAGGACTCCTGGATGATGTCGGCGCACCCGGTGCCACCGGCACCCTCGTCCTTGGTGAAGCGGTAGTAGGTGTCGCTCGACTTGATCACCGTCGAGTCGATCCGCGAGACACCCTGGTCCTGCCAGACCTGCGGCTCGCTGAACGTCGTGAAGTCGCGGGTGGTCGCGTACATCATGCGGTGGTAGCTGTTCCCGGTGTGGTCCGGGTCGTCGGCGCCGTAGAGCGACGAAGCCCAGAAGACCACGTACGCGCCGATGGTGTCGTCGTAGTACGCCTCGGGTGCCCAGGTGTTGCCGGCGTTCTCCGGTGCGACCTCGATGTGCCGCTGGTCGGACCAGGTCACGAGGTCGTGGGACTCCCACACCTCGAGGTAGTGGCTGCCCTTCCGGACCGAGTCACCCCAGGACGTGCCACTGCCGATCGAGAGGTCGGTGGCGATGAGGTAGAAGGTGTCGCCCTCGGGAGAGCGGATGAGGAACGGGTCGCGCAGCCCCTTCGTCCCCTCGTCCGAGGTGAGGACCGGGCGTCCGGCGTTGAGTTCGTTCCAGTCGAGCGCGTTGTTGCCCTCACTGGCGGCGAAGTAGATGTTCTCGCCGGCGAGCGAGTTGCCGGTGAAGTAGGCGAACGCATAGCCCTCGTAGTCGGGGGCCGCGATCGCGGCGCGGACGGTCGCCGTGAACTCGCGCGTCGCGGTCGCCTCGCCCTGGCTCAGCGTGGCGGTCAGGGTGACGGTGGTGTCCGTGGCGGGCCGCGTCACGACACCGTCGGTGGTGATCACGGTGGTGTCCGACGACGCCCAGGCGATGTCGATCCCCTCGGGGGCTCCCGGCAGGGTCAGATTGCCGCGCACGTCGTCGACGTTCGCGATCGAGAGCGCCGCCGCGGCGGCGTCCAGATCCTCCTGCGCCGTGGGGGCGGCTCGGAAGCTGGACTGGGAGGTCGCTGCCGGGGCGGTCCCCGGCGACACCGCTGCGGCAGCGCCGGAGGCACCGACGAGCGGCAGGATCAGGGCCGCGATGGAGGTCGCGACGACCGTTTTGAGGCGCAGTTGTCTCACGGGAATGGTTCTCCTGGTTCGGCGTCGTTGTCGAGCGGGGTGGAACGGGTGGTGCTGCGGGGGGGGCGGGGGCGGGCGTCAGGTCTTGCGTTTGCGCGAGACCACGAGTCGCTGGAGGAGGACGAAGACGAGCAGGATGCCGCCGGTGATGATGGTCGTCGCCTCCGGCGGGATGCTGCCGTCGCGGGTGATGAGCACGTTCATGAGGCCGAGGACGAGCGCGCCGACGACGGAGCCGAGGACGAAGCCGGCGCCTCCGGTCAGCAGCGTGCCGCCGATGATGACCGCGGCGATGGCGTCGAGCTCCCAGCCGACGCCCGTGATGTTCTGGGCGATGCCGAGCTTCGAGGTGTAGACGACGGCCGCGAGACCGGCCAGCGTGCCGCTGATCACGTAGACCATGAGCTTCGTGCGGACGACGGGCAGCCCCATGAGCAGCGCCGACTGCTCCGAGCCGCCGATCGCGTAGACGGTCCGGCCGAGGCGGGTCTTGTGGAGCACCACGAACGCCGCGGCGACGACGAGCAGGGCGATCAGGACGTTCGGGGTGGTGATGAGGTCGTTGATCTTCGGGCCGTCGATCACCTTCCACTCGGTGGACAGCGAACGGATCGGCGAGTCGTCGGCGAGACGCTCCGGGGTGGTGCTGAGCATCGAGGCGAGACCACGCCCGAGGAACATCATCGCGAGGGTGGCGATGAACGGTTGCACGTTGAAGTACTGCACGAGCACGCCCGAGAACACGCCGAACGCGGAGCCGATCAGGATCATGATCACCATGACCGCGATCGGGTTCCAGCCCGAGTTCGCGAGCATCACCCCGATCAGACTGCTGATGGCGATGATCGCACCGACGGAGAGGTCCACGCCGCCCGTGAGGATCACGAAGGTGAGTCCGACGGCGAGGATGATCAGGTAGGCGTTGTTGATGAGCAGGTTCGAGATCGTGCTGGCCTGGACGATCCGTCCGTAGGCGATCTCGCCGTAGACGACCATGCCGATGAAGATGACGACGGCCGCCAGGGTGGGCAGGGTCTCGAGGTTGGGCGTCAGCCGGGACAGCAGCGAGCGCCGCGGGAGCACCGGAGCGTCGGGTGCCGGTCGGTCGGTGAGGGTGCTCATGCTGACACCGTTTCCTTTCGCGTGGGGACCGACGCCGTGGGCGTCGTCCGGGACTTCCGCCGGGCGAACAGGGCTCTCACGCGCTGTGACTGGAGGAGGCAGATGATCACGATCACGACGGCCTTGAACGCCGGCGTTGCAGAGGAGGGGATGGAGAGGAACACGATCGTCTTGTCGAGGGTCGCGATGAGGAGCGCGCCGATCACGCTGCCGGTGAGGGAGAACTTGCCGCCGGCGAGCGAGGTGCCACCGATGACGACCGCGAGGATGGCGTCCATCTCCGCGTTCAACCCGGTCTTCGCCACCTCGACCGTCATGACGCTGGCGGTGCTGAAGATCCCGGCGACACCCGCGAGGACGGCGCTCACGATGTAGACGGCGATGAGGATGCCGATGGGGCGGATACCCGCCATCCGGGCGGCGCGCGGGTTGATACCGATGGACTCGATCATCAGGCCGAGCGCGGTGCGCCGGACGAGGAAGGCGACGATCGCGACGATGACACCGGCGATGATGAAGACGACGGGGAATCCGAACACGGTGCCGTTGGCGAGCCAGCGGAAGGGCTCGTTCGTGGCGGAGGTGTTCTGCCCTGAGGTGATGACCTTCGCGAGGCCGCGGCCGGCGAGCATCGTGATCAGCGTGGTGATGAACGGCTGTAGGCCGACGATCGAGACGAGCACTCCGTTGACGGTGCCGAGGAAGGCGCTCACGGCGAGCGCGAGCAGCGCTGCGACGATGGCCGAACCGGCGTCGCCGCCGCTCTGGTTGCTCATGAACTCCATCGACACGGCGCCGGAGACGGCCATGACGGAACCGACCGAGAGGTCGATGCCGCGGGTGGCGATCACGAGCGTCATCCCGACCGCGATCATCATGATCGGGGCGCTCGCACGCAGGATGTCGATGGGGTTGCCCGACAGGTTGCCGGTCGTGCCGTTGACGGAGACGCCGAGGTAGCCGGGGTCCTTGACGAGGTTGATGATGAGGAGGAGCAGCAACGTCACGATCGCCCAGATGTAGGGCTGGTGGACGATGGTGCTGACGACGCCGCGGGCTGAGCCCTGGCCGCCGCGTGCGGAGGAACCGGAACGGGCCGGCCCCTGACTGGTGGCGCTCACGTGGCGCTCCCTTCGGTGGCGATCAGGTCGACGATGGTGTCTGCGGTGACTTCGGGTCCGTTGACGATCTCGCCGATCTTACGGTGGTCCTTCAGCACGACGATCCGCTCGCTCAAACGCACGACCTCCTCGAGCTCGGAGGAGATGAACACGACGGACATCCCGTCCTCGGCGAGCGCGGCGATCGCCTCCTGGATCTCGGCCTTGGCGCCGACATCGATGCCGCGGGTCGGCTCGTCGAGCACGATGAGCTGCGGCTTCGTCGCCAACCATCGGCCGAGGAGCACCTTCTGCTGGTTACCACCGGAGAGGTTCTTGATGGGTCGTTCCGGGTCGGAGGGGCGGACGTTGAGTTCGAGCAGGTACTTGTCGCAGAGCTCGTTCTGCTCGCGGCGGGAGAGCGGGCGCGTCCAGCCCCTGCGGGCCTGGACGGCGAGGATGAGGTTCTCCCGCACGGTCAGGTCGCCGATGATGCCTTCGTCGCGTCGGTTCTCCGTGGAGAAGGCGATCTGCTTCGACAGGCCGGCCATGGGCGTGTGGACCTCGGCGGTCGTGCCGTCGATCGTGACCGTGCCGGAGTCGGGACGGTCGGCACCGTAGATGAGCCGACCCAGCTCGGTGCGGCCCGACCCGAGGAGCCCGGCGAGACCGACGACCTCGCCGGCGTGGACCTCGATGTCGACGGGGTCGATCGAGCCCTTCCGCCCGAGGTCCTTGGCGCTGTAGAACGCCGGGGTGTCGGCTGTGGCGGTCCGGCCGCGGTTGGAACCCAGGGCGGCGAGCGCGCCGTAGTCCTTGCCGATCATCTTGGAGATGAGCTCGGTGCGGTTGAGGTCGGCGGTGCGGTACTCCCCGACGAACTCACCGTTGCGGAGCACCGTGAGTCGGTCGCTGATCGCGTAGACCTGGTCGAGGAAGTGGGAGACGAAGAGGATCGCGACGCCCTGGTCGCGCAGTCGGCGCATGACCTGGAAGAGGCCCTCCACCTCGTTGGCGTCGAGGCTGGAGGTCGGCTCGTCGAGGATGAGCACCTTCGACTTGGTGACCATGGCTCGGCTGATCGCGACGAGCTGTTGCAGCGCGAGCGAGATGCTCGAGAGCGGCTGCTTGGGGTCGATGTGCCCGAGGCCGAGCCCGACGAGCGCTTCGTGTGCGGCTTCGTGGGTGCGGCGCCAGTTGATGCCGAAGGGACCGCGGACCTCGTGGCCGAGCATCACGTTCTCGCCGACGGTGAGGTTGTCGCAGAGGTTCACTTCTTGATAGACGGTCGAGATGCCGGCGCTCTGCGCGTCCGCCGTTCCGGAGAAGGAACGGGGGCCTCCGGCGACCAGGATCGTACCGGAGTCGATCTTGTACACACCGGTGAGCGCCTTGATGAGCGTCGACTTGCCGGCGCCGTTCTCGCCCATGAGCGTGTGGACCTCGCCGGGGAAAAGACGGAAGTCCACGTCTTGCAGGGCTTTGACGCCTGGGAACTCGATGGAGATGTGCTGCATCTCGACGATCGGCTCGGTGATTGCCATGTCTGCCTGGTCGTTCTGCCGGTCGATCCGGCGTCGTCGCCGGGGAGTCTGGTCCCCGGGAAGCGGGTGGGCGGTCGCCCGGCAGCGAGGGAGTGGCTGCCGGGCGACCGGGTCGGATCAGTAGGCGCGTTCGGGCAGTGCTGCCGTCGCGGCGTCCGGGGAGTCGAACGTGACGCTCGGCACCACGATGTCCGATTCGACCTTGTCGCCGGCGAGTGCCTTCTTGACGATGTCGATCGCGGTCTCACCGAACAGCGGGTTGTACTCGGCGACGAAGCTCAGGCGTCCGGCGGCGAGTGCTTCGAGCGCCGCCTTGGTGCCGTCGATCGTGATGATCTTGACGTCGGTTCCGGGCTTCAGGCCGGCCTCCTCGACGGCGAGTGCAGCGCCGAGGCCCATCTCGTCGTTCTGTGCGAAGACGAGCTGGACGTCGTTGTTGTTCGCCTTGAGGATGGTCTCGAAGACGCTCTTCGCCTCTTCGGTGGACCAGTTGGCCGACTGCGACTCGAGCTTGGTGAAGTTCGGGTCGATGGTGTCGTCCCAGCCCTTGTTGCGGTCGTTGACGACGGAGAGGCCGGGAGGGCCCTCGAGGACGACGTACTTGGCGCCGTCGGGGAACTGACCGTTCGCCCACTCGGCGGCCGAGGCGCTGATGCCGACGTTGTCGGGGGCGATGCGGCTCGTGTAGAGCTCGGTGTCGTTCGGCTCGATGCCGCGGTCCAGCAGGACCACGGGGATCTCGGCCTCCTTCGCGCGCTCCAGGACGCTCTCCCAGCCGGTCGCCTCGGTGGCGGACAGCAGGATGGCGTCGACGCCCTCGTCGATGAACGAGGTGAAGGCGGTGATCTGCGAGTTCTGGTCGCCGTTCGTCGCCGGTGCGTACTTGAGGTCGAAGCCGTTCTCCTTCGAGAACGAGTCCTGGATGTTCTTCTCGTTCGCGGTGCGCCATCCGCCTTCGGGACCGACGGCCACGAAGCCGATGGTGGTGAGTTCGCCGTCGGAACCGGCGTCGCCGTCGGAGCTTCCGGAACCGCTCGAGCAGGCGGTCGCGCTGAACGCGAGAGCGCCGACCAGGGCGAGGCCCGCGAGTGCGCGGACACGTGTTGTCTTGAACATTGTTCTCCTCTTTGAGACCCGCGGTCCCGACGATGGGTGCGGCGTGAATGTGACGTGCGTGGTGCTGCGGTGACGCAGGTGGTCGGTGATTGTTAGCGATCACATCTGCGTTGTGCTGAACATTAGCCACGGCTCGAACCTGTTGTCAACAGGCAATGTTAGCCCTCACAATTCTTCCGGAGCGGCCGCCCGGCGGCGCCGTCGCGCGCGCTAGAGTCAGGTGATCAGCGGACACCCCGGCCGCGACCACCTCGATGGAGAGTTGCAGATGACCTCGCCCACGCCACTCGTGCAGTTGCGCGGTGTCTCCGTGAGCTTCCCCGGCGTCAAAGCGCTCGACGACGTCGACCTCCGGTTGTTCCCCGGTGAGGTCCACTCCCTCATGGGCGAGAACGGAGCGGGGAAGTCGACCCTGATCAAGTCGCTCACCGGGGTCCATCGGATCGACAGCGGAAGCATCCTCCTCGAGGGACGAGAGGTGTCGTTCTCGAGCGTCGCCGACGCCCAGGCGCACGGGATCAGCACCGTCTACCAGGAGGTCAACCTCCTCCCCAACCTGACCGTCGCCGAGAACATCCTCCTCGGCCGCGAACCACGCCATGCCTGGGGAGGGATCTCGGGGAGGCGCATGCGCGAGCGCGCCCGCGAACTGCTCGCCGTCGTCGGACTCGACATCGACCCGGCCTCGCAGCTCTCCGCCCACCCGCCGGCGATCCAGCAGCTCGTCGCGATCGTCCGGGCGATCGCCGTGCGCACCAAGGTGCTCGTCCTCGACGAACCGACCTCGAGCCTCGACAACGACGAGGTCACCGAACTCTTCCGGGTCATCTCGATCCTCAAGGCCGAGGGCGTCGCGATCCTCTTCATCTCGCACTTCCTCGACCAGGTCTACGAGATCTCCGACCGACTCACCGTGCTGCGGGAGGGGCGTCTCGTCGGGGAGTACCTGCCACATGAGCTGCTCCGGATCGACCTCGTCCACAAGATGATCGGCAAGGAGCTCGCGACCTTCGACGAGATCCGACGCGGGCTCGACACCTCCGACGAGGGCGACGCCCTGGACGGTGAGGACCCGTTCGTCGCGGCGATCGGGCTCGGGCGCCAGGGTGCGATCGAACCGATCGATCTGAAGGTCTACGAGGGCGAGATCGTCGGCATCGCCGGCCTGCTCGGCTCAGGACGGACGGAGCTCGCCAGACTCCTGACCGGCGTCGACCGGGCCGACACCGGCTCGGTGGAGGTGGCCGGGAGGGCCACCCGCCTCGGATCTCCGCGTCGCGCCCTCAAGCAACGGATCGTCTACGCGTCGGAGAACCGTCGCACCGAGGGGATCATCGGCGACCTCAGCCTGCGCGACAACATCGCGCTGGCCCTCCAGGCGGACCTCGGGTGGTTCAGACGGATCCCGCTGCGTCGGCAGAACGAACTGGCCGAGAGCTACATCCAGGCGATGGGCATCAAACCGGCGAATCCCGATGCGCTCATGAAGGAGCTCTCAGGCGGGAACCAGCAGAAGGTACTCTTGGCGAGGTGGCTCGCGCTCGCTCCTCGGCTGCTCGTGCTCGATGAACCGACCCGAGGCATCGACATCGGCGCCAAGGCCGAGATCCAGAAGCTCGTGACCCGGCTCGCCGAGAACGGTCTGTCGGTCGTGTTCATCTCAGCCGAACTCGAGGAGGTCCTGCGCATCAGCCACCGGATCGCCGTGCTGCGCGACCGACGGAAGGTCGCTGACCTCCCGAACTACGACCTCACCGTCTCGAAGCTGCTGGCCGCGATCTCGGAGGGGCCGGACGAGGCCCCGCCGGAACCGATCACGACCGCCGACGACGAGAGGGGACCGCGTGGCTGAGCCGTCCCGTCATGCGACGATCTTCGACGTCGCGCGGCTCGCGGGGGTCTCGCACCAGACCGTCTCACGGGTGCTCAACGACCTCCCGAACGTGCGACCGGCGACGAAGGCGCGGGTCGACGAAGCGATCAAGCAGCTGCGCTACGTCCCCTCCCCTGCCGCCCGGACGCTCGTCACGAAGCGATCCCGGACCATCGGCCTCATCGCCACCGGGGGCACCGAGTTCGGCCCCTCGTCCTCGGTCCTGCACTTCAACGCCGCGGCCCGCGACGCACGATGGTCGGTCTTCACCGCGAACATGGTGGACAGCGACCCGGGTTCCGCGCGTGCAGCGGTCGAGGGGTTCCTGCGCCAGAACGTCGAGGGGATCGCCGTGATCAGCGCACGCGAGGGGGTCACCGACATCGTGGCGGGGATGGAACTCAGCGTGCCGCTCGTGGCGCTGCACGCCACGCCACGTGCAGGTATGGTCACCGTCGGCGTCGACCAATACGCCGGCGCGCGTGCCGCGACCGCCCACCTCATCGGGCTCGGCCACCGGCGCATCGGGCACCTCGCCGGACCACCGGACGCGATCGACGCCCGCGAGCGTGAGCGCGGCTGGCGAGACGAACTCGCCACCGCGGGTCTCGTCGCGCAGGTCGTCGGGACCGGCGACTGGACGCCGACCTCCGGATACGCTCTCGGCCGTCAGCTGGACGACGAGGTCACCGCGGTGTTCGCCGCCAACGACCAGATGGCCCTCGGGCTCATGCACTCCCTCACCGAGCGCGGACTCCGGGTCCCGCTCGACTTCAGCGTCGTGGGGTTCGACGACATCCCCGAGGCGGAGCACCTCTCACCGCCGCTCACCACCGTGCGGCAGGACTTCGAACAGGTCGGCCGGACGCTACTCGCGACCCTGCTCGACCACGTCAACGGAGAACCCCCGGGAGCGGTGCCACCCTCGGTACCGGAGCTGATCCTGCGCGACTCCACAGCGACGGCGAACGCCGAGCGCTTGGCGAGGCGCCGGGTCGACGTCCCCTGAGCACCTCCGGTCCCTGAGCCTCACCCGGTCCCTGCCCCACACCGGTCCCTCAGCCCCATCCCGGTCCGTGAGCCGCCCCTCCTCCGGTCCCTGAGCCGCCCCTCCTCCGGTCCCTGAGCCGCCCCTCACCCGGTCCCTGAGCCGCCCCTCACCCGGTCCCTTAGCCTGTCGAAGGGCGAATTCCCAGGTACCACGTCCACCCCCTGACCTACACTTGTCGGAGCAGGGGGAGTACTCCTTCGCGACATGCTCGTCAGTACGGATCCGCCATCGGGTCCCGGGGTGTCGGCTCTCATCGAGAGTGGAGAAGACCGTGTTCCGACCATCGCGTCGGAGTCCCGTCCTCGAGCCCCTGGAGCCACCATGGCCGTCACCCCGCTGATCTGGATCATCACCATCGGTGTCACGATCCTCTTCTTCGTCTACGAGTTCTTCGCGCACGTGCGGAAGCCCCACGAACCGACGATCGCCGAGTCGGCACGCTGGTCGATCTTCTACGTCAGCCTCGCCCTGCTGTTCGGCGTCGGCATCGGCCTCGTCTCCGGCTGGACGTACGGCGGCGAGTACTTCGCCGGGTACCTGACCGAGAAGGCGCTGTCGATCGACAACCTGTTCGTCTTCCTCATCGTCATGGCCGGGTTCGCCGTCCCGAAGGCGTACCAGCAGAAGGTGCTAATGATCGGCATCATCATCGCGCTCATCATGCGCGGTGCGTTCATCGCCGTCGGCGCCGCACTCATCGAGAACTACTCCTGGATCTTCTACCTGATGGGCGCGCTGCTGCTGTTCCTCGCGTACCGCCAGGCGTTCGGCAGCCACGAGAGCGACCCGGCCAACGGCAAGGTCGTGGGATTCGCCCGCCGCATCCTCCCGATCACCGACACCTATCACGGTGACCGACTCTCGGTGAGGATCGACGGCAAGCGCTCCTTCACGCCGATGCTGCTGACGATCGTCGCGATCGGGTTCGTCGACCTCGTGTTCGCGGTCGACTCGATCCCCGCGATCTACGGCCTCACCGAGCAGGCGTACATCGTGTTCACCGCGAACGCCTTCGCCCTGATGGGCCTCCGCCAGCTGTTCTTCCTCATCGGTGGTCTGCTGGAACGCCTCGTCTACCTGGCGCAGGGCCTCGCCGTCATCCTCGCATTCATCGGCGTGAAGCTCGTGTTCCACGCCCTCCACGTGAACGAGCTGCCGTTCATCAACGGCGGGCAGCACATCGACTGGATCCCCGACATCCCGATCTGGTTCTCGCTGCTCTTCATCGCCGCGACCATCACCGTGGCGACGGTGGCCTCGCTCGCAAAGACCCGCCGCGACGCACGAGCGGGCCTCGAGCGGTAGGGGTCGACCGACCGCACATGCGCTCCTATGCTGAGCGCATGTGCGGTCGCTTCGTCGTCACCGATTCCACGTCCACCCTCCTCGCGGACCTCGTGGCCGAGTTCGAAGCGCCTGCGCCCGACTACAACGTCGCGCCCACCACCGAGGTGACGGTGGTCCGCACCCGGCACGAGGAACGGACCGCGACCAGCGCCCGTTGGGGCTTCGTCCCCGGCTGGGCCAAGGACTTCGCCAAGCAACGGCCACAACCCATCAACGCGCGTATGGAGACGGTCGCAACCGGCTCCATGTTCCGCAAGGCCTTCGCGTCAGCACGGTGCATCGTCCCGGCGACCGGGTACTACGAGTGGGTGGTGACCGAGACCGGGAAGCAGCCGCACTTCATCCACGACCCCGAGGCCGCGCTCGCGATGGCGGGCATCATCAGTGCCTGGCCCGACCCGGGCAAGGCGGAGGACGACCCGGACAAGTGGCGTCTGTCGATGGCGATCATCACGCGGGACGCGCACGTCTCACCGGGCGAGGTCCACGACCGCATGCCGGCCTGCCTCACCCCCGACGGCTACGACGACTGGCTCGGCAACCACCTCGACACCGACCAGCTGTTGCAGCTGCTCGACCGGGAGTCCTTCGCGGTCGCCCACGATCTCACCCACTACGAGGTCACGCGCGACGTGAACAACGTCCGCAACACGGGCCCGCACCTCATCGAGCCGCTCCCGGCCTGAGTGGTCGGTGCGGGTGGTCGTCGCCTCCCTCAGCTTCCTCACAGACGCTCGTCTAAGCTAGACGAACGTCTGACTCAGACGATCGTCTAACGGCCCGAGCCCCGGGCCCTCCACCTCGAAGGAGCGCTCGTGAGCGGTCTGCGCCAGTACGCGATGAACCAGGTCCGCGACGAGATCATCGACGCCGCCGGGCTCGAGTTCGGCCGGAACGGGTACGCCGGGACGTCGTTCTCCGGCATCGCGTCCGTCATGGGCAAGCCGAAATCGGTCATCGGGTACCACCTGTTCCCCTCGAAGCGGAGCCTCGCGCACGCGGTGATCGCGGAGCAGGACGAACGATGGCAGGCGGCGGACGCACGGATCGGCGTGCCTTACGGCGCGCTCCGGTGGGTGACGATGATCCTCGCCTCCGCGCAGGAAGCGCAGCGATCCCCCATCGCGATGGGCGCCATCCGGCTCCTGCACGAACTGCCACGGATGGACGACCCGGTCTACACGGTGTTCGACTGGCGGGCGTACACCCGCACGAACCTCCGCATGGAGGCCGCAGCGCACGATCTCGACCTCCCGGACCTCGACGGCGTCGCAGACGTCCTGCTCGACGCCTGCTTCGGACTCGTCACCACGACGGTCGGCGACGACGATGCGGCTGAGCTCAGCGAGCGACTGATCACCCTGATCCGGCCGATCCTCGCGACCGTCGATCCCGCCGGCGCTGCAGCCACGACGACCGCCGCAGCGGCCGCTCATGAGCTCGTCGCCGGACCGGCCGAACACTGACCCTCTCCCGAGCACCGACCCCTCCCCCGAACCCCGTCTCCGCAATCGGAAGGACGCCCATGTCCCAGATCGACGCCGTGCCGAACGGCACCACCCGCAGCACCACGGTCACGGATCGGGTACACCTCGTGCAGGGTCCGTCCGTCAACTGGATCATCGTCGAGGGCGACCTCGGGCCGGTCCTCATCGACACCGGCTACCCCGGCGACGGCGCGGCCGTCACCGCGACCCTCGGCGCGCTCGGCTACGCGGTCGAGGACGTGCAGGCGATCCTCCTCACTCACGGACACAGCGACCACATCGGCAATGCGACGTTCATCGCCGGGCTCGCCGACTGCGACGTCCTCGCCGCCCACGACGAGATCCCGAACGTCCGACGGGACGTGCTCGAGCAGGTCGGACTCGCCGACGTCCAGCCCCACCTGGAGCGTCCGGGCGTCGCGAGCTGGTTGAACCACGCGGTGGAGGCCGGCGGACTCGAGGTCGTGCCGCCGACGTCGGTCACCGCGATCGAGGACGTGCCCGAGCTCCGGGCGACCCTCGGTGTCGCGGTCCGCCCGCTCCCCCTCCCCGGCCACACGCGCGGGCACCTCGGATTCCTCCTCGTCGAGCACGGCGTCCTCGTCGCGGGCGACGCACTCGTCACCGCGCACCCCACCAGCCCGCACGACGGCCCGCAGTTGCTCCCCGAGATGTTCCACGGCGACCTCCAGCGCGCCCGCCAGTCGTTGACGACGCTGGCCGGACTCCCGGCCTCCGTCGTGCTGCCGGGACACGGCCCGGCGTTCTTCGGCTCGCCGGCGCAGGCAGCGGCCGAAGCCCTCGCCTTCGGGAGTGCGTTCTGAACCTCCGGCTCCCCGTCGGACCCCTGCGATAGCGTTGGCCACGTCCCCGAACCCGGATCCCGAGCCACGAGGAAGTGACCATGAAGAACCCGTTCCGCCGCGACGGCAGCCCGAACGACGACAGCCCGAACGACGACAGCCCGGTCGATGAGCAGATCGACGCCCCGGAGCAGCCGAACCAGGGCCGCACCCTCGAACCCGCTCCCGAGGTGCTGACCGAGCTCGACGCACTGAACGAGGCCTGCCGGGCGGCGCCGGACGACGTCGACCCTCAGATCCGACTCTGGCGGGCGGTCGCCGCACTCGACCGGTGGGTCTTCATCAACCGTGGTCCGGAGGACAACCCGCGGCCGTACGCGCTCGCAGCGCAACCGGGGAACCTGATCGGCATCTACAGCAGCGGGAAACGAGCGCAGGAGGCCGCGTACGCGAACGGGCTGGTCCCGCCGGACGCCACGGTGTCGCTGCTCGCGGTCCCGATGCCCGCGGCGATCGACTGGGTCCGGTCCTTCGGCGAGCACGGGGTCGTCGGCGTGACCATCGACTACCCGCGCCTCGGCGCCTGGTGCCCGCTGCAGAACCTGGCGGGGCTCAGGCCCACGGACACCCAGGGCTGACGCCGACTCCGAGGAGGACCACGATGCACGGCTCGGAGCTGCAGGACCGGGCGGCACGCCGCGCCGACGAACTCCCCGGTGCGGAGCTGACGCACCCGTTCGGCGAGGAGTGGGACGTCTACAAGGTCCGCGGCAAGGTCTTCATGCTGCAGACGGGGGCGACGGGCGAACCCATCGTCACGCTGAAGGCGAGGCCCGAGGACAGCCACAGTCTGCGCGAGGCCTTCCCCGACATCATCCCCGGCTATCACATGAACAAACGGCACTGGATCTCGCTCAAGCCGGACGGCGAGCTCGAACCGGCGTTCGTCGACGACCTCGTCACGGAGTCGTACCTGCTCGTCGTCGAGGGGCTGCCGAAACGGCTGCGGCCGGTCGATCCCGCGACGTTCGGACAACGCCGCGACGGCTGAACACCGGGCCGGCAGCACTCAGACCGGGATGCGCCTCGCGCCGGTGCCGGTGTCGCCGAGCTCGTCGTCGGGGTTGAGGAGCGTGCACGCCTTCATCGAGAGGCAACCGCAGCCGATGCAGCCGGTGAGCTCGCGTTCGAGTTGCTCGATCCCGCGCCGACGCTGTTCGAGGACCTTCTGCCAGCGGCGGGAGGCACGCTGCCAGTCCTCGTGACTCGGGGTGCTGGAGAGCGGCACGTCGGCGAACGCCTCCGCCACGTCCTCGAGCGGGATACCGAGGCGCTTCGCGACCGAGATGAGCGCGACGCGGCGCAGCATGTGCCGGGGGTATCGCCGCTGGTTGCCGGCGGTCCGCTCGGAACCGATGAGGCCGAGCCGCTCGTAGTAGTGCAGCGCCGACACCGCGACGCCGGTGCGACGACTCATCTCGCCGACACTGAGCAACTCGTCCGGACTGTGCACAGTGTCCCACCCTCGTTCCTCGCATCGACCTCAAGCCGCCTTCAGGTCCGACGCTCGTCTCGACGGTACACGAGCGGGTCAGGGCGGATGGGGTGCGCTCCCCCTCCGCCCGCTCAATGCCGGCGGACACCTGTCGCCGATCAGTGTTCCGCTGGCAGGATGGTCGGAATCGCACATCGACCGGGGGGACGACATGACGCAGGACGAGGACTTCCTCGAGGTGATCGCGGCGGAAGTCGCGCAGGATCCGCAGAACGCCGCGCTCCGCGAGGACTTCGTCACCCTGCTGCTGCAGCACGACGTCGACCGCGCGGCGCAGGAGGTGACGACCTTCGAGCGACTCGGGGGCGACCCGGCGCGGGTCCGGCTGCTGCGCGCCCGCGTGATGGCGGCGCGACTCCGGGGAACAGCGACCGACACCTCGATCGAGCCCGACCGCTCGGCGATCCCCGCCCCGTCGGCATCCGAAACCGCCACCATGCCGATCGACCAGCCGAGCCTCTGGGACGCGGAACGACCAGCCGTCACGCTCGCGGACGTGGCGGGACTCGCCGACGTGAAGCAGCACCTCGACTCGACGTTCCTCGCGCCACTCCGCAACCCGGAGCTCGCCGCAGCGTTCGGGCAGAAGCCCGGCGGTTCACTGCTCATGTACGGCCCGCCCGGCTGCGGCAAGACGTTCATCGCCAAGGCGATCGCCGGTGACCTCGGGGCGTCCTTCATCCACGTCACCCTCGCCGACCTGCTGAGCAAGTGGCTGGGTGACAGCGAGAAGGCGATCCAGAGTGTCTTCCACGATGCTCGGGCCGCCGCTCCATGCGTCATCTTCTTCGACGAGTTCGACGCGCTCGGTGGCCGCCGCACGTCCGGGGGCGGATCGCAGTCGATGCGTACGATCGTGACACAGCTGCTCGAGGAGCTCGACGGAGTGGCGGACGAGAACGACGGCGTCTACTTCCTCGCCGCGACCAACCGCCCGTGGGACATCGATCCGGCGTTGCGGCGCCCAGGCCGCATCGACAAGACCGTCCTGGTGCTCCCGCCCGACGCCGTCGCCAGAGCGGCCATCCTGCAGGGCGGCCTCGACGGCAAACCGACGGACGAGGTCGATGTGATCGCAGCGGCCGCAGCGACCGAGGGCTTCTCCGGTGCCGACATCGCTCAGGTGACCAGGATCGCACTGCAGCAGTCACTCACCGCCTCGATGAACGCTGGCACCATCGTGCCGGTCGACACGCAGGCGCTCCTCGACGCCGCAGCCGGACTCACCCCCTCGACGGCATCGTGGTTCGACCAGGTCGCACCGGTGCTCGAATACGGTGTCGACGACGGCACCTTCGCCCAGCTCCGGGCGTACCGCGTGCAGCACGGGCTCCGATGAGCGACCCCGTCGGCGTCGAACGCGAGGCCATCGAACACGACCGCGACCTCGCCTGGGAGCTCTACGACTTCCAGCCCGAACACCCGCGGATCCCCGAGCTGGCGATGAGCGTCCTCGCCCGGGCGCCGCAGTTCACCGGGATGATCATCCTGCTCTCCATGCACCGGCAGGCCTGCGGCGACGTCGATGAGGCCAGACGCCTCCTCCGGGAGTTGCTCGGCCGACGCGACCGACAGTTCCTCGGTGCACTGCGTCGCCTGCGCGATCTCGAAGGGTCCGAGGGCGACTTCGCGGAGGCCATGCGACTCGGTGAACTCGTCCTCCGCGAGGACCCGGAGGCGGACTGGTTCGACCACATGGACCACGCGGCCGCCGTCGCGATGGCAGCCGATCCCCAGCGCGGGTGGGCACTCATGGACGACGCGGTCGAGCTCGCCGGCCGGACCGCCCCGGAGGCCCACGCCGGCGCGCTCGGGCTCCGAGCCGTGCACTTCCTGTCGACGGGCACCCCACCCGGTCGATTCCTCGTCGCCGCGCAGCAGGCGATCGAGGCGGATCCGAGCGAGATGACGCTCTCGACGGCATTGGCCTTCGCCTATCTCTACGACTACCGTCCGCAGGAGGCCCTGGAACTCCTCGCCCGGGTCCTGCGTGAGGACCCGATGGACGAGGTCGCCCAGGGCGGGATGATCGTCGCGCGGGCGTTCCTCGATCCCATCGAGCGTGGCGCCGGGACGATGGACGACCTGCGCCGGGCCGGCATGGGCGAGATCGCCTGGCGGATCCTGCGCGACAAGCTCTTCGAGGCCGGGCTCGCCGACGCATTGGCCGCTCTGGACCCACTGCTCCCGGAGGAGCTGGCGGCCTCGCTGCGCCCGTCGCTCGACCTCGACGCCGCGGGCGCGAGCGGCGGTGACGACAAGGTGCTCGCCTGGCACGACGGGCAACTTCCCGGCACCGGCGGGCGCTGGGGCGACGGTAGCCCGTTCCGTCTCATGAGCGGCGCCGAGATCGGCGAGATGGACGAGGCGATCGAACGGGACCCGGAAGCGTGGCCGCAGTGGGACGCCGAGCGCGACTACTACACGCAGCTCTTCACCGACGATGCGGGCGCCTACCTCATCGAGGGTTCCGGCGGACGGCTCCTTCGTCGTGCCGCCGGACGTGACGACGAAGAGGTGGCCGCGAGCCTCACCGACTGGTTGTGGGACCGCGTCGTCGCCTTCGGAGGCGACGACCCGCGCCCGGGTCGCTCAACGATCGCGACGGATGCGCAGACGGCGGACCAGTCGTGAAGCGGAAGGAGTTGCGGACCCTGGGTGAGAGCTACCGACGCATCGGCGTCGTCGGCACGGTGACCGGTGTCATGTGGCTCGTGACCGGAGCAGGCTGGCTCTGGATGTCGCCGTTCACCTTCTCGCGTGCGGAGACGCGCGGTGCCGGCGACTCGGGTGACCGGGGCACGTTCATCTTCCCGGCTGAGACGGGGCTCCCCGTCGTGGCGGTCTGCTACAGCCTGGCGTTCCTCAACGTCCTCATGCAGTGGTCGATCGGGCGACGCGACCACGGTGCAGCGCGCACCCGCGCCATGCAGGTCTCGGGCGGGACCGCGTTCTTCGCGACGGTGGCGCTCGTCTGCATGATGATCCGCGCCGGCGAGGTCGAGGACCTGCTGTTCTCATTCCCACCGATCCTCGCACTGGTGGCCGGTCTCGTTGCGGCGCTCGCGCTCTTCGCCGCGCGCACCGCGGACACCGAACGTGCTGCGGCGCTCAACGGGTCGACACCCTCGGACGAACCTGGCGAGCCCTCCGTTCACCGAACCTGAGCCAGGTCGGCCGCAGGCCAGGACCAGACGACGTCGACGGCCGCCTGTTCCTTCACCGCGGTCCGACGACGGGACGCTTCGCGCTTCGTCGTGGGCGTCGGAGGCCAGTTCCAGATCCAATCCTTCGGCACCAGGTGGAAGGCCAGCGTCGCCTGCTCGCGCTCCTCGTCGACCACGAGGACGAGTGCCGCGCCACGATCGCGGACACGCCACACCACCACCCCGCGCGGTGTCGTCGCGTGCGCTCCGACTTCGGCGAGACGCCGCCCGTACGGGTCCTCATCCGGGTCGAGCACGGTCTCCCGGTGGATGTGGTCCCCGCCGAAGAGGTGGATGCAGTCCTGTTGCAGTGCCGCACAGACTTCGCGCAGCCGCTCGAGCCCTGATCGGTCCGTCGCGCTGCAGGCGGCCAGGGGGAAGATCACGAGCGCACCACGGTCGATGGCAGGGACGCCGAGCAGCGGCCACAGCGACGGGTGGGTCGCGGCTTCACGGGGCGTGAGGCCGACGATCGCATCGAGGATCCGCAGACCGTCCGAGATGCGTTCGAACTCCGGGGATGCATCGGTCGGTCCGGTCATCCGCCCAGGCTACCGAGCCGTCGGCGGTGAGGGGTGTGCACGCCTGCATCGAGCGGCACACGCAGGACGGTCCGACCCCGAGCGCCCCAGCGGCTACGCGGGCACGCCCTACCCGGTCACTGAGCTTGTCGAAGTGCCCACGAGGAACCCTTCGACAGGCTCAGGAACCGAAACGTTCACGGTGAACCTCTTCCGGTCACTGAGCTTGTCGAAGTGCCCACGAGGAACCCTTCGATCCGAGTACGCCGAGGCAGGTCAGAACGGCGCGGGGTCTGGTTCGGTCCGGTGGTGCTTCCCGTCGGGTGTCGTCCAATCGAGGACCCCGCCGGGCCCGTGGTCGAGGTTCCAGCCGGGCAGGTGCTTCATCCGGTGGTGATGTCGGCAGAGACACGCGAGGTTGCCGACATCCGTGGTGCCGCCGTCTTCCCAGGCGACCGAATGATCGAGGTCGCAGGCTCTGGCGCGCCGCCCGCACCCAGGTGCCCGACAGGTGCCGTCTCGCAACCGCACCGCGCGTTGCAGATCAGCCGGGACCCGGTACTGGTTCCGCCCCACGGAGAGGATCGCGCCGGTCTCGGGTTGGACGAGGATCCGGGTGAAGCTGGGTGCGTTCACCGCGATGCGTGCCGCGGTCTCCGGGTCGATGGGGCCGTAGCCGTCGAGGGTGGCCGGGGTGTCCGAGACTCCGGCCACGGTGAGCGCCGGGACCGTGATCTGCACGGTCGGCCTGATGTGCTCCTGCACTTCGATCGGGTGCGGGAGCACCGGGCTCGACATGACGTCGTCCGGGGTCACACCGGTGAGGGCCAGGGCTGCGAGGGCGTCCGCCTGCAGCTGAGCGCACGTCCGGGTGTCGCCAGCTGCACGTGATTCCGCTGCTGCTGCTTCGACGCGTTCGATGATGCCCTGCGCGATGGGTGCCGTGGTGAAGAGGTGCACCCAGGCCATGCCGTCGGCTGCGGGTTCGAACTCGACCCGGCGGTCGGCCTCGGAACGCTTGGCGCGTGCGGTGATCGATTCCGGGTGGAGCCGTTCGCGCAGGACGCGAGCGCGTTGCCGGAGGTACGAGACGGTCGCACCTTCGGCGACCGGCAGTACCTGTTCGAGGAACACCGCCCGCCCTGCGGTCGGGACGTCACAGAGCTGGTCGGTGATCACCTGCGCATGCCGCGCCGAGATCCGGCCGGCCTCCAGCGACGCCAGCACAGCCGGTGCGTCATTCACCAGACGTTCGGCGTTGTTCGTCGCAAGCTGGACCGTCCGCTCCGGCATCCGGGTCGCCATCGCGAGGGCCGCACACGTCGACCGACGGGAAAGCGCCTGACGTTCAGCCGGCGGGAAGATCGCCGGGACCGTGGCGTCCGCGAAGGCATCGGCATAGGCGGCGGAGCGGGCCAGGAGGCGCGCCTTCCGTGCGTCCAGGACGGCCTGTTGCCGGTGGAGCTCGGCCCATCGGTCCGAGAACTCCTCGAGCTGCGCGGCGTACTCGTCGCTCGCGCGGGTCGCGGTGAGGGTGGTCTCGGTCATGGAACCAGTCCACCATGGACCACTGACATTCCAGATGCTGAGTCGAAGCGGTTGTGGAAGTTGCTCGTGGGCCTTTCGACAAGCTCAGGGACCGGGAGAAGATCACCGGAGCAGGAGGTCCCTCGTGGGCCCTTCGACAAGCTCAGGGACCGGGAGAAGACCACCGGAACGGGAAGCCCCCCGTGTGCCCTTCGACAAGCTCAGGGACCGGGAGAAGACCACCGGAAAGGGAAGCCCCCCCGTGTGCCCTTCGACAAGCTCAGGGACCGGGAAAGGATCACCGGATTCGGGAGGTCCCTCGGCAGGGACCGGAAGGGGTTCGTCCCGGAACCCGACGTTCCGTAGGCTGGAGGGGTGAAGCTCATCGCCACCGTCCGCGACCGCGCGACCATCACCACCGAAGCCTCCGCACCGGACGTCGCCGCCCTGCGGGCCGCCGTCCTCGCCTCCACCCCGCCCGGGCACGCCCTCGCCGGGCTGCACGGCGGCGGCCGGGTGAACGGCGACCTCGTCGGCACCGCGGTCTTCCGACCGACGGCAACCCGCACCATCGAGGCCGAGGGCCGCGACTACCAGAGCGCTCGCAAGGCCCTCGAGGCGCTCGTGCCGGAGGAGCAGGTCGTCCTCTCCGTCCACGCCGTCGACCAGTAGGACGCGACGGCACGAGCGCCCCGCGCGCTCAGCAGCAGCGTGAGCCGGGCGTTCGGTCCTGCTCCGCGAAGCGCTCCCGCCAGAATGTGCGCTCGTCGGGGACCGGTGCGTCGGGATGGACGCGACGCTGGTGGTCCACGAACGTGGCGTAGGCGGTGTCACCCATGAGCGAGGTGACGAACCACCGCACCGACGCCCAACCCCGCCGCAAGCCGGCCATCAGTGCCCCGACCGCGCGGGTCGCTTGTCGGCGTCCACGGTCGACCACTCGCGCTCGAGCACCTTCTCCGCCTTCGTGGCGATGAGCCCCGACGGCGCGTACCGGCGCGACGGCAGCGCCGGATCCTCCGAACTCGGCCCGCCACCCGAGCGGAACGACCGCACGGTGTGGAGGATCGCGAAGAAGATGACGATGATCGCGAGGGTCACGAACAGGATCGAGAGCACCCCCTGCACGGTGGTGTTCCGCACGACCGCCTCCATCGCCGCCCGCGTCGGTGCATTTCCGAAGCTGTCCTCGCCCGCCGCGAGCGCCTCACGGAACGCCGCGTTCTGCGCCCAGTAGCCGACGGCCGGAACCGGCGAGAAGATCTTGAACATCGACGCGGTGATCGTCACCACGGCGGTGAAGGCCAGCGGGACGGCGACGATCCACAGCCAGCGGAAGTTCCCGCGTTTCGCCACGATCGCCATGCAGACGGCGAGCGCGATGGCGGCGAGCAGCTGGTTCGCGATGCCGAACAGCGGGAAGAGGGTGTTGATGCCGCCGAGCGGATCGGTGACGCCCATGATGAGGATCGCTCCCCACGCCGCCACCATGACCGCGGTGCAGATCCATGCTCCGACCCGCCAGTCCGGGTCGCGGAACTTCGGGATGATGTTGCCGAAGGTGTCCTGCAGCATGAAGCGCGCCACGCGCGTCCCGGCGTCGACCGCGGTGAGGATGAACAGCGCCTCGAACATGATCGCGAAGTGGTACCAGAACGACATGAGCGACGTGCCGCCGATGAGTTGCTGCATGATGTGCGCGAGGCCGAGGGCGAGCGTCGGCGCACCGCCGGTCCGGGAGACGATCGACTCCTCCCCCACGTTCGCCGCCGTCTGCGTGAGCACGTCGGGCGTGAGGTTCACTCCGGCGAGGCCGAGCGAGTTCACGAAGGCGACCGCGCCCTCGACGGTCCCGCCCGTGGCCGCTGCGGAGGAGTTCATCGCGAAGTAGATGCCGCGGTCGATCGACAGTGCCGCGACGAGGGCCATGATCGCGACGAACGACTCCATGAGCATGCCGCCGTATCCGATGAAGCGGGTCTGGCGCTCCTTCTCGATCAGTTTCGGCGTGGTGCCCGAGGCGATGAGTGCGTGGAAACCGGAGAGGGCGCCGCACGCGATCGTGACGAAGAGGAACGGGAAGAGCGAGCCGCTCACGACCGGGCCGGCGTCGCCACCGGCGAACTCGCTGAACGCCGGGACCGTGATCTCCGGGCGGACGAGGACGATCGCGCCCGCGAGCATGACGATCGTGCCGATCTTCATGAACGTGGAGAGGTAGTCGCGTGGTGCGAGGAGCAGCCACACCGGCAGGATCGCGGCGACGAAGCCGTAGACGATGATTCCGACCGCGATGACCGTGCGGTCGAGGGTGAACGCCGCGGCGCCCCACTCGGTCTCGGCGACCCAGCCGCCGGCCACGATCGCGAACATGAGGAGGACGAAGCCGATGATCGAGATCTCGGTGATCTTGCCCGGCCGGATGAAGCGCAGGTACACGCCCATGAAGAGTGCGATCGGGATCGTCATGGAGACGCTGAAGACACCCCACGGGCTCTCGCCGAGCGCGTTGACGACCACGAGGGCGAGGATCGCGACGATGATGACCATGATCGCGAGCGTCGCGATGATCGCCGCAGTGCCGCCGATCACGCCGAGTTCGTCGCGCGCCATCTGGCCGAGGGAACGTCCGCCACGGCGCATCGAGAAGAAGAGGACGAGGTAGTCCTGCACGGCACCCGCCAGGATCACGCCGATGATGATCCAGATGGTGCCCGGCAGGTAGCCCATCTGGGCCGCGAGCACCGGGCCGACGAGTGGACCGGCCCCGGCGATCGCCGCGAAGTGGTGGCCGTACAGCACCCGGCGGTCGGTGGGGACGAAGTCCTTGCCGTTGGCGAGGTACTCGGCCGGGGTGGCCCGCCGGTCGTCGGGGCGCAGCAGCTTGCGTTCGATGAGCTTCGAGTAGAAGCGGTAGGCGATGAGGTAGGTGCAGACCGCCGCGAAGACGAACCAGATCGCGTTGACCGTCTCACCGCGGACGAGGGCGAGCATCGTCCAGGCGAGACCGCCGAGCAAGGCGATGGCGACCCACAGGATCACCTTCGCCGGGGTCCATCTCGGGGCGAGGTCGGCCTCGTCGACCGCCGTGGGCGGCAGCTCCGGATCCTGGACCAGGACGGGTTCCGCCTCCCCGCCACCCGCGGGCTGCAGCGCTCCGTCCCGCTTCGATCCTGCGCGTGCTCGGTCCTGTCGTCCGGCGTCGTTGCCCATGACGATTCCTCCCTCAACGGTGGTGTTCGTGCGTCGAGGCTAACAGCGTCGCGGCGGCGGGCGCTCGCGGGGTCGGGTCAGACGCGGAAGGTGGTGCCTCGGACGACCAGGTCGGGTGCGAGCTGGACCGATGAGACTCGGGCGTGCTCACCCGAGAGGCGGCCGAGCAGGAGATCGAGCGCGGCGTACCCGGACTCCTCGAACGGCTGGCGGACCGTCGTGAGGTCGAGTGCCGACGCCAGCGGTCCGTCGTCGTAGCCGACGAGCGAGCGGCCCTCGGGCAGGTGCGCGCCGGTGACGCGGAACGCCCGGTGCGCGGCGGCGGCCAGCTCGTCGTGGTTGGCGACCACGGCGGTCGCTTCCGGGTCGGCCAGGAACGCCCGCTCGAGCGCGGCACCGACGGCTTCGACGAGGTCTGTCGCGGCGACGTCGGCCACGGCCTCGGAGACGGAGAGCAGGTGACCGAGGCCGCGCGCCCGCAGCATGCCGGCCGACACGTACTCCTCGGAGCGTTGCGGTTCGTGGAGGAACACCACGCGTTCGTGACCGAGCTCCGACAGATGTCGGGCGATGAGTTCGCCACCCCGTTCGTCGTCGATGAGGACGGAGGGCAGCCCGAGTCGCCGCTGCGCGCCGTCCGGGACGTCGACGAGGACGACGGGCGGGCCGGGGAGCGCCTTCGACTCCAACGCGGCCGGTGACAGCGGCACGCCCATCACCACGATGCCGTCGATCCCCGCTCGCATGGGCAGCGCGTCGAGGACGGGACTGTCGCTCCCCGCCGCCGACGGGAGGTCGTGCACGACGATCTCGACCGAGTCCATCGCGGCGCGCTCCATGATCCCCGACAGTCGGCGGTAGTAGGAGGCGTAACTCGAGAACGGCGCAGCGACGGCGATCCGCTGAGCACCGCTCGCGGCGGCACCACCTCGGTAACCGAGCTCCGTCGCTGCGGCGATGACCGATCGTCGCGTCGCCTCGTTCACCCGCTGCGGGTGGTTGATGGCCAGGGAGACGGTCGAGATGCTCACGCCGGCACGCTTGGCCACCGCGTAGATCGTCGCCTTCTGCGGTCGCTGGTCCATGGCGCACCTCCTCCGACGATCCTAGCTCGTAAAAAGTTCTTTGATCGAAGTTCTTCGATAGCGGATACTCGAACCGGACACGGCATCGATGCCGGGATCGGAGGAACACCATGGCTCGGAGCAAGCCCACCGTCGACGCGTTCGTCACGGCCGTCACGGGGCGTCTGGCAGCGCTGCAGACGCCCGAGCCGAAGGATCCCGCCGGGCGGCGTGCACACGCGGCCGCCTTCGACCGGGTGTCCTCCGAGGCGCTCGGCACCGAGACCCTCGTGGCAGCGACCGCGGACCACACCGTCCGAGTGCCCGGCCACCCGGACGCACGGCTCCGCGTCTACTGGCCCGACCAGCAGCGACTCCCCGCCCTGGCCGACGGTGCGTCCGGTGGTCGGCCCGTCCTCGTGTACTTCTTCGGCGGTGGCTTCACGATCGCCGGGATCGACTGGATCGGTTGGGACGCCGGGTTCCGTCGCCGCGCCAGGGAGGCCGGTGTCATCATCGTCGCCGGCGAGTACTCCTTGGCCCCGGAGGTCCGGTACCCCGCCCAGCCGGAGCAGTGCTGGTCCGTGTTCGAGTGGGCGGCCGAACACGCGCGTTCACTCGGCGGTGACCCCGACCGACTCGCGATCGGCGGTGCATCATCGGGCGGGAACCTCGCCGCCGCCGTGACCCTCATGAACCGCGACCGCGCCAAGCGGCCGATCCGGCTGCAGCTGCTCGAGGCGCCGTCACTCGACCTGACGCGCGGACACCTCGACGCCCGGGGGATCACGCAGGTCCCGGGTGCCATCCTGCGTCGCCTCGCGCGCCAGCTCGTGCTCCAGTACCTGGGGCCGGACCGGGCGACGCAGCACGAACCGTACGCGTCGCCACTCCTCGCGACCGACCACCGGGATCTGCCACCGGCCGTCATCTACACGGCGGAGATGGACCCACTCCGCGGAGACGGCGAGGCCTACGCCCGCGTGCTGAGCGAGGCCGGCGTGCCGGTGAGCTGCGTCCGGTACATCGGGCAGACGCACACCTCCGGCGGGCTGACCGGTCATGTCCCGGCGGCAGACCACCTGCATCGCGACGTCATCACGACCCTGCGGACGCTGCACGAGGACCCGGTGAGCTACGGCGCGCCGCTCCGCGAGCCGGCGGAGGCCTCGCGGTGACGTCCGTGGAGGAGCTGCGGCTGGACCCGGGCATCCTCGCCTGGGCTGCGCGGATCGAGGAGCACGCGGAGCAGCTGCCGGCACTCCGCTCCTCGGACCTCGCCCTCCGTCGGCAGGCGGCGCGGCGGCTCTCCGACCTCCTGGCGGAGGAGTTCACCGAACCCGCACCACCGTCGGTCGAGATCACTACGAGCTGGATCGACGGACCGGCCGGCCGGCTCGAGCTCCGCCGGTACCGCCCGGAAGGACTCCCGTCTCCGGCGCCGACCCAACTCGCGCTGCACGGCGGCGGCTTCACGTCCGGCACCGTCCACGAGCTCCTGAACGACCGACTGCTCGCCGCCCGGGCCTTCGCCGCCGGGATCCAGGTCGTCGCGCTCGGATACCGGCTCGCACCCGAGCACCCCTATCCGGCCGCCGTCGACGACACCATCCACGCCCTGCGGGTCCTGACCTCCGAAGCAGGCCCGAGCCGTTTCGACGTCGATCCAGGCCGCCTGGGCATCGCCGGCAACTCGGCGGGTGGCGGGATCGCGGCGAGCGCCGTCCTCCACCTGCGTGACTCGGGTGACCTCCCCCTCGTCCATCAGGCGCTCGAGGTCCCCGCGGTGTCGCTGACCCCGTCGGGCGACTCCGCCACCCGGTACGCGCGCGGGTTCGGGCTGGACGACGCGGAGGCACTCGTGCCGCTCTACCTCGGCGGTCCGCGTGCGGCGGACGCCTACGCCTCCCCGCTCGAGGCCGACGACCTCTCGGACCTGCCGCCCACGCTGATCCAGGTCGCCGAGCACGACCCGCTCCGCGACGCGGGTCTGGCGTACGGACGGCGACTCGTGGAGGCGGGGGTCCCGTCGGTGACGTGGATCGGGCGCGGCCACGTCCATGCGTCGGGTGGTCTCACGGCCGTCATGGCGGGCGCGAGGGAGTGGCAGGCGGTCCAGGCCACCGCGCTCCGTGAAGCCTACGGGACGAACCCGCTCGTGCCCGAACCGATCCAGCCGAGGAGACGATGATGTCAGCTCTCACCCCACCCACCGGTCCGTCCACGGGGCCAGCAGAGCCGGAGCCGCGCATCGGTGACGCCGTCCCCGTCGCGGCGGTCGATCCGGACGCCGTCCCCGGGTCCCCGCAGGCGCGCGGCTTCCTGCCGCTGTTCGTCCTGGCCTGGTTCGGGGTCACGCTGGCGCTCGGCACCATCAGCGGGGCGTCGATCCCGAAGGCCCTCGCGTTCCTCGACGACGCGACGAAGGGGACGAACCTCTCGATCGTCGCGGCGGTCGGCGGCGTCGTCATCATGATCATCACGCCGCTGTTCGGCCGGCTGTCCGACCGTTCGCTCTCGCGATTCGGGATGCGGCGGCCGTGGATGCTCGGCGGAGCGGTCGTGGCGCTCGGCGGGGTCGCGATCCTGGCGACGGGCGACAGCCTCACGGTGACGATCCTGGGGTGGAGCATCGTGCAGCTCGGCTTCGGTGCGACGAACATGGCGGTGCACGCGCTGCTCGCCGATCAGATCCCGGCGCGGATCCGGGCGCGCGTCGCAGCCGCCGCCAGCGTCTCGGGCGGGCTCGCCCTGATCGTCGGCGCGCAGATCGTCGCCGCTCTCCCCAACGACGCGCGGTGGACCTGGTTCGTCGTGCCGGGCCTGATCGGCGGCGTCCTGAGCACCGCGCTCGTGTTCGGGCTCCGGGACATCGTGCGGACGGTACCTGCTCCGCCGTTGCGCGTGGCCGACATCTTGTCCACGTACTGGCTGAACCCCGTGCGCTATCGCGACTTCTTCTGGGCGTGGGCCTGCCGCCTGCTCGTGACGATGTCGATCGTCTCGGTGTCGATCTACCTGTTGTTCTTCATCATCGACCAGTTGGGCATCCCGAAGGAACAGGCGTCGGGTGTCCAGGCGAACGCGCTCATCATCTTCACGGTCGGGAACATCGTCATGACGGTCCTGTTCGGTTGGATCTCCGACCGGACCGGGCGACGCAAGCCGATCGTGCTCGTCTCCAGCCTCCTGAGCGCGGTCGGACTCGGGGTCGCGATCATCTCCCCCGACGTCACCGTGTTCCTCGTCGGTATCTTCATCGTCGGAGCGGCTCAGGGGGCCTACGTGTCCGTCGACATCGCCCTCATGACGGAGGTCTTGCCGTCGTTCGACGAGGCCGGCAAGGACCTCGGCATCGTCTCACTGTCGTACCAGCTCCCACAGCTGCTCGTACCGATCGTCGCCGTCCCCCTGCTCGCGCTCGGTGGCGGGGAGAACTATCACGCGCTGTATGTCGCGGCGATCGTGTTCGCCGTCCTGGGCGGACTCGCCGTGCTGCCGATCAGGTCCGTGCGATGAGACCGGCACTTGCACGGTCAACGGATTGCAGGGGTTGGTTCCGGGGTGGTTTCCAGGTGGAGTCCACCCGGGGCGCAGGACCCGGAGTGACACTGGACCATACCCGACCTCTGACCACCGGATCCCCATGACCCTGCCGTTCCCAGCTTCGCCCGACGACACCCTGCAGCGGCGACCGCTCCGCGAGGCGCTCGCCGACGCCGTGCTGCAGGACTTCATCGACGACCTCCCGGTCCCCCTGCGACCGACCGACCTCGCGACCCGGCTCCTCTACCCGCGCTGGCAGGTGTACTCCGACATCCACGAGGGCAGACTCGTCGCCGAACGGGTCCGGAACAACCAACGGTTGTTGAAGATCGATGTCGAGCGGAACCGGGCGTGGATCGCTCGCGGGCTCACCACCCGTCGGGCTCGCGCTGGGTCCGCCGTGGGCGAGGCGGGGCCCGAGTCGCCCGTCTCGGTCGTCATCGTGGATCCCGAGGCCCTCACGCAGCTGAACACCCTCACGGCGACCGGCTTGAGCGTGCGGGAGGCGGTCGAGCTTGCACTCACCGCCCTCGGCTCGCGCGAAGCGGCCACCACCGCCACGGTGCCCGACATCGACTCGCGTGGCCGACAGGTGCGGGCGGGCTGACCGGTCCTAGCGGGCCGACCCGGCGGAGGCGCGTCAGATCGACGTGCGCATCGCGCGCTCGAACTGCGCCACGAACTGCGTGCCCGGGTCGGACCAGTCCGCGGCGGTGATGGACGCCGAGATCCGCTTCGCGTGCTCGACCGCGTCGGGCCGTTCGACGATGTCGACGAGGCGACGGGCGATGGCCGCTGGCGACAACGGGACGTACTCGATGTGCTCGCTGTCGAGCACCCCGGTCGTGTTCGGGCTGTCGTTGACGACGGGCACGACGCCGGAGGACATGATCTCGAGCGGCAACAACGACATGTCGGTCAGCGAGAGGACGAGACCCGCGGCACACCGGTTGTAGACCGCGTTGAGCTCCGAGATGTCCATCGCCGACCGGTTGACGAACGGGAACCCGGTCTCGTATCCCGACATGTCCCAGCCGACGAGGTTGATCGTGATGTCGGGCCGCAGTCGGTGGAACTCGGTCAGGGCGAGCTCGCCGATCTCCCAGCCGCGTCGAGGAGTCGGCGGGCGGGCGTAGAACAGGATCTCGGTGCGAGGCGCGTCGTTCACGTGCGAGTAGTGCTGCTTGTCGACCGAGTAGTCGAAGTGGTCGCAGCTCATCCCGTACTCGTCCGCGACCTTCTGCGCGAGCCACGGCCCAGCGGAGAAGCCGTGGAATCCGAACCGGTAGGTGTTCTCCGCGAGCACGTACTCGCTGCTGGCCGGGTAGAACCACGGTTCGAAGTCCTGCACGAAGGAGAACCGTTTGGCCGCCCCCTCGTAGCGGAACGCGGGGTAGGCCGTCTGCCAGTCGGAGGACACGACGACGTCCGCGCCCGGCGCGATGCCGGTCGTCGGGTCGTACCGGACGAGGTCGGCCTGCAGCTCCGGGTACGCGCTGCTCGCGGCCATCATCGCCCGGATCCCGGGGATGTCGACCGCGGGCTGGGCCGACGCCTGGTACAGGTAGATCGTGAGCCGGTGCCCGGCGCGCTCGAGGAACTCCATGAACCGGAAGGCGTTCTGGTGCCCGCCCGAGGTCCGGCTCGGCGGCGAGATCAACCACGCCACGTCGTACGGGCGCTCCGGGAACTCGGCGGCGTTGAAGTTCCGCGGCACCGTCCAGTCCGCGGCGATGGCGTCGCTCGGGTACAGGTCCGTCGGCTTGCGCCGCATCGGGTTGAACCGTCCGTCGGCGAAGTGCGCGGCGCGCCAGAGCGTCGACCGGACGCCCTCGCCGCGGATGGCTCGGAGCCCCTGCCCGATCATGCCCATCTGGAGTCCTGTCCCGTCGATGCCGTCGCTGCGAGTGCCGCAGGTGCTGCTGGTGTCGCTGTTGTCACGGGTCCGAACGCGCGGACCGCCGTGATGACCCGGTCCACCTCGTCGTCCGTCATGGCGGGCCACAACGGGAGCCGGACGAGACGCTCGGCGAACCGGACCGCGTGCTGCGGCTCGGTGACCACTCTGCCGTAGCGCCGGCCCGCCGCGCTCGAGTGCAGCGGCACGTAGTGGAAGGCCGCTCCGACACCGTGCGCCTGAAGGTGCCGCAGGAACTCCTGCTGCACCGGCGCATCCGGCAGCAGGAGGAAGAACAGGTGCGCGGCGTGCACACCACCGGGCGGGTCCATGAGCGTCGCGCCGCGATCGTGAGCCCACTCGGCGAGTTCGGCCGCATAGCGGTCCCAGATGCGATGCCGATGCCCCTGGATGACGTCGAAGTCGCGGAGCTGGGCGTCGAGGACGGCGGCGTTGAGCTCGCTCGGCAGGTAGCTCGACCCGAGGTCCGCCCAGCTGTACTTGTCGACCTGCCCGCGGAGGAACTGGGCCCGATCGGTCCCCTTCTCGCGCATGATCTCGGCGCGGAGCAGGACGGTCTCATCGGAGATGAGCAGGGCGCCGCCCTCGCCGCAGTGCACGTTCTTCGTGTCGTGGAAGCTCTGGGCCGCCATCGCTCCGACCGTGCCGAGGCGGACACCGTCGCCGGCGACCCCGAGGCCGTGCGCGTTGTCCTCGAGCAGATGCAGCCCGTGCTCGCCCGTGAGCTGCTGGAACGCCGGCACGTCCACCGGGACACCGCCGTAGTGCATGATCGAGATCGCCCGCGTGCGTGGTCCGATGGCGTCCGCGACGTGCTGGGGATCCAGGTTGCCCGTCACCGGGTCGCTGTCGACGAAGACCGGCGTCGCGCCGGTGAGGACCACCGCGTTCGCCGCCGACGGGAAGGTGAAGGTCGGCAGGATGACCTCGTCGCCGGGACCGACGCCGATCAGGCGGGTCATCATCTCGAGCGCGTGGGTCCCCGAGGTGGTCAGGAGCACGTGCTGCGCGCCCGTGAGGTCCCTGAGGCGCTCGGATGCCGACGCGGTGAAGGCACCGTCGCCGTGGACGTGGTCTCCGGCGAGGACGCGTTCGAGCTGTTCGAGTTCACCGGCGGCGTGGAAGGGCTTCGACAGCGGGATCCGCTGCGCGAGGGAAACCTCGACCATCAACGACCACCGAGGGCCAGGGTCGTGACGAACGCGCCGGCCAGGACCAGCAACAGGATGACGCCGACGGACGCGAGGATCCCGATACCGACCGTCGGCGCGTCGTCGACGCCGGTCCGGCGGCGCGCGCCACTCCCCTGTCGTGACCTCACGTGATGTCCCCCATGCGTGCTCCCCCATCGTCCGTCCGAGATCGTCGATCCCGGACGCGCCAGGTTCCGCTCCACGGGACCAAGCGATTCAGTCTCCGCCTCGGCGGGCACGACCCGCATCCTGCTGCGGGCTATTCCACCCCCGCCACCTGGCGGGTTCCGCCTCCCGGCCGTCGCCGGCCGCTTCCCGGGACTCGTAGGGTGAGAGTCTAGCTGAGGAGGACACCGTGATCGGAGTGGCCATCGTCGACGACGAGGCGTTGGTACGGTCCGGATTCGAACTCATCCTGGGTGCCGTCGAGGACATCGAGGTCGTCGCCTCGGTCGACGGGATCGACGCCGTGGAGGCGATCCGCTCGAGCCGTCCCGACGTGGTCCTCCTCGACGTCCGCATGCCCGGGCGCGACGGGCTCGACATCCTCGACGAACTGCAGACCTGGGACGACCCGCCCGTCGTCGCGATCCTGACCACCTTCGACTCCGACGACTACATCGCCCGCGCCCTCCGCAGCGGCGCCGCGGGGTTCCTCGTGAAGGACACGGACCCGGAGCAGCTCCCCATGCTGCTCCGGTCCCTCTCCGCGGGCGGCATCGTGCTCTCCCCACAGGTGTCCCGGACGCTCGTCGGCGGATTTGCCCGCACCGCCGACCGCGAGGCGGCGAAGCGGCTGTCCGGGCTGACCGGCCGCGAACAGGATGTGCTCGCCGCGCTCAGGACCGGCGCGTCCAACACCGAGATCGGCGAGGCACTGCACCTCAGCCGCGCGACCGTGAAGGACCACGTGAGTGCCATCCTCGGCAAACTCGAGGTGACGACCCGACTCGAAGCCGCCATCATCGCTGAGCGTGCCGGCGTTCGTGGCGACGAGGCGGAGCCCCGGTGAAGCGGCGCTCCCGGCTCTGGTCGGTCCTCCTCGAACTCGCCCTCATCGCGGCGGCGGCCGTCGAGAGCCTGACGACGCTCGAGTGGGCGACGCCCTGGGAGTCCGGCCTGGCGATCGCCGCCGCCGTCGGCCTCGTCTTCCGGCGGCGCTGGCCGTGGCTGTCGCTCCTCCTCGCCGTGCCGGCCTTCACCCTCAACCTCGCCACCCTGGCCGGGTTGGCGTCGCTCTTCTCCGTCGCGGTGCGGGAACGTCGACGCTGGCGGCTCGTCACGACCGGCGCGGTGGTCTTCGTCCTCGCCGCGGTGCCGTGGTGGGGGTGGACGTCGCCCAACTACACGATCCTGTCCATCGTGTACGCCGCGCTCTACGCCGCGGCACCGATCGCCTTCGGTCTGCTCGTCCGCACCCGCCGCGAACTGTTCGACCGCATACACGACCTCGAACAGATCCGACGCAGCGAGCGGGCGCGCATCGCCTCCGACGTCCTCGTCGAGGAGCGCACGCGCATCGCCCGGGAGATGCACGACGTCGTCTCCCACCAGGTCAGTCTGATCGCCGTCCAGGCCGGGGCGATCCAGGTGCAGACCGAGGAACCCGGCACGAAACGCATGGCGGTGACGATCCGCTCGCTCGCGTCGCGCACGCTCGACGAGCTGCGGGACATGGTGACGCTGCTGCGCGCGGAGACCGGTCATGCGCCGCTGGCCCCGCAACCGACGGTCGACGACCTCGACCGGTTGATCGCGGACAGCGGCATCGCCGTCACCTCCGCCATCGAGTTGCCGGACGGCCTCCCCGCACCCGTGCAGCGGGCGATCTACCGGACCGTGCAGGAGGGACTGACGAACGCGCGGAAGCATGCGCCGGGCGCCGCGGTCGACGTGCGCGCCGAAGCCTCCGCAGACGAGGTCACCGTGGTCATCCGGAACGCCCGACCCGCACGCACGTCGGACAGCTCGTGGTCGTCCGCGGGCCACGGCCTCGTCGGCTTGAGCGAACGCGCCGAACTCCTGAACGGGTCCCTCCTCACCGAGGACGCGCCGACCCGGTTCACCCTGACGTTCCGCGCGCCCTACTGACGCTCACCGTGGCTCAGGGTCACTGAGGCTCAGGGTCGGCGGTCCGCCTCGTCGCCGAAGAGCGGCGTCTGGAAGCGACGCTCGAAGCGCACGATGCAGCCGGTGCCCCGTACGAGCTCGTAGGCCTCGATGCACTCCGGATCCGTCGTCGCGGCGATGCGGTACTGCTCGTAGGCGGCGAGCGAGGGGAAGCTGAACAGCGCGAACGCCTCGTCGTTGTCGCCCTCCGCGGGGAGGAAGTAGCCGTGGTGGTCGCCACCGAGCCGGTTCACGAGGCGGATCCAGCGCCGCCCGTACTCGGTGAAGGTGTCGAGCTGCTCGGGGTCGATCTGGTAGCGGAGGTGGATGGTGATCATGGGTCCAGTCTGGCCGTCCGCGCGACGAGCGCCGTCATAGGGGGCCGTCGGCGTCACCGGACACCTACGCTGGAAACCCGTCCCCACACCCCGGAAGGTGGTCGAGATGTCCTCGGAATACGACGACGCCGCCGCGAACGGGCTCGCCCGCGCCCTCCGCGTGCCGGCCTCTTCAGACCGGCTCCAGGCTGCGCTCGCCGCGGGCACCACCCCGAGGACCGCCTACATCGAGGTGCTCGTCGACCGCTGCGCCGTCGAGCCCGACTTCTTCGTGCGCGACATGTTGACCTGGGCACTCGTGCGGCACGACCCCGAGGTGACCGTCCCTCGCCTGATGGAGGAGCTCGGGTCGGTCTTCCCACAGGCACGCAGCCAGGCGCTGCACACCCTCTCGAAGACCGGAGACCAACGCACCTGGCCGGCCATCACCCTCGCACTGCTGGAGGACGAGGAGGATCTGGTCGCCCGAGCCGCCTGGCGCACCGCCGCAGGGGTCGTCCCGGAGCGGGAGGCGTCGGCGCTCGCCGAGCTGTTGGCGAGGCAGTTCGGCCGGGGCGACCGCGAGGTGCAGCTCAGCCTCACGCGTGCGTTCGCCACGATCGGCGAGCCCTCGATCGAACCCGTCGAGCAGACAGCCGCATCCGAGGCGGTCGAGCGCGAGGCCCGCGCGCACGCTCGCGCGACCGCCCGGATCCTCCACGACCCCGAACTGGACTTCGACGAGGCGATGCAGGAGGCCCAGCACTCGCTCCGCCAGGGTGACTGAGCCGGTCCACGGACTGTCGCTCGGCGCCACGGGATTACACTCGACGACGTGACGGAACCGGACGGCGTGGGCGAACCCGACACCCGCATCCCGGATCCCGCGCCACGGCACACGCCACTGTGGACCGTCCTCTCCGCCTGGCTCCTGCGGGTCGAGCGATGGTTGCAGTCGCGTGGCGGCTCCCGCCTCCGCGGCGGGCTGTGGCAGCTCTGGGGGCTCGTCGCCATCGGAGGGATCCTCCTCCTCGTCGGCCCGGTCATCAACCCGCCCCTCACTCTCGACGACCTCACCGACGAGGCATCCGACGTCACCGACACCTGGATCGCCCGCTCCTTCAGCGCCGACTACCGCGTGACGACAGACGAGAACGGCCGACTCGTCACCGACGTCCAGGAGCGTATCGACGCGTTCTTCCCGAAGGACCTCGACGACCGCACGATCGAACGCGTGCTCGCGACCGAGTACCAGGGTCACGCCCTCGACCCGTCAGCGATCACGGTGACGTTGGACGGTGTGAAGCAGGACGTGACCCGGGAGCGGGCAGCGGTCTTCCTCCGGCTCGTCGTCGACCCCGGTGAGCAACTCACGGGCGACCACGAGCTCGTCATCCGGTACCAGCTCTCCGATCTCGCCTACGTCGCTCCGGACCCCGCCACCGGGCAGCCCGTCGACCTCCTCCGATGGGACGTGTTCGGCCCCGACCTGCAGCAGGCCGTGGCGAAACTCGATGTGCGGGTGACCATCCCACAGGAGCTCGACGACCGTCTCGTCCGGCAACCGCGCGGCACGATGGCCTGGACGCTCGTGAACGGCGGGGTCTGGCTCACTCCCGAGGCTGACGCGCCACCCGGCGAGGTAACCTACGCGTTTGTCATCGACCAGGCCCTCCCGCCGCACGCTCAAGTGCGGTTCACCATGCCGTTCGAGGCCGGCTCGATCACGATGCCGCCGCAGTCCTGGATCTTCTGGGTGCAGACCTTCGGACCCGTCCTGCCGATGCTCGTCCTCGCTGCGACGCTCCTGCTGTCGTTCGCGGCCCGTGCGGTCGCGTGGGGTGACGCGCGTGGACGTCCGTGGTACCTTGCCCAGTCGGAACCGCCGGAGGGCATCTCGCCGCGCATCGCCGCGCACCTCCTCCGGTCGCCCGCGACGATGGAGCTCGCCGAAAAACTCAAGGACGCCGCGGTGAGCGGCACGAAGCAGCAGGCAAAACGACAGGCGCGCCTCATCGCGGCGGCCGGTGCCGCCAAGCGGGCCGGCCGCTTGGGCGACCGACCCCGTGCCCTGCGTCGGTACCTCACCGGGCCGGAACGCGCCGGGCAGATCCAGGCGGGTCTCCGCCGGGTGCCGAAGGGCTTCGTGCGTGACTGGTTCATCGCCGCACCGATCGCGCTGACCCTCCTTCAGTGGGGCATCGTCCGGCAGCTCTCCCATCAGACCGTGCTCGCGGTGGTGTGGTGGCCGCTCGCCTTCGTCGCCCTCTCCACCGTCTTCGCCGCCATCGTGCTCGCGATCGCCCTGACCGCCCGGCCGCTGACCCGCAGGGGTGCGCTCGTGAAGCAGCACCTCCTCGGGATTCGTGTCTACGCCGAGCGGACGCAGCTGCTCGATCGCGCGACCCTGCGCGACCGCCTCCTGCCCTACGCCGTGCTCGGCGCTCCGCCTCGGGTGACGGGCAGACGGGTCGCCGCGCTGATCGCCCCGGAGATCACGATGCCGGCGGCCGCGGCCGATCGCGCCTCGCGCGCCGACGGGTCGAGAGCGGGCTTCCTGACCGGACCGCGCATCGCCGTCCGGGTGCTCGCCGTGCTGCTCGTCGTCGGCGCGATCGTCGCCGTGAACGTCCTCCCGGCGCCGTCGCTGGAGTCCGAGACACCCCGTTCCTACACGGGCGACATCCCCGGATCGACCCTCACGACGATCGCGACAGCCGACCTCGACGCGGAGCTCACGCGGACCGACGGCGACGGCGCGCGACTACGCGTCACCGAACGGCTCGGTGTGGACTTCTCCGACGAGGGCTCGGTGCCCGCACAGGTGGTGCGCGAATGGCCCGCCGTCGTCGACGGCCAGGACCTCGGCCTCACGGTCGACCGGGTGACGGTCGACGGCGATGATGCGCCCTTCACGACGGAACGCGCGGAGGGTCGGCTGCTGCTCCGCACGACCTTCGCCGACGTGCGCACCGGCCTGCACGACGTCGTGATCCAGACGACCGCCACGAGGCCGGCCGTCTCCGCGACCGTCGAGGGACGGGACGTCGACCGGGTCAGCTGGGTCGCGCTCCTCGACGGCTGGACGAGCGGCGTCGCCTGGGACGAGGACGTCGCGCAGGGGCCGTTCCGGCTCAGCTTCACCGCCGACGACGAACTCCTCGACGACGCCGTCGATGCCGGGTGGACCCCCACCGAGGCAGGGGCTTGGCGACCGGCCGCGTCCGAGGGGGATTCCGGTCGCGAGACGGCAACCATCGATCTCGCGCCGGACGACGACGGCCGGTGGTCGCTCGACGTCCGTGGCGACGACCTCGGTGTGGTCCTCGACCTCCCCGCCGGGACGGTCGCCGGTACCGACGCCGGCGCCGCCGGCTGGGCTCGGACGGCTGCCCTGGCACCGGGGCTCCTCACGGTGGTCCTCGCCGGGCTTGCCATCCTCGGTTCCGTGATCGGCGCCCTCGGGTCGGCCCGGCGCCGGGCCCCGAAGCCGGGTCTGCTCCGCGACGCGGTGCGCTGGCTGACCCCGTCGGCCCTCGCCGCCGCGGTGATCCTGGGCATCTGGACCCTGAACGGCGTCGCGGGCGACGACCCGTTCGGCGACCTCGTCCTCGGTGGGCTGATCGCCGGCGTCGTAGCGGTCATCGCCTGGTACGGCGTCGTCATGTGGGCCAGGCCGCGCGCTTGACCGCCACGACCCGCGCGATACGGCGGGTCAAGCCCTGTCGGGTCAGGTAGCATCGCGCCCGCTCATCGCGCAGGCCCGAGCGCCGCCGCCGACTCCTCGCCAGCCGATGCGCCCTTCAGCTCGACCAGGATGACGTGCGTCGGGGTCGTGCCGGTGTTCTCGCCGGAGTGCCGCTGCGCGGGCAACCAGACCGGGTTCCCGGCGTGGAGCTCGGTGTCGAACACCCGCTCGCCCGAGTGCAGTCGGCGCTGGAAGTCGGTCAGCGTGATCATCACGCTGTTCGGATGCCGGTGGGGCACGGTCTGCGTGCCCGGCGTGTCCTGGTAGTCCAGGACACGCACGAAGTCGTTCTCCCAGAGGGTCGTGTAGTTGTCGGGATTGCTCACCGTCGGATCGTCGTTGATCATGGCTGAACGGTACGCCGCTCCGGCGCGCTGCGACACCGGTTTTCGAGCGGGTAGCATCGTCGGATGTCGACCACGCGACCTCCCGAGATCCTCCGCCTGACCGCCTTCGCAGCCGAGCCGGGCGGTGGGAACCCTGCCGGGGTCGTCCTCGACGCCTCGGCGCTGACGGACGACGAGATGCAGGCGATCGCCACCGAGGTCGCGTATCCGGAGACGGCGTTCGTCGTCGACCCGGGTGTCGACGGCGACGACCGCCACGTGCGCATGCGCTACTTCTCCCCCGGCGCCGAGGTGCCGTTCTGCGGTCACGCGACCATTGCCACCGCCGTCGCCCTGGCTGAGCGCCGTGGCGTCGGACGCTTCACGCTGGAGACGAACGTCGGGCCCCTCGTCGTCGAGACGGCCTCCGACGCAGACGCCGACACGAACGGCGGCACCGGCTCGATCACCGCGTCGTTCACCAGCGTCGAACCCACCGTGCGCGCTCTCGACGCCGAGGTCGCCGATCGTCTGCTGTCACTACTCGGGCTCCAGCGTTCCGACCTCGACGAGCGGTGGCCGCTCCGCGAGTCGTTCGCCGGCAACCGGCACCCGGTCGTCGCGGTCCGCGAGCAGCAGGTCTTCGACGCCTTCACCTTCGACCCGGCCGCCCTGCGCGCGCTGATGGACGAGCAGGGTTGGGCCGGGACGGTGACCGTCGTGCACGATCACGGCTTCGACGACGCCGGCCACCTGCTCGTCGAGGCCCGCAACCTCTTCCCCGTCGGCGATATCACCGAGGACCCGGCGACCGGCTCCGCAGCCGCCTCCTTCGGTGGCTACCTGCGGGAGCTCGGTCTCCTCACCCCTCCGTCTCGGATCCTCATCCGGCAGGGCCACCACGTCGGCGCGCCCAGTCTGCTGGCGGTCGACGTCTCGGCCTCCGGCGGCATCACCGTGACGGGGACGGCCCAGCCGATCTCGTGAACGTGACCACCGGATACCCGCGCTCGACGTCCAGCGTCACTTCGGCCACCACGCCGTAGACGTCTGCGATCAGCGCCGCGGTCAGCGCCGCGGTCAGCACCTCGCCCGGTGCCCCGGCAGCGACCACCTGGCCGGCCCGCAGCACGACGACCGTGTCGCAGTACATCGCGGCGAGGTTGAGGTCGTGGATGGCGATCACGGTGGTGACCGGGAGCGCGCAGACGAGGTCGAGCAGCTCCAGCTGGTGTCGGATGTCGAGGTGGTTGGTCGGTTCGTCGAGGAGGAGCTCGCGCGGCTCCTGGGCGAGTGCCCGCGCGATCTGTGCCCGCTGGCGTTCGCCTCCGGACAGGGTGTGCCACAGGCGGCCGGCCTGGTCGAGCAGGCCGACGTGGGCGAGCGCGCGGTCGACGGCGGTCTCGTCGGCTGCGGTGTCACCGCCGAGCCCCGAGCGGTGCGGGATCCGACCGAGTCGTGCGATGTCGCGCACCGTGATGTCGACGTCGGTGTCGGCGTGCTGCGTCACCGAGGCGACCGAACGCGCGATGCGCCTTCGTCCGACCGACGCCAGGTCGACACCGTCGAGCGTCACGAGTCCGGCGGTCGGCTTCACGAGCCCGTGGAGCATCCGCAGAAGCGAGGACTTCCCCGACCCGTTCGGACCGAGAAGGCCGACGGTCTGTCCCGGTTCGGGGTGCAGGGTCACGCCGTCGACGACGAGCGCGCCGCCGCGGTTCCAGGACACGTGCTCTGCATGCAGGGTCATCCGCGCCTCCGTCTCCGCGCCAGCAGCGCGATGAAGACCGGGACCCCGACGAGCGCGGTCCCGACGCCGACCGGCAGCGGCGTCGGTGAGAACGCGGCGCGGGAGCCGGCATCCACCCAGACCATGAAGATCGCACCGATGATCGCCGTGGCCGGGATGAGCCGACCGTGACGGGGTCCGACGAGTAGGCGGGCGGCGTGGGGCAGCACGAGTCCGACGAAGCCGATCGCCCCCGCGACGCTCACCAGGGTCGCCGTGATGAGCGCCGTCGCGATGAGCAGGATCGCCCGCGTCCTCGCGACGTGGATGCCGAGCGACGCCGCGACGTCCTCACCGAAGGCGAACGCGTCGAGCGCATGGGCGTACCGCAGGCACAGGAGCGACCGGCGACGACGACGATCGCACAGAGTGCCACGTCGTCCCAGCGCACGCCCTCGAGCGAGCCGAGCAGCCAGAACATCACGCCGCGCGTCTCGTCCGAGTCGGCGAACGCGAAGATGATCAACGAGGTCAGTGCGGAGAAGAGTTGCGTGCTGGCGACGCCCGCCAGCACGACCCGGTCGGTCCCGCCGCCCGACAGACGGGACAGCAGCAGCACGAGTCCGAAGGCGACGAGCGCGCCGATGAACGCGCCGCCGGAGAGGCCGATCGACGCCCCGCCCAGTCCGAGGATCCCGATCGCGACGGCACCGGTCGACGCACCGGAGGAGATGCCGAGGATGAAGGGGTCGGCCAGCGGGTTGCGGAGAAGCGACTGCATGATGACGCCGCAGAGCCCGAGCCCGGCTCCGCAGGCTGCCGCGACGAAGGCTCGCGGCAACCGCTCCTCCCAGACGATCGCGTCCTTCGACAGCTTCACCGGGATGTCGGTGACACCGAGGTGGTTCGCGACGATGTCCCGGACGTTCACGAGCAGGATGTCCGCCGGTCCGAGCGTGATCGCCATGCCGACCGAGACGAGGAGGAGGACCACGCCGGCGAGGACGAGCAGGCCGGTGATCGTCGCGCGGCGTGCGCGCGAGGCCGGTCGCCGTGCCGTGTCGCTGTTCATCAGCGTGTCGCCGCTCGTCACCGGTTCGCCGCTCGTCACCGTCTCCGGGTTCAGAGCTCGTCCTCGTGCTCGACCCACCACGCCTTGATCTTCTCGAGGCCGTCGACGAAGCGGATGGACGGGTTCAGCTCGGCGCCGTGCAGGGCGATGTACCGCTGGTTGCGCACCGCGTCCATGGTCTTCGTGAGCGGGTCGGACTCCAGGAAGGCGACTTTGTCGTCGAGGCGGTCGCCGGGGAACCGGTCGCGCTGCAGGTCGCCGAGGACGAGGACCTGCGGGTCGCGGTCGACGAGGTCTTCCCAGGTGGTGGCCGGCCAGTCGTCCCCGAGTTCCCCGAAGACGTTGTCGAGCCCGGTGGTCGAGGCGAGCAGCGCGGCGGATCCGAGCCCACCGCCGACGTACGGGGTCTTCGTGTCGGCGAACCAGAACGCGACCGTCGTGCCGTCGAAGTCGACACCCTCGGTCGCCTTCGCGGCACGACCCTGCAGCTTGGCGACGAGCGCAGCAGCACGGTCGGAGACGTCGAAGACCTCGCCTATCTCGGTGATCTCCTGGTACAGCGCGTCGATGGTGAGCGGCGTCGTGCGCGTCCCGCCGCCGTTGATGCTCGTGCCGTTGTCGCAGTCGGTGGGCGAGAGGTAGCTGGCGACACTGGTCTCGGCGAACCGCTCGCGTGGTGCGACGCCGCCCTCGTTGAAGTGGCGGCCGAAGGACGCGGTGACGAAGTCCGGGTCGGCACCGAGGACGACCTCGTAGGTGGGGGCGTTGTCGGCCAGGCGCGGGACGTCGGCGTTCGCGTCGGCGAGTGAGTCGAGGACGGGGTCCGTCCAGGAGGCGGTGCCGACCATGCGGTCTTCGAGACCGAGGGACAGCAGGATCTCGGTCGAGTTCTGGTCGAGGGAGACGACCCGCTGGGGTGCGGCGTCGATCGTGACCTCGGTGCCGCAGTTGTCGAGCGTGAGCGGGTAGTCGGTCGCGCCCTGCCCTGCGGCTGCGGTCGATTCGGGCTCGACCGCTTCGGACGCGCCGCAGGCGGACAGTCCGACGGCGAGTGCCGCGGCGAGGACGAGGCTGATGGCGGCGCGCTGGTGCACGTCGTCTCCTTCATTCGAGGGGTGGGACCTAGGAAGGATAGCCTTACCTGACCGGGCTGCGCGAATCGCCGCCGCGCGACCCACGAGGCAAGCACGCCATCGTCTACTGCGCCGCCGCCCTCAACCGCGGCGTCGTGGCCCGGGCCAACACACGAAGTCAGACCTGAGCTTCCTCGCCCGACTTCAACTTCGCCCTGATACCCGCGAAAGCACCCGACCACCCGCTCGCGACTGCCGCGAACATCGCGCTCGCCGCGGTCATCTGAGCACCGGACGCATCGGCGACCGCGAACCCGAACCAGACGACGGCGGCCGCCGCGCCGATGACGGCAACGACGCTGACGAGCCGCAGTGCCAGCCGTAGCCGCCGAACTTCCACATCTCCTCCTCGAAGCATCAACTCCATGATCCAACTGCACCAAACACGTCACGACGACACATCCCCCTGAAGACGGAACCCGGCTACGGACACACGGATCTTGAACTTGGCCAGCGAGGATGACCGAACGCAAGGTTCCCGACTTTCTAGCTCGGTAGTCCGACCCGCCGATCAACCACAGGAACAGTCCGCCGGACACGTCAACGCGGACGGCTCCTCCAGATACGCTCGCCGCATGACCCAGGCACGTTGGCAGAAGCTCACTGAATGGCCCCTCGCGATCGCGGCGGTCGTCTTCCTCGCGGCGTACTCCTACGAGGTGATCGCCGAACCCGGTGGAAGCATCGCCGAGGTCATCATCGCGGCGACGTGGGTGGTCTTCGTGGCCGACTACATCGTCAATCTCGTGCTCGCGAGGCCGCGATGGCGATGGTTCTACACACACCTACTCGACCTCGCGATCGTCGTCCTCCCGCTGCTCCGGCCGTTGCGCCTACTCCGGCTCGTCACACTCCTGGCGATCCTGAACCGGACCGCCGGCGCCGCCTTCCGAGGACGGGTCATCATCTATGCCGCCGGCGCATCCACGCTCCTGGTGTACGTCGCGGGTCTTGCGGTCCTTGATGCTGAACGCGGCGGTGACGGCTCGATCCAGACACTTGGCCAAGCCCTCTGGTGGGCATTCGTCACCATCACCACAGTCGGCTACGGCGACTACTTCCCCGTGACGTACACCGGACAGCTCGTTGCCGTCGGAGTCATGATCGGCGGGATCGCCCTCATCGGTGTCGTCACTGCCACGCTTGCCTCATGGATCGTCGAGCGCGTCGAGCAAAGGGAGGCCGTATCCGAAGCGATCACCAGTGCGCACATCGAAGCACTCACGAACGAGATCACGTCGCTTCGGCAGCTCATCGAAGGGAAAGTGGGCGAGACGCCTCCTGCGAGCGCGAAGTATCCCGGCGGCCCGCCCCTGGGGGGTCTGAGCCTCGATTCGAGGGCAATCCGTCGCCTCGGACGACTGATACCGGCGCCCAGCCTAACGGCGTTATTCATCAGGCACATCTGAAAGCGTCTCAAAAGGCAACAGGTTTACGAGACATGCGAGCTGTCGACAAATCCGGAGAGCTGAGGCCCGGAAGTTCGCAGATATCGCCGATGGCCGATCGTCTCGAAAACTCGTCTCATATTGAATCGTGTCTCGTCGTGGCTCGCGCAGGTTTCTGAGACATGCTGGAGCGATGAGACAAATCGGGTACACCAGAGTGAGCACCGCCGGCCAGGACGCGCAGCTGCAGCTCGACGCGCTCGTCGCCGCTGGCGTGCAGAAACGTGATGTGTTCGCTGACGTGACATCCGGCAGCAAGACCGCGATCGAGCGCCCCGGCATGGCGAAATTGCTCGAGTACGCCGAGGCCGGCGACACCGTGATCGTGTGGCGCATCGACAGGCTCGGCCGATCCCTCATCGACGTCCTGAACACGGTCGAGCTCTTGCGTGGCCGCGGGATCTACGTGCGATCGCTCTCGGATGGGATTGACCCCTCGACGTCGACGGGCCGGCTCATGCTCCACATGCTCGCCACCCTCGCGGAGTATGAGCGCGAGCTCATCGTCGAACGCGTGAACGCCGGCATCGCTGCCGCGCGTGAAGCAGGCACCCGCTTCGGGCGCCCACCGGTGAACCCAGACACCATCACAGAGAAGCTCGCCATCGTCGCCGACGCGCGCAGCCGGGGCCGCTCGGCCGCAGAAGCCGCAGCACTCGTCGGCTGGAGTCGTGCGACGCTCTACCGCCACCAGACCGGCTCCACGAACAGAACCCCTGCGCTCTGAGACTTCGAGCAGTTCGGATTCGGCAACGAGTTCTGGGCACCAGACGCCCACAGAACTTTGCTACGGCATCGCATCCACCGGAACACGCTCAGAAACGATCGGAAACGGATGGGTCCTGTCGACTGTTATTGGCGGGACAAATTTCCGCGCTAGGACGAGCGGGTACGGTAGCCATTCACGGCCCGCCCGGTCCCGGCCGCTCCCCGTTCCGGGTGTACTTCTGCGGGAGCCCAACCTGCCACAGGATGAACGCCACCACGCTGCAGACCGCGAGCGCGGCGCCGATGATCAGTGCAGCGGTGCCGGTGGAGGCGAGCCAGTCGTGGTGGCTGATCCAGCTGGGATCGTCCCGCGGGAAGTCGAGGAACGAAGCGTAGGTCGAGATGCTCACCACACCTGCCCCCAGGAACGCCGCGGCCAAGACTGATGCGCACCAGGACAGGGTCAGCCAGGTTCGGGAGGGTGTCGCGTGGCGTTTCAATACTGATTCCCCCATGCAGTGAGGCTACCGCGCATGAGCAGTTCCTCAGTCGCCACCGCACCCATCGCCATCGCCATCGCCTCCGCCTCCGCCTCCGGAGTCTCCGCCGTTGCGAGCTGCTCTCGGACCGCTGGAGCCAGGTGGCCCCTGGCCCCACCGGTCGGCGGTTGTATTTGGCTGGCGAGTAGAACGCTTATTCACATCCAAAACGCCGCGGATTCGAAGAATTACGCGATCCGTGGTGCAACGCCGTCCACCCGACGCCAAGCGGTAGATACCTCATAATTTCGCTACGGCATCAGGTAGACCGGAACATGCTCAGAAACGATCGGTTTCGGCCGGTTATGGAAACCTACAACCCCGGCAGGTGCGACAGTGTTAAGGTGACTCATCGCATAGCGGCCGTTCTGGATGCGAGAACAGAGAATTTCTCGAAATTATCCATCCGGCTCTTCGCTAAGTTCGCACTTGACGATACAAAGCCGTCTGTAGTGAGCTTTATCGAGAAGAAGATCACTTCTGGCTCCCAAACCGCGATACATGCCTTGAGCGAATCGCGATTGTCATCTGCCGCATTGATCGTCAGCCGCCCCAGAGGGGAACCGATGAAATCCACTTCTGTCCTCGGCTGCCGTCGTAGCTGAATGTGTTGATTCGTGATCGATTGAGGCTGATGGTCAGAAATCGATGAAACCCGCGAGGACCTCTCGGACGACTCCGTCAGGCCCGGGAGTTCCGTAAAAGTACACGGATCCGTAACCCCAGAGGTATTCGTCCACGGTGCCGGCCAGGTCCCCGTCGACTGGCCAGCCGTCCTCGTCGATCTGGAACAGGAATCGGTGTCCGTCGGCACGGACCGCTGCCGAGTACTCCGGCTCTTGCTGGATCAGTTGCGGTTCATCTGCGATACGCACAAGTCCGGGAGAGTCATCGCCAGGCATGACGGTGAGAGCAGTTGCGCGAAGTTCTGGCCACCCGAACTCGGGGCGATCGCCGCGCGGTGACGGCTCATGCACGATCGCACGCATCGCCATATTCGGGTACTCGAGGTCGTCGTCACCAATAGTGAACCCTCGCCTCAGCAGCACCGATACCTCTACACCTCGAGCCCACGGAGCGTGATCCGCGGGTACCGTCAGGAGGTACTGATGCGTAGCGAAGAGCTCATGCTCCTGGATGGTCATCGGCGGAGCGCCGCCCAGGCGTCCTCCGTCTGGGGAATCTGGAGCAGATGGAGTGAAGAGAATTTCCACCAGCAAAACTTATCTGCTGTGATCGGCGGTCGACAACTACCGCTCCCGCCAATCACCTGCCTGAGGCTGAATGGTCCGTCGAGTTCTTCGAGACACCAACCGCCAGGTCGAGTGCGGGGAGATCCAGGACAGGCTGAGGTTTTCTATTGCCGGGTCCGAGGTGTCTGGGGAGAAGGGCAAGGAGTTCGGTGTTGATCGTTCGGAAGAAGCGTTCGATCTTTCCTCGACCCTGGGGTCGTCGAGGCGGGGAAGTTGAAGCAGGATCGTGGTGCTGTTCGAGCCCCTGATCGAGTGGAGACAGTCATCGTCAAAGTTCGCGCCCTCGCTGAACGAGCAGGCGCGTCACCCGAGGTTGTGGAGCACACGTATCGGGCGATGATTGACGCCTTCATCGAGCTCGAGCTGTCGGTGCATGAGAGCAGGCAGGGCTCGTCGAAGGGTGCCGAGGCCTGAACATCCTCGGCCGACCGAACCGCTACCGGCACCAGTCCGCGAGGTGCCTCAGCTGTGGGCGTCGCATCGGTCAGCAGCTCTGCCAGCGATGGTTACGGCTACAGGCGGGGCAGTTTCCACGAGTGCAGGTGCCACCATCGCAGATCGTGCCACCATTCGCCGGACCAATCCGCGCTGTGGAATCGGAACAGCGTGATGGTGTCGGCGATGAAGTCGGACGGCGCGGAGTGTGGTGACGCTCGGAGGAAGTCTTCCACTTCACTCCGAAGGTGGGGGAGCGTCTCGAGATCATGGGACGCGAGCGAGAGATGCGCTCGGAACCCGTCCGCGTCGAATGGCTTCATCCGGTGGCCGGATGAGCTGCCCTTGAGCGGTTCCAAGGCTTCATCGATGGCGACCGCCAGGGCCTTGATCGCGTGGTTCTTCTCGCCCCGGTGAGTCATGTCCACGTTGAACGTCACGGCGATGTTGTGTCGACTGATTCCTGCGTTGTGGACAGGGATTGCCGTCGCCTGGCCCATGACCGGGTCGAGTGCTGCAATGAGCTCCTCGGTCGTGGCGTCGCTCGGCACCGCGCCCGCGAGCGTTGCGTGCGGGGGAAAAGCGGCAGCCGACACGATTCCGAACTGACGCTTCAGGAGATCAGTGAGGTCGACGACCGCGCGACACGTGAGGGGGTCAGGGCGCAGATATACGCCATAGGTGTATCCGTTGGCTTTGGGACTCACAGAACAACTCCAATGTAGGGAACGTTCCCTACGTTAGCTGCAACGCTGCTGCAATGGAACTAACTCCGAGTTAGATTGCCGTCGAACGCGAGATTCGAAGGGTTCCAGGGATCTTGACGTGGCGGACCCCTGCTTGTGAGTCGCTGATGCGTTGCATGAGGACGTCGACGGCGCGAACGCCGATCTCCTCGATGGGTTGCTGCCAGGTTGTGAGGCCGATGAGCTCACTGGAAAGCCCACCGATGCCATCGAAACCCGTTATCGCGAGTGATCGGTCAGCTCCGCGGAGCGCCAGGAGCAACTCGGCTGCATAGCGGTCGTTGGGGCACATCACCGCGGTCACAGCGGGCGGTATTTGAGCAAGCGTCTCGGCGATGTCTTTCGCCGAGGCGACGTCGTGGAATGCGGATTGAGCGCCCAGGCGCTGCAGTTCCTCGGCCATGATTTGCGTGCGACGCCGGAGCAGCGGTGCGACACCGGCTGGGGGTCGGGTGACGGCCACGTGTCGGTGTCCGCGTTCGACGACGTGGCGGGCCAAGAGTCTGGCTCCCTCATCCTCGTCGCCGAAGACGCTGCTCACATTGCCGTTCACATCGGGGCGGCCCGCGACGACGACGGGGAACCTATCTGAGAATCGTTCGACTTCGCGGAGTGGCAGTCGACCGCTGCAGACGATCAGCCCGTCCACGCGGAGGGCGATGAGATCCTCGAGCGCTCGTCGCTCGTCGTGGTTGTCGAGGGCGCCGGAGGTGATGAAGACGCGCTGGTTGAGAGCTGTACCGCGCTTCTGGAGCGCGGACTGCATCTCGCCGTAGAACGCTGCGGAGGCGTCTCGGACGAGGACGCCGATGGTGTTGGTCCGGTAGGCGCTGAGGTTCTGGGCGGCGGCATTCGAGACGTAGCCGAGCTCGTCAACTGCTCGAGCGACACGGTCTTGCGCGTCGGCACTGACACCGTATTGCCCGCGAAGCGCACGCGAGACCACTGATTTCGAGAGCCCTGTCCGCTCAGCGAGGTCCAGAATCGTGGCCTGTCCGCTTCTCGGCCGGGGCTTGTCAACCGTCGAGGTATCTGGCGTCACCGGGGCGAGGCCGGACCAGCGACGGAGCTTGTCGGGAGCGATATTGAACCGTAGGGCCACCTCCTCGACGGACTCGCCAGCCGCCACCCGCTCCACTGCGACCTCGCGGGCATTCCCTTCCTTGGCTGGACTCATCGCGATACCACCGCTGCTCTCTGCTCCTAGAGTGACGAATCTCCGTCGTCCGCACCGGCGACGCGCTGCACTCCCTTGATCTCGGTGAGTGCTTCCACGAGGGTATCGATTGATGTCTTCCCGCGGTTGAACCTCAGGCTCGCAGCGACGATTGGTGTGGCTCTCCCCGCTTCCTCACGGTCTGTGCCGGTGAGCGCAACTTCGAAACCAAGCTCCGACGCACGTTCAAGGATCGCGCGGAGGGCGCCGCGCCCATCCTTGTAGTGAACGATGAGATCGCGTCCCCTGCCCGCAACAGGGACCTTTCGCGCCAGTCGGGACAGCACGGTCACCGTCAAGAGGTGCATGCAGGTTCCCAATGCGGCGAGAATCGGCATGCCCGCTCCACACGCCATGCCGATCGCAGCGACCACCCAGATGGACGCCGCAGTGGTGAGTCCCGAGACGATGTTCTGTCGGACGAAGATCACGCCAGCACCGAGGAAGCCTATGCCTGACACGATCTGGGCGGCGATCCGAGACGGGTCGAGGGTGACGTTCGTGCCGTCGATCATGCTGAAGCCATAGGCGGACACGAGTGTGAACAGTGCCGCGCCGACACCGACCAACGTGTGCGTGCGTAGGCCGGCGCTCTTGACCTGACGGTGGCGTTCGAGGCCGATGACGGCGGACAAGATGAACGCCAGCACGAGCAGGAACATCTCAGTCAGGGTCGACGTCCCGAACCATTCAATCTGCAACAACATATTCACCGGATCTTCCGCGCTTGGTCGCCTCGGCTACAGAATCCTGTAACCGGTGGTTGCGAGTGTAGGGAACGTTCCCTACACTCGCAATTGCCCCTCACAATCCATCGGAGCTGACATCGTGGTTGATACTTCCGTTCGAGGCGCGCCGAGGTCTCGGACTCGGCGACGCCAGAAGCCGCAATTGTGGGCGGTGCTGTTCCTGTTGCCGAGCCTCCTCGCGATCGTCGCTTTCGACTACTGGCCACTTCTGCGCACCAGTTTCCTGTCGATGCAGTCCACGAATCTCTTCGGGCAACCCAGCGGGTTCGTTGGGTTGAAGAATTTCGAGACGATGTTCGCCGACTCGGACTTCTGGCGCATGCTGGGCACGACGGTGCTGTTCATGGTTGGTTCCGTTTCTGCCAAGGTGATCGTCGGGTTGGCGATCGCGCTTCCGCTTTCGCGGCGTGTTCGAGGGACCGGCGTGTTCCGCGCATCGGTGCTGATTCCGATGGCTGTGTCGACAGCAGTCGCAGGCCTCGCGTTTCGCGCGCTGATGACCCCGTCCACAGGCCTGTTCGATGTCATCGCTCAAGCCTTGGGAGGTGGCAATGTCGGATGGTTGACGTCGACGGACGTCGCGCTGCTTTCGGTGATCATCGTCGATGTGTGGACGGCGCTCGGGTTCACCGTGCTACTCCTGCTAGCGGCGCTTGACTCGATCGATGCTCAGGTGTTTGAGGCCGCGGATGTCGATGGAGCAGGATTCTGGCGCCGGACGATCAGCATCACCCTTCCGCTCATCACGCCGACGCTGTTCTTCATCATCGTCACCCAGTCGATTCAGGCGTTGCGAGAGTTCACGATCATCAACGTCTTGACCGGTGGTGGGCCGGCCGACTCGACCCGCACACTCGTTATCGACATCTACCAGGCAGCGTTCGGTGGCACGGCGGACTACGGCGCTTCATCTGCGCGATCCATCATCTTGCTCGTCCTGATCCTCGCGCTCACCGCGATTCAGTTCGGCGTCCTCGAGCGGAAGGTCAACTACCGATGAAGAAGACCATTCCGCAAGTGGCTCTGTTCGCCTACCTCGCGATCGTCGCTCTGGCGATCATCCTTCCCCTGGCGTACGTGCTCTTCGGAGCAATTCGACCGACTCCTGCTATCACCGGAACGCTCTGGGACATCCTCCCGACCGGATTCACCTGGGATCACTTCGCCTCCGCGTTCGACCGCGCCCCACTGCTTCGACAGATGCTCAACAGCCTCATGGTCGTCATCGCGCAGACCGGTTTGCAGGTCATGACCAGCGTGCTGGCGGCTTACGCGATCGTCTTCGGCAGGTTCCGCCGTCCCGGGCTCATCCTCGCGGCGTATCTCGTGACCATGATGATCCCGAACGAGGCGACGGTGGTTGCCAACTACCTCACCATCCGGTCTGTCGGCCTCTTCGACACCCTGATCGCCGTCTTCATCCCGTTCGTGGCATCCGCCTATTCGATCTTCCTGTTGCGGCAGACCTTCATGAGCTTCCCGACCGAGATCCTTGAAGCCGCGACGATCGATGGAGCTGGGCCGATGCGGTTCCTGTTCCGATTCCTGCTTCCCCTCACGAAACCGATCATCATGACGGTCACCCTCGTGTCCGCAATCGCCGCATGGAACGGCTACCTTTGGCCCCTCCTGGTCACGGAGTCGCCGACGTCACGGACCGTGCAGGTTGGCGTGAAAGCCCTCTTCGACGAAGCAGACACCGATTTCGGCGCAGGCCTTGCTGGGCTTGTCGTCGTCAGCATTCCGACGATCATCCTCGTGATTGTCGGCCAGAAGTTCCTCGCTCGAGGACTCACTGAAGGAGCAGTCAAATGATCAGCACACGCACGAAGACGTACGCGGCCATCGGGGTGATCGCCGCACTGACAGTCGGCGTCGCAGGATGCACCGGTGAAGCAACACCAGAAGTCACCCCGAGTGGCCCGATCACCGTGGACTTCTGGTATTCGGTTGGCGGCTCGTCTGCCGACGCCCTCCTGAAGCAGGTCGATGCGTTCAACAGCGACAACGCGTATGACATCACCGTCAATGCGGTCTATCAGGGCGACTACACCGAAACGACGGCAAAGCTCACCAACGCCGTGCAGAGTGGTGACACTCCAGTGCTCCTGCAGGGCGGCGACACCTTCGCGTCGTATTTGCACGACAGTGGACTCGCCACCGCCCCTGAGGCGGTCACTGCTTTCGACGGCAAGCCGTTCGATGCCGACGGCGTGGTCCCCGCGGCCGCGAACTACTACACATTCGATGACGAACTGTGGGCCGTGCCCCTGATGGTTTCGCAACCAGCCGTCTTCTTCGACCCGGCGATCCTCGCAACCGCCGAACTCGACCCGTCGAAGCCACCCACCTCGGTCTCTGAACTCTTCGACTGGGCAGACAAGATCTACGAGACAACCGGAACGCCCGGACTCGTGTTCCAGCAGAACGAGTGGTGGAACGAGCAGTTCAGCGCGCTGAACGGTGTCGTCTACTGCACACCGGACAACGGACTCAAGGGGAAGCCTGCCGACGCATTCGACTTCGTCAACGACGACCTCGTCGACGTATGGAGTCACTACCAAACTTCTCTCCAGTCCGGGGCAATCGTCAATGTCGGCAGTGACGGCGTCGCAGCTCAGAACTCCTTCAGCGTCGGCCAATCAGCCATGCTCTTGGCTTCCTCGGCCAGCCTCGGGACAACCTCGGCAGCTGCCGCCTTCGACGTCAATGCCTTCGCTCTACCGATCTCCGGCGACAAGGGCGGAGCGGTACCAGGCGGCAGCTCCCTCTGGATCCTGGGTGAGGGACACGGTGACGCAGAACAAGCAGCTGCTCTGGAGTTCTCGAAGTTCATGGGATCAAAGAGCGTGCAGGAACAGATCTTCCAGGACAGCGGATACCTCCCAAGCAACCAGGAGGCACTCGACGCACTCACGAAGTCTGAATCCACCCAGGCAAAGGTCGCACTACTCACCCAGCTGACGAACACGACCGAGTCAGCCGCCACCGGCGGATGCCACAACGGAGCATTCGGACAGAGCCGAGCAGACGTGAAGAGCGCCATTCAAGCCATCGCCGGCGGCGCGGACGTGCGCACCTCGCTGCAGGCGGCACAGGACAAGGGCACCACCCAACTCCTGGCCTACAACGAACGCGTCGGCAAGTAGACGAGCTCTGCTGGGCCGGCCGACGTCCCGCCCGCCCAGCAGGCCTGCAGTGTTCTTCGGGCCGCCGGGTGCGGGAAACCGCGCCGCCACTTCGGGTGCGCATGAGTGCGATCGGACGGAGACCGTGCCGACGCTCATCTGCACGAGCAACCGGTCGCCGTCGCAGAGGCCGTGCTAGAGGTGATCTTTCCTGCAACTGCTGGGGAGCTATGCGTTCACGTTGTGAACGACGGACACGGCCGTGACGTCCCCTGAGATGCGGTGGGGGTTACGGCCGTGTCCGTCGTGGATCGGGATCAGTGCGCGAGAGCGCCTTCGGCGAGGCGCCCATCGACCATCTCGAAGATGCGGTCGCAGTGCTCGAGGACGTCGCGGTCGTGGGTGACCATGACGACCGCGACGTTGGAGTCGTGTGCGCGGTCGGCGAGGAGCTGGACGACTTCGTGGCTGCGGCGGCGGTCGAGGGCGGCGGTGGGCTCGTCGACCAGGAGCAGGCTTCGGCATCCCGCCATTATGCTCGGCCTCAGCCGGCGGCAATTCCTCCGCGGGAGACCCGCGCGACACGACGCCGCCCTACGTCAGCTACGAGCTGATAATATATATTATGTCGTTCGCATGCGGCACCCACAGCTCAACGCGGGTCGACGAGCCCCGCACGGATGCCCCAGAGCACGGCCTGGAGGCGGTCGCGCGCTCCCGTCTTCTGCAGCAGGCCGGCGAGGTGGTACTTCACCGTCGTGGGTTCGACGAAGAGGCGGTCGGCGATCTCCGCGTTGGAGAGTCCCTGCGCCAGGAGGTCGAGCACCTCGAACTCACGATCGGTGAGCGGTGACTCGACCGGCGCGGTCGCGACCGGGGCCTCGCGCCGGCGCTCCGAGAACTCGCGGAGGATGCGACGGGTGAGGCGCTGGTCGAGCGTCCCCTCCCCCGCTGCGACGGAACGGATCGCGGCGAGCAGCGTCGCCTCGTCCGCGCCCTTCAGCAGGAAGCCGGCCGCACCGGCTTCGAGGGCGGCGAACACGTCCGCGTCGACGTCGAAGGTCGTGAGGATGAGGACGTCGGCGTCGAGTTCCGGGTCCGCGGTGATCGTGCGGGTCGCCGCGATCCCGTCTGTGCCCGGCATCCGGATGTCCATGCAGATCAGGTCCGGACGCAGCTCCTTCGCCAACCGCACCGCGTCGGCACCGTCGATCGCCTCACCCACCACCTCGATGTCGGGCTCGGCACCGAGGATCACCGAGAGGCCGGCGCGGACGACCGCCTGGTCGTCGGCGATGAGGAGGCGGATCATGCGTCACTCCGATGCTGGTCGGGACCCTGCTGGTCGGGACGGTGTTCGTCGGGGATGGTCAGGCGGTTGCGCCACCCGCCGTCGTCCGTCGGCGCCGCGGTCAATCGCGCTCCGATGAGCTCGGCACGCTCGCGCATGCCCCAGAGGCCATAACCGTCACGAGACGGCGACGCAGGCCGCTGCGACGACGCCGCGTTCGTCACGATGAGCTCGATCGCGTCCACCTCGAACCGCACCGCCACGCGGCAGACGGCTCCGGGCGCGTGCCGGGCGGCGTTCGCCAGCGATTCCTGGACGGTCCGGTACGCGGCCGTCTCCGCGAGCGGCCCCAGCACACGAGGCTCACCGGTCACGGTGTACGCGACGTGCTGCCCACGCGACCGCGCCGCCTCGACGAGTTCCGGGATCGCCGCGATCGTCGGAGTGGTCGCTGGCCCGAGGGTCGATCCGTCTCCGCCGCCCTGGGCGTCCGCGTCGTCGCTGCGCAGCAGGCCGACCGTCCGCCGCAGGTCCACGAGCGTCGTCCGTGCGTCCGACTGCACCGTCTGGAGCATCTCCCGAGCGCGTTCCGGGTCGCGCTCCACCAGAGCGCTGGCCGCCTGCGCGCTGACGATGATCCCCGACAGGTGGTGCCCGGCGATGTCGTGCAGCTCCCGCGCGAGGGCGGTGCGCTCAGCGCGGAGGTCGTTCTGCACGCTGATGCGACGCTCGTTCTCGGCCATGCGTGCCTGGTCCTCGATCGCCGACAGCAGGCGCTCGCGACCCCTGGCGTACTCGGCGACACCGGCCGGGAGCACGTACTGCAACACGATGCGCGCAACGGCCGCGAACACGAGGATGAGCGGCTCCTCGGACGACCCGAAGATCATCGCGATGCCGCCGACCACCGTCGTCGCGACCGCACCGGCCACCAGCGCGCGGATGGCCGTCCGCCGCTCCGCGCGACGAGCGAGCGCATAGGTGGCGAGGATCACGCCGAACGAGCCGATCCCGAGTTCGCCACCACTGGACCCGAGGACCACGAGGTCGAGGAGGACCGCCACGCCGAACACCGCGACAGGGTGCCGACGCCGGAAGAGCAGGGCGATGGCCTGGAGCACGACCAGGGCCGCGTGCGCCCACGGTGACACCTGACCCGGCACGGCGTGCAGCTCGTCGACCCACGGCACGACCCCGAGGTACCCCACCGCGCCGGCGAGGACCAGGACCGGCGGGAGCGCCGAGCGCAGACGGGCCGCGAGCGGGGCGGGCCGTGCGGGAGAGGTCATGGGTCTGTCTCTTATACACATCT
>NZ_JBNBBL010000003.1:0-369024 GCF_050031945.1 Plantibacter sp. 2H11-2 | reverse complement strand
AGATGTGTATAAGAGACAGCCTGACGGAGGGCGGCCGTTCGCGTTTCCGTACCGCGAGGTGTTCCGAGCGGTGTCGGTGGGTCAGCGCGCGCGCTGCGGGCGGACCCGCATCGGGTCGACGCCCTTCGGGATGGGGAGCTGCGTCCCGAACGAGGACAGACGGTTGCTGACCGCGAGCACCTCGGGGTTGGTCAAGGACTTCTTGACCTTCCGGAGGGCGCCGGAGAGCTGACGGAGCTGCACCGAGTCGGCGTCCGGGCCGACGTGGAAGACCGTGATCGGCACGTTCGGGAGGATGCGGGTGACCTTGCGCTTCTCGTCCTCGAGCAGGCGTGAGGTCCGCGATCGGGGTCCTTCGGCGATCAGTGCGACGCCACCACGGCCCACGGCCCGGTAGATCGCGTCCTGGGTCTTCGGGTTCACGGCGACGGGCATCTCGCTGGTCTGCCACGAGCGCGGGGCAGCGCGGAGCACCTGGCCCACCGCGCCCGGCCGACCCTCGATCTGCGTGTAGACGACCTTGTCCGCGCGCCGGGTGAGGATGAACAGAGCCGCGAGGATGCCGGCGAGCACGCCCGCGATGATCCACATGACGAGCGCGAAGATGTTGCCCGCCGAGAACAGCAGCGCGACCGCGACACCGATGAGCACCGGCAGGATGAAGCCGCCGAGCATCAACCACTGCGCCGCCTTGTCGTGGCGACGGGTGAGCTGGAACACCTGCCAGAGCTGCTTGATCCGCCCTGGTTCCTTCTGCGCCGCCGGGGGCGCGTCCTTCTGAGCCATGCTCCCAGGATAGCCGGTGACGGAGGGTCCTGATGCTGCGTTCTGCTCCACAGGCCGGCGGCGCGGGGAGCTTGTCCACAGCCGCGTGCGCCGACGCCGTCGGACGGGGCTCCGCGTCGGAGGATCGAGCTATGGAAACACTGCCAGACCCGTCGGCCACCACAACCCGAGTTGCCGGCCGTCGTCTCGTCCGGCGCTTGGGCGAGGGCCGGGAGTGGACGGCCTACTCGACGGTGCTCGCCCACGCCGGATCCGCGCACGGCGGGCGTACCGACCAGGCCGCCCCGGCGGGCGACGCCGTGCTGCTCCGAGCGAGGGCGGACGCCGCCGAACGCAACCTCTGGCGTCGCGCGGCCATCCTGTCCCGACTCGACCACCCGCACATCGTGAGACTCGTCGACGTCGCCGAGGATCCGAACGGCCTCCCGTGTCTGCTGGTCGAGCGGCTCGCCGGTGGCACGTTGGGAGAACTGTTGCGCCGCCGGGAGTCGATCGCTCCCGGTGAGGCCGTCACGATCCTGGCACCATTGGTCGACGCCATCCGCGCAGCGCACCTCTCCGGGATCAGCCACGGGTCGATCAACGCTTCGGCCGTGCGCTTCGCCGACGACGGCCGACCGGTCCTCTCCGGCTGGTCGGGCGCAGCTCCCGTGGACCACCAGACCATCGATGGTGGGCTCGGCCGCACCGCTCCGGCGTTCGCTGCCGATTGGACGGCGTTCGCGGGGCTCATGGACGGTGTCCTGCAGGCGACCGACCCCGACGAGACCCCCTCGACCGTGGCCTGGGCCGACGTCGTGCCTGAACTCGCCGACCACGAGATCGCCAATCGACTGCAACAGCGGATCCACGCCCTGGCACGACCGCTCCCGGTCCTGCTCGACCGCGTCGACCCGCCGTCCGCATCACCTGCCGATGCCATCCGTGCTTCCGCCGATCGCGCGCAGCGGACCGCTCCGCTCCCGCCGACCCGACGAGCCGCGGTCGAATCGAGGCGTCGGTCACGACATCCCGCGTCGTCGCTGCGTCGTCGTCTGGCCTGGCGACCCGGTCGAGGCACACGGGTAGCGGCCGCCGGCCGCTCGACGCCGTCCGTCGACTCCAGCCCGAGACGTCGTCGACTCGTGATCGGAGCGGCGGGCGCGGCAGCGGCACTGGTGTCGGCTGCGATGGTGTTCCTGCCGTCCGAAGACCCGAGCACCGCGATCGCGCCGACGCCGGCCGGTTCGGTCGGCCCGGCGCCCGAACCGGTCACGGGTACTGCGCCGCCGGTGGAGACGCCGACGTCACCGGCGGACGAAGCTGTCGCCGTCGACGTGGTCACCGGTGACGATCCGGCGGCCGCGGCCCGCGAGCTCGTCCGTCGACGTGATCAGTGCCGCACGACGGGGGAGGAGGGGTGCGTCTGGGACTCCGTCGAACGCGGGTCCCCATTCGAGGACGACGAGCACCTCGGTGTCGGGATCGGATCGATCGATGCGGCGAGTCTGGACCTCGTCGACCGTCAGGGCGACGCGGCGGTCCTGCGCGGCACGGCCGAGCCGTCCGAGACGGACGAGGCCGCCGCAGGACGACGACAGCCCGTCACGCTCCTCGTGGTGAGGGGCGAGACGGGCTGGCGTCTGCGGGAGGTGTTCACCGCCGGATGAGGCGGTGGACACAGCGCGATCGGTTCGGGATCAGATCCCGAGCGAGCCGCGGAAGTCGCCTGCTTCGAGGCGGTTCTTCACCTGGACAAGGAAGCGTGCAGCGTCCGCGCCGTCGATGATGCGGTGGTCGTAGCTCAGCGCGAGGTAGACGGTCGAACGGATCGCGATGGCGTCTGCACCGTCGACCGTCACGACGACCGGCTTCTTCGTGACGATGCCCGTACCGAGGATCGCCGACTGCGGCAGGAACACGATCGGGGTGTCGAACAGGGCGCCGCGCGAACCGGTGTTGGTCAGCGTGAACGTGCCGCCCGACAGCTCGTCGGGCTGCAGCTTGTTGTCGCGAGTGCGCTGCGCGAGATCGGCGATCTCGGCACCGAGCTCGGCGATCGACTTGGAACCCGAGTTGCGGATGACCGGCGTCAGCAGGCCACGCTCGGTGTCCACGGCGATCGCGAGGTTCTCCGTCTCCGGGTACACGATCTGGTCGCCGTCGACGGTGGCGTTGATGATCGGGTACGTCTGGAGCGCCTCGCTGGCAGCAAGGGCGAAGAACGGCAGGAACGACAGCTTGTTGCCGGTCTTGGCGAGGAACTCGTCCTTGACGGCCGTGCGGAGTGCCGCGACCTTCGTGACGTCGACCTCGACGACGCTCGTCAGCTGGGCGGTGCCCTGCATCGAAGCGACGGCGCGCTCGGCGACGACCTTGCGCAGACGCGACATGGCCTTGCTCGTGCCACGCAGCTCGGAGACCTGGACGGTCGGAGCAGCGGGCGACTCCGTGGCGCCACCGGCGCTCTGAGCCTGCAGGACGTCTTCCTTGCGGATGCGTCCGCCGACACCGGTGCCGGTGACCGTGCTGAGGTCGACCCCGTGCTGGTTGGCGAGACGACGCACCAGTGGCGTGACGTAGCCGGAGTTGACGACCCCGCCGGCGGCAGGCGTCGAAGCGGCGGCCGGAGCCGCAGCAGCAGGCGCAGCAGCTGGTGCCGGAGCAGCAGCAGGTGCAGCGGCGGGCGCCGGAGCAGCAGCAGGAGCCGGAGCAGCAGCAGGTGCAGCAGCAGGTGCCGGTGCAGCAGCAGGTGCCGGTGCAGCAGCAGGCGCAGCGGCGGGAGCCGGAGCAGCAGCGGGAGCCGGCGCGGCAGCAGGTGCCGGCTCGGGCTCGGCCGCGGGAGCGGGCTCAGCCGGAGCGGGCTCGGCAGCAGCCGGTTCCGCGGCGGGCGCGGGCTCCTCGGCCGCAGCCGCACCCGAACCATCGCCGATGGTCACGAGAGCGGTGCCGACCTCGACGGTCTCGTCCTCCTGGACGAGGATCGCTTCGATGACACCCGCGACGGGCGAAGGGATCTCGGTGTCGACCTTGTCGGTCGACACTTCGAGCAGTGGCTCGTCGACCTCCACGGTGTCGCCGACATTCTTCAGCCAGCGGGTGACCGTACCCTCGGTGACACTCTCGCCGAGTGCCGGGAGGCTGACGGATTCGCTCATGACCTTGTCTCCTTTGAAACCTGTTGTGTGTTCACTAGCTTATTGGGGTGTTCGGAATGCGTCACAGCGCGTGCAGGGGCTTGCCTGCGAGCGCGAGGAATGCTTCGCCGAGCGCCTCGTTCTGCGTGGGGTGCGCGTGGATCAGCGGCGCGATGTCCTCGGGGTAGGCCTCCCAGTTGACGGCGAGCTGGCCTTCGGCGATGAGCTCACCGACGCGGGCGCCGATCATGTGCACACCGATGACGGGGCCGTCGTTGACGCGGATGACCTTGACGTTGCCGCTCGTGCCGATGATCTCGCTCTTGCCGTTGCCGGCCAGGTTGAAGTCGTAGCTCGTGATGTTGTCGGCACCGTACTGCTCGGCCGCCTTGGCCTCGCTGAGACCGACGGACGCGATCTCGGGGTCGCTGTAGGTGACCTTCGGGATGTTGACGTCCTCGATGATGACCGGCTTGAGACCGGCGATCTCCTCGGCCACGAAGATGCCCTGCTGGAAGCCGCGGTGCGCGAGCTGCAGGCCGGGGACGATGTCGCCCACGGCGTAGAGGCCGGGGATGTTCGTCTCGAGACGGTCGTTGGTGATGACGAAGCCGCGGTCGATGGTGACACCGACCTCCTCGAAGCCGAGTCCGGCGGTCGACGGGCCACGGCCGACGGCGACGAGCAACAGCTCGGCGTCGATCGTCTTGCCGTCCTCGAGCGTGATGTGCACGCCCGAGTCGTCCTGGGTGACGCCCTGGAACCGCACGCCGAGCGAGTACTCGATGCCGCGCTTGCGGAACGCGCGCTCGAGGGCCTTGCTGATCGACTCGTCCTCGTTGGGGACGAGGTGGGGGAGCGCCTCGATGATCGTGACCTCGGTCCCGAACGACTTCCAGACGCTCGCGAACTCGACGCCGATCACGCCGCCGCCGAGGACGGCGACCTTCTTCGGCACGAAGTCGAGCTGCAGCGCCTGCTCGCTCGTGATGACACGGCCACCGATCTCAAGACCGGGGAGCGAGCGGCTGTACGAGCCCGTCGCGAGGATCACGTTCTTGCCGGTGATGAGGTCGTCGCCGACCTGCACGCTCGTCGGGGAGACCAGACGGCCCTCACCCTCGATGGTGGTGATGCCGCGGGCCTTGACGAGGCCCTGGAGTCCCTTGTACTTCTTCGCGACGATGCCCTCGCGGTACTTCGTGACGCCCTCGATGTCGATGCCTTCGAAGGTGGACTTGACGCCGTACTTCTCCGACTCGCGCGATGCGTCCGCGACCTCGGCGGAGTGCAGCAGCGCCTTCGTCGGGATGCAACCGCGGTGGAGGCAGGTGCCGCCGACCTTGTCCTTCTCGATCATGCCGACGGTGAGGCCGAGCTGCGAAGCGCGCAACGCCGCAGCGTATCCGCCGCTTCCGCCTCCCAGGACTACCAGGTCAAAATTCTGCTCGGACACTCCGTTGCTCCTTGTGTGTGCTTCGTGGTCGATCGGAAACCGTCGTGGTGTGTTCGGCGGCGTCGAGGCGGGTCGAACCGCCCCCACCGACCTTACTACGGGTGGCTAATCTCCTCGGCCATTGCGAGGAGGGTACGGACCGCGACGCCGGTCGGGCCCTTGGCGGTGAAGCCATAGGGGGCGTCGCCGTTCATCGCACTCCCGGCGATGTCCAGGTGGGCCCACGGGATGCGGGTGGTGCCGCCCTCCTCGTCGGTGCGGTCGGCGATGAACTCCTGGAGGAACGTGCCTGCGACGAGCATGCCGCCCGCGGTGGTCCCGGGCTTCGCGTTGGCGAGGTCGGCGACGTCGGAGTCGAGGACCTTGCGCAGCTCCGCGGGGAACGGCATCGGCCAGAACAGTTCGTCCGCACCGGAACCGGTCGCGATGAGGTCGGTGACGAAGGACGCGTCGCCCATGACGCCCGTGTAGCGGTTGCCGAGTGCGACCACGGCGGCTCCCGTGAGGGTCGCCACGTCGATGATGGCGTCCGGGCCCTCCTCGCCTGCGGCGACGAGTCCGTCGGCGAGGACCAGCCGGCCCTCGGCGTCGGTGTTGGTGACCTCGACCGTGCGTCCGCCCCGGATGGTGAGGACGTCGTTCGGCCGGATCGCCGTGCCCGACGGGAGGTTCTCGGCGAGGCAGAGCCATGCGGTCAGCCTGGTGGGCACCCCGAGACGCGCGGCCGCGGCCAGGACGGCGAGCACGGTCGCCGCGCCGGTCATGTCGTACTTCATGCCCACCATCGAGACCGGCGGCTTCAGGGAGAGGCCGCCGCTGTCGAAGGTGATGCCCTTCCCGACGAGGGCCAGGTGACTCCTGGCGGCATCCGGGTGGTAGCTCAGCTTGACGAGTCGCGGAGGCCGCGAGGAGCCCTGCCCGACGCCGAGGATGCCGCCGAACCCGTCCTCGGCCAAGCGGGTCTCGTCCCATTCCTCGACCTCGACGTCGAGGCCGTCGACCGCTGCTCGGGCCGCGTCGGCGAAGGTCGCCGGGTAGAGCTCGTTCGGCGGCGTGTTGACCAGGTCCTTCACGAGCTCGATGGCCTCGGCGACCGCGGTGGCGTGCTCCGCGAGCCCGGCATCCGGTGCGTCCACGGTCGACGGGACGACGACGGTGATCTGTCCGAGCGGTCTCGGTGCCGGCGCGGATCCGACACCGCGCGACGCGGTGTAGCGGTAGGCGCCGATGGCCGCCCCCTCGAGGACGGCTTCGGCGGCAGCGGCCGTCTCTTCCGTCAACGCGAACGCGATCGAGGCCTGGCCGTCGATCGTCCGGGTCACTGCGCCCGCGGCTCGTCGGAAGGCCGCGTCGTCCGCATCCGGACCGAGGCCGACCAGCACGAGACCGGAGGCCGCGCCGAACCGGTCCGGGAGGCGTCGCACCTGGTCTTCCGACCCCGTGACCCCGGAGGCGCGCAGCTCGTCCGCGAGCGGCGCGTAGACATCGGGCGCCAAGAGCTCCGGTCCGTCGTCGCCCTTCTTCACCGCGAGGACGAGCAGCTCGGCCTCGACTCCCTCGGCGGCGGCGGACAACACGGAGAGCACGGGGATCGTCATGCCTCCATCGTAGGCACGTACCGTTCCGGACCGAGGCGGGGCCGCCGGTGTTCGCTCTCGGCGGTACCGCCGACGCTCGGAGGGGAAGGTCGCTGCGACACCCCCGTTTAGAGTTGAACCATGCCTACGCCTGACGACCTCTACGAGGTGCACCCGGAGATCGACATCCCCGCCGGCCTCCACCTCGTCGCGGGCCTCACCGGGTTCTCCGACGCCGGCGGCGCGGTCGGGCAGCTGAACGCCTACCTCGACGACGTCCTCGACACGACGGTCATCGCCGAGTTCGACGCCGACGTCCTGCTCGACTACCGGGCCCGCCGGCCGATCATCTCGTTCGACCAGGACCACTTGACGGAGTACCGGCCACCTCGGCTGACCCTGTCGCTCGCCCACGACGAGCTCGGGTCGCCGTTCCTCCTGCTCACCGGTTTCGAGCCCGACTTCCTCTGGGACCGCTTCGTCGCAGCCGTGCTCGAGCTCGTCGACCGCTTCCGGGTCAGCGACACCACGTGGGTGCACGCCATCCCGATGCCGGTCCCGCACACCAGGCCGATCGGCGTCACCGTCAGCGGCAACCGGTTCGACCTCATCGAGTCGCTCTCGGTCTGGCGCCCCCGCACCCAGGTGCCGTCCAACGTGCTGCACCTCCTCGAGTACCGCCTCTACGAGCGCGGCGACAGCATCGCGGCCTTCGTGCTCCTCGTTCCGCACTACCTCGCCGACACGGAGTTCCCGGCCGCGGCGATCACGGCGATCGAGAGCCTCAGCGCGGCGACCGGCCTCATCTTCCCCACGGACCGCCTCCGCGAGGACAGCCGCGACTTCCTCGTCAAGATCGACGAGCAGGTCGGGACCAACCACGAGCTCGGCCAGCTGGTCACGACGCTCGAGGAGCGGTACGACGCCTACATGGCCGACAACTCGCCGAAGTCGCCGCTCACCGACATCGACGGGGCGCTTCCGACGGCCGACGAGATCGCCGCGGAGCTCGAGAAGTTCCTCGCGAGCCGGCGCCACGGCGACGAGGACCGCTCGACCACCTAAGCTGGATCGGTGGGATCTCGACGCGTCTGGTGGGTGTTCGGCGTCGGGGTGTTCGCCTACCTCATCACCGTCATGCAGCGGTCGACGCTCGGCGTGGCAGCGGTGGACGCCACTGAGCGGTTCCCGATCGACGCCGCCGCGCTGTCGACCCTCGCCGTCGCGCAGCTCATCGTGTACGCCGCGATGCAGGTCCCGGTCGGGGTGCTCATCGACCGCCTCGGACCTCGCGTGCTGATCATCGCGGGGCTGACGGTCGTCATGGCGGGCCAGGTCTGGCTGGGGCTCACGACCGAACTCGGCGGCGCGATCGTGGGCCGGATGCTGGTCGGCCTCGGCGACGCCGCGGTGTTCACCTCCGTGTTGCGGCTCGTGAACTCCTGGTTCCCCACCCGTCGGGTGCCGATCGTCTCGCAGTGGGTCGGCAACATCGGGCAGATCGGACAGATCCTCTCGGCGGTGCCGTTCTCCTTCGTCCTGCACGCCTTCGGCTGGTCGCCGGCGTTCCTCAGTGCGGCCGGACTCGTCCTCCTGGCGCTCGTCGGGGTGTTGATCGTCGTCCGCGACCGGCCGTCCGGTTCCGACGAGGCGCCGCGCCCCGAGACCTGGGGCCACGTCGTCCGCGAGGTCGTCATCAGTCTGCGTCGGCCAGGGACGCGTCTCGGGTTCTGGTCGCACTTCGTCACCCAGTCCTCCGGTACCGTCCTCACGCTCCTCTGGGGCTTCCCGTTCATGGTCTACGCCCTCGGCTACCCGCAGCCCCTCGCCGCATCGTTGCTCATCGTGATCGTGGTCTCCGGCATGATCGCCGGACCCATCCTCGGGGTGCTCACCGCCCGGTTCCCCTACCGGCGGAGCAACCTCGTGCTCGGGATCGTGACGGTCATGGGCGTCGCCTGGGCCGCGCTCCTCCTCTGGCCGGGCGTCCCACCGATGTGGCTCGTGATCGTCCTGTTCGTCGTGGTCGGGGTCGGTGGCCCCGGTTCACTCATCGGGTTCGACTTCGCCCGCACCTTCAACCCCATCCGCGCGCTCGGCGGGGCGAACGGCATCGTGAACGTCGGTGGGTTCCTCGCCAGCTTCGTCATGATGTTCCTCATCGGTCTCATCATCGACGCGGTCAGCGGGGGATCCCGTGCCGACTATTCCATGGACAGCTTCCGGATCGCCTTCTCCGTCCAGTACCTGGTGGTCGGGTTCGGGGTCGCGATGCTGCTCGTCGCACGGTCCCGCACGCGGAGACGCTTCGCCGAGGACGAGGGCATCGCCGTCGGTCCGCTGTGGATCGCGGTCCGAGCCAGGCTCGGGCGCCGTCGCTGAGCGTTCGCTTCGTCCCCTGATCCCACCCTTGACAAACGGCCTGTGGCTCTGAGGTCTTCCGGCTCGCGCTATAATGGAACACGGACCCGTTCACCTCTCGGAATGTCGGCGGCCCTTTTCGGGTTGCACTGCACCAAGACTTGACATGGGTCCTCGTAATGTCCGAAATCACGGACGATCCGGCGATGACTGTCCATGCCGGGTCCGAACAGGAAGGTGCAGCTATGGCCACCAAGACGGCTCGCGCAGACGAAGCAGCGCCAGCAGACGAGGCCACGGAGGCTCCCGCAGCGAAGGCTCGGACCACCAAGGCCACCACGACCCGAGCGAAGGCTGCTCCCAAGAAGGCCACCCGCGCCAAGGCGGGCACGAAGTCGAGCACGGAGCCCGATGAGGGCGCGGACGACGAGGACGTCGTCGTCGAGGTCGTCGCCGACGACGCCGTGGTCGACGCGCCCGCAGGCGACGCCACCGAGGCGGTCGAGGAGGAGGACGACAAGTCCGTGCCGGAGATCACCCTCCCCACCGACGCACTCGTACTCTCCAACAGCGACGACGACGAGATCCCGGTGTACTCGGCCGCGATCACCGGCGCCACCGCCGACCCGGTCAAGGACTACCTCAAGCAGATCGGTAAGGTCGCGCTCCTCAACGCGGCCGAAGAGGTCGAACTCGCGATGCGCATCGAGGCGGGCCTCTTCGCCGAGGACAAGCTCGCCCAGCTCTCCGACCTCGAGAAGCGTTCGCGGGTCGGTCGTGAGCTCCAGTGGGTCGCGAAGGACGGTGCCCGCGCCAAGAGCCACCTCCTCGGGGCGAACCTCCGACTCGTCGTGAGCCTCGCCAAGCGGTACACCGGCCGCGGCATGCAGTTCCTCGACCTCATCCAGGAGGGCAACCTGGGCCTCATCCGTGCGGTCGAGAAGTTCGACTACACCAAGGGCTTCAAGTTCTCCACCTACGCGACCTGGTGGATCCGTCAGGCCATCACGCGTGCCATGGCCGACCAGGCGCGCACCATCCGCATCCCGGTGCACATGGTCGAGGTCATCAACAAGCTCGCCCGCGTCCAGCGGCAGATGCTGCAGGACCTGGGCCGCGAGCCCACGCCCGAAGAGCTCAGCCGCGAACTCGACATGACGCCTGAGAAGGTCATCGAGGTCCAGAAGTACGGCCGCGAGCCCATCTCGCTGCACACGCCCCTCGGCGAGGACGGCGACAGCGAGTTCGGCGACCTCATCGAGGACACCGAGGCGGTCGTGCCGGCCGACGCCGTCAGCTTCACCATGCTGCAGAAGCAGCTGGAGTCGCTCCTCGACTCGCTCTCCGAGCGGGAAGCGGGCGTCATCCGGATGCGCTTCGGCCTCGGCGACGGCATGCCCAAGACGCTCGACCAGATCGGCGACACCTTCGGGGTCACCCGTGAGCGGATCCGGCAGATCGAGTCGAAGACCATGGCGAAACTGCGTCACCCGAGCCGATCCCAGTCGCTCCGCGACTACCTCGAGTAGGAGCATGCGCTACGCCCCGGCCATCCTCGCCGGTCGTGCCGTCCGATTCCTCGCCAGGCTGCGTAAGCCGGGCGGGGGATCGGCTGTTCCCGGCCTCGTGGTCAACCGCATCGCGCCCGGGTTCCTCCCCGACACGTTGAACGCCTTCCCGCGTGGTCTCGTGATCGTGAGCGGCTCGAGCGGGAAGTCCACGACGACCAAGATGCTCGTCGGCATCCTGCGTGCCCACGGCGTGTCGGTCTTCACGAACCCGTCCACGGCGAACATCTCCCAGGGCCTCACCTCGGCTCTCCTCGAACGAGCCGACCTCCGCGGCCGGATCGACGCCGAGCTCGGGGTGCTCGAGATGGACGAAGGACACGGCGCGCTCATCGCGCCGCGGCTCGCGCCCGCCCACGTCATCCTGACCAACGTGTCCGTCGACCAGATCGACCGCTTCCACGACGCTGCCATGGTGGCGCGCATGCTCGACGCGATCGCTGCCCGATCGAGCACGTCGCTCGTCCTGAACGGCGATGACGCGCTCGTCGACGCCGTCGCGCCAGGCAGCGACGCGACGCGATGGCGGTACGGCGTCTCGACGGCCGTGCTCGGCGCCAGCGCACGCGGCCTCGGGTACAGCACGACCTCGTCCGATCGGGTCGATCCCGGTTCCGGAACCGTCGTCGAAGCCCTCGACGGCGACCTGGTGTCCATCACCCACTGCGGCGAGACCGTCCGGTTCCGTCTGCCGGCTCGTGGCGTGCACTACGCCGTGGATGCGGCCGCAGCCCTCTCCGGCGCCGCCGCGATCCTCGGCCCCGAGTTCCAGCTCACCATCGCGGCTGAGTCGTTCCGTGCGCTCACGCCGGTGTTCGGCCGCGGTGAGGTGACGACCGTCCGCGGTGTCGAGGTAGAGTTCGTCCTCGTCCAGAACCCCGCGAGCTATCAGCTCAACGTCGACAGCCTCGCGGCCGACACCGAGCAGATCCTGGTGGCCGTCGGGAGCGACGTCCGCGATCCCTCGTACCTCTGGCCGGTCGACACGTCCAGGCTCGGTCGTGTGGCGATCGTGTCGGGGTCCAAGGCCTGGGAGGCCGCGCTGCAGCTGGGCTACGACGGCGTCGAGATCGACCGGATCGAACCGGACCTCGGCACGGCGTTGGACGCGTTCCTCGCTCTCCCTGCGCCCGCGCACGGTCGGAAGACCGTGATCTTCACCGCCGACTCGATGCGTCGTACCCGCGCGCACCTCGGCCTCGCTTCGAACGATCAGGACGACGCATGACGACCGAACCGACGATCACCATCGCCGTCCTCCTGCCATCGAGCTGCAATGTGAACGGCGACGCCGAGAACGGCGCGGTCCTCGCTCGCCGGGCCCGCGCGCGTGGCCTCGCCGTCGAGCTCGTCCCGGTCGAGTCGGTCGCCGAGCTCCCGAGCACGGTCCACGCGATCGTCCTCGGGTCGTGCGACGACCCGTCGGCGCCACAGGTGCTCGAGACGCTCCGGCCGTTCCGCGACGCGTTCATCGCCTGGGTGGAGGCCGGCGTGCCCGTCCTCGCCGTCGCCAACGGATGGAAGCTCCTCACTCGCCGGCTCGAGCTGGTACCGGGGAGCTGGGTCGAGGGCCTCGCCATCATCGAGGGCGACGCACCGTTGCGGCGCACGCGGGCGAGTGACGACCTCGTCGTCGTGCCGAGCGGCGGCCTCGAGCTCGACGCCCCGGTACTCGTCGGGTACGAGAACCACGGGCGGGACTTCCGAGCCGGGACGGGGGTCGAGTCGATCGGCACCGTGCAGCACGGACGAGGCAACGGCGACGGCACGGAGGGTGCGCTGGTCGGCCCCTTCGTCGGAACCCACCTGCACGGCCCCGTCCTCGCCAAGAACCCGGAACTGGCCGATCGGCTGCTCCGTCTGGCGATCACGGTCGCCGGGGGGACTTCGATGCTCGACGAATCGCCAGAGCTTCACGCCCTCGACGAGATCGCCGCCAACGCCAGAGCGCAGATCGTCTCGGCCCTCGCCTGAGTCCGCGCGCGATCGAGGCCGCGCTGGTCTGAGACCGCGCTTCCTCGATGACATGACGAAGGGCCCCGGATCTCGGATCCGGGGCCCTTCGTCGTGATGCCGGTGGACTAGGCGCGCTGCTCGTTGAAGAGTCGCGCGGACTCGTCGTGCCAGTCGGTCGCGACCTGCGTCAGCTTCTCCTGGTACTTCTTGCCGTGGTGCGCGCAGAACAGCAGCTCACCGCTGTTCATCTGCACGCGGATGTAGGCCTGTGCTCCGCACAGATCGCAACGATCGGCGGCAGTCAGTTGCTGGGCGTCGAGGTCACTCGGCGTGCTCTCGGTAGCAGTCTGTGACATGTGCTCCTCCTGACTCGGGCGGCTACGAAACTCGTAGTACTCATGAAAGCACGCGATTGTCACAACGGGGTCCCATTCCGTGTTCTTTTCGCTGTGCGCGTAGATCATTCGGATCAACCCTGCAGCCGGATGGGTCGACGAGCCGAGACAACGCGCCGTCGCGCGGCTCCGGACGATCGCGCGCCGAGTGTCTCCCTCGGCGTGTCGGCGCCGACGACTACGCTGGGAAGCGTGAGCAGCGACTACTCCGCAAGGCATCTCTCCGTCCTCGAAGGCCTCGAGGCGGTGCGCAAGCGACCGGGCATGTACATCGGTTCCACCGACTCGCGTGGCCTCATGCACTGCCTCTGGGAGATCATCGACAACTCCGTCGACGAGGCCCTCGGCGGGTACGGCGATCAGATCGAGATCGTCCTCCACGCCGATCTGAGCGTCGAGGTGCGCGACCACGCACGTGGTATCCCGGTGGACATCGAGCCGAAGACCGGCCTCTCCGGTGTCGAGGTCGTCTTCACCAAGCTCCACGCCGGCGGGAAGTTCGGCGGCGGTTCGTACGCCGCGTCCGGCGGGCTGCACGGCGTCGGCGCATCCGTCGTCAACGCCCTGTCCGAGCGACTCGACGTCGAGGTGGATCGCGGCGGCAAGACCTACGCCATGTCCTTCCACCGCGGTGAGCCGGGGATCTTCGCCGACACGGGGGAGCCGACCCCGGACGCACCGTTCACGCCGTTCGAGAAGCAGAGCGAGCTCCGCGTCATCGGCAAGACGAAGCGCGGCGTGACCGGCACCCGGATCCGCTACTGGGCCGACCGCCAGATCTTCACGAAGGGCGCCCAGTTCCAGGCCGAGGAGCTCCTCGGCCGCGCGCGCCAGACCGCCTTCCTCATCAAGGGGCTCGGCATCCACATCCGCGACGAGACCGTCGAGGAGCCGACCGAGGCGATGTTCCGCTACGAGGGCGGCATCTCCGAGTTCGTCGACCACCTCGCGGGCGACACCGCACTCACCGACACCTGGCGCCTCACCGGCAGCGGCACGTTCACCGAGACCGTCCCGGTGCTGTCTCCGTCGGGCACCATGGTCGCCACCGAGGTGGAGCGCGAGGCAGAGGTCGACATCGCGCTGCGGTGGGGTACCGGGTACGAGACGGTCATGCGCAGCTTCGTCAACATCATCGCCACGCCGAAGGGCGGCACGCACCAACTCGGATTCGACCAGGGCCTGCTGAAGTTCCTCCGCGCCCAGGTGGAGCAGAACGCCCGTCGACTCAAGGTCGGCTCGGACAAGCTCGAGAAGGACGACGTCCTCGCGGGCCTCACGGCGGTGCTGACGGTTCGTCTCGCCGAGCCGCAGTTCGAGGGCCAGACGAAGGAGATCCTCGGCACGCCGGCCGTCCGCGCCATCGTCGCCAACGTCGTCACGAAGGAGCTCAAGGAGCGGTTCGCCTCGACCAAGCGCGACGACAAGGCACAGACCGCGCTCGTGCTCGAGAAGATCGTGTCGGAGATGAAGTCCCGGATCTCCGCGCGGACCCACAAGGAGACACAACGCCGCAAGAACGCGCTCGAGAACTCGTCGCTCCCGGCGAAGCTGGTCGACTGCCGCTCGGGCAACCTCGAGTCCAGTGAACTCTTCATCGTTGAGGGCGACTCGGCACTGGGCACGGCGAAGCTCGCCCGAGACAGCTCCTACCAGGCGCTGCTCCCGATCCGAGGCAAGATCCTCAACGTGCAGAAGGCCTCCGTCTCCGACATGCTGTCGAACGCGGAGTGCGCGTCCATCATCCAGGTCATCGGCGCGGGCTCCGGACGATCGTTCGATCTCGACGCCGCCCGCTACGGCAAGATCATCCTCATGAGCGACGCCGACGTCGACGGCGCCCACATCCGGACGCTCCTGCTCACGCTCTTCTTCCGGTACATGCGGCCGCTGATCGAAGCGGGTCGCGTGTTCGCCGCGGTACCGCCGCTCCACCGCGTCATCGTCATCAATCCCGGCTCCAAGCCGAACGAGACGATCTACACCTACTCCGAAGCCGAACTGCACGCGGTGCTGAGCGACCTCAAGCGCACCGGCAAGAAGCACCAGGAACCGATCCAGCGCTACAAGGGTCTGGGCGAGATGGATGCCGACCAGCTGGCCACGACCACCATGGACCGCCGTCACCGGACGCTGCGCCGTGTCCGGGTCGAGGATGCGGAGTCGGCCGGACGGATCTTCGAACTCCTCATGGGCAACGACGTCGCCCCGCGCAAGGAGTTCATCGTCGACAGCTCCGACCGGCTGTCACGGGAGAGCATCGACGTCTGATCGTCGGTCGTCCACCGAGGAGCAGGACAGACGACGAAGGCCCGGATCGAGCAGTGCGCTCGATCCGGGCCTTCGTCAGTGTGCAGCTCCGATCAGGACGATTCGTCGCTCGCTGCCGCGTCGTCCGTCGCCGGTGCTGCCGGTGCGGTGATCGCGCCGCCGATGAACCCGACGGGGGCGTCGAGCGGCACCCCTGAGGCATCGCGCTTCGCACCGACCTCCGGGAGCGTCCGCGGTGTCCCGTCCGTCCCGACGGCGTGAGCCGGAGCGGCGCCGACCCACGCGACGGCCAGCTGGTCCTCGCCCTTCAGGAAGCGTTGCGACCGGACACCGCCGGTCGCACGACCCTTGGCGGGGAACTCGGAGAACTCCGACACCTTCGCGCTCCCGGTGTCCGTTCCGGCGAGCGTCAGCGAATTGGTCGCGACGGTCACGACGACGACGTCGTCGGTGGGCAGGACCGCCGTGAACGAGATGACCTTCGCACCGGCCGCCAGGTTGATGCCGGCCATGCCACCCGCGGCCCGCCCCTGCGGACGGACGGACGTCGCGGCGAAACGGAGCAGTTGTGCGTCGGAGGCGACGAAGACGAGTTCCGCGTCGTCGCCGACCTGCGTCGCCCCGACGACGTGGTCGCGCGGCTTGAGCGTGATGACCTCGAAGTCCGGCTTGTTCGGCAGGTCGCCGGGGATGACGCGCTTGACGACGCCGGTCTCGGTTCCCAGCACGATCGGCTGCTCCGAGGTCAGCGAGACGATCGCCAGCACGCGCTCGTCACGGTTCGGGAGCGACAGGTACTCGCCCATCCGGACGCCGGCCGCGAGCTGGATGGACGCCGCCGGCACCGCCGGGAGGTCGAGCGGGGTGAACCGGATGACGCGACCGAGGCTGGTGACCGCACCGAGTTCGGTGCGGCTCGTGGTCTCGACGACACTCAGGATCGCATCGTGCTTGCTCCGCCGACCGGGTCGTGGTGCGGGTGCGTCCTGCTCGAGGTCGACGCGGAGCGCCCGTCCGGTCGCGCTGAGGTAGACGCGGCACGGGGTGTCGGCGAGCTCGAGCACCGGGGCGCTCTTCCCTCGGCCGGTCGTCGCGACGCTCGGCTTCGCGTTCGTCAGCATGGTCCGGCGCGGTGTGCCGAACTGCTCGGCCGCAGCGGCGAGCTCCGCGGAGACCGCGGCGCGGATGAGTCGTTGGCTCCCGAGCAACCGCTCGAGTTCGGCGATCTCGGCCAGCAGTTTGTCGCGCTCGGCCTCGAGCTCGATCCGCGAGAACTTGGTGAGTCGTCGGAGACGGAGTTCGAGGATGTACTCGGCCTGCAGCTGCGAGAGGTCGAAGACCTCGATGAGCCTCGCGCGCGCCTGTTCGGAGTCGTCGCTCGCGCGGATGACCTGGATGACCTCGTCGATGTCGAGGATGGCGATGAGGAGCCCCTCCACGAGGTGGAGGCGTTCCTTGCGTCTCGCCAACCGGAACCGGCTCCGGCGGGTGACCACGCTGATGCGGTGGTCGACGTACACCTGCAGCAGTTCCCGGAGGCCGAGCGTCTGCGGGCCGCCGTCGACGAGCGCGACGTTGTTGATGCTGAAGGAGTCCTCGAGGGGCGTGTAGCGGTAGAGCTGCTCCAGGACGGCTTCGGGGGAGAAGCCGGTCTTGATGCCGATCACGAGGCGGAGCCCGTGGATGCGGTCCGTCAGGTCGGTGACGTCGGAGATGCCGTTGAGCTTCTTGGAGCTGACACCGTCCTTGATCTTCTCGATGATCTTCTCCGGACCGACCAGGTAGGGCAGTTCGGTGATGACCAGACCGGTCTTCCGCGCGGTGACCGGCTCGACGGAGACCTTCGCGCGGGTCTTGAAGGAGCCGCGACCGGTGGCGTAGGCGTCCTTGATGCCATCCAGACCGACGATCGTGCCGCCCGAGGGGAGGTCGGGACCCGGGACGAACTCCATCAGGTCCTCGAGGGTGGCCTGAGGATGCGCGATGAGGTGCCGTGCCGCACCGATCACCTCGACGAGGTTGTGCGGCGCCATGTTGGTGGCCATGCCGACCGCGATGCCGCTGGCGCCGTTCACGAGGAGGTTCGGGAACGCGGCCGGGAGGACCTCGGGCTGCATGAACTGGTTGTCGTAGTTCGGGACGAAGTCGACGACGTCCTCGTCGAGGTCGGCCGTCAGGGCGAGCGCGGCGGCATCCAGCCGGGCCTCCGTGTACCGCGGCGCAGCGGGCCCGTCGTCGAGCGAGCCGAAGTTCCCATGCCCGTCGATGAGCGGGACGCGGAGCGTGAAGGGCTGTGCGAGGCGGACGAGTGCGTCGTAGATCGCCGTGTCGCCGTGCGGGTGCAGCTTCCCCATCACTTCGCCGACGACGCGGGCCGACTTCACGTGGCCACGATCCGGGCGCAGGCCCATCTCGGTCATCTGATAGAGGATGCGGCGCTGCACCGGCTTCAGGCCGTCCCGCGCGTCGGGGAGGGCGCGGGCGTAGATGACCGAATAGGCGTACTCCAGGAAGGAGGTCTGCATCTCCGACGAGACATCGATGTCCTCGATGCGCTCGCCACTGGTCTCCGTCGGCGGGGTCTGCTGTTGGCGGGTCATTCCGTGTCTCTGCTGAGGGGAGTCGAGCCGGTGCTCGGCGAGGATGGCGGGGCGTGGTCGTCAGCGCGGTGTGCGAGACTGAGCCCGATGACCACCATGCTACCGACGGTCGATCCGGAGTCACGCAGCCTTGCCGGTGTCCTCCCGGATTGCCTCGCATCCCTGACGGTGGGCGGTGGATCGCTGCCCCGGGCCGACCATGCCGTCGTCGTCCTCGTCGACGGCCTCGGCGCCGCAAACCTCCGTGGAGCAGCCGCCCACGCTCGGTTCCTCGCGCCGCGCCTCGGTCCGCGCTCCACCACGACGTCGGCGTTCCCGTCGACCACCGCGGCCGGGATCGCGACGCTGACCACCGGCTCGTTGCCGGGCCGGCACGGCCTCGTCAGCTACCGAGCACGGGACGTGGCGGGGGACCGGGTCGTGAACCAACTCAGCGGCTGGGACGCCGGCATGGTGCCCGAGACCTGGCAGCGCCTCCCGACCGTGTTCGAGCGGGCGAGAGCCGAGGGCGTCACCACGACGGTGATCGGTCAGGAGCGATACCGCAATTCGGGCTTCACCCGAGCCGTGCTCCGAGGGGCGGACTACCGGGCCGGACGCTCGATGGCGGACCGCCTCGACGCGGCCCGAGAGATCGTGTCCACGACCGCCGGCCCCACACTCAGCTACGTGTACGTCCCCGAGCTCGATCAGGCGGCGCACGAGTACGGGTGGGAGTCGGGCCGCTGGACGGCGCTCCTCGAGGAGCTCGACGGCGATCTCAAGCGGTGGTCGTCACGTTTGCCCGCGTCGACCGGCGCGCTCATCACCGCCGACCACGGGGTGATCGACGTCGCACAGCACCAGCACGTGCTCTTCGACCAGGTCCCCGAGCTGGTCGCCGGTGTCCGCCACATCGGCGGCGAGCCGCGATGCCTTCACCTCTATCTCGACACCGATGCAGGCCCAGCGGATCGGGAGCGCCTGGCTGAGGCCTGGCGAGCCGAAGAGGGAGGCCGCGCCTGGATCGCGACACGCGAGCAGGCGATCGACCACGGCTGGTACGGCGAGGTCGACCCTGAGGTGCTGCCACGGATCGGCGACGTCATCGTCGCAGCCCGGAAGCGCATCGCCTACTACGACTCACGTCCCGCCGATCAGAGCGCGAGGGGCATGATCGGACAGCACGGATCGCTCACCGACGACGAACGCCGGATACCGCTCCTCGGCCTCGGTCGTTACGAGCCCTGAAGCCCTGACCGATCAGACTGGGTCGTCGTCGGACTTCGCACCGAACACGATCTCGTCCCAGGAGGGCATCGACGCTCGGCCGCGGCGCGCCTTGGCCCCGGACGGCGTGCCGCCATCGGAGGACTCGGAATCGCCCGCGCGTCGTTGCTGCGCCGCCTCGAACTCACCGGTGTCGAACACCGCCAGCGGCGTCTGCTGGTCCGGGACGGCGTGCGGCGCACTGGGGCGCTCGGCAGGTTCGGGTTCGCTGGGGGCGGCCTCCCGCTCGCCACGGCGCTTGCGGAGGGCCTCCAACAGGTCGGCGGTCTGGTTGTGCTGCTCGGGGCTCGACGCCTCACGGTTGATAGCGGCCTGTGTCGCAGCCTTCGAGGACGGTGCACGGCCGAAGCCCGTGTCGGACGCGAACGGCAACGGCTCGATCGGACGTGTCTCGGCGGGACGGTCGGTCTCGGTCTGCTGCGGCGTCGACACGCGGTCCAGGGAGAACGCGCCGCTGTCGAAGCGTGAGGTGTCGGGGGAGTCGTCGGTGTCGACCGCACGCAACCGGGGGATCAGCGCGGCCGGCAGATCGCCCTGACGCGAGAGGGTCGTGGCTTCACTCCCGATGGGCGTGAGGGCGAGCTTCTTCGGCTCGAACGCCCAGCGGGCGTCGTGGTCGACCTGGTCGGCCGTGAAGGACAGCTTGACGATCCAGCCGCCCTCGGGTTCCTTCCAGCTCGTCCACCGTTCGTCGGTCGCGCCGAGCTTCTCGAGTCGAGCCCGGATGACGTTCCCGAAGGTGGCCTCGATGTCGTCGGCCGACGTGTCGGTCGTCGGCAGGACGGCGACGCCCAGGGCCGTGCCGACGATGTGCTCGCGCTCCGCCATCACCGGACCCTCGAACCGCTGCACGTACTCCAGTGAGGCACCGGTGACCGCTGCGACGTCCTCGGCGGAGAGCCCGCTGCGGATGTGCGCCTGCACTTCCCTCGGAGAGATCTTGGTGTTCCCACCGATCGGCGCACCGGCCGGCTTCGCCCGCCGCAGGTGGACGTGGAACGAATCGTCGACGATGAGGCGGTATTCCTCCTCGTTCCGATCTGCAACGATCAGAGCGCCGAGCTCCGCTCCGACTACCTTCAATTCCTGCATGATGAATGCCTCTCAGCGTGCCACGTGATTGACCCACGTTCTCACGGATCACGGGCGTATTCGGGGAATACGCCGGGCGTGCCGTCAGTTGCACGGGAAGGTTCCGCACACCCTCCCGAACACGGTTTGCAATTCATGCGGAACTGATGCAAACTGTGCCCGCCGATTTTGTTCCGACGGCATCGAGAAGTGGATAGGCATGGCAACTGATTACGACGCTCCCCGCAAGACCGACGACGATTCCGAGTCGATCGAGGCCCTGAAGGAGCGCGTTCCAGACAAGCTGTCCGGAGTCGTCGACTCCGAAGACGCTGACAACCCGGGTGACTACAACCTGGGTGGATCCGACCTCTCGGACCTCGACCTCGACGTCGTCGTGCTCCCGCCCCAGGCGGACGAGTTCACCTGCATGGAGTGCTTCCTCGTGAAGCACCGCTCGCAGCTCGACCACGAGGGCAAGTTCGGACCGATCTGCGCGGAGTGCGCAGCCTGACAGCACCGCCGCACAAGCGGCACACAGAACCCCTCCGGATCACGATCCGGAGGGGTTCTGTCGTTTCGGCTTCGAGCAGTGACCGGTTCGAGCGGTGGCCGCCTCAGGCGTGCGTGCGCGCGGCGGCGATCGCATCCGCCAGGGCCTGCGGCCGACGGGACGACAGCAGCCAGTACGGCGTCGGGTCGGCCGGATCGACGATCTCCACCTTCACGAGGCTGTGCACCCACCCGCGGATCATGAGCCAGGCGCGTGCATCGAGCTTGGTGCGGAGCTGCGCGGTCGCGTCCGTCCCGGTGTACACCACGACCTCACCGATGAACCCGAGCGGGATCGACGCCTTCCCGACCGACAGGCTCGACTCGGAGACCTGGATCCTCGGCGCCGTCCCGAACGCCAGCGCAAGGCACCCGCCGTACAGCACCACCGCCCCGACGATCCCCGCCGCGAGCGAAACGGGCGCGAGGACGAGCATGGTCGCCGGCACCACGAGGGCGAGGGCGATGATGACCCAGGGGCTGGGCCAGAGGGTTTCACGGTACGGCTGCATGTCTGCCTTGTCTCAGAGAACTGCACTACCCTCGATTCGTGACCGAAAGCGTTGACGTACTCATTATCGCGCCGGATCTGCCCGGCTATGCACACCCCGGCGATGCGGGTGCGGATCTCGTGTCCGCCGAGCACGTCGTGCTCGAACCGGGTGAGCGCGCCCTCGTCGGCACCGGCGTCTCGATCGCACTGCCCGACGGCCATGCCGCGTTCGTCGTCCCACGAAGCGGTCTCGCGGCGAAACACGGCATCACCGTCGTCAACTCGCCGGGCACGGTCGACGCCGGGTATCGCGGCGAGATCAAGGTCACGCTCCTCAACACCGACCGTCACACCTCTTTCACCGTCGAACCGGGCGACCGCATCGCCCAGCTCATCGTGATGCCGGTGTCGCGCGCTAACTTCATCCCGGTGGAGCGATTGCCAGGCAGTGCACGAGGAGCCGGAGGCTTCGGTTCGACCGGCGTCGGCTCGCTCGCCACGACACCGGCCGCCACCGACCCAACCATCAGCACCGACGGTGCCGCGCAGACAGGAACCCTCGCATGAGCGAACTCGAAGACCTCCCAGACCTCGACCTCGACGCGGAGCTGCCCGACGACGCGAAGTCCGCACCCGAGGACCGCGAGACCGCCGGCCCGTTCGACGAGAGCGAGGCGAACCCCGTCCGCCCCTACATCGACCTCGGTGGCGTCAAGGTGCTGCCTCGCGAAGGACTGAACCTCCGCCTCGAGGTGGAGGAGGCGACGAAGCGGGTCGTCGCGGTCGGTCTCGACTACGCCGGTTCCACCCTGCAGGTCCAGCCGTTCGCCGCGCCGCGGTCGACCGGCCTGTGGAACGAGACCCGGTCGCAGATCGCCGAGCAGATCGCCCAGCAGGGCGGCACCGTGACCGAGCGCGAGGGCGAGTTCGGCCCGGAGCTCGTCGCCGAGGTGCCGACCGGTGGTGCCGCAGGCACCGACGCGACCCACCTGGCACGATTCATCGGCGTCGACGGTCCGCGCTGGTTCCTCCGCGGCGTCGTCGCGGGGGAGGGCGCGTCGAAGCCGGACGCCGCAGCGCTCGTGGACGACCTCTTCCGCAGCCTCGTCGTCGTCCGGGGCAACTCGCCCATGCCGCCGCGCGACCTCATCCCGCTGCGTATGCCGACCGCCACGAGCGCGTAGTCGATGACGGACGCACGAGAACCGGAGCCCCGCGGAGTCGACCCGGTCGATCGCCGTGACGCGTCGGGTTCCCCTGATGCCACGGGAGATGCGGATCGGCAGCGGCTCGGTGAATCGATGTCCGCTGCGTTCGGTGCCGCCGCACGCAAGTCCGGTCTGGGCGCGATGGCCGAGGGCGACGCCCCCACCGGCAAGGCGTTGCTGCTCGCCATGGGCGGCGTGCGCGGCATCGTCGAGGCGATCCTGCCCGGACTCCTGTTCCTCGTCGTCTACACGCTGACCCTCGACCTGCTCCCGTCGATCATCGCTCCGGTCGCACTCGGGGTCCTCTTCTCCATTGCACGCCTCGTGCAGCGGCAGCCGGTGACACAGGCCGTCGGCGGCCTCCTCGGCATCGCACTCTCAGCAGCCCTGGCCCTGCTGTCCGGGCGCGCTGAGGACTTCTACGTCGTCGGGTTCTGGACCAACGGCGCCTACGCCGTGGCCCTCCTCGTCTCGGTGCTCGTCGGGTGGCCCGTCGTCGGACTCGTGGCCGGCTACCTCATGGGCAGCGGCACGAGCTGGCGCTCCCACCCCGGACAACGACGCGCCATGCGGTGGCTCACGCTGGTGTGGGTGGCCATGTTCGCCGCACGACTCCTCGTGCAGCTGCCCCTCTACTTCAGTGGGAACGTCGAACTCCTCGGGACGCTCCGGCTCCTCATGGGCATCCCGCTCTACGCACCACTGCTCGTCCTCAGCTGGCTCGTCGTCCGCGCCGTGTTCCCGAAGGCGCCGCAGGCATCCACCGAGTGATGCGCCGAGAGCCCGGCCCGACGCGTCAGCGTGTCGGGCCGGGCTCTCGTCATGTCCAGAGGACCCGATCCTCGATGCTAGAATTGTCTCGACATCAAGATAGATGAGCGATGCCGAGATGACACGACGCGCCCCAGCCTGTAGTTAGGCAAGCCTTGCTAGCCGCGGAGCACCCGCCAGCAGCAAGATTGGTCGGAACGCACGTGAGTGAGCACTCGCCGCCGCCAACGAAGGAGAAGACGATATGTCCACCGTGAACAGCTTCGGGGCGAAAGACACCCTGACTGTCGGGACGACCGACTACGAGATCTATCGCATCGACACGGTGGAGGGTCACGAGAAGCTGCCGTTCAGCCTCAAGGTGCTCCTCGAGAACCTGCTGCGCACCGAGGACGGTGCCAACATCACCGAGGCACACATCCGCGCGATCGGCGACTGGGTTCCGACCGCGGACCCCGACACCGAGATCCAGTTCACCCCGGCTCGCGTCGTCATGCAGGACTTCACCGGAGTGCCGTGCATCGTCGACCTCGCCACCATGCGCGAAGCGGTCGAGGCACTCGGCGGCTCCGCCGACAAGATCAACCCGCTCGCCCCGGCCGAGATGGTCATCGACCACTCGGTCATCGCCGATCTCTTCGGCAGCGAGAACGCGCTCGAGCGCAACGTCGAGCTCGAGTACGAGCGCAACGGCGAGCGGTACCAGTTCCTCCGCTGGGGCCAGACGGCGTTCGACGACTTCAAGGTCGTCCCGCCGGGAACCGGCATCGTGCACCAGGTCAACATCGAGTACCTCGCCCGCGTCACCATGACGCGCGAGGTCGGCGGCGTTCTGCGCGCCTACCCCGACACCTGTGTCGGCACCGACTCGCACACGACCATGGTCAACGGCCTGGGCGTGCTCGGCTGGGGCGTCGGCGGTATCGAGGCGGAGGCCGCCATGCTCGGCCAGCCCGTCTCGATGCTCATCCCGAAGGTCGTCGGCTTCAAGCTGAACGGCTCCATCCCGACGGGTGTCACGGCGACGGACGTCGTCCTCACCATCACCCAGATGCTCCGCAAGCACGGGGTCGTCGGCAAGTTCGTCGAGTTCTACGGAGCAGGCGTCGCCGAGGTGCCGCTCGCGAACCGCGCCACCATCGGCAACATGAGCCCCGAGTTCGGCTCGACGGCCGCCATGTTCCCGATCGACGACGTCACGCTCGACTACCTGCGCCTCACCGGTCGCAGCGACGAGCAGATCGCACTGGTCGAGGCCTACGCCAAGACCCAGAAGCTGTGGCACGACGCCGACCAGGAGCCGGTCTTCAGCGAGTACCTCGAGCTCGACCTCGCCACCGTCGTCCCGTCGATCGCCGGCCCGAAGCGCCCACAGGACCGCATCGAGCTGACGGACGCGAAGGCTCAGTTCGAGCGCGACCTCGTCGACTATGCCACGGTCGAGCACGACATCGTCGACCTCGTCGGCGCCGGTTCCTTCCCCGCCTCCGACCCGGCCGGCACCACGCCGCAGGACGAGGACGAGAACAACCACCACCGCCACACGCACCGCAGCCACGCTCCGGCATCCCTCTCGAAGCCGACCCAGGTCACCCTCGAGGAGAACGGGGTCGACTTCACCCTCGACCACGGCGCCGTCGCGATCGCCGCGATCACCTCGTGCACCAACACCTCGAACCCGTCGGTCATGCTGGCCGCAGGCCTCCTGGCCCGGAACGCCAGCAAGAAGGGCCTGAAGGCGAAGCCGTGGGTCAAGACCACGCTCGCTCCGGGTTCCAAGGTCGTCACCGACTACTACGCGAAGGCCGGTCTCACCGAGTACCTCGAGGACCTCGGCTTCTACACGGTCGGCTACGGCTGCACGACCTGCATCGGCAACTCCGGTCCGCTGCTCGACGAGATCTCGACCGCCGTCCAGGACAACGACCTCGCCGTCACCGCCGTCCTCTCGGGCAACCGCAACTTCGAGGGCCGGATCAACCCGGACGTCAAGATGAACTACCTGGCGAGCCCGCCGCTCGTCATCGCCTACGCCCTCGCGGGGTCTATGAACTTCGACTTCGAGGTCGACGCCCTGGGTGTCGACGCCGACGGCAACGACATCTTCCTGAAGGACATCTGGCCCGACGCGGCAGAGGTCCAGGACACGATCGACTCCTCGATCAACAAGGAGATGTTCGACCACGAGTACAGCGGCGTCTTCGACGGCGACGAGCGCTGGCGTTCGCTCCAGACGCCCGAGGGCTCGACCTTCGAGTGGGACGAGGAGTCGACGTACGTGCGGAAGCCCCCGTACTTCGACGGCATGACCATGGAGACGACCCCCGTCTCCGACATCGTCGGTGCCCGCGTCCTCGCGAAGCTCGGCGACTCGGTCACGACCGACCACATCAGCCCGGCCGGCAACATCAAGGCCGACTCGCCCGCAGGCCGGTACCTCGACGAGCACGGCGTCGGTCGTAAGGACTACAACTCCTACGGCTCGCGCCGCGGCAACCACGAGGTCATGATCCGCGGCACGTTCGCGAACATCCGCCTGAAGAACCAGCTGCTCGACGGCGTGGAGGGCGGCTACACCCGCGACTTCACGCAGGCCGACGCACCGCAGTCGTTCATCTACGACGCGTCGCAGAACTACCAGGCCGAGGGCACGCCCCTCGTCATCTTCGGTGGCAAGGAGTACGGTTCCGGTTCCTCCCGCGACTGGGCGGCGAAGGGCACGAGCCTCCTCGGCGTCAAGGCGGTCATCACCGAGAGCTTCGAGCGTATCCACCGCTCGAACCTCATCGGCATGGGTGTCGTCCCGCTGCAGTTCCCGGAAGGCGAGAGCTGGGCCTCGCTCGGACTCGACGGCACGGAGATCGTGTCGATCGCCGGTCTCGAGGAGCTCAACAACGGCACCACGCCGAAGACGGTCCGCGTGAGCGCCGTCCCGAGCGAGCACTCGGGTCCCGGCAAGGAGCCGGTCGAGTTCGACGCGGTCGTCCGCATCGACACGCCCGGTGAAGCCGACTACTACCGCAACGGCGGCATCCTGCAGTACGTGCTCCGCAGCCTCGTCTGACGACGAGGCTCTACCACCAGGCCGGTCCCGACAGCAACCGTCGGGGCCGGCCTGCGGCGTTCGCAGCCCACCCCGCTCACGACGCGTACACTCGAAAGACGGGCTCCGAGCGATCGGTCGGCCCATGGTGGAGGGACGACAGCATGACCGTGCTCGATCAGGTGAACGGACCCCGGGACCTCGACGGCCTCTCCGAGGCGGAACTCGTCGAACTCGCCGGCGACATCCGCGCCTTCCTCATCGCGAACGTCTCGAAGACGGGCGGACACCTCGGTCCGAACCTCGGCGTCGTCGAGCTCACGATCGCGATGCACCGGGTGTTCGACTCCCCGACGGACCCGATGGTGTTCGACACCGGTCACCAGTCCTACGTGCACAAGCTCCTGACCGGCCGCCAGGAGTTCAGTGGGCTCCGGACCCGGGGCGGCCTCGCCGGCTACCCGCAGCGTTCCGAATCCGAGCACGACATCGTGGAGAGTTCACACGCCTCGAGCTCGCTCAGCTGGGCGGACGGCATCTCCCGCGCCTTCCAGATGACCGGGCAGGACGAGCGCCATGTGGTGGCGGTCGTCGGCGACGGTGCGCTGACGGGCGGCATGACGTGGGAGGCGCTCAACAACATCAGCGATGACAACACCCGCCGGCTCGTCATCATCGTCAACGACAACGGTCGGTCGTACGCGCCGACCATCGGCGGTATGGCACGGTTCCTGAGCGGTGTGCGGACCCGCCGGAGCTATCGCGACCTGCGCGAGCGCAGCCAGCGGGCCTTCAACCTCCTCGGCGGTCCGGGACGCGCGGTCTATCGGGGCGTCCGCGGAGGTGCCCACGGGTTCCTGTCCCGCCTCACGAACAACGAGGCGCTCTACTCCAACCTCGACATCAAGTACATCGGGCCGGTCGACGGACACGACATCCACGCGATGGAGGAGGCCCTGACCCAGGCGAAGCACTACGGTGCGCCGGTGATCGTCCACGCGATCACCGAGAAGGGTCGTGGGTTCCAGCCGGCACGGGACGACGACGCCGATCAGTTCCATGCCGTCGGCGTGATCGATCCCGAGACCGGGGAGCCCGTCGGGGCGGCCGCCCGCCCGTCCTGGACGGCCGTGTTCAGCGAGGAGATGCTCGCGGTGGCCGAGGCCGACGACCGCGTCGTGGCCATCACCGCCGCCATGCTGCGACCGGTCGGGCTCCACGCCTTCGCCGAACGCTTCCCCGAGCGCGTGCACGACGTCGGCATCGCCGAGCAGCACGCCTTCACCTCGGCGGCTGGGCTCGCGTTCGGTGGGCTGCACCCGGTGGTGGCCGTGTACGCGACGTTCGTGAACCGCGCCTTCGACCAACTGCTCATGGACGTCGCGCTGCACCGTGCGGGAGTGACGGTCGTCCTCGACCGCGCCGGCGTGACCGGCCCCGACGGACCGAGCCACCACGGCATCTGGGACCTCGCGATCCTCCAGGTCGTCCCGGGCATCCGGATCGCGGCGCCGCGTGATGGTGAGCGGCTGCGCGAGGAACTGCGCGAGGCCGTGTCGATCGACGACGCCCCGACGGTCATCCGGTTCCCGAAGGGCAGCGCCCCCGCCGAGCTCCCGGCCGTCGAACGTCTCCATGACGGTGTCGACGTCCTCCGGACGACCGAGCAGCCGGACGTCCTCATCGTCGCCGTCGGCCCGATGGCGCCCATCGCGATCGACGTGGCGGACCGACTCGCCCAGCAGGGCATCGGTGCGACCGTCGTCGACCCCCGCTGGGTGGTCCCCGTCGCCGAATCGCTCGTCGAGCTCGCCGCGGCGCATCGGCTCGTGATCACCATCGAGGACGGCATCCGCGTCGGAGGTATCGGCACCCGCATCAGGCAGACCCTCCGCGAGGCCGGCGTCGACACGGCCGTCGACGAGCTCGGCGTGCCGGACGAGTTCATCGACCACGCGTCCCGCGAGCAGATCCTCGAGGATGCGGGCCTCACAGCGCAGCAGATCGCGCGCGACGTCGTGGCACAGGTCCTCGGCAGCCGGATCCCCGTCGCCCGCCCACTGCCTGACGCCCGCGTCGAGCAGGACACGTCTTCGGAGCGGAGCACGACGAGGCCGCACGGCGCCTGACCGCGGGCTGTGACGCGCTTGACTTCGAGTGCACTCGAAGTCGTATCGTGTGGACATGACCACTCTCCACGAGGGCTACGCCATCTCCGACGTCGCCGAACGAACCGGACTGAGCGTCCATACGCTCCGCTACTACGAGCGCGCAGGGCTCATGCCACGTCCGATCGGCCGCAGCTCATCGACGCACCGCCGCTACAGCGAGGGCGACGTGTCCTGGGTCGTGTTCCTGACGAGGCTCCGATCGACGGGCATGCCGATCGCGACGCTCCGCGAGTACACGGAGTTGGCTCAGCGCGGTGACGACACCGCCGAGGCGAGGCTCGAGCTGCTGCTGCGGCATCGGATCTCGTTCCTGGCCCGCCTCGAGGAGATGCAGCAGTCGCTGGAGGTCATCGATCGCAAGATCGAACTCTACACAGAACAGGTGGCAACACGATGAAGCACATCACACTCGGCACAACCGGACCAGACATCGCCCGGATCGGCCTCGGCTGCATGGGGATGTCGGCGTTCTACACCGGTGCCGCCCTCGACGATGCGGCATCCACCGCGACGATCCACCGCGCCCTGGACCTCGGCGTCACCTTCTTCGACACCGCTGAGATGTACGGTCCCTACCTCAACGAGGAACTGCTCGGCGCTGCACTCGGGTCACGCCGGGACGAGGTGACCCTCGCGACCAAGTTCGGGACGATCCGCAATTCCAGTGACGGACAGTTCGGCGCAGATGGCAGCGCCGCGAACGTGCGCCTGTCGATCGAGGGATCGCTGCGCCGGCTCGGGACCGACGTCGTGGACCTCTACTACCTCCACCGCGTAGATCCGGGTGTGCCCATCGAGGAGACGGTGGGTGCACTCTCGGAGCTCATCACCGAGGGCAAGATCCGGTACATCGGTCTGTCGGAGGCGGCTCCGGAAACGATCCGGCGTGCACACGCCGTGCACCCGATCACGGCTCTGCAGACGGAGTACTCGCTCTGGAGCCGCGACCCCGAGGCGGAGATCCTGCCGACCGTCCGTGAGTTGGGCATCGGCTTCGTCCCGTACTCGCCGCTCGGTCGTGGGTTCCTCACCGGCACGATCCGATCGCTCGACGTGCTCGACGAAACCGACTTCCGTCGCGCCAACCCGCGCTTCACGGGGGACAACCTCGCTGCGAACATCGCGATCGTCGAAGAGGTCGACCGGATCGCCGCGTCGCTCGATGCGACACCGGCCCAGGTGGCGCTCGCCTGGTTGCTGGCCCAGGGTGACGACATCGCGCCGATCCCCGGCACGAAGCGGATCCCGTACCTCGAGGAGAACCTCGGCGCCGACGAGCTCTCCCTGTCGGCCGACGCGCTCGCTCGACTCGACGCACTCCGTCTCCCGGCCGGCGACCGGTATCCGGACATGAGCACCGTCAACCGCTGAGCTTTGGCAGGCGCTGAGGGCCGGCGTCGCTCGAGGCTCAACCACGAGAGCGGGGTGCCGTCCACCGATGGTGGAGGACACCCCGCTCTCGCGACACCGCGCGGACTACGCCTGGACGCCCCGGATGGGCGGGTGGTGGAAGGTGTCGCCGAAGGCACGCTCGCTCGCACCGACGCGGTCCAGGTACGGCGTCGCTCCGCCGTCCTGGAACGGCCAACCCGCACCGAGGATGAGCCCGAGGTCGATGTCCTGGGCGGCTGAGACGACGCCCTCGTCCAACATGAGCTTGATCTCCGAGGCGAGGCCGTCCTCGACCCGTCGCAGGATCTCGTCCTCGGTGAGCGGGCTGTCGCCCGTGACGAGTACCTTCTGAGCCTGCTTCGTGAAGCCGGTCACCTTGCCGCCCTTGTCCTTCTCGACGACCGAGTCCAGGCCTGCGAGCCGGTGGAGGTTCTCCGACGCGAAGAACCGGTCGGGGAACTTTCCGACCATCGTGTCCTGCACGTGCGCGGCGACCTTCCACCCGACGAGGTCGATGAGCTGGAAGGGCGTCATCGGCAGGCCGATGGGCGCGAAGGCACGTTCGACCGTCAGCAGCGGGGTGCCGGCGTCAAGGGCGTGCGCCGCCTCACCCATGACCTTCGCCAGGAGCCGGTTGACGATGAAGCCGGGAGCGTCTGCGGTGAGGATGGCGCTCTTCTTCAGCTTCGCCGCGGTGGCGAAGGCTGTCGCGAGCGTCTCGTCGTCCGTCTGGGGTGTACGGACGACCTCGAGCAACGGCATGACGGCGACCGGGTTGAAGAAGTGGAAGCCGACGAGCCGCTCGGGGTGCGCGAGCTTCGCCCCGATCTCCTCGACGGAGAGCGAGGAGGTGTTCGTCGCGAGGACCGTCTGCTCCGAGACGTACTGCTCCACCTCGGCGAACACGCTCTGCTTGACGCCGACCTCTTCGAAGACGGCCTCGATGACCCAGTCGCAGTCCGCGAAGTCGGCCTTGTCCGTGGTGCCGGACAGGAGCGCCTTCAGGCGGTTCGACTCGTCGGGGGAGATGCGGCCCTTCCCGCGGAGCGTGTCGATCTCGCCGTGGATCCGGGCGACGCCGGCGTCGACGTGGCCCTGGTCGAGGTCGGTGATGACCACCGGCACCTGGAGTCGCCGGAGGAAGAGCAGCGCGAACTGGCTCGCCATGAGCCCGGCCCCGATGATGCCGACCTTGGTGACCCGACGGGCGAGCTGCTTGTCGGGCGCTCCTGCAGGGCGCTTGGCGCGCTTCTGCACGAGATCGAACGCGTACATGCTCGCCTGGAACTGGTCGCCGACGATGAGCTCGGACAGCGCCCGGTCCTCCCGCTCGAACCCCTGTGCCTTCGTGCCGCTGCGGGCGGCCTCGAGCAGGTCGAGGGCTGCGTAGGGCGACTTCGCGACCGTGCCGATCTTGCTCTCGAGCATCTTGCGGGCGGTGCTGATCGCGAGCGGCCACTTGATCGTCCGCTCCACCTTGCCCGGCACGTTCTTGCGCTGCACGGTCACGGTGCCACCGAGCACCCCGTCGGCCCAGCGCAACGAGTCCTCGAGGAAGTTGGCGGCGGGGAACATGACGTCGGCGATTCCGTAGGCGAGCGCGTCCTGCGCCTTGAGCATCCGGTTGTTCTTGAGCGGGTTGGAGATGACGACGTTGAGTGCGTTCTCGATGCCGATCAGGTTCGGGAGCAGGTAGGCGCCGCCCCAGCCCGGGATGAGTCCGAGGAACACCTCGGGGAGCGCGATCGCTGGCGCCGAGGCGTCGACGGTCCGGTAGTTCGCGTTGAGGCCGATTTCGAGTCCGCCACCGAGCGCGAGTCCGTTGATGAAGACGAAGGTCGGTACGCCGAGGTCCTCGAGCTTGCCGAAGACATGGTGGCCGAGCTGCGCGAGCTTGGTCGCGACCTCACGGGACGGGATGTCGCCGACCTTGCTCAGGTCGGCGCCGGCCGCCAGGATGAACGGCTTGCCCGTGATGGCGACGCCGTCGATCTCGCCGGATGCGGCACGGGTCCGTTGCGCCTCGAGGACGCTGTCGAGCTCGAGCAGCGTGACCGGGCCGAGCGTGTTCGGCCTCGTGTGGTCGCGTCCGTTGTCGAGGGTGATGAGCGCGATCGTGCGTCCGCTCGCCATGGTGACGTCCTTGACGAAGGAGCGCGTCACGACCTCGTCGTCGCCGCTGATCGTGACGAGTTCCGAGAAGTCGATGGTCGTGTAGTCGGTCATCTACTTGCGTCCCTTCTTGCCGGTGAAGTATGGGTTCTCCCAGATCACGGTGCCGCCCTGGCCGAGGCCGACGCACATCGCCGTGAGGCCGTAGCGCACCTCGGGGTGCTCGGCGAACTGCGCCGCGAGCTGGATCATGAGGCGGACGCCGGATGCCGCGAGCGGGTGCCCGACCGCGATCGCGCCACCCCACGGGTTCACCCGCGGGTCCTCGTCGTCGATGCCGAAGTGGTCGAGGAAGGAGAGCACCTGCACGGCGAAGGCCTCGTTCAGTTCGAACAGACCGATGTCCTCGATCGACAGACCGGCCTTCCGCAGAGCCTTCTCCGTGGACGGCACGGGACCGATGCCCATGATCTCGGGCTCGACGCCCGCGAACGCGAAGCTGACGAGGCGCATCTTCGGCGTGAGGCCGAGTTCCTTCGCCGTCGAGGCGCTGGCGAGCAGGCTCACCGTGGCGCCGTCGGTCAGCGGCGAGGCGTTGCCTGCGGTGACACGGCCGTGGGGCCGGAACGGCGTCTTCAGTCCGGCGAGACCCTCCATCGTGGTCTCGGGCCGGAGCCCTTCGTCGCCGGTGGCGAGTCCCCATCCGCTGTCGCTCCGGAGCGCGACCGGGACGAGGTCGGGCTGGATCCGTCCGGCTTCGTAGGCGGCCGCGACCTTCTGCTGGCTGCGCATGCCGAAGCGGTCGGAGCGTTCCTTCGTGAGCTGCGGGAACCGGTCGTGGATGCGCTCGGCAGTCTTGCCCATGTTCAGCGCGTCCTCACTGACGAGGCGCTCGGCGAGGAACCGCGGGTTCGGGTCGGCGTCCAGCCCCATGGGGTGGCGTCCCATGTGCTCGACGCCACCGGCGAGGACGAGGTCGTAGGCACCGAACGCGATGCCGCTGCCGAGCGTCGTGACCGAGGTCATCGCTCCGGCGCACATGCGGTCGATCGCGAATCCGGGGACGGACTTCGGGAGGCCGGCGAGCAGCGCGGCGGTGCGGCCGAGCGTGAGCCCCTGGTCGCCCTGCTGGGTCGTCGCCGCGATGGCGACCTCGTCGATGCGCTCGAGCGGCAGACCAGGATGACGTTCGAGCAGCCCGATGATCGCCTTGACGATCAGGTCGTCAGCCCGGGTGTTCCAGTACATGCCCTTTTCGCCGGCTCGTCCGAACGGTGTCCGGACTCCATCAACGAATACGACGTCGGCTTGTTCGGCCACGTTGCCTCCTCATTCTCGGGGTACGCCCCGATCCTAGGCGGCAGACACGGGTCGACACCCGGGTGCAGCGCTTCCTACGAAGCGTCCGGGTCAGGCTCCACCGGGGATTGGGCCGACTCGACAAAGGCGTCGGTGATCGCCCGGGCGGTCGCGTCGATCTGCCAGGGGCGTGCCTCGTGCTCGGCGAGTGCCGCGGCGACTGTCTCGACGGTGAGCGGTTCGGGCGGCGTCCAGGCCAGTCGGCGCAGCGTCTCCGGCGTGAGCAGGTTCTCGACCGGCATCGTCAGGAACTCCGCCGTCGCGAGGATCTTCGTCCGTGCCGCGGTGTACCTGGCGTGCGCATCCGGGTTCTTGTCGGACCAGCTGCGCGGGGGTGGCAGCGTGTCGCTCGCCGGTCGGGCACCGGGGAGATCCTCGGTGGTCTGGCCGGTGTGGATCGCGTTCCACCAGAGGTCGAGTTCGGTGCGGCTCGCGCGCCCACGGAAGTCCGAGAGCGCTGCGAGGTCGCGCTTCGAGGTGGGGTTGGCCTTCGCGGCCGCAGTGATCGAGGCGTCGGGGATGAGCCGCCCGGGGGCGGTGTCGCGGCGCTGCGCGAGTTCGTCGCGCGCGACCCAGAGCTCGCGAGCGACGGCGAGGTTGCGTTGTCCGCGCACGGCGTGGAGTCCGGAGAGGCGGCGCCAGGGCTCGGCGCGGGGTGCCTTCGCCTCCCGGGCCAGCGTCGCCTGGAACTCCTGGCGCGCGATGTCGCTCTTCCCGGCGTCCTCGATGCGGGCTGCCAGCTCCTCCGCGGCGTCGACGAGCAGCTCGACGTCGAGCGCCGCGTATTCGAGCCAGGAGGCGGGGAGCGGGCGGGTCGACCAGTCGGCGGCGGAGTGCTCTTTCGCCAGATGGATGCCCAACAGTTCCTCGACCACTGCGCCGAGCCCGACACGCGGCAGCCCGAGCAGACGGGCCCCCAGCTCGGTGTCGAAGAGCTCGCTCGGGTCGATGCCCACTTCGCGCAGACAGGCGAGGTCCTGGCTGGCCGCGTGCAGGATCGAGCGTTCACCCTGGATCAGGGCGCCGAGTTCGGCCATGGAGCCGATGGCGGGCGGGTCGTAGAGGAAGACCCCGGCACCGCGACGGTAGACCTGGATGAGGTAGGCGCGCTGGGAGTACCGGTAACCCGACGCGCGTTCGGCGTCGAGCGCGAACGGTCCGTGACCCGCGGCGAGCACCTCGAGTGAGGCGAGGTAGGCCTCGCGGGTGTCGGTGACAACCCGTGGTGCGGTGGGCGCGGGCGGGGGGAGGAGCGGTGCTGATTCAGGCGCCGCGTCACTCACGGTGAGCTCGTTTGACGGACAACAGGGAGACCCCTTCGGTGGTCGGAGGCAAGCCGGCGAGCATGCACAGCAGCTCTCCCCATCCTTCCACGTGCGCCGCGACGTCGCTCTCCAGCGGTGTCCACGACGCTCGAAGCTCGATCTGTGCGCCGTCGCCCTGCCGGGCGAGCTCCCCGAAACCACTCGAGATGATCTTCGTCGCGGTGCCGGACGCCGCCTGGTAGGAGGCGCCGCGGGTGTCGAGGGCGTCCACGAGCCAGGACCAGGCGACCTCGGCAAGGAACGGGTCGAGTCCGATCTCGGTCTCCAGTGGGGCCTGGGCGAAGCAGACGACGCGGAAGCGTCCACCCCAGGCGTCAGAGCCGTCCGGGTCGTAGAGGAGGACGAACCGCCCCGTACCGAGGTCGGAGTCGGCATCGTGGCGACTCGGTGAGACGTCGGCCGCGAGGGCGATGGCGAACGGCGCGAGATTGCTCGGCGCGGGGATCTCCGTGACTCTCAGATCGGGCCGGACGGCTGCAGCGCGAACAGCGTCCACCGCTCGGGCGAACTCTTCGGGAACCTTTGCCGTCGTCGGACTCTCTACCACGAGTGAAGACTAGAGTTACATCCCGATGAATGGGCAGAGGCACGCCGGGCGGAGACGCGGACCCGGGTCGCAGGCAGGCGGTCGAGGAGCGGCGAGCACCGGCATTCGACGGCGGGGTTCGGCGACGGATGCGATCGTCATCGCCGGTGGAGCCGCTGCCGCCGTCGGCGCCCTCGGACTCGCCGTCGTCGCGACCATCGCCCGCAAGGTGGTGGTCCCGGCTCGGGACCGCCCGAGTGAGGCTCGCATCGTCGGGTTGGACCGTGCCGGTGGGACGGTCGAACTCGTCGCGACGCCGGACACCGTCGTCCCCGGCCGCTACGGCAGCTGGGTGACGAGACGGGCCGCCTACGTGCAGCTGGGCGACATCCTCGAGGTGCGGCAGCACACCGTGGTCCGGACGCTCCTCGGCGGCGGCGTCGACGCACTCCGCGTCGGCCAGGAGGCCGAGTTCAGCGGGTGGTTCTTCCGCCGCCCGGAGGAACTGGGCCTCGCCCACGAGGACGTGCTCGTACCGACCCCGCTCGGGCCGGCGCCGGCGTGGGCGATCCACCCGGAGGACGGACCGTCCACCCGCTGGGCCGTCCTGGTGCACGGCCGGGGGACCACACGATCCGAAGCGCTCCGAGCGGTGCCGAGCTTCCGCAACGCCGGATACTCGTGCCTGCTCGTCTCCTACCGCAACGACGGCGACGCTCCGCCCGCGCTGGACTTCCGATACGCGCTCGGCGACGAGGAGTGGCGCGACGTGGACGCCGCGATCGGCTGGGTGCGTGAACAGGGCGCCGCCGACGTCGTACTCATGGGCTGGTCCATGGGCGGAGCGATCGTGCTCCAGGCCTCACGGCGGACGGCGCACCCCGAACTCCTCCGCGCCGTCGCGCTCGATTCGCCGGTCATCGACTGGGTAGACGTCCTGCAGCACCAGGCCCGCGAGAACCGGATCCCGAGCGTGGTCGGTCGGGTCGCCCTGCTCGCCATCAGCCGCCGGTGGGGACGCCTTCTGACCGGGCAGGCGACGAGCATCGATCTCGGTCGGCTCGACTACGTCGCCAACGCCGCCGACCTCGCCTTGCCGATCCTGCTGATGCACAGTGACGACGACGGCTACGTCCCGGCAGGGCCGTCGCGGGCGCTCGCCCTCGCACGACCGGACATCGTGACGTTCGTCCCGTTCACCGTCGCACGTCACACGAAGCTCTGGAACTACGACCCGGAGCGTTGGACCGCCGCGGTCTCGGACTGGCTCGACGAGCTCGTGCCGCTACCGCCCGGGCACTGACCGACGGGCCGACGACTCAGGCGAGTTCGCGGAGGCGGCGCTTCGTCCGGCCGAGCAGCGCCGACATCCCACGCAGTCGCAGTGGCGACACCGCTCGGGAGAGTCCGATCATCTGCGGGAAGTCGTCGGGGACGGCGAGCACCTCGTCGACGGTGAGTCCGGCGAGCCCCTGGACGAGGATGCTCGCGAAGCCACGAGTGGTCGGCGCTTCCTCGGGGGCCGTCGCGAACAGGTGCACGATGCCGTCCTCGTCGACCTCGACGAAGAAGAACACGGGCGCCTGGCACTCGAGCACCCGCTCCATCAGATCGGGGTGGTCGCGGTAGCGCTCCGGGAGGTCCGGCAGCTCGTCGCTGAATTCGAGGAGCAGCTGCAGCCGTGAGCGTTCCTCGACGGCGAGGAACTCATCTCGGATCTCGGCGAGGTTCGGGGCGAGGAGGGAATCGGTCATGGTCACTCCAGTATCGCAGCCAGGAACAGCGGACCGCCCTCCCGCACAGTGCAGCCGTGCGGAAGGGCGGTGGGTGGACGAGTTCAGCGCGTCGGTGCGTCGCCCGGCTCGGCACCCTGGACGATCGGCACGCGCACGGCGCTACCCCATTCCGTCCAGGACCCGTCGTAGTTGCGGACGTTGTCGAACCCGAGCAGGTGCTGCAGGACGAACCACGTGTGGCTCGACCGCTCGCCGATGCGGCAGTAGGCGATCACCTCGTCGCCCTCGGCGAGGCCTGCGCCGTCGCGGTAGATCGCGTCCAGCTCCTCGGCCGGCCGGAAGGTGCCGTCGTCGGCGACCGCCTTGCCCCACGGGACGCTCTGCGCACTCGGGATGTGACCGGCGCGGAGCGCACCCTCTTCGGGGTAGGCGGGCGCCGTGGTGCGTTCACCGCTGTACTCCTCGGGGGAGCGGACGTCGATGAGCGGCTTGCCGAGGTGGGCGAGCACGTCGTCCTTGTAGGCGCGGAGGGCCGAGTCGTCGCGCTCCACCACGGGGTACTCGACGGCTTCGCGCTCTGTTTCATCGCGGGTGATCGCCCGGCCGTCCGCGATCCACTTGTCGCGTCCACCGTCGAGCAGCCGGACGTCCTCGTGTCCGAAGAGGCTGAAGACCCACAGGGCGTAGGCGGCCCACCAGTTGTTCTTGTCGCCGTAGATGACGACGGTGTCCTCTCGCGAGATCCCCTTGGATCCGAGCAGTGCGGCGAAGGCGGCTCCGTCGATGTAGTCGCGCTCGACCGGGTCGTTGAGGTCGGTGTGCCAGTCGACTTTCACCGAGCCGGGGATGTGGCCGGTCTCGTAGAGGAGGACGTCCTCATCGGACTCGACGACGACGAGACCGGGTTCACCCAGGTGCGCTTCGAGCCACTCCGCCGTGACGAGGCGCTCGGGGTGGGCGTAGGCGGTGAACTTGGTCGAGGTCGAATCGGCGTCGACGGTCATGGGTACCTCCGGTCGTGCAGCTGGCTGCGGTGGGGCTCGGGTGTCGTGCATCTAGGCTGGAAGCCTGTCCCTTCGACAGTACGCCGTCCGCACCACCGAACCGCACCGATGCGTCAGACGCCGTAACCCCAGCACCCATGCAGAGCCAGAGGTTTGCCGTGACCACGCCTTCCGTCCCGACCGGATTCCGCAGCCTCACCGACCGTGTCCCCACGGTCAGTGGTGCCGAGATCGTCGCGAGCCTGACGCCACCCCGGCAGTTCGAACAGGCGAGCTTCGACTCGTACCGTCCGGATCCCGACTTCCCGGGCCAGGCGGCCGCGGTCGAGAAGCTCCGCGGCTTCTTCGCGCCCCAGGCCGGTGGCGGTGGCGGCTTCTTCGGACGGCGGAAGCCCAAGGCACCGGCGGCCAAGCCGGGCATCTACCTGGACGGTGGCTTCGGCGTCGGCAAGACGCACCTCCTCGCGGCGCTCTGGCACGATGCACCCGGTCGGAAGAAGTACTTCGGCACCTTCATCGAGTACACGGCCCTCGTCGGTGCGCTCGGCTACGCGGCGGCGGTCGCGCAGCTGACGGGCGCGACGCTCATCTGCATCGACGAGTTCGAGCTCGACGACCCGGGCGACACGATGGTCATGACCCGACTGCTCGGTGAACTCGTCGCGACCGGGACGAGGATCGCGGCTACCTCCAACACGCCGCCGAACGCCCTGGGGGAGGGCCGCTTCGCCGCAGCCGACTTCCTCCGCGAGATCCAGGCGATGAGCGCCAACTTCGAGACCCTCCGCATCGACGGCACCGACTACCGCCGCCGCAGCATCGAGGGACACGCCGTGGTGAGCTCCGAGGAGCGTTTCGACGCCCGTACCGCGGAGGCGGCGGCCGCCGACCGAGACGTCACGGTCGACACCTTCGACGGTCTCATCACCCACCTCGCCGCCGTCCACCCTTCACGATTCATCGGACTGCTCGACGGCGTCGACCTGATCGCGCTCCGCGATGTCCACGAGTTGACCGACCAGGGCCAGGCGCTCCGGCTCGTCGCGTTCATCGACCGGGTGTACGACGCACAGATCCCCGTGGTCACGACCGGCACGGCCCTCGACGAGGTGTTCGGCGGAGACATGCTCAACGGCGGATACCGCAAGAAGTACCTGCGCGCGATGTCGCGCATGATCGCCCTCACCTCGATGGACTGACCCGTCGCACCGGGTCACGAAACACGCTGTTTACCTGGGCGGCACTCGCGTAACACATCGGAAACACGCTGACAGTCGTGCGGAAACCTCCGTTCCGCAGACTGGTCGCTGCACCGAGTCGGACGGCGAGACCGAGCTCAGCCAGTCCTCACCATCTCGGGCACCCGTTGCAAGACCACGATGTGTGAGGAAGATCCAATGGATACAGGCAGTATCGCTTGGGGAGTCACGGCAACCGCTCTGGTGCTGTTCATGACCCCCGGCGTCGCATTCTTCTACGGCGGCCTCGTGAAGGCGAAGAGCGTCGTCAGCATGATGATGATGAGCTTCGGCGCACTGGGCCTGATCAGCGTGCTGTGGATCCTCTACGGCTTCAACATGTCGGCCGTCGGCAGCCCGCTGGAGTTCGCAGGCAACCCGTTCTCCGACTTCGGGATGACCGCCCTCGCGAGCGGCGAAACCGCGAACACCGACCTGGTGGGGGCGACCTATGGCGCCACCTTCGCGATCATCACGATCGCGCTGATCTCCGGCGCCATCGCCGACCGCGCGAAGTTCGGCTCCTGGATGATCTTCGCCGGCCTCTTCGCGACCATCGCGTACTTCCCGATCGCCGCGTGGGTCTGGGGCGGCGGCTGGATCATGAACCTCGGCACCACGCTGTTCGGTGAGGATGCCGGCATCGGCGTCATCGACTACGCGGGTGGAACCGCGGTGCACATCAACGCCGGAGCCGCAGCACTCGCCCTCGCCCTGGTGCTCGGCAAGCGCATCGGCTTCCAGAAGGGCATCACGAAGCCGCACAACGTGCCGCTCACCCTCCTCGGAGCCGCCATCCTGTGGTTCGGCTGGTTCGGCTTCAACGCCGGCGCCGAGTGGCTGAACGAGCTCGCGAACGTCGGACTCATCGTCGTCAACACCGTCGGGGCCACCGCTGCCGCCATCATCGGCTGGATCGTCGTCGAGAAGTTCAAGGACGGCAAGGCGACCTCGGTGGGCGCCGCCTCCGGTGCCGTCGCTGGTCTCGTCGCCATCACCCCGGCGTGCGCGAACCTGACTCCGGGTTGGGCACTGCTCCTCGGCATCGTGGCCGGCGCCGTCTGCGCCATCGCCGTCGAGCTGAAGTTCAAGCTCGGCTTCGACGACTCGCTCGACGTCGTGGGCATCCACCTCGTCGGTGGCCTCATCGGCACCCTGTACCTCGGCTTCTTCGCGACCGAGACCGGCCTCTTCGTCGGCGGCGGCATCGAGCAGCTTGCGGTCCAGGCCATCGCCGCCTTCGCTGTCCTCGTCTACTCCTTCATCGTGGCCTTCGTCATCGGCTTCGCGATCGAGAAGACGATCGGCTTCCGCGTCAAGAACGAGGACGAGATCGCCGGCGTCGACACCTCCGTGCACGGCGAAGAGGGGTACGCCCTCGTCGACTGACCTCGACCGCCTCTGCTTCGCCGAACGGGCGTCGTCCACCAGGACGGCGCCCGTTCGGCGTTCCCTGCGGTGGGAGCCGCGGACGATAGGGTGACGGCGTGTCAACCTTCACCTCGATCATCCGCCGCGTCGCGAACGCACTCCTGGGCCCCTCCACCCGCGCCGCCTCGAGTGCGGTGCGGACCGCCGGCCTCGCGACGCCATCGACCACCACCGCCGCTTCACCCGGACGCTCAGGCGGGACGGCGACGGTCGAGGTCGATCCGCGGGCGGTCGGCGCCGTGTCCATCGACTACGCCCCCGCCGTCGACGGCGATCCCGATCCCGGCGAGATTGTCTGGACCTGGGTGCCGTACGAGGAGCGCGACGGACGTGGCAAGGACCGTCCGGTGCTCATCGTGGCGCGCTCGACCGGAGGCTGGGTACTGGCGGTGCAGCTGACGAGCAAGGATCATTCGCAGGACGGTGAGTTCGTGCCGCTCGGCACCGGCGGATGGGACAGTGCCGGCCGTCCGAGTTGGGCGAACCTCGACCGCGTCTTCCGCGTGCACCCCGACGGGATGCGGCGGGAGGCGGCTCAGGTCCCGCGTGATCGCTTCGCCCGCGTCGCCGCTGGGCTCCGTTCGCGGTACGGGTGGCGCTGACCGACCTGCGACCGGTCGCTCAGGCGTACCGGTCGCTCCGTCGCGGCGCTGCGTCCCACGGCGCCTGCCCGCGCTCCCAGGCGTCCGCGGACCGGGGAGTGGCCGGTGCGGCGGACCGTCGTCCACCCGGCACGGCACGCTCCGCCTCGGCGAGCGTCGCGAACCGACCGATCAACCGACGGTCCTCCGACCGCGGTGCCCAGGTGACGCAGCGGAAGTAGGCCGGTGCGCCGCTCGGCGCGAAGTACTTCACCAGACCGGCCGGCCGGTCGGGCACCTCCCGCATCACGATCCACTCGGCCTCACCGATGCGGATCGGCGGGGCAGGGGGCCGGTCGGACATGATTCGAACATATGTTCGATTCTGAGGGATGTCAAGATGAGACTGGCCGTCACGTCGCAAGGCATCAGTGACAGCTCTGCATCACGACATCGGTGACACTTCTCGAGAGGTCGGTGGTGACACTTCGCATCGTCGCCCTGCTTCAGGATCCAGCTGGTGGCCATGGCTGCACAATGAGTGCGTACGCCGCCCAGAGCCCGGTGAGCACTGCGGCGGTGATGATCCAACGGGTGAGGGAAGCCTTCGACCCTGCAGGGTTGATCAGCTGGGCAACCAGGAATGACAGCAACGGCAGGTAGAGCACCAGCCCGACGAGACCGTCATCCGCAGATCCGCATTCACGGCGGGCCGTCTCGATATACGGCGTCAACGGGCTGACGACGACGAGAACGATGGGCACCAACCCGACCGCGAGGATACTTGCCGCGAGGATGACGAAGCTTCGAACGCGTGTTGTCTCGAGCATCGTCGAGCGATGCTGCACCCAGAACCAGCAGAGGACCACGATAGCGGTCATCGACGCAGAGTAGAGCGGTCGCAGATCGTCGACGTCGGCAGGCACGCGGCAGTTCATCCAGTGGAGGACGGAGCCCACGAGCGGGAACCAGGCGACGGCGATGAGCACGTAGGAGAGCGCGACGACTCCTCCTGGGATTGGTACCGCAGGTGTCCAAGGCGAGGCGGCCGGCGGTGATGTAGTCGGTTCAGTCACGGGCTCCCTGTCCGATGAGACGCTGACGTGGTCGGAGTAGGCGAACTCCACCCAGGCAGCACCGAAGCATACGGTGGCCGACGGGCCCACCGCGTGACGCCGATCGTGGCCATCTGGCTCTGAGCGGTCATCCGAGCGATGTGTTCTCGAGTCACGGTGGCGTTAGTTGGCCGACCACGGAATATGACCTTCGAGGTCGTCGATGACGATGGACGGCGACGGTGGTTGAGCGCGATCGTTCAGAACGATCTTCCAGTCGCCCTCGATCCACTGCAGCGAGGTCGGCGCGCTGACCAAGGCATCTCCCTGCGCGGCATCCCGCCACACGATATCGACGAGGGCGAAGTCTGCGTCGTATTCATCGATGGCGAATGCGACAACCTGTGGTGCACCAAGCGCCGGATTTGCGAGATCGCCCGGTGACGTCAGCGCGGCGTCTCTGCCGACACCTGGAGCAATCACCAAGGGGATGAGCCGCGACAGGAGTTCACGGTCCGATGTTGATACCAAGGCGGTGTAGCCGACCGCAGCTCCGAGCGCTCCGTACGCAGTACGCGCGAAGCAGTAGCGTTCGCCGTTCTCCTTCACGACGAATGGACCGCTGTCGCTGTTTTCCGCAGTAGCCGCGATCGCACCGACCAACTCCCACCGATTCGTCGGAGCAGTCGTCAGCGTGTTCTCTGCCTCAGCCGCGGATGCGCCACAGACGCTCGCCGCAGCGCTGCTCGGCCTATCCTCCACGGTAGTTGGCTGACCAGGTGCCGGCGACGCAGTGCCCGAGCAGCCGGTGAATGTGAGCGCCGTGATTCCGAAGATGAATAGTGTCGTGCGAATACGCATGGCCCCCCTGTGCTTCAACCCGACCCCCGGTCTGAAGTTCCCTCACCATAGCAATGCCTCGTGAGCCCGATGGGGCTGCGGCCTTCACACTGGGGCCACCAGTCTCGGCACTTCGGAGCATCGGTATGGCTCTCACGGTGGCCGACACAGAGACGAGATCCGAGCTCGTGCAGGATCCCTGTGCGGCGTCTTCGCCGAGCAGCGACCACCCTGCTGGAGCGGCTTACTGCGCTACCGGAGCGCCCGAGCGAGGGCGGCGAGTTCGTGATCGATGAGGTCTTGGATGCCGGCTGCGTGTCTCTCATACCGGTCAACGAGCAACCCGCGCATCCCTGCGGCGCGGGCGCCCTCGACATCCTGCGCGGGATTGTCGCCCACGAACAGGCACGCTGATGTTTCAACGCCCAGCTCTGCGGCGAGGATGTGGAAGGCCCTCGGATTAGGTTTCTGCACGCCGATGCGCTCGGATGTGCAGATCACGTCGAAGGCTTCGGCGATACCGGTCTGTTGTAACTTGTCGAGTTGCTGAGCCTGTGTCCCATTCGTCAGGAGGCCCACTCGGTAGCCACGGGATCGCAATCCGTGAAGCGTCTCCAGACTGTCAGGGAAGATCCGCCATGCCTCACGATAGGCATGAAGATACTCGTCGAACAGCGCGTCCAGCTCGGTTTCTTCGATCGGCGGAGTGACGTCGAACAACGGCAGCACGGTGCGCAGACGCTCTCGACGCTGCTCGGCGAAGCTGACCAGGCCGGATCGCCAGCGTTCGAAGTGTTCGTCCTCGGCTGCGAACCATGATTCGAGCGCCACCGACGTCGGAGCGATGCCCAGCGACCGGAGGAAGCTCCGCGCTGCGACTCGCGCGGAACCGCGATGATCGAACAACGTCCCGTCCAGATCGAACCCGACTGCCGGCACCACGCTCACCCGCCCAGGCTAACGAAGAGAGGGGACCGGCCGATGATCGTTCACGACGGGCTCGCCAGGGCGAACGCTCGCCACGTCCCGTCCGGGGGCACGATCAGGCACGGCATTCCCAAGGCGGCACCGCCGACATCGTCGTGCGCTGAGTCGCCGATCATGAGGCAGTCCGTCGGATCGACGCCGAGCGCGTCCGCGGCCAGTCGGAAGATCCGCGGATCGGGTTTCACGCAACCGACCTCGTAGGACAGGATCACCGCGTCGAATGCAGTGGCGATGCCCCAGCGTTCGAGAGCGGGGCGGATGTCCAGCGCGATGTTCGAGACGATCCCGAGACGCGTCCCCGCTGCGGAGGCCCGGGCGATGAAGTCGGATGCGCCTGCGTTCAACTTCCATTGGTTCGGCATCACCGCGTACAGCGCTTCGGCGACGTCGATCGGTATCGCGTCGTCATGGCTTAGGGTCGAGACGAAGGCGTGCCGATGCGCGGTGGGGTCGAGGTCCCAGTCGAGAGCCGGGAACACCCGTCTGGCTTCAACCCATACGTTTCGGATCCGCTCACGTGAGATCGCCCCCGGTGCAGGCCCACCCGCGAGCAGGTCGCTCGCTTCGTCGATCCAGTCGTCCACCGACCGGACCACCGCCAAGGTGTTGTGGAAGTCGAGGAGCACCGCGGTCGGGCGCACACCCGACGGGCGCGACGGTCGTGCCTCAGCCTGCCCCGTCGCGCGCACAGGCTGACCGGAGGCTCCATCACCGCTGTACTCGCTCATCCCAGCAACCTAGCTCAGCGCCGCGACCGGAGGGATCGATCACCGCGCATGGTGGCGGGTCGGCGGGTCTCCTGTCTATCCGACGCGTTCGAGCGGCTCGACCGGAGCCGACCGTTCGATCTTGGCGACCCAGGCGTGTCGGGTCTCCGGATCCTTCCGGATCGACAGGAGCCGATCCATGTAGGGCTCGAGCGCGGTCACCTTGTCGAGCGGCGCCCCGATCACGAGCTGGAAGCCGAGCCGCAGCCAGGCGACCACCGCGCGGCCGGCGAACTCCGAGTCCGCCTTGATGAAGCCCTCGTCGAGCAGCACCGGCGCGAACCTCGGACGCGGGCGGTCCTCATCACCGAGCTGGTAGCGCAGGGCAGCGCCGACGATGAACGCGACGAGCTCCTGGGTCTCGCCACCGCTCTTGTCGCCGAGCGAGGAGTAGACGCTGACGTCCTGCCCAGACGTGTCGTACCGCACGGCGGTGATCTCGACGTGACGGCGCACGTCGAGCACCTGGTCGCGGGTCGACTGGGACCCGGCACCCGTGTCGCGCATCGACTCCATGAACCGGCGGAGCCGCTGGAACCGGGCCTCCAACTCGTCGTCGCCGAGGTTCGCGGTGACTTCGCTCGACAGCGCGCGCAGCTCGCGCCGGAAGGCGGAGGCCTCCTCGCGATGCACCCGACGGAGGACGATCTTCAGACGATCGTGCGCCGGTCCGAACGGCAGGTCGCGCAGGATGTCGTTGACCGGGACCAGGCGGTCCTCGATCTCCTCGACGGCGCTGTCGAACGCGCTGCTGAGGGGGACCAGGTCCTCACCGCTCCACTGGGACAGCCGGCGGCGCCACTCCTGGCGGCGCTCGGGGAGACCGGTGCCGAGGATGCCGTCGAGGATCGCCCGGTAGTCGCCGTAGGACTCGAGCGTCGTGCCGAGGTTGGGGTCGTGCCAGATCGACTGGTACTGCTCGAACACGTGCACCTGTGCGAGCGCGGCCTGCTCCGCCTGGCGGACGGCCGAGGACAACTCGTCGCCGAGCCGGGCGCGGAGCCGCTTCATCGCATCGCCGAACCCGCCGAGTGACGGCACACCGCCCACCGCCGCGAGGGCGGCTTCGATCCGATCGATGTCGGCGGGGGAGACCTCCTCGACCTCGGAGCGCTCGAAACGGTCGATGACGGTCGTCGCCGCGTCCTGCTGATCGACGAGGACCCCGTGCTCCTCGTCGAGGCGTCTGACACGGTCCTCGGCCGGGAACCGCTCGGCGTTGGCGGCGTCGAGTTCACGTTGGGCGGCCGCCACCGAGCCCTGGAGCTCCTGCAGGACGTCACTGGCGTCGAGCAGACGCTCCAGCTCGGCCGCGGCTGCGTCGCGATGCGCAGCAGCACCAGCGACGTCGATCCTGGCCCACTCGGTGTCGAGACGATACCGGTGGGCGGCCCGCTCGGCCTCACGACGCGACAACCGCTGCTGGATGCCGGCCTGTCGACCGGCGATGACTTCGAGGCGCCCACGGATCTCGGCCGTCTCCGCCTCGATCGACGCGATCCGCGCCTCATTGGTGAAGCCGAGGATCGGTGCACCGCCCGTGTCGCCGTGGGAGCCGCGGCGGCCGTCACGCAGCTGGCCGTTCACGGTCACGCGGCGACCGCCACCCGAGAGCTCCGACGGAGACTCGACGCACCGCGCGTCGATCCGGTCCGAGGTCACGCGCTGCTCGATCCACCTGCTGAACGGCGAGGTGCGGTACGTGACACGGCCGGAGATGAACGCGGGGTCACCCGCGTCTGGGGAGGACGCCTCATGCAGCGGGACACCCTCGAACTGCAGGCGGACCGGAATCCGGACCGCGTCGATCGCGCGGCCGAACGCATCGAGGTGTTCCTCGTCGACGAGGACCGTCCTCGCGAGACCGTGCAGGGTGACCTCGATCGCGGGACGCCAGGCGGCATAGGCGGGAGCGACGTCGATGAGCTCGGCCACGAACGGCAGCTGTTCCGGGTCGAGTCCGGCAGCCTCAGCGAGGGCGAGTCTCGCCCGGTGGAGTCGATCGGGGACCGCGCCGTCACGGCCGCGAAGCGATTGCAGCTCACGGCGGAGTTCGGTGTTGCGCTCCTCGAGGGGGAACGCTTCGCGATGCAGCTGGGCGCGATCGGTCTCGATGGCGTCGAGCGCGGTGTCGTCGTCGGCGAGGAAGTCCTCGCTGCGGCCGAGCGCACGCCGGAACGAGGCTTCGTCCTCGATCGGATCGTCGAGGACCTCGGTGCGCTCGTCGAACAGCGACCTGGCTCGCGCCACCTCGGCGTGCGTCGCCTCCGCGGCCTCACGGCGTTCCTCGGCACGCCGCAGCGCGCTCCCGCCCTGCTCCGACACCTGACGCTCGAGTTCACGGACACGGACACCCGCCGCAGCGGCTCGTGCCCGCGCCGCCTCCAACGTGGCTCCGGCCTCGAGCTTCTCCCGCCGGTTCCTGGAGACCGCTTCATCGAGCAGTGCCTCGTGTGCGCGACTGCGCCAGACGGTGAACGGTGTCGTGCCGTCCTCGGTGAAGCCGAGGCGCTCGAGGTCGGCAGCCGCCCGGTGCCCGTCCTCGTAGTCACGACGCAGTTCGCCGAGCCGCTCGAGCACCCGAGCCTTGCGGCTCTCGGTCTCCATCGCGAGGTACGCCTCGTCGAGCGCCTCGAAGTGCGACAGCGCCCGGTCGGCCGCGTCGTACGTGCTCGGACGCTCCAGCACCATCGACTTGTACAGGCCGTCGACCGTCGGCAGGTGCTGTCCCGCCTGGATCCGGGCCAGCAGACGCATCGCCCGACCACCGTCGCCTCCGGCACCGATGCCGAGACGGGTGTGCAGGGTGTAGGACAGCTCCGCGTAGGTGTCACGGACGACGAATCCGGGGATGCGACTCTGGAGCTCACCGGCGTCGAACCGCTTCGGCACGAATGCCTCGAGGTCCGTGAGCTCGAACGGCCCGTCGACGGTCGCCATCGTCATCGACAGGTCACCGGTGCGCAGCGCACGTCGGGGTACGAGGTAGGCGCGCACGACGGTGAAGCGACGGTCGTCGTCGTTGAGGAACGTCACCGCCACGGCACCCCAGGTGAGCTGATCCGTGCCGCGCAGGTTGATGTCGCGCATCGCCCCGGTCTGCGGGTCCCGTGCCGAGTCGACCTTGCCGCGGAGATACGTGAGCAGGTTGCGCTGGTCTGGATTCCGCGCCCGTCCGACCGCCGCGTCGTTGGAGGCTCCGTTGAACGGCACGTCCGACGGCATCATGACCGCGAGGTACGCGTCCATGAGCGAGCTCTTCCCGGTTCCGGAGGCGCCGGAGATGAGCGTCGCGCGGGAGGCGAAGTCGACCGATCGGTACCCGTCGAACCCACCCCAGTTGATGACCTGCATCCGTTCGATACGCCACTGCTCGACGAGGTCCAGCAGGGTGTCGGTGTCCGTGGAGCGGCTCATCGGTCGTCCTCTGCTGCTGGTGGCTGTGTCCGGTCGTCGGGGGAGTCCTGCGACTCGGCTGCGGTGCCGTCGGGCTCGTCGTCCGAGTCCGAGTCCGCGTGGGCATCGGGTCGCGGCTGCTCCGAGGCTGGATCGACCGCTGCGGTCTGCGTTTCGAGCCACTCCAGGAGTTCCTGGAGACGCTCGAGGGGGAGGAGCGTCTCCACCACCGACGCGATCCGGTGGCGGCGGGCGTCCTTGGTCCGCAGCAGGACCCGCGCGGTCAGCAGCTTGTCGATCGCGCGTTCGACGCGTCCGTCGTCACGGGCGCGGTCGGTGGCGTGCTCGGGGCGGAAGCTCGCGACGAAGCCGAGCAGCTCGTCGTGTTCGACGATCGCGGCTCGTGCGCCGTTGGCCAGTTCGGTCCGGAGACGCGTCCGCAGGTAGACGAGCAGGATCGTCTCCTCGCGGCTGTAGCTGGTGTCGTGCAGCAGGGTCGGGAAGGGACGCCGCCCGCTCTCCGAGCCCGCCTGACGCTTGAAGGCGACCTCGGCCGAGCGGTCCACCTCGAGCTCCAGGAACAGCTCGTTGAGGCGGGACCGCAGCAGCGACTCGGACTCGAGGACCGTCCGCCACTCGGCGGGCTGGAGCGCGGGGCTGACGTAGCGGTGCTTCAGCAGAGCGACCAGCGCACGACGTTGAGCGGCGTCGAGACGTCCCTCGTCCCCTTCGAAGAGGGCGAAGGAGTCGTCATCCGGGCCGGCGACCGGCGCCTCGGCGGGTGCGAAGGCGTCGAGTCCGTCCGTCGTCAGGTCGTCCGACGTCGGGTCGGTCGTCGCCGTCACGGTGGGATCCGTCTCGGAGGTCATGTCATTCCGTTCCGCGCCGGGCCTGGTCGGCCGGAGCAGTGGTCGTGGTCGTCGTGGCTCGCGTCAGCGCTGCGACACCGGCCTCACCGAGCGGGAAGGCCGGGAGTTCGAACGCGGTGGTCGTCCCGTCCGGACGGACCGTCTCGTAGCGGCGGCGTGGTGCCTGCTCGTCGTACGTGCCCAGCTGGGTCATGAGGTGGACGAGGCCGAACAGCTCCACCGGTCGTCGGAGTTCCGGATCGAGCCCGGAGAACGCCGCATGGGCATCCTCGGCACCGGAGGTCACCGCGTCGAGGAGTCCGGCCCGGAGCTCGTCGAGGAGCGGACCGCCCTGCGACCGGAGGGTGTCGAGCGACATCGCCGCGCCGTCGGTCCGTTCGACGGACGTCGCGATCGGCGGCGGAGCGACCTCGACGTCCGGATCGTAGAACCGCTCGCGCAGGTGCTCGATGTCGATGGTCTCCGGGAGGAGCGGCAGGTCGACGGTGGCGCGTGGTCCCGCGGTCCGCATCCAGATGCCGAGGCGCTGGTTCAGTGCTCGCAGGGTCGTGTCGAGTTCGCGGTCCTGCACGACGTCGTGATGCACGATGTGGTCGCGGAGCGTCGCGGTGAGCCGCCGACGCTGCGCGAGGACGTCGTCGATCCCCTGTCGGATGATCCCGACGGCACCCCGGAAGCCACGGAGCTCCGCGGGCCCGAGCCTGGCCGAGAAGGGGTGGTCGAGGATCGTGGAGAGGTCGCGCTTGAGGTCCTGGAGCAGATCGTCGTTGCGGAGGAGTTCGAAAGCGCCCTCGAAGGCCCGACCCTCGGCCGTCGCCGTCATCAGCTCGTCGGTGCGCCTGAGGTAGTCGTCGAGGATCTCGCCGATCGGACGGGTGTCGTTCCGGAAGTCCTCGACGATCCGGCGGTGCATCGCGATGACGGACTCCTCGACCCGGCGGAAGTCGCTCGGGAGCTGACGGATGAGGTCGGCGATGTTGGCGTAACCGTCCTGCATCCGGTCGTCGCTCGCCGCGACGACGGTGCCGCCGGCCGCAACCCGTTCGCGTTCCGCCTGGAGCTCGGCGAGCTGCGCGTCGATGCGACGCAGATGCTCGTCACGATCCGGGTCGGCCTGCAGCGCCCATCGGCGCACGGAGTCGAGGATCATGGTCAGGCGCGACTCACTGATGAGGGCGCGGTCGTGCGCGAGGCCGTCGACGAGCGAGACCGCTTCGAGCGCGTGCGAGGTGAGCGAGTACTGCTCCTCGCCGTCGTCGGTGCTCGTCCGGACGAGCCACTGGTCGTGGACCCACTCCCGGCAGAGGGTCCGTCCGCCACCGCGTTCGTCGCCGCCGGCCGGGATCCGCGCACCACGTGCCGCGAGTTCGCCGAGGTACTCCTCGACCTGCAGATGGAAGCGGTCCGCTGCGACGAACTGGATGTCGCGGCCGAACGTGGTGCGGAAGATCGCGACCACCGCGGGTGCGGTCGGTCGGCTCAGGAGCCGGATCGCAGGACGCTCCAGCGCGTCCCGGACGCGGCCGAACTCTCCGTCGATCTCTCCCACTGCACTCCTCGATCGTCCGGGCACACGAACACCCCGAGGCCACCGCAGCTGCCAGATTATCAGCGCACCGCACCCGAGGTGAGCCACGCCGGGCATCCACGGTCCCGATCCGCCCGGGCCCGGTCCGGCCGCTGTCAAGGTCCAGGGGCAGGCCGGGTGGTCCGGTTACGGTGAGGACATGGGAACAGAGCGATGCCCCGAGGTCCTGCGGGGAGACGGTTGAGCCGCGCGAACGGGGATCGTCGGTGATCCGTTCGGCGCTGCGGACCCTCGGGTGGTGGGCGCGCGACTACACCTACGCACTCGTCTGGCAGGTCCGGGCCTTCGTCAGCCGCACCGACCCGCACGACTTCCTGTCCGGCGACCGGTCACCGATCGTCGTCCTCCCGGGCGTCTATGAGACCTGGCGGTTCCTCGAGCCGCTCATCCGCCGACTCCACGACGACGGACACCCGGTACACGTGATCGACCCGCTCGGACGCAACGACCGCTCGGTCCCGGTGGCGGCACGACTCGTCGCCGACTACCTCGAGGCGAACGGGCTCGGCGACGTCGTCCTCCTCGCGCACAGCAAGGGCGGGCTCGTCGGCAAGTACGTCATGTCGCTCGGCGGCGGGGGAGCCCGGATCTCCGGGATGCTCGCGGTCGCGGCGCCGTTCGCCGGATCGCGGTACGCGAGGCTCATGCTCCTCCCGAGCCTGCGCATCTTCACCCCCGACGACCCGACGATCCTCGCGCTCTCCCGAGAGGCGACCGTCAATCCGAGGATCGTCTCCGTCTACGGGCGCTTCGATCCGCACATCCCGGGCGGCAGCCGACTCGACGGCGCCAAGAACGTGGAACTCGACACCGGCGGCCACTTCCGCATCCTCGCCCACCCGCGGGTGTTCGCGGAGGCACAGCTGCTGGCGGATGGGCGAGACGCATGACGGTCGAGACGCTCGAGACCGCGGCCCACCCGCTCGTGACCGTGGACGTGGTCGTTCCGGTCAAGGACGACGCCGCACTCCTCCGACGATGCCTGCGCTCGCTGCGCGCGCAGCACACCGGACCCGCATCGATCATCGTCGTCGACAACGGCAGCCGCGATCGCGCCGAGGTCGCGGCCATCGCCGAGCGGTACGACGCGGTCCTCATCGATGAGCCGATGCCCGGCATCCCCGCGGCGAACGCAGCCGGCTTCGACCACGCGACCGCGACGGTCGTGGCGAGACTCGACGCGGACTGCGTGCCGCCACCGGACTGGGTGACCCGGATCACCGACGCGTTCGCGATGGATCCGGAGTTGGAAGCGCTCACCGGCCCCGCCGTCTTCATCGACGGTCCGCGCCTGCTCCGTGCACCGCTCGCCGGCCTCTACCTCGGGGCGTACCGGCTCTTCGTCGGGGCCGCCCTCGCCCAGGTCCCGATCTTCGGGTCCAACTGTGCGATCCGGCGCACGACGTGGGGCCAGATCGCCGAGGCGGTGCACCGCGAGGATGCGGAACTGCACGACGATCTGGACGTGTCGACACACCTGGGTCTCCACCGACGTGTGCGCTACGACCGGTCGCTCGGGATGGGGATCTCGATGCGCCCGTTCACCGATGCCGGTTCGCTCGCCCTCCGGATGCGTCGGGGCTGGACCACCCTGCGTGTGCACTGGCCCGAGGACCTGCCCGCCGTCCGGTGGTTCCAGCGCAGCACCCGGCTGCGTGGCGGTTCACCGGGAGCGCTTCGTCGCTGACGAGTGACGCCCCTGGCAGTGGCCGACGAGACGGCACTGCCCCGTCGACCGTTACGCGCCGGAGCCCGTCGCGACCGCGCTGGTGGCCGCGGTCGACGGGCTGTTCGGGCCGGTCGGCTGAACGCGGACCCAGTCGTCACCCGCCCGCCGGACCGCGCCGGCCTGAGCGAACGCCTCCAGCCAACCGGTCATCGGCCAGGTTCCCCATCGGTCGGCGAACCGTGCGCCGTTCCGGAGGATGTCGTCGAAGTGCTGCCATGGCGGGCGCTGTGTCTCGTGGTGCTGGTGATAGGCGTGGGCGCCTCCGACCCACACGAGGGGCGTCCCCGCGGCGCTCAGGGCGAACGCGAAATCGGTGTCCTCACCGCCGTACCCTTCGTACCCCTCGTCGAAGCCTCCGCTCCGGGACCAGGTCGACGCACTCGTCGCGAAGGACAACGACCAGAACAGCGGGTACTCGTCCTCGGAGGCGACGCGCTCCGCGCCGTCGTCCGGGTTCGGTCTCGCCGCATGCGGTGCCGTCGCCGCCGCCAATGCGCGGCGGTCGGTGACGTCCACGCCTGGCTGCAGGTAGGTCACCGGGCCGCAGAGGACGGTGCCCGGGTGGCGATCGGACGCCTCACGGTATCGGTCGAGCAGGGCCGGCCCGGGGACGCAGTCCGCGTCGAGGAACACGATGAGGTCTGCACCACGGTCGATGGCGAGCGCTGCACCGGCGTTCCGGCCTGCCGCGAGACGGAGTCCGTCGGACCCCGGTGGAAGGTGGACCGTCAGCTCCGCGTCGAGGGTCGGGGGTGCGTCGTCGCCGATCCACACGACGAGTCGCTCCACCGCGTCGCCCGAGGTCGGTATGGACGCCCCGACGGCCTCGAGCTGCCGTTCGAGGTGTCCGAGTCGGGGGCGAGAGCACAGGGTCACGACAGACGTCCTCATCGCCCACCCCCTGCAGGATCGCCGGCCGCGACCGCTTCGATGGCCTCCGCTGCTCGTCGGGCGGCACCCGCAACCTGCCAACGAGACCAGTCGGGACGGAGCTCCGAGGCCCGGTCGAGGATGCCTGTCCAGTCCGCGGCGTCGGGCCAGGACGACCGCACGACCGCCAACTCGCCCGCTTCGAGGGCACGGGCGGTGGACACCTGCTCGTCGAACGGGCGCTCCTGTGGGACCACGACGGCCGTGACGCCGGCCGCGGCGAGATCGGCGACCGCGTTCTGACCGGCCCACGACACCACCACTTCCGCCCGGCAGAGGGCGTCCCACGGGTCGTCGGTCCAGACGGACCCGGCACCGGTGCCGAGCGAGGTCCAGTCGCGACCGCTGGCGTAGGCGGCCTCCTCCACGGCTTCCTGCGACACCGAGGAGCCGCCGGCACCGGCGAGGAGGAGCACTCCACTGCGCCCGGCTACCGCGGCCGTCCGCTCGCGACCCTCGAAGCGACTGATACCGCCGGTGTACACCACCTTGTCCCGTACGGGATGGAGGTGCTCCAGCTGCAGCACACCGTGAGGCCATGGGGCGATGATCGTCGACGCCGCGCGGAAGGCGAGCGCGTGCGGTTCGTCGTCGCGGTGGCCCGGCTGTGCCATGACGACGGTGGGGACGCCGAGCAGGCGTGCGAGGAGCACCACCTCGACGGAGACGTCCACCACCATCGCGTCCATCTGCTGCTGCGCGAGGGCGGCGGCGATGGTCGCAAGACGAGCACGGTGACCGGCGTGACCGAGCGGCGCCCAGTGCAGCAGCCCCTCCGCGGTCGGATCGCAGTCGTCCGGGGGAGACGCACCTTCCGGCACGTCGTCATCCCGGTCGAGCACCACCCAGGAACAGTTCGAGGGGAGTCCCATCGGCGCCGGGAACGAGCTGAAGCAGACGATGTCGGCGTCGAGGTGGGGTGCGACAGCGAGCAGACGCGTCACGTGCCCCCGTCCGTGGTGATGCACGTACCAACCGATGCGGGGCCTCACGAGGTGAACTCGTCGACGCGACCGGAACCGAGCACGGGCGAGTCGCCGAGGAGCGCGGCGAAGTGCTCCTCGAGCCGGCCCACCCTGGCGTTCAGTGAGAACCGCGCGAGGGCGGATGCCCGGATCGAGGCGCGGAACCCCCGGTCGAGCTCCGACTGCCGGATCAACCCGTCCACGCGGTCCGCCATGGCCGCCAGGTCTCCTGGTGCGACGACCTGCATACCGACGCTCGCCTGGGCGATCTCGGGCACGCCGCCGACGGCGAAGCTGACCACCGGGGTCCCGGTCATCAGCGCCTCCGGTGCGACGAGACCGAACGGCTCGGCCCATGCCGGCGTCGAGACCGCTGCCGCGCTCCGCCCCACGAGCGTGGCGAGTCGCGTCGGGTCGAGCGGCCCGACATGTCGGACGTCACGTCCCAGCAGCGGCGACAGCACGCGCTCGGCGTACACCGGATCGCCCACGCGACCGGCAATGACGAGCCGTCGCCCCAGTCGACGGGCGACGTCGACCGCGAGGTGCGGAGCCTTCTCCGCGACGACCCGTCCGAACCACACGAGGTCGTCACCGCCTCGGCCTGCCCGCCAGGCATCCGGATCGATGCCGTTCAGGAGCACCTCGGACTCGACACCGGCCGTCGCCCAGGTGCGCTTCGTGAACTCGCTCACCGCCAGGAACCGGCTGCCGTCGGAACCGGCCCGGTTCGCGGCAGCGGCGACGGCCTCGTCGACCGGCGTGTGCAGGGTGGTGATCATGGGGACGCCCAGCTCTGGTGCCAGTTCCACCGGGAGCGCGTCCAGGCAGTGGTTGGACACGACGTCGTATCGCCCTGGCCGAGCGGCGATCGCCTCGAGCGCGCGGCGCAATGCCGGGACGGATCGGGTCAGGTGACCGGGGGGATACCGCTCGTCGTCGGGGGAGGACCAGCGCGGCCACCGCAACTCCGGCAGTTCGAAGACGCTGCCGCGCTCGACGAAGTCGGACCCCCGGACGCCGATGAACGTCACCTCGTGACCTCGTGCGCGCAGTGCGTTGACCTCCGACCACACGGCGGATTCGAGCCCGCCGGCGTGCGGGCGACGGATGGGGAAGCGCAGCGGGGCGATGACGACGACGCGCAGTCGTGGACCGGCCGTCACGAGGCGCGCTCGGCGATGACGCGGCGGTACAGCTCGGCGTGCGCTGCTGTGCTGACGGCGTCGTCGACGTCGCGCCGGGCGCGGCGCTCGGCGACGGCCGTGATCCGGTCGGAGGAGCCGGCACGGGTCGTGCCGTCCGCGTCGAGCAGCGCGCCGATTGCACGCTCGAGTGATGCTCCGTCCCCGAGGTCGTAAGCGGAGACGGTGCCGTCGGGATGCTGATCGAGGTACGCCCCGACTCCGGACGGGACGGCGACGGACACGCCGAGATCCCAGCAGAGTTCGAGCCAACCCGAGTGCGTGCCGTGCCGGTAGGGGAGGAGACAGACGTCCAGGCGGCTGAGTGCGATGGCGAGTCCGAGGTCGTCGAGACGCTCGTGCTCGATGAGCAGCGCCGCTTCCGAGCTGCTGACAAGCCGTCGGACGGCCTCGCGTGCCTCCGGATCGCGGACCGCATGGTGCATCCGGACCTCCGCGACGACGTCCGCTCCACGGCGGCGGAGGCGTTCGACCGCGTCGATGAGGGTGGTGACGGCACCGACCGCGTCGACATTGGGACGCAGGTCCTTCAGGTGGACGCCGACCCGCGTCTCCGCCGACGGCAATACGAGCGGAACCGTGACGTCATCCGACAGGAGCGACGGGTGCGGGATGACGACGGCGTCGCGGCCCCAACGTTCCCGGATGCCGGCGGCGGCGCCAGGGGTCAGGGTGATCAGGGCGTCTGCTCCACGGACGAGCTCGTCGAGCTGCCGGTCATAAGCGGCCTGGTTGTCGAGCTGCGGGTGTTCAAGATCGTGCACCGTGTACACGACCGACCAGCCGACCTGGTGCGCCGCCTCGGTGCACGCGGTCACGTGTCCGGGTGGGAACGACTCCGTCCCGAAGTGGATGTGCAGCACGTCGGCATCGACGGCGTGGTCGTGGATCCAGTCCGGATCGAGGGCGGCGGGCGGCCACCAGACGCCCGATGGCGCTCCGTCGACCGGTGGATCGCTCAGCACGTCGATGTCGGGCGAGGCGGTGATGCGGCCGACGTAGGGGTGCGCGGCCGGGATCGAGACGACGCGGATCGGACGAGATGCCGGGTCGGCAGCTCGATCGGTGGCGTGCGACATCACGGTCGACTGCATGGCGGGATCCCCTGTACGGATGCGGGCGCGAGACGCGCGGACGGGTCGGCACGATACGGGCGCCGTCCTCCGAACATAGGTCCGACGAAGAGAGTGCCCGCGACCCTTGACGCGGGCCCCCCACTGCACCACGATGACGCAGGTGATCGCAGCCCCACCCCGTCTCCTCATGGTCGGCCCACAGCACCACGGCGTCGTCCAGTACGCGATCGACGTCGCCGACGCTGTCGTCCACGCAGACCCTCGCGCGGAACGGATGTACGCCTCGACCCCGGCCGACGCCGTGCTTCTGCTCGACCGCGTGGACCGTGCCCACGTCCACGTCACCGACCGTCTCTTCGGCCGGTCGCCCGAAGAGGCGGCGGACGCCGTCGAGCGTCTCGCGGACGCCACCGAGTTGACGGTCACCCTCCACGACGTCCCGCAGACCTCCGACGGCAGGATGCTGGACCGCCGCATCGCCGCGTACGCCCGGTTCATCGCCGCCGCCCATGCGACAGCCGTCAACAGCCGGCACGAACAGGCGCTGGCTGAAGAGTTCCTCGGTGTCAGTGCCGCGACCGTTCCGCACGCCATCCCGCTCGGCTCCCGGATCGGTACGGCGGCGGTCTCGGCCGACGATGCATCGCTGCCGGGACCGCGCCCACTCACCGTCCTCATCGCCGGGTTCATCTACCCGGGCAAGGGGCATTCGTCGGCGATCCAGGCGGCTTCGCGTGCGGCGGAGGTTCTCCGTGCCACCGGTCACCAGGTCGCCGACGTCGTCGTCCGTGCCATCGGCGCCCCCTCGGCCGGGCACGAGGACGACGTGCTCGACCTCGAGGCGGAAGCACGCGCCGCCGAAGTCTCGTTCGAGGTGACCGGATATCTCGACGATGCGGCGTTCACCGCGCAGATCTCGCGCCCCGGCATCCCCCTGGCCGCGCACGGCCATGTCTCCGCGTCACGCTCGATGCTCGACTGGGTCGAGGCAGGCCGCCGACCGCTCGTCGTCGACTCGCGCTATGCAGCGGAGATGGACCAACTGCGCCCGGAGACGATGGTCCGCTACGACCCGTCGACGCTTCACGCCGCGTTGGCCGCGGCCTGGCTGGATCCCTCCCGGACGCGCCTCCCCGCCGGTCGTAGCCTCCGCCCGGCGCTGCCGGACACCGCGGGCGCGTACCTCGACTGGTGGGGCGCGACGGCCGGTACCGGTCGGCACCGCCCGCCGACGCTTTAGCACGCTCGCAGGAGCGACGCACCACCCTGGCCCCCGGTCGCTCGACCTGGGATCGTGGAACGATGACGCACAACGCACGGGACGGGTCGACGACGGACAGCTGGCGGTCTCGCGGCACGAGCGAGCCGGTGTCCGAGCGGAGCATCGAACAGGTCGACGCCTGGTGGCGCGCCGCGAACTACCTGTCCGTCGGGCAGATCTACCTGCTCGACAACCCGCTCCTCCGCCGCCCGCTCGAAGCCGCTCATGTGAAGCGCCGGCTCCTCGGCCACTGGGGGACCGCTCCGGGATTGAATCTGACGTACGCGCATCTCAACCGCGTGATCGCGGAGCGCCACCAGTCGGCGATGTTCATCGCCGGGCCCGGGCACGGCGGGCCGGCGATCCTGGCGAGCGCCTACCTGGACGGCACCTACAGCGAGATCTACCCGGACGTCGCCGAGACCGAGGCCGGGTTGACCCGGTTCTTCCGCCAGTTCAGCTTCCCCGGCGGGGTACCGAGTCATGCGGCGCCCGATACACCCGGCAGCATCCATGAGGGTGGCGAACTGGGGTACGTCCTGAGCCACGCGTACGGCGCGGCCTTCGACAACCCAGATCTCCTCGTCGCGGCGGTCGTCGGCGACGGTGAAGCGGAGACCGGACCGCTCGCGACCAGCTGGCACTCCAACAAGTTCATCGACCCGGTCCAGGATGGCGTCGTCCTGCCCATCCTGCACCTGAACGGCTACAAGATCGCGAACCCGACGGTCCTGGCGCGCATCCCACGCTCCGAACTCGAGAGTCTCCTGCGCGGATACGGACACGAACCGTTCTTCGTCGAGGGCGGGTTCGACGGCGAGGATCCGATGGAGGTCCACCGCAGGTTCGCCGAGGTCCTCGACGTCGTGCTCGACCGCATCGCGGCCATCAAGTCCCGGGCCGCCGCCGGAGACACCGGACGGCCGGTCTGGCCCATGATCGTGCTGCGCACACCGAAGGGCTGGACCTGCCCGGAGGTGATCGACGGCGTCCGGGTCGAGGGGACGTTCCACGCGCATCAGGTCCCGCTCGCCGACGCTCGGGACACCGAGGAGCACACGCGGATCCTGGAGTCCTGGATGCGGAGCTACCGGCCTGAGGAGCTCTTCGACGAACATGGTGCGGTGGTTCCGCTCGTGCGGGAACTCGCTCCGCTCGGGGAGGCCCGGATGAGCGCGACCCCGCACGCCAACGGAGGTCTGCTGCGCACGGAACTCGACCTCCCCGCGATCGACGACGCCGCCGTCGTGGTGGACGCCCCGGGTGGTCGCGACGCCGGGGCGACGGGTGTCCTGGGGTCGTGGCTCACGGAGGTGATCCGGCGTAACCCGACCACCTTCCGGATCTTCGCTCCCGACGAACTCGCCAGTAACCGACTCCAGGCGGTCTTCGAAGTGACCGAACGGCAGTGGAACGCCGAGACCGTCCCGGGCGACGAGCATCTCGCCCGCGCCGGCAGGGTCATGGAGATGCTCAGCGAGCACCAGTGCCAGGGCTGGTTGGAGGGCTACCTGCTCACCGGTCGGCACGGCCTGTTCACCTGCTACGAGGCCTTCATCCACATCGTCGACTCCATGTTCAACCAGCACGCGAAGTGGCTGAACGGTTCACGTGAGTTGCCGTGGCGGCGCCCGGTGGCGAGCCTCAACTACCTCCTCACGAGCCACGTCTGGCGTCAGGACCACAACGGCTTCAGCCACCAGGACCCCGGGTTCATCGACCACGTCGTCAACAAGAAGCCCGATGTCATCCGGGTGTATCTGCCGTTCGATGCGAACACCCTCCTGGCCGTCTCGGAGCACTGTTTGCAGAGCACGGACGAGATCAACGTCATCGTCGCGGGCAAGGACCAGGAACCCGTGTGGCTCGGCATCGACGACGCTCGCGCGCACTGCGCCCGCGGGCTCGGCATCCTGCCCTTCGCCGGTTCAGAGCGTGCGGGGGAGCGCCCGGACCTCGTCATGGCCTGTGCCGGGGATGTCCCCACGCTCGAGACGCTGGCCGCCGTGAGTATCCTGCGCGAACGTATCCCGGAGCTGTCCGTCCGGGTCGTGAACGTGGTCGACCTCATGCGACTCATGAGCGAGGATCAGCATCCGCACGGCCTCTCCGACGCCGAGTACGACAGCGTGTTCACGACGGACCGTCCAGTCGTCTTCGCCTACCACGGGTACCCGTGGCTCATCCATCGGCTGACGTACAAGCGCCACGGGCACGATCAGCTGCACGTCCGCGGGTACCTCGAGAACGGGACCACCACGACACCGTTCGACATGGTAATGCTCAACGAGATCGACCGGTTCTCGCTCGTGTGCGACGCGATCGACCGGACGCCGGGGCTCGGCGAGCGGTTCGCGGGTCTCCGTCAGGAGATGCAGGACGCCCGGGTCCGAGCCCGAGCGCACACCAGGGAGTTCGGCGAGGACGCACCCGAGATCACCGGCTGGCGCTGGCCCGCTGTCGGTTAGGACCGCCCCGTGACGGGTCGCCCGAGCTCTCGGAGGAGCGTCGGGAACTCGTCCGCGAACTCGCGGGCGAGGGCTCCGAGGGGGCCGATCCGGTCGGCGAGCCGATCGCCGGAGGCGGCGTGCAGCACGGTACCCCAGCAGCTCGCCGCGAGCGCGGAGAGTCCGCGTGCCGCGAGCCCGGCGATCGCACCGGCCAGGACGTCACCGCTCCCCGCCGTCCCGAGGGCCGGACTCCCGCCGGGCGCGATGAAGTCCCGCTCACCGTCGGAGACCCTGCCCTGACAGGTGACGACAGCTCCGAACCGTCGCGCCAGCTCGAGCGCCGACGTGTCCGGGTCGGCCTCGTCCACGTCGAGGAGGATCGCGGCCTCGGTCACGTTCGGAGTGAATACAAGGCGGCCCTCCAGCCCCTTCGAGAAGTCGGGGGCGTGTGACAGGGCACCGAGCGCGAAGGCGTCGAGGACCACCACGGTGTCGGCGCCAAGGAGCGGGCGCACACCGTCGAGGAGTGCCACGGCTTCGTCCGCGTCGTCGAGGCCAGGACCGAGCAGCAGACAGTCGACGTCCAGGACGTCCTCGAGGGGGCCGGCCCCGTCACCCCGGACGGCTCCGCCGCTGGTCTCCGCCAACCCGATCACGCCTGCCTCCGGGAAGGCGATCGCGAGTGGGGACGCTGCCGACGCACCGACCGCGAGCGTGATCCGACCCGCCCCGACCCTGAGAACGGCGAGGCCCGCCAAGGCGACCGCCCCGGGCGTCATCCGCGCGCCGCCGACGACGAGCACCGACCCACGGTCGTCCTTCGACGATCCGGGATCGGGGAGTGGCCAGTCGGCGAGGACCTCGGGCGTGAGCGTGGTGGGGTCAGCTTCGGACATCGTTCACCCCCGAGTGCTCGGTGACCGGAACCTGCGCCTGCTGCAGGTGCGCAGTCGCATTCGCCGCCCGCGCCTTCCACGCCCGTCCGTCGTGGACGAGGTGGGTGAAGGACGCGTTCGGCGTCGGACGGAGAGCGGCCTCCTCCAGGACGCGACGCTCGTCCCACCCCTCGCAGATGTAGCGGAAGAGCGAGATGACGGCGTCGTGACAGACCACCAGGGCCCGCGTGCGGTCGGTGTGCCGGTCCAGGTCGCCGATGAACGAGCGGAGGCGGAGGGCCACGTCCGTCCAGGCCTCACCTCCTGGCGGTCGATAGTAGAACTTGCCGAGGAACCGTCGTCGAGCGGCCTCTTCCGGGAACTCGGCGTCGACGCCGATCGAGGTGAAGGTGTCGAGGATACCGAGTTCGCGATCACGCAGCCGCTCGTCGACGACAGGACGAAGCTCATCGGCGTCGAGCGCTGCGGCCCGAAGGGCGACCACGGCCGTCTCGTGCGCTCGCCGATAGGGCGAACTGAACACGATGTCCGGCCGGTCGGCGGGTGTGAGGGCCGCGAGACGTCTCCCCACCGCAGCCGCCTGCTCGAGCCCGAGTGCTGAGAGCGGGACGTCGGCGTCACGGCTCGGAACGGCGATGCGGTGGGATTCCGAGCGATCGGCTTCGAGTGCGGCGACGTTCCCGGCGCTCTCACCGTGGCGGACGAGGATCAGTTCCGTGATGGCCATGGATCCACGGTAGCCAGCACGATACGGCGGCCGCAGACCTTGACGATTCGACGATGATCCTCCACGGAGCGACGCCGGCGGCCGTCCACGCGACGGTGATGCACCGTTCGATGATTGCGACAAACCGACGATGCCCCGGTCGCGACGGCGTCCTATCGTTCGACCATGTCGTCACCCTCCGCAGTTCCATCGTCGCAACCGTCAGCATGGGCTCCCATGGCGATCACCGCCTTCAGGGTGCTGTGGTTCGCCCAGCTCGGGAGCAACATCGGCACCTGGATGCAGACCGTGGGGGCCCAGTGGGTCCTGGTCGAGGCCGCAGCCGGCGCAGCGGTCATCGCGCTCGTGCAGACCGCGAGCCTCGCGCCCGCCATCCTGGTCGCCCTGCCGGCAGGGGTCCTCGCCGACTCGCTCGACCGGCGACGGCTGCTCATCTGGGGGTCGGCGGCGAGTGCGGTCCTCGCGGCCGGACTCACCGTCGTGGCGTGGATCGGCGCGCTGTCGCCGTGGACGATCCTGGCCTTCACCTTCCTGCTCGGCATCACCTCCACCCTGACCTCACCCGCATGGCAGGCGATCCAGCCGGAGCTCGTGCCGCGCAACCTGATCGCAGCTTCGTCGGCGCTCGGTGGTGTCACCGTGAACGGAGCCCGCGCGGTCGGTCCCGCCCTGGCCGGCGTCGTCCTGTCGGCCTTCGGAGCCCCCGTCGTGTTCGGTGTCAACGCGCTGAGCTTCGTCGGGGCCGTGATCGCCCTCATCTGGTGGAAGCGGCCGGCGCAGACCGGTCTCGACGACCGCGAGCCGTTCGGGGCGGCCCTGCGAGCGGGGGTCCGGTACGTCGTGTCCGCGCACCTCGTCCGCCGGATCCTGCTGCGTTCCGCGCTCTTCGCCCTGCCGGCCAGCGCGCTCTGGGCGCTGCTGCCCCTCACCGCGAAGCGACTCCAACTCGACTCGAGCGGCTACGGCGTCCTGCTCGGCGCGCTCGGCGTCGGCGCGGTGCTGGGCATCTTCGCCCTGCCGCTCGCTCGCCGTCGGTTCTCAGACAACCTCGTCATCGCGGTGAGCGCGGTCCTCTTCGCGACGGGGTCGCTCGCAGCGGCTGTCCTGCCCGTCGTCCCGACGCTGGTGCTCCTGGTCCTCGCGGGGCTGGCCTGGATCGGCACGCTGACCGTGCTGAACGCCGCCCTGCAGCTCACCCTGCCGCAGTGGGTGCGATCGCGTGGCGCGTCGATCTACATCCTCGTCTTCATGGGGGCGATGGCCATCGGCTCGACCGGCTGGGGCATCGTGGCGCAGTGGCTCGGGACGTCGCTCGCCTACAGCGCTTCGGCCGTCCTGCTCCTGCTGGTGGCGGCCAGTGTGCGGGTGCTGCCCCTGCTCCCCGGAACAGGGACCGTCGACCGCAGCATCTCGATGTCCTGGCCCACACCCACGCTCGTGTTCGAGCCACAGCCGACCGACGGGCCGGTCCTCGTGCAGATCTCCTACGCGGTCCATCCCGACTCGCTCGCGGCGTTCCAGAAGGCCATGGGCCATGTCGAGTCCTCTCGTCGCCGGACCGGTGCCTCGAGATGGGCCCTGTACCGGAGCGGCGAGGAGTCCGACGTGCAGTTGGAGACCTTCATGGTGCCGTCGTGGGGCGAGTTCCGACGACAGGAGACGCAGCGTCTGACCGGCCGCGACCGCGACATCCGCGCTGCAGCGCTGGCCCACGCCGACGGTGCACCCGTCGAACGACACTTCTTCCCGAGTGATGCACTGGAGTCGTCGCGCCGGACCGGGTCCGCCAGACCGGAACGGCCTGATCTCGCAGAGTGAGTCGCGGCCATGGAGATGGAGCGACTCTGGCGACGAGCAAATGATGTGGGCGATACCGGACTCGAACCGATGACCTCTTCCGTGTGAAGGAAGCGCGCTACCAACTGCGCCAATCGCCCGCAGGTCGTCCGCACCGGAGAGATGCCGAACAGCCGCGAGTCACGATACTAGCCGATGCCGGGGGACGAACGCACATCCGCACCGCTGTCGACCCAGTACACGCGCCGGTTTGAACATCGGTCCCGGTTTCGGCTAGAGTCGTTCGAGCACGCAGTGATGCGGGCAATGCGGATGTGGCGCAGTGGTAGCGCATCACCTTGCCAAGGTGAGGGTCGCGAGTTCGAATCTCGTCATCCGCTCGAGTGTCAGTGGTGTTGTTCCGGCAGGAATCCTACTCGGCAGTGTGTTCGGTCACACATGGTGGCGTGGCCGAGAGGCTAGGCAGCGGCCTGCAAAGCCGTCCACACGGGTTCGAATCCCGTCGCCACCTCACCTCAGCAACACAGTTCCACCAGCAACATCCCGGCGTCGTGTTCACACACGCCACCCGGGCGATTGGCGCAGCGGTAGCGCGCTTCCCTGACACGGAAGAGGTCACTGGTTCGATCCCAGTATCGCCCACCACAGAAAGCCCCCGGACCCCCGGGGGCTTTCGTCGTTCGAGCACGTGCAGGCAACGCAAGGGGACCATGCTTCAGCGAGTCATGGCGGAGACCACCGGGCCGCAGCGGCGCTCGTCGCCATGGCGCGACGGACGTGTGGCATGAGCCGCATCGGCGATTGGTGGCGGTCGAGCAACGCGAAACCGCGACGGCATCCCACGGACCCGGGCCACGCCGCCGTCCCGTACCCGGCGCTCAGCCGGTCGGGCCGGGTGGCGTTCGCCCAGTGCGAGCAGTACCTCCTCCGTGAGATCGTCGAGGCCAGAGCGTGGGGACGACAGGTCGCCAGCCGCGGTGACACGCCCGACACCAACGGTTGGCTCGTCATGCCCGATCGGACGCACTCCTCCCTGATGGACGACTCGAGGGGCATGGGGGCGATGCCGGCGGTGATGGACTCCGTTGTCCAGTGGCTCGCGGACGCCGGGGCGATCCGCCCACTCTCGGAACACACGCGGCGGGCCATCGCGGCATCGAACGCCGAGGAACGGCTCCGCGATCACCCGGAGTACCACCCTGACGGCGACGGCCGGCGCACCTGGGACGACGATGTCTGGGAGGTGGAGCCGATTCGGATGCTCCAGATCTACCCGCACCTCGCCGATGCGAACGACGACTGGAGCCAGCAGGCGCGCCGGTGAGTGGCTCCACCCACTGCCCAGCCACCCCCGCCTGGCCGACGCGCCGAGGAAGACGGAATTTCGGCCCGATTTTCCGCGGAACATCAAGGGTTGGGCCGACTCGCCCGCGCCGAGGTGTCAACGAGCGCCCTCAACATCGGCTAGAGTTTCCAAGCACCCGGAAACGGGATGCAATGCGGATGTGGCGCAGTGGTAGCGCATCACCTTGCCAAGGTGAGGGTCGCGAGTTCGAATCTCGTCATCCGCTCGAGTGTCAGTGAGAACGTGCAAGCGTTCCGCTCGACAGTGTGTTTCATCACACGTGGTGGCGTGGCCGAGAGGCTAGGCAGCGGCCTGCAAAGCCGTCCACACGGGTTCGAATCCCGTCGCCACCTCGCTGGCAACACCACTCACCTGGGCGATTGGCGCAGCGGTAGCGCGCTTCCCTGACACGGAAGAGGTCACTGGTTCGATCCCAGTATCGCCCACAGGAACACGAAGGGCCCGAGCGAACAGCTCGGGCCCTTCGTCGTTGCACAGACCACCTCTTGCGCAGACCACCCGTCGCACGCCCGGACGTCCGTTCAAACGGCGAGGACCGCCCGCTCTCGGCGACGCAGGACCTCCGCGACGCCCCACACGATGAGGCCTTGGCCCGCGGCGTACGTCGCCATGATGATCTCGTCTGCCGCCCAGATCGTCACCGCCGGCACGAAGCGGTCGAGCCCGATCAACGAGTCGGAGACCAGGAACAGCGCACCGCCCACGGCGATCGTCGGCGTCGTCATCGTGGAAGACGCCGCCATGGCCCCGATCACGACGGCATAGACGACGACCGCTGGATACAGCGCCCCCATGTCCTGCTGACTGAGGAGCGCGATGCCGGCGACGAGCCACACCAGGTACACGAGCGCCCAGACCGGCGGACGGTTCCTGATGCGCAGATGCCGCACGAAGAGCACCACATAGCCGGCCTGAGCGAGCATGAAGAACAGGATCCCCACGCCGAACGCGAGTTCGCCCGGAACCATGAGGGCGACGTCGCCCAGCCAGCTGCAGAGGATCGCGACGAGCGCCGTGACCGCAGCGGCCGAAAGTCGTCGAACCGACCACACGAGCGCCAGCGCGAGGACCAGCATGATGAACGGCTTGGTGAGGAGCGACAGCCATTCCTGACCGGAGGCGAGGGCGATGATGTGCACGAGCGCGACCACGGGCAGCGCGGCGAACAGCGCCGTCGCAGCCCCGCTCCTCTGCACAGCCGTCATCAGCGCCACCCCCGTCACGTCGTAGGCCTTCACTCTAGCGATGCGGCCGAGCACGAACCACGGCCGCCGACCGACGGCAGCGTCTCCTCGTCGTGGACGACGATAGGCTTGCACGGCCAAGGTTTCACCTGAGAAAGAGAGATCATCCGTGAGTGACGGGTTCGCACTGTTCACCGACCGATCCGTGGTCGCCATGCGCGTCAACGGCGAACTGAAGGACCTCGCCGCCACGGTGACGGAGACGGACACCGTCGAGCCGGTGCACCTCGACTCGCCCGACGGTCTCAACATCCTCCGCCACTCCGCAGCCCACGTGCTCGCGCAGGCCGTGCAGCAGGTCGACCCGCACGCGAACCTCGGCATCGGCCCGCCGGTCACCGACGGCTTCTACTACGACTTCGACGTCGCCGCACCGTTCACGCCTGAGGCGCTCAAGGTGCTGCAGAAGACGATGGACCGCATCATCCGCCAGGGCCAGCGCTTCGTGCGACGCGTCGTCACCGAAGACGAGGCTCGCGAGGAGCTCGCGGGGGAGCCCTACAAGCTCGAGCTGATCGGCCTCAAGGGCGGATCGGCAGCCGATGACGAGAACGTCGAGGTGGGCGGCGCGGAGCTGACCATCTACGACAACGTCGACCCGAAGACGGGGGAGACGGTCTGGAAGGACCTCTGCCGCGGTCCACACCTGCCGAACACGCGCATGATCGGCAACGGCTGGGCCCTGACGCGTCTCGCCGCGGCGTACTGGCGGGGGAGCGAGAAGAACCCGCAGCTGCAGCGGATCTACGGCACCGCTTGGGCGACCAAGGATGAGCTGCGCGCCTACCAGACGCGGATCGAGGAGGCGGCCAAGCGCGACCACCGCAAGCTCGGTGCCGAGCTCGACCTCTTCAGCTTCCCCGAGGAGATCGGCTCGGGTCTCGCGGTGTTCCACCCCAAGGGCGGCATCATCCGCAACGAGATCGAGAACTACATGCGCGAGCGCCTGCTCGCTTCCGGCTACGAGCTGGTGAACACCCCGCACATCACGAAGGGGCACCTGTTCGAGGTCAGCCAGCACCTGGCCTGGTACAAGGACGGCATGTTCCCGGCGATGCACCTCGATCAGGAGGTCGACGCCGACGGTCACGTCACCCGCCAGGGGCAGGACTACTACCTGAAGCCCATGAACTGCCCGATGCACAACCTGATCTACCGGGCTCGGGGGCGCAGCTACCGCGAACTGCCGCTGCGGCTCGCCGAGTTCGGCACGGTCTACCGGTATGAGAAGAGCGGCACCCTCTCCGGGCTCACGCGCGTCCGTGGCCTCACGCAGGACGACGCCCACATCTACGTGACCGACGACCAGGTCAAGGACGAGGTCGGCCGCCAACTGCAGTTCGTCCTGGAGACCCTCCGCGGCTACGGTCTCGACGACTTCTACCTGGAGCTCTCGACGAAGGACCCCGACAAGTACGTCGGCACTGACGAGGTCTGGGACGAAGCGACCGAGACCCTCCGGCAGGTGGCGGTCGAGTCCGGTCTCGAGCTCGTCCTCGACCCCGCTGGCGCAGCCTTCTACGGTCCGAAGATCTCGGTGCAGGCGCGCGACGCGATCGGTCGGACGTGGCAGCTGTCCACCGTGCAGCTCGACTTCAACCTGCCCGAGTTGTTCGAGCTGGAGTACACGGCCGCGGACGGCACGCGCAAGCGTCCGGCGATGATCCACCGCGCACTCCTCGGCTCGATCGAGCGCTTCTTCGCGATCCTGCTCGAGCACTACGCGGGTGCCTTCCCGGTGTGGCTCGCCCCTGTGCAGGTCGTCGGCATCCCCGTCTCCGAGCAGTACGAGGAGTTCCTCGGCGGAGTCGTCGCTGAGCTGCGCTCGTCCGGGGTCCGTGCAGAACTCGACGCCTCCGACGATCGGATGCAGAAGAAGATCCGCAACCACACCAAGGCGAAGACGCCGCTGCAGCTGATCGTCGGCGAGGAGGACCAGGCCAACGGCGCGGTGAGCTTCCGATTCCGCGACGGCTCTCAGGAGAACGGTGTCCCCGTCGCCGACGCTGTGCGCCGAATCCGCGCCGCCATCGCCGCGAAACTGCAGGTGAACACCGCAGCGGATCTGCCGGCATGACCCCGGGCACCGAACCGGAGTCGTTCGAGTCGATCGACACCTCCCACCTGGTGGGCGTCCCGGACGCGTTCCAGCGTCTCTGGACGCCCCACCGGATGGTCTACATCAAGCAGGGCCAGCCATCCGACGACGGTTGTCCGTTCTGTATCGCGCCGACGCTCGACGACGAGTCAGCGCTCATCGTGCATCGGGGCGAGCACGCCTTCGTGCTGCTGAACCTCTTCCCGTACAACTCCGGGCACCTGCTCGTCTGCCCGTACCGCCACGTCGCGATGTACGACGACGCGACGGCGGAGGAGGTCGCCGAGATCGGTGCCCTGACGCAGACGGCGATGCGGGTCGTCCGGTCCGTCTCGAGGAACGACGGCTTCAACCTCGGCATGAACCAGGGTGCCGTGGCCGGCGCCGGGATCGCGGCGCACCTGCACCAGCACATCGTGCCGCGCTGGGCGACGGACGCCAACTTCTTCCCGATCATCGCCCAGACCAAGGCGCTCCCGCAGCTGCTCGGCGATGTCCGACAGGCGATCGCGGACGCCTGGCCGACCTCGGCCTGATCCGTCGTCGGCCGATCCATCTGGACCGGTCCACCCAAGTCCAATTTCCGGCCTGTGGACGGAGCACCGTCAGGCCACCCGGCGGTACGCTCGCCATCATGACCGAGAGCAGCACGACCACTGGACAGCACGGCTCGAACCGCGTGAAGCGCGGACTCGCGGAGATGCTCAAGGGCGGCGTCATCATGGACGTCGTCACCGCCGAGCAGGCCCGTATCGCGGAGGACGCCGGGGCCGTCGCCGTGATGGCCCTCGAGCGCGTCCCGGCGGACATCCGGTCCCAGGGCGGCGTCGCTCGCATGAGCGATCCGGACCTCATCGAATCGATCATCGCCGAGGTGTCCATCCCCGTCATGGCGAAGGCTCGCATCGGACACTTCGTCGAAGCCCAGGTCCTCCAGGCGCTCGACGTCGACTACATCGACGAGTCCGAGGTCCTGAGCCCGGCCGACTACGTGAACCACATCGACAAGTGGGGCTTCGACGTGCCGTTCGTGTGCGGCGCCACCAACCTGGGAGAGGCGCTGCGGCGTATCAACGAGGGTGCCGCGATGATCCGCTCGAAGGGTGAGGCCGGCACCGGCGACGTGTCCGAGGCGACGAAGCACATCCGCAAGATCCGCTCCGAGATCGCGCACCTGTCGTCGATGTCGAAGGACGAGCTGTACGTCGCGGCGAAGGAGCTCCAGGCCCCGTACGACCTCGTCGTGGAGATCGCCGAGACCGGCAAGCTCCCGGTCGTGTTGTTCACCGCCGGGGGTGTGGCGACGCCGGCCGACGCCGCGATGATGATGCAGCTGGGTGCCGACGGCGTGTTCGTCGGATCCGGCATCTTCAAGTCCGGCAACCCGGCTCAGCGGGCGGCGGCCGTCGTCAAGGCGACGACCTTCTTCGACGACCCTCAGGTCATCGCCGAGGTGTCCCGTGGTCTCGGTGAGGCGATGGTCGGCATCAACGTCGCCGACCTCGCGGCACCGCACCGCCTCGCCGAGCGTGGCTGGTAGCCCCGCGTCCGCCCTGAACCAGGTGACGTCGTGACCGCGTCGGCACGCGTCGGCGTCCTCGCCCTGCAAGGGGACTTCCGCGAGCATGCGGCCGTCCTCACCGGCCTCGGGGCGGACGTCAGCCTCATCAGGCGCCCCTCGGAACTGACCGGCATCGACGGACTCGTCCTCCCCGGCGGGGAGTCGAGCGTGATGGACAAGCTCGCGCGCTCCTTCGACCTCGCCGGACCGTTGCGCGAAGCGATCACCGCCGGGTTGCCCGTGTACGGCACCTGCGCCGGGCTCATCCTCCTGGCCGACCGGATCCTCGACGGGATCGCCGGCCAGCAGAGTCTCGGCGGGCTCGACGTCTCCGTCCGGCGCAACGCCTTCGGGTCGCAGCTCGACTCCTTCGAGACGGACCTGTCGATCCCGGTCCTCGGCGAACCGCCCGTGCACGCCGTGTTCATCCGCGCACCGGTGGTCGAAGCCGCCGGTCCGGCGGTGACACCCCTCGCCTCGCTGCCCGACGGTCGGATGGTCGCCGTCGAGCAGGGGAACCTCCTCGGCACGTCCTTCCACCCCGAGGTCACCGGCGACACCCGTTTCCACGCCTACTTCCTCGACAAGGTCGAGCGATCCCGCTGAAGCGCTGGCGCCCGGTCCCGCGGCCCGTCCCGGCGTGATCGCGAGTTCCGGGCCGCTGGCCTAGACTGGTCAGGTTCTTTTCACGCAGTTAGGGAGCACATGTCCGGACACTCCAAGTGGGCGACGACCAAGCACAAGAAGGCGGTCATCGACGGCCGTCGCGCGAAGTCGTTCGCCAAGCTCATCAAGAACATCGAGGTCGCGGCCAAGATGGGCGGCGCAGACCTCGCGGGCAACCCGACGCTGCAGGACGCCATCCAGAAGGCGAAGAAGACCTCGGTCCCGAACGACAACATCGACCGCGCCGTCAAGCGCGGTGCCGGCCTCACCGGTGAGGTCGTCGACTACACCACGATCATGTACGAGGGCTACGGGCCGAACGGCGTCGCCCTGCTCGTCGAGTGCCTCACCGACAACAAGAACCGTGCAGCAGCCGATGTCCGGACGCTGATGTCCCGCAACGGCGGCACCATGGCCGACCCTGGCTCCGTCGCTTACAACTTCCAGCGCAAGGGCCTCATCGTCGTCCAGGCCGAGGGCACCACCGAGGACGACGTCCTCGGCGCCGTCCTCGATGCCGGCGCAGAAGAGGTGAACACCGAGGGCGAAACCTTCGAGGTCGTCACCGAGCCGAGCGACATGGTCGCGACCCGGACCGCCCTGCAAGAGGCCGGTATCGACTACGACTCCGCCGACGTCGCCTTCGTCCCGAACCTCAAGGTCGAGATCGACGCCGACACGGCGCGCAAGGTCTTCAAGCTCATCGACGCCCTCGAGGACAACGACGACGTCCAGAACATCTACAGCAACTTCGACCTCACCCCCGAGGTGCAGGCCGAGTTGGAGGCCGACGACGAGTAGTCCGGCGTCCGTGCCGAGCGGAGCTCGTTCGAACGGATGTACGACACTCCGTCCTCGCGGAGTGCTGGGCGCATCGCCCGCGCTTAGGGTCGGAGCATGACTCTGCGCGTCCTCGGCATCGATCCCGGCCTGACCCGATGCGGGGTGGGGGTCGTCGACGTCCTGCCGGGTCGGCAGGCCACGATGGTCGAGTACGGCGTCATCCGGACGGATGCGCACGCCCCACTCGAGCAGCGACTCCTCATGATCGCGCAGGGCATCGCCGAGGCGATCGAGCGCACCTCGCCGACCGCGATGGCCGTCGAGCGGGTGTTCGCGCAACACAACGTCCGGACGGTCATGGGCACCGCTCAGGCGAGTGGGCTCGCCCTGCACGCTGCGGCCGCGAACGGGATCCCCGTCGGCCTGCACACCCCGAGCGAGGTCAAGGCCGCGGTGACCGGCTACGGCCGGGCGGACAAGCTCCAGGTGCAGACCATGGTCGCGCGGATCCTCGGTCTTGACGAACTCCCGAAGCCCGCGGACGCCGCAGATGCGCTCGCGCTCGCGATCTGCCACGCCTGGCGACCAGTCGTGTCGACTGCGGCGACACCCGTCGGCGCACCTCCGCAGGGGAGTGGAGCACTCACCCCGGCCCAGCGTGCGTGGGCGGCTGCGGAACGCGGCGGCGCTCCGCGCGAGGCGGCCGTCCGGGCCCGGGCAGCGCGGAGCCCTAGGCTGGAAGCATGATCTCCTCCCTCCGCGGCACCGTCCTGAGCGCGGTCGGCAACCTCGTCGTGATCGAGGTGGGCGGCGTCGGATTCGCCGTCCAGGTCACGCCGGCCCATGCCCTCTCACTCCGGGTCGGCACCGAAGCACTCCTCTCGACGACACTGATCGTGCGGGAGGACTCGCTCTCCCTGTTCGGGTTCCGATCCGCCGAGGAGCTGTCCGTGTTCGAGCTCCTGGTGAGCGTCACCGGGGTCGGCCCGAAGTCGGCACTCGGCGTCCTGGAGGCGCTGACGCCGGAGCAGATCGCCGCCGCCATCTCCGCGGACGACGACGCCCCGTTCCGGAAGGTCTCCGGGATCGGGCCGAAGACGGCGAAGCTCATCACCGTCTCGCTCGCCGGAAAGCTCCGCGTCACCAGGACGACGCCTGAAGCTCCGGCGACCACCGTGAACGCGGCAGCGATCGCCGATCAGGTCGTGACGGCGCTCATCGGGCTCGGTTGGCCGGAGAAGACGGCGACGCAGGCGGTCGTCGAGGCCTCCGCCTCCGCGAGTGCGGACGACCTCTCGACCGTGCCGTCGCTCATCCGCCTGGCCCTCGGCAGACTCGGCCCGGCGCACGCCGGAGGCCGTACCTCGTGACGGACGCTCCAGAAGACCTCACCAATCCAGCCTCCGAGTCCGATGCGGAACTGGCGTTCGAGGGGGCGCTCCGTCCGCGGTCGCTCTCCGAGTTCGTCGGACAGTCAAAGGCGCGCGGTCAGTTGCAACTCCTGATCACGGCCGCCGGGATGCAGAACCGCACCCCAGACCACATCCTGCTGGCCGGCCCACCTGGGCTCGGCAAGACGACCCTCGCGATGATCGTCGCGCACGAGACGGGGAAACCGCTCCGGCTCACGAGCGGTCCGGCCATCCAGCACGCCGGCGACCTCGCCGCGGTTTTGTCGTCGCTGACCCCGGGTGAGGTCCTCTTCATCGACGAGATCCACCGCATGGCCCGCCCTGCGGAGGAGATGTTGTACCTCGCCATGGAGGACTTCCGCATCGACATCATGGTGGGCAAGGGTGCCGGCGCGACGAGCATCCCCCTCGAGCTGGCGCCGTTCACCCTGGTCGGGGCGACCACCCGGTCCGGCCTGCTGCCGAACCCGCTCCGCGACCGCTTCGGGTTCACCGCCCACCTCGAGTTCTACGACGAGCCGGAACTGCAGCAGGTGCTGCACCGCACCGCCGACATGCTCGGGCTCGACATCGACGGTCGGGCCGTCGCCGAGATCGCCGGACGCTGTCGGGGTACGCCGCGCATCGCCAACCGACTCCTCCGCCGGGTCAGGGACTACGCGCTCGTACACGGTGGCCGCGCGGATCTGGAGACCGTGCGTGCCGCTCTCGAGCTCTACGACGTCGATGCCCTCGGTCTCGACCGACTCGACCGTTCGGTCATGGAAGGCATGCTCGACCGCTTCGCCGGAGGCCCGGTCGGGCTCAGCACACTCGCGGTCTCGGTCGGCGAGGAAGCGGAGACGATCGAGTCCGTCGTCGAGCCGTTCCTCGTCCGGATCGGCCTCATCACGCGCACGCCACGGGGCCGCGTGGCGACGCCGGCCGCCTGGCGGCACTTCGGCAGAACACCTTCTCAGCATGGCTCGACCCTCGATGGCCTATAATTTCCCTTTGGCGGTGCGTTCCCAACGTCTCCCGCCCTCAATCTCCTCTGGAAGGTTCCCATCGTGGATGCAATGACCCTCGTCCTGTTCGGCCTCGCCGGCGTCATGATCGTGTTCATGATGGTGAGCAACAACAAGCGGAAGAAGCAAGCCGCGGTGACGGAGCAGAAGCTCGTCCCCGGCGCCGAGGTGCTCACCGGCTTCGGTGTCTACGGCACCCTCATCTCGATGGACCGCGACTCCCGCAAGGCCGATGTCGAGATCGCCCCCGGCGTCATCGTCACCATCGACCCCCGCTACGCGGGTGCGGTCGTCGCACCGACGGTCGCCGAGACCGCCGAGGAGGCCCCCGTCGTCGAGTCGATCCCCGACGACGCCTCCTCGCTCGACCTCTCCAAGCCCGAATTCGGCCAGCGCGTCGAGGACACCTCGAAGCCGCAGAAGAGCGACGACTAGTCCCAACCCCTTCCCGGGTGGTGGCCGTCGTGCCACCGCCGGCAGAGAAAGCTGAGTTCCGAGTTTGGCAAAGTCGACTCCGGTCAAGAAAGCGTGGCGTTCGCTCACCTGGCTTGGCGTAATCCTCATCGGTTTGTTCGCTATCAACGCGGCCGGGGTCCTCTGGGGGAACAGCTCATGGGCGCCCAAGCTGGCCCTCGACCTCGAGGGCGGCACCCAGATCATCCTCGCGCCGAAGCTGGAGTCCGGCCAGACGGTCTCCAACGAGCAGCTGAACCAGGCCGTGGCGATCATCCGCCAGCGCGTCGACGCGTCCGGCGTGTCGGAGGCGGAGATCACGACGCAGGGTCAGAACGTCGTCGTCTCGATCCCGGGAACCCCCGACGAAGCGACGCTGAACCGCATCGAGAGCTCCGCGAAGCTCGAGTTCCGTCCGGTCCTCACCTCGCAGCAGCTGACTCCCGGCCAGCCGTCCAACACCTTCATCGGTGAGGACGGCGCCTCGACCCCGTATCCGACGCCGGATCCGGGCCTCGAGAGCACGCCGACCGCGTCGCCGACGAACGCGAGCGACCTGTCGCAGGTGACGCCCGCGCTGTACGCCGCCTTCCAGGCCTACGACTGCGCCGCGAACGCGGACTCGCTCGACGCCACCGCGGCGCCCGCTGCCGAGCCGCTCATCACGTGCGACGTCGACGGCACCTTCAAGTACGTCCTCGGCCCGGTCGAGGTTTCCGGAGAAGACCTGTCCGACGCGAGCGCCGGCATCAAGACGACGTCGTCGGGTGCCAGCACGGGCGAGTGGGCGGTGTACCCGGTCTTCAACGAGAAGGGCACCGCGCTCTTCGCCGACGTCACCGGCCGCCTGACCTCGCTGCAGAGCCCGCAGAACCAGTTCGCGATCGTGCTCGACGGCAATGTCATCTCCGCACCGCAGTCGCTCGCCGTCATCTCGGACGGCAAGCCGGAGATCAGCGGCTCCTTCACCGAGGAGTCCGCCAAGACCCTCGCCGACCAGCTCAAGTTCGGCGCCCTGCCGATCAGCTTCGTCGTGCAGAGCCAGGACACCATCTCGGCGACCCTCGGTTCGACGCAGCTGGAGAGCGGCCTCATCGCCGGTCTGATCGGGCTCATCCTGGTCGTCATCTACACGCTGTTCCAGTACCGGCTCCTCGGCACCGTGACCATCGCCTCGCTCGTCGCGGCAGCGGTGCTCACCTATGTGGTGATCCTGCTGATGTCCTGGCGCCAGGGCTTCCGGCTCTCCCTCGCCGGGATAGCAGGCCTCATCGTCGCCATCGGTTTCACCGCGGACTCGTTCATCGTGTACTTCGAACGCATCAAGGACGAACTCCGCGACGGCCGCGGTCTGGAGTCCGCCGTCGAAGCCGGCTGGAAACGCGCCAAGCGCACCATCTACGCGGCGAAGGGTGTCAACCTCCTGTCCGCCGTGGTACTGTACGTCCTCGCGATCGGCAACGTCCGCGGCTTCGCCCTCACCCTCGGCGTGACCACGATCATCGACGTCATCGTCGTGCTGCTGTTCACCCACCCGATGATGCAGCTCCTCGGCCAGACGAAGCTCTTCAACAGCGGCAAGCCGTTCACCGGGCTCGACCCGTCGGCGCTCGGCGCCATCTACCGCGGTCGTGCAGAGTTCCGGAAGCCCGTCTCGGTGCCCGGCGCCAAGGCCGCGTCCAGCAGCCGTGAGGCGGCCAAGCGCCAGACGATCGCCGAGCGCAAGCAGGCCGCCCTCGTCGGAGGCGGCTCCGACACCAGAGCAGACGATCTGCCGACCGATGGGAAGGACTCCTGATGGGTGCGTTCGCACGGTTCGGAAACGAGCTCTACACCGGGAAGCGCTCCTACGACTTCGTCGGCAAGCGCAAGATCTGGTACACGATCGCCATCATCGCGGTCGTCCTCTCGGTGTTGATCCCGGTCGTCAAGGGCGGATTCAACTTCGGCATCGAGTTCCGCGGCGGTTCGCAGTTCCAGATCGCCGACGTCAAGAGCACCGATCAGACGCTGGCTGAAGACGCGGTCGCGTCCGTGGTCAGCGGTGCGACCACCCACGTGACCGTCGTCGGCGGCAACTCGGTCCGCGTGCAGACCGACCAGCTGAAGAACGACAAGGTCACCCAGCAGGTGTCGGCTGCCTTGGCCGAGGCCTACGGCGTCGAACAGTCCGACATCACGAGTTCGTTCATCGGCCCGTCATGGGGTCAGGACGTCTCCAAGCAGGCGATCGTCGGCCTCATCGTGTTCCTCGTGCTCGCGGCGATCCTCATGGCCCTGTACTTCCGCACCTGGAAGATGTCCGCGGCCGCGCTGCTCTCCCTCATGCACGACCTCATCATCACGGCCGGTGTCTACGCCGCGACGGGCTGGGAGATCACGCCGGCCGCCATGATCGGTTTCCTCACCATCCTCGGGTTCTCGCTGTACGACACCGTCGTGGTATTCGACAAGATTCGCGAGAACACGACGCTCGACGCCGACGGCGCGGCCCGGACGTTCGGGGAGTCGGTCAACCTCGCGGTCAACCAGACCCTCGTGCGCTCGATCAACACCGGCGTGGTGGCGGCGCTCCCGGTCGCGGCGATCCTGTTCTTCGGTGCCTTCGTCCTCGGTGCCGACACGCTGCGCGACATCTCGCTCGCTCTGCTCGTCGGTATCCTCGTCGGCACGTACTCGACGATCTTCGTCGCCGCACCGCTCTACGCGAACTTCCGGCACAACGAGCCCCGCATCGCCAAGCACGACAAGCGCGTGCTGCAGGCGCGCGAGCGCGCTCAGACCTCGGATGACGCCGAGGGCGAACGCACGGAAGCAGACGCGCCGCTGGCGCGTTGACCCTGACAGCGACCGACAACCGCGTGCACGAGCGCAGGGAGGCCTGAGATGGCGGACACCACGACATCCTCGACGGCCTCCCTGCGCCGTCTCGTCCCACGGATCTTCTCGAAGGCGCAGCCGGCCGGTGCCGTCGACACCCTGATGCGGACGGTGCGGCAGCACCATCCCAAGGCCGACCTGGCGCTCATCGAACGTGCGTACACGGTCGCCGAGCGGGCCCACTCCGGCCAGAAGCGCCAGAGCGGCGAGCCGTACATCACGCACCCGGTCGCCGTCTCCCAGATCCTGGCCGACCTCGGCATCGGACCGAAGACGATCGTCGCCGCCCTCCTCCACGACACCGTCGAGGACACCGACTACTCGCTCGACCAACTCCATGCGGACTTCGGCGACGAGGTCGCCATGCTCGTCGACGGCGTCACGAAGCTCGACAAGGTCAAGTACGGCGACAGCGCACAGGCCGAGACGGTCCGGAAGATGATCGTCGCGATGTCGAAGGACATCCGCGTCCTCATCATCAAACTCGCCGACCGGCTGCACAACGCCCGGACCTGGGGATTCGTCCCGGCCGAGAAGGCGGCGAAGAAGGCCACGGAGACCCTTGAGATCTACGCACCGCTCGCGCACCGCCTCGGGATCCAGGCGATCAAGTGGGAGCTCGAAGACCTGTCCTTCGCCGTGTTGTACCCGAAGCTCTACGCCGAGATCGAATCGCTCGTCAAGCAGCGGACGCCGCAGCGCGAGGAGTACGTGCAGCACGTCATCGACGCGGTGAACGAGGATCTCAAGGCGCAGAAGATCCGCGGCAAGGTCGCCGGTCGTCCGAAGCAGTACTACTCGATCTACCAGAAGATGGTCGTCCGCGGCCGCGAGTTCGACGACATCTACGACCTCGTCGGCATCCGTGTCCTCGTCAACTCGCTCCGCGACTGCTACGCGGTCCTCGGGTCGATCCACGCGCGGTGGACCCCCGTCCCGGGGCGCTTCAAGGACTACATCGCCACGCCGAAGTTCAACCTGTACCAGTCGCTGCACACCACCGTCGTCGGACCGGGCGGGAAGCCCGTCGAGATCCAGATCCGTACGAACGAGATGCACCAGCGGGCCGAGTTCGGTGTCGCCGCGCACTGGAAGTACAAGGAGCGGATGAACAGCGGGAAGACCGCGTCCTCCGCCGAGCCCGACAGCTCGATGGCCTGGCTCGCCCACATCTCCGACTGGCAGGCGGAGACGGCGGACCCGGGGGAGTTCCTCGACTCGTTGCGGTTCGAGATCGGTGCGAAGGAGGTCTACGTCTTCACCCCGAAGGGGCGTGTCGTCGGCCTGCCCGCCGGCGCGACTCCGGTGGACTTCGCCTACGCCGTCCACACGGAGGTCGGCCACCGGACGATGGGCGCTCGGGTCAACGGGCGGCTCGTGCCGCTGGAGAGCTCGCTCAACACCGGCGACGTGGTGGAGGTCTTCACCTCGAAGAACCCCGATTCCGGTCCGAGCCAGGACTGGTTGAACTTCGTCAAGAGCCCTCGGGCGCGGAACAAGATCCGCCAGTGGTTCACGAAGGAGCGACGCGACGAGGCCATCGAGCAGGGCCGTGACGCGATCGCGCGGGCGATGCGCAAGCAGAACCTGCCGCTCCAGAAGCTCATGAACCAGGACTCGTTCGCCGAGGTCGCGGCGCAGCTGCGCTACGAGGACGTCACGGCGCTCTACGCGGCCGTCGGCGAGGGCCACGTCTCGACGCAGTCCGTGCTCGAGAAGGTGGTTGCGCTTCTACAGAAGGACGCCGACAGCGAGCACGCCGAGTACACCGTCCCGGTGCGCGGGAGCCGCCGTGAGCGGCTGCAGAACAGCGACTCCGGGGTCCTCGTGCTCGGTGCTCCCGACATCCTGGTCAAGCTCGCGAAGTGCTGCACCCCGGTGCCGGGTGATGAGATCGTCGGGTTCGTCACGCGGGGCTCCGGCGTCTCCGTCCACCGTTCGGACTGCCACAACGTCCAAGGCCTCCTGCAGGAGCCCGAGCGCATGATCGATGTGGAGTGGGCGCCGTCGTCGAAGAGCGTGTTCCTCGTCCAGATCCAGGTCGAGGCACTCGATCGAGCTGGACTGTTGTCGGATGTGACGCGTGTGCTGTCCGAGTACCACGTCAACATCCTGTCGGCGACGGTGAACACCTCGAGCGACCGCCTGGCCATCAGCCGCTTCGTGTTCGAGATGGGCGACACCACCCACCTCGACCGGGTGCTGAACGCGGTCCGGCGGATCGACACCGTGTACGACGTCTACCGGGTCAACGGCGGCTGAGCGGGAGCGACCAGGACGCCAGTTCGCTCCGAGTCGGCTCGAGGCCGGGGAGCATCACCTCGGTGGCACTCGACACGACACGGACGATCCGTGTGCCGCCGAGGACCCGCGGGACGGAGCGGACCCAGGCGACGACCTCCTCAGGGCTGGTGAGCCCGAGCAGGAAGTAGTTGCGGATCGTCGTCATGGCCTCCTCAGCTTCGGCCCCGGTGCGCCGTGCCAGATCCGCGACCGTGCGCGTGGGGGTCGTGACCCGCAGTGCGCCACACCGCTCGCTGTCGTCGGGGCGGAGTGACACCTGACGCAGACGCAACCGGGGCGAACGCGCGCTGCGCCGTTCCATCGACACGAAGCCCGTGTGGACCCTCGGCGCGATGAGCGCCGCGCCGTGCAGCCAGGCGGCACTCGTCTCAGCGATGACCGCGCCGGCCAGCCCGGGCAGCTGTTCGAGGACCGCCGCGCGCAGCCTGACGGTGTCGGGTTCGTCGACACTGCAGTAGCCGTCTTCGAAGGCGAAGAGCTCGCCGTCGAGCCGCGCGGCGGCGAGCTCGGCGACGGAGAGCTCAGGTGGCTGGAGGTAGGCGGGGAGGCGGCTCGTGGAGGCCTAGGGATCCGTCGCGCAGTCTGGCTCGATGGGGGAGGACGTCTGGAGTGCCGTGGACATACGACGATCCTCCTGTAGCCGTCCGGCAGCAGGAGGATCGTCGACGGATCTGTGGAGAACCGCGACCGTCACGCGGTTGGTGGAGCGGATCCGCCTAGCGGATCGCCCCGAGCCACGCCTTGCGTGCATCCAGCGCCTCGATGGCCGCGGTGAGCCGGTCGGCGTCACCCGAGGCTCGTGCCGCCTCGACCTCGTCCTCGAGCTTGGCGATGGCGTCGGCGAGCTGGCTCGCGAGCCCCTCGGTACGCGCCTTCGTCTCGGGGTTGTTGCGCTTCCAGTGCTCGTCCTCGAGCTGCTTGACGTGGGTCTCGATCTTGCGGAGACGGTCTTCGACGACGCGGACCTGCTCGCGCGGGACCTTGCCGATCTCGTCCCACCGACGCTGGATGTCGGTGAGCGCCTTGCGCGCCGAGTCCCGATTCGTGTCGGCCAGGATCGGCTCGGCATCCGCCAACACCGCGAGCTTCAAATCCAGGTTGCCCTGGAACTCCTCGTTGTCGCGCGCGTCGATCTCGGCCTTCGCGCCGTAGATCGCGTCGCCCGCGGCCTTGAACTTCGCCCAGAGTGCGTCATCCTGGCGCTTCCCGGCGCGCGGGGAGGCCTTCCACTCGTCGAGCAGACTGCGGTAGGCGGGGATGCCCTCGGCGCCCTTGGCGATGAGGGCCTCGGCGCGCTCGACGAGCTTCTGCTTGATCGCGCGTGCTTCCTTGTGGACCGAGTCCAGCTCCGTGTAGAACGCACGACGGTGCTGCTCGATCGTCGCGCGCGCCGTCCGGAAGCGCTTCCAGAGGTCGTTGGCGTCGTTCTTCGCGAGGCGCGGACCGTCGTGCTGCTGGCGCTGCCACTCGGCGAAGAGTTCGTCGAGTCGCGCCGAGGTCTGCTTCCACTGCACCCGTGCCGGATCCTGCTGCGCGAGCTGCTCAGCCTCCTCGACGATCGCGAGACGCGCACGTGCCGCTTCCTCGAGGGCTGCCTTGGTCTCCTGGCTCTGCGCCTCGGTCAGCTCGCTCACGGTGCCGTCGAGCGCCGCGAGGCGGGTCAGGAGCGCCTGGAGGTTGCCGACCGCGTTGGCGGACTCGACCTGCTTGGTGATCGACTTCACGGCCTTCGCGACGTCCGTCGCCGGCGCACCACGCTTCGCGCGCTGCTCGAGGAGCGTCACCTGTCCGGCGAGGTCCGTGAACTTGCGCTCGAAGTACGCGAGCGCCTCCTCCTTGGAACCGTCGGGGTACTGTCCGACCGCTCGTTCACCGTCGGCCTCACGGACGTAGACGGTGCCGTCGTCGTCGACACGGCCCCACGGTTCGATCTCTGGACTGGTCACGCGCATCACCCTTGCTGTGTGTTGACCGCCGTTCGTGGCGATCGTGATCGATCCACAAGCCTATTACCCCGAGTCCTGCTCGGGGCGACCGCTTGCGCCGGTCGGTTCCGTCTGGTGCAGGTTACTGCACGCGCTACTGGACCGTCACCGAGGTGATGGTGGCCGGGACCGCTGGAGCACCGTCACCGCTGCCGTCTGCGACGCCGCCGGACACGACACCCGAGACGAGCTGGTCGAGACCGCTCGTGATCTGACCGAGCACGGTGTAGCCGCCGGCGGCGTCGGACGGGATGGTCGAGTCCTGGTACACGAGGAAGAACTGCGAACCGTTGCTGTAGCCGTTCCCTCCCTGGCGTGCCATGGCGATGGTGCCGGCCGGGTAGACGTCGTCGGTCGGTGCGTTCTCGACCGGGCCGTAGCTGTAGCCGGGGCCACCGGTGCCGGTGCCGTCGGGGTCGCCGCACTGCAGGACGTAGATGCCGCTCGTCGTGAGGCGGTGGCAGGTGACGCCGTCGTAGAAGCCGGATTGGGCGAGGGAGATGAAGGAGGAGACGCCCTGCGGCGCGCAGGCGCCGTCGAGGGTGAGGTTCATGACGACGTCGTTGATCGTCATCTCACCACTCCAATCGCGGTCCTCGGCGATGGTGCTCGCGGGGACCTCGCCGGTGTTCGCGCCGTCCGTGGCCCCGGTGACACCGCAGGCCCCTGCCTCGGCGGAAGCCGTGGGCGTCGCGACCGGGGTGCCCGGACCGCCGGCGAAGAAGAACACCTGCGCAGCCGTGGCACCGGCCAGGATGACGACGAGCGCCGCCGCGGCGATCACGTTGTCGCGGACGCGGCGCTTCGAGCGGTGCTCGTGCACGGTGCGCCGGGCGTTGTAGGCGCGCAGTCGTGCGCGTGCTGCGCGTGCCTCTTTGTCCGGACCCTTGCTCGTTGCCACGTCGTTCCCTCCAGGTGCCGTCGGCCGAGCGGCGGCATCGCGCTGTCATCTGGCACCACGCCCGCGGCGGACTGCCCAGGAGAACCTTACGGGGAGCGCTCCGCGCGGACCAAACGACGCACGACGGCGGCGACCCCGTTCTGCAGCGGGTCCGCGTGTCGCAGGCTGCGGCTAGCCTGGTGGAATGTTCAGTCGAGGACCCGGCATCGCCGGCGCACCGGTTCCGCTCGCCGTGCGCATGCGGCCCCGCAGCCTCGAGGAGGTCGCCGGCCAGCAGCACCTGCTCCGTCCCGGCTCGCCGCTCGTCCGCCTGGCGAGCGACAACGAGGGGACGCAGGCGGCCGTGTCCGTCATCCTCTGGGGCCCACCGGGCACCGGGAAGACGACCCTGGCGCAGGCCATCGCGCACAGCTCCGGCCGCCGGTTCGTGGAGCTCTCGGCCGTGACGGCGGGCGTCAAGGACGTCCGGCAGGTCATGGAGGAGGCGATGTCGAGCCGCGACCTCTACGGCAGCTCGACCGTCCTCTTCCTCGACGAGATCCACCGGTTCACGAAGGCCCAGCAGGACGCCCTGCTCCCCGGCGTGGAGAACGGCTGGGTCATCCTGGTCGCCGCGACGACCGAGAACCCGTCGTTCTCGGTCATCTCCCCGCTGCTGTCGCGTTCGCTGCTCCTCACGCTCGAACAGCTGAGCGACGACGACCTCGGCATCCTCATCGACCGCGCCGTGACCGACCCGCGAGGCCTGGCCGGTCGCTTCACCGTGACGCCGGAGGCCCGCGCCGCGATCGTCCAGTTGTCATCCGGCGATGCCCGACGAGCCCTGACGGCACTGGAGGCGGCCGCGATCGCCGCCGACTCCGATCTCGGCGCTCCGGTCGACCCCGACGAGCTCGATCTCGACGACGCGGGCCTCCTCGACGTCGGCGATGAGGATGATGAAGACGACGAAGGCGGGGTGGACTCCGACACCGCGACGCGGGCGCCCCGCGGTCCCGTGATCACCGATGAGCTCGTCTCGCAGGCGGTCGACCGCGCCCTGCTCCGATACGACCGCAACGGCGACGAGCACTACGACGTCATCAGCGCGTTCATCAAGAGCATCCGCGGATCCGACGTCGACGCCGCGCTGCACTACCTCGCTCGGATGATCGAGGCGGGGGAGGACCCGCGCTTCATCGCCCGCCGCATCATCATCTCCGCGGCCGAGGACATCGGCATCGCCGACCCGCAGGCGCTGCCCATCGCCGTGGCGGCCGCCGACGCCGTCCAGTTCATCGGCATGCCCGAGGGTCGCATCCCGCTGGCCGAGGCCGTGGTGTACCTGGCCACGGCCGCCAAGTCGAACGCGGCCTACGTCGCCATCGACCAGGCCATCGCCGACGTCAGGGCCGGAGCCTTCGGACGCGTGCCGAAGCCGATGCGCGACGCCCACTACGCGGGCGCCAAGCGTCTCGGACACGGCAAGGGCTACCGCTACCCGCACGACCACCCGATCGGTGTCGTCGCCCAGCAGTACCTGCCCGACGAGCTCCGCGACGTCCGGTACTACCAGCCCACCGATCACGGCCACGAACGCGACATCTCGGCGCGGTTGGACAAACTCCGGAAGATCGTCCGGGGCGAGTGATCCTCGGTTCGCGGCGGCCCGGCGACCGGGGCACGTCGTGCTAGTATTGATCCGCCTAGAACCGGTGTGACTGCGCGGCTGCTCGATCACCGTGTTCGACGGGCGTGTTCTGTAGCCGAACAGCCCCGGCGGACCCCTCTGACTTTGTCCGGTGTGATTCCGGATCACCGACGCGTCTTCGCGCCGGTCATTCATCGTTTGAGACTTCATCGAAAGGAAACCGTGTCTACCAAGTCACGTACCCGCAGCAAGACCCGCCTCTCGCGGGCACTCGGCATCGCCCTCACCCCGAAGGCCGCCAAGTACCTCGAGAAGCGTCCCTACGCTCCCGGTGAGCACGGCCGCACCAAGCGCAAGGCCGACAGCGACTACGCCGTCCGTCTGCGCGAGAAGCAGCGTCTGCGCGCCCAGTACGGCATCCGCGAGGCTCAGCTCAAGATCGCCTTCCAGGAGGCACGTCGCACCCAGGGCCTGACGGGTGAGAACCTCGTCGAGATCCTTGAGACCCGTCTCGACGCGCTCGTCCTCCGTGCCGGCTTCGCCCGCACCACGGCTCAGGCTCGTCAGATGGTCGTGCACCGCCACATCATGGTCGACGGCCAGCTCGTCGACCGCCCGTCCTTCCGCGTGAAGCCGGGTCAGCTCATCCACGTCAAGCCGCGCTCCGAGGGCACCGAGCCCTTCCAGGTCGCCGCTGCCGGCGGTCACGTCGACGTCCTGCCGAAGGTGCCCGCGTACCTCTCGGTCGAGCTCGACAAGCTCCAGGCACGTCTCGAGCGTCGTCCGAAGCGCGCCGAGGTCCCCGTGACCTGTGAAGTGCAGCTCGTCGTCGAGTACTACGCAGCCCGCTAGGACTGCGGCCCGGCTCAGGGCACCACACGAAGAGGCATCGGCTCCGGCCGGTGCCTCTTCGTCGTTGTACGACGCCATCGGTCCACCGCGCTCGACTACGATGGATGCTTGGTACGCCCGGCGACGCCCGGGTGGTCGCACCGCAGATGAGGAGTTCCCCATGAAGAACGTGTTCTGGCTGATCGTCGGCATCGGCGCCGGCTTCGTCGTCGCCCACGAGATCAACAAGACACAGTCCGGCAAGCGGTTCTTCTCCGAGCTGGACTCACGCGTCAGGGAGTTCACCGACACCGTCGGCGACGCCTACAAGGAGCGCGAGGCGCAGCTGCGCGACACGGCGGAGACCGTCGTCGCGCGCGTCGAGGACGCCGCAGAAGACCTCACCAAGCCGTAGCGGCACGCCCGGACGGGCATCGCCGCAGCGCACGAACATCGACACGCACACCCCTGACGTACGGACACCATGGACACCGCTGACATCCGCTCCCGCTGGCTCACCTTCTTCGGCGATCGGGGGCACACCGTCGTCCCCTCCGCCTCCCTCGTCAGCGACGACCCCTCGCTCCTCTTCACGGTCGCCGGCATGGTGCCGTTCGTGCCGTACCTCACGGGCGTCGTCCCCGCGCCGTTCGACCGCGCCACGAGCGTCCAGAAGTGCATCCGCACCAACGACATCGAAGAGGTGGGCAAGACGCCCCGGCACGGCACCTTCTTCCAGATGAACGGCAACTTCTCCTTCGGCGACTACTTCAAGGAGGGGGCGATCACCTACGCGTGGGAGCTCCTGACCGGCAGTGAGTCGAGCGGCGGCCTCGCCTTCGACGAGAAGGACCTCTGGGTCACCGTGTACAAGGACGACGACGAGGCGATCGACCTCTGGAAGCGCGTCGCAGGGCTCCCCGAGCACCGCATCCAGCGGCTCGACAAGGACACGAACTACTGGTCGACGGGTCAGCCCGGACCGGCCGGCCCGTGCTCGGAGATCTTCTTCGACCGCGGTCCCGCGTACGGAGCCGACGGCGGCCCGGCGACCGACGACGACCGGTACGTCGAGATCTGGAACCTCGTCTTCATGCAGTACCTGATCGAGAACGTCCGCGGCAAGGTCGACTTCGACATCGTCGGCGAACTCCCGAAGAAGAACATCGACACCGGCATGGGGCTCGAGCGGGTCGCGTTCCTCAAGCAGGGCGTCGAGAACATGTACGAGATCGACCAGGTGCGCCCGGTCCTCGATCGCGCCGCCGAGTTGAGCGGCCGTCGCTACGGGGCCGACCACGACGACGACGTCCGGATGCGCGTCATCGCCGACCACGTGCGTTCCTCGCTCATGCTCATGAGCGACGGCATCACCCCGTCGAACGAGGGACGCGGGTACATCCTCCGCCGCCTCATGCGACGCACCGTCCGTGCGATGCGCCTCCTCGGTGTCGACACCGCGACGTTCCCCGAGCTGTTCTCCGCGTCGCGCGACGCCATGAAGGCCGCCTACCCCGAGGTCGAGACCGACTTCGGCAGGATCTCGCAGAGCGCCTACGCCGAGGAGGAGACCTTCCTCCGGACACTGGCCAGCGGGACGACCATCCTCGACCTCGCGCTCGAGCAGACGAAGGGCACGGGCCGGACGGCCCTCGCCGGCGACTCCGCGTTCCTCCTGCACGACACCTACGGGTTCCCGATCGACCTGACCCTCGAGATCGCGGAGGAAGCCGGCCTCTCCGTCGACCGCGACGCGTTCGATTCGCTCATGACCGCGCAGCGCCAGCGGGCGAAGGCCGACGCGAAGGCGAAGAAGAGCGTCCTCGCCGACCTCTCGGTCTACAGCGACATCCGCGCCAAGGGCGAGACCGTGTTCACCGGCTACACCGAGCTCGAGACCGAGAGCCGCATCCTCGGCATCATCGTGGGTGGTCACCCGGTGCAGCGCGCGGTCGCCGGTGACATCGCCGAGGTGATCCTGGCGGAGACCTCGCTGTACGCCGAGTCCGGCGGGCAGGAGGCCGACCAGGGCGTCATCGTCGGTCCCGGATACGAGCTCGAGGTGCTCGACGTCCAGAAGCCGGTCAAGGGTCTCATCGCCCACAAGGTGCAGGTGAGCCAGGGCGAGGTCGGCGTGGACGCACCGGCGACGACCATCGTCGACGCGAGCTACCGCCGCGGCGCGCAGCAGGCGCACTCCGGCACGCACATCATCCACGCCGCCCTGCGACAGGTGTTGGGCGACAGCGCCCACCAGTCCGGTTCGTCGAACAAGGCCGGGTATCTGCGGCTCGACTTCACTTGGAACCAGCCGCTGTCGCCGGCGACGAAGTCGGAGATCGAAGAGATCTCCAACAACGCCATCCGCGACAACCTGCAGGTGAGCACCCGCGAGATGGCGCTCGACGACGCGAAGGCGCTCGGCGCCATGGCGCTGTTCGGCGAGAAGTACGGCGAGACCGTCCGCGTCGTCGACATCGGCGGACCGTGGTCGCGTGAGCTGTGTGCGGGCACCCACGTCAGCTCCAGCGCCGAGATCGGGTTGATCAACCTCATCAGCGAGTCGTCAGTCGGCTCGACGAACCGTCGGGTGGAGTCGCTCGTCGGACTCGAGGCATTCCGCGACCTCGCCGCCGAGCGGGCGCTCGTCTCACAGCTCTCCGGCAGCCTCAAGACGCCGAAGGAGCAGCTGCCCGACCGCATCGCCGAACTCGTCGCGAACCTCAAGGCCGCTGAGAAGAAGATCGCCGCGTTCGAAGCTCGCGGGCTGAGCGAACGCCTCCCAGCACTGGCGCAGACCGCTCACCACGTCGGCCCGGTGTCGCTCGTCGCCGAGCATCTGGGCGAGCTCGGGTCACCGAACGACGTCAGGACGCTCGTCACGCAGCTCCGCGAGCAGCTCGGCGCGAGCCCGGCGGTCGTTGCCCTGGGCGCGGTCGTCGGCGGGAAGCCCGCGATCGTCGTCGCGACGAACCAGGGTGCCCGCGACGCCGGACTCAAGGCAGGCGTCCTCGTCCGGGTCGCTGCCGGTGTCCTCGGCGGCAACGGTGGTGGGAAGGACGATCTCGCACAGGGTGGCGGCGTCGACGCCACCGCGCTCGGCGACGCCCTCTCAGCGATCGCACGCGAGATCGCCTGACGTGACGGACGAGTTCCGCCGCGGAGTCCGACTCGGGATCGATGTCGGGAAGGCCAGGGTCGGGGTCGCGAGAAGCGATCCCGACGGCCTGTTGGCCACGCCGGTGGAGACGGTCCCACGGGACCTCGGCGGCGATGCCGACATCCGGGCGATCGCGGTCATCGCCGAAGAACTCGGCGCGGTGGAGCTCGTCGTCGGTCTCCCGATCGCCCTGTCGGGGAAGGACACGGCGTCCACGCAGGACGCCCGGGAGTTCGCGGCCCGGCTCAGATCGATCACCGGTGTCCCGGCCCGTCTCGTCGACGAGCGGCTGACGACGGTGACCGCCCACAGCGCCTTGCGCTCCGCTGGGAAACGACAGAAGCAGACCCGCTCGATTGTCGATCAGGTGGCGGCCGTCATACTCTTGCAGTACGCCCTCGACGCCGAACGCGGTTCGGGGCGACCCCCCGGAAGCCCCGTCGACCCGTGAACAGGACGTGCCTGTGTCGAATCTGACACCTCAGAACAACCCAGCAGACGATCCGCTCGCCGACCTCTTCACGTCCGAACGGAACGCCGCGGGGGAGCAGCCGGTGCCACTGTCCCGACGCGAGGCACGTCAGCAGCGTGAGGCCGCGGAAGCCGCCTCGACGCCGTCCGAGCCCGTCGAGGAAGACGCCACGAGCGACACGGCCGAACCGGCCCCGAGCACTGCGTCGTCGGCCGACCCCACGACGGCGTCGTCGGGTGACTCCAGTGTCAGCGAGCCTGCCGCGAGCGACACACCCCTGAGCGGGCCGACCTCACGTGCGCCCGAGTCGGACGACACCGATTTCTCAGCGCCCCGGGCCAGGACCACGACCATCCCCGCGTTCGAGGACCTGCTCGCCGAGGACGACACGGCGAACGACAGTGGGCCGCAGCCGATCCATCGGGGGCGCCGTCGTGCGCTGGCCGGCGGGGAACCGCCGAAGCGCCGACGTGGCCGACGCGGACTCATCGCACTCATCGTGTCGATCGTCGTCGTCGGGGGTCTCGTCGCGTGCGCCGCGGTCGTGTGGACGAGTTACGAGCCGCAGATCCGCAAGGTCCTCGGCTGGGAGGAACCGAACGACTACGAGGGTGCCGGCAGCGGCGAGGCCGTCGTGATGGTCAACGAGGGCGACATCGGCGAGGACATCGCGACGAGCCTGCACGACGCGGGGGTCACGAAGTCGTTCGACGCCTTCTACGACCTCCTCCTCGCACAGCCCACCCAGCCGGAGTTCTTCCCGGGCGCCTACAAGCTGAAGCTCAAGATGAGCGCCGAATCCGCCCTTGCCGCACTGACCGACGAGGCGAACCGCATGGAGGACACCTTCGTCATCCCCGAGGGTACCGCTGAGCAGGACGCCCTGCCGTCGATCGCGGAGGGCACCGGCATCCCGCTGGAGGAACTCCAGGCGGCGGCCGCCGACGTCGCGTCCTTCGGCCTGCCCGCCGAGGCGACCTCGCTCGAGGGGTTCCTCTTCCCGGCGACCTACAGCCTCCCCGACGGCGGCGATGCGCACGCGGTCCTCCAGACCCTCGTGAACCGGTCGTTCCAGGCGCTCGACGACGCCGGGGTGAAGCCCGAGGACCGTTGGAAGACCATCGTCCTGGCCTCGCTCATCCAGAAGGAGGCCGGCCTCCGCGACGACTACTACAAGGTGTCGCGGGTCTTCCTCAACCGGCTGGACCCGGCCCAGTGGGAGAGCGGTCTGCTGCAGTCCGACGCCACGGTCGCGTACGGGACGGGCAACACCCACCGGGTGTCGACCACGGACGCCGAGCGCGCCGACGCCTCGAACCCGTACAACACCTACGTCCACCCGGGCATGGTCGTGCGACCGATCTCGAACCCGGGCGACCTCGCGATCGACGCCGCGCTGCACCCGGCCGACGGACCATGGCTCTACTTCGTCACCTGGAACCTCGACTCCGGTGAGACGATCTTCTCCACCACCCAGGAGGAGCACGAGGCCGCGGTCGACAAGTGGCTGTCCTGGATGGACGAGCACCCCGAGTACCAGTAGCGGGAGCGTGGCGCACATGAGTGGAACAGGGGCGGGTCACGGCGAGGACGGGCAGGCGCGGCTCGCCGTGCTCGGCGCGCCCATCGCCCACTCCAAGTCCCCGGCACTGCACGAGGCCGCCTACCGGGTGCTCGGGCTCGACTGGGACTACGGTCGCCACGAACTCGAGGCGGCCGACCTCTCGGCCTTCCTCGACGACCTCGGCTCGGACTGGCGCGGGCTCTCACTGACCATGCCCCTGAAGCATCGCGCGCTCGAGCTGGCCGACGTGGCCGACCGCGCTGCAACCGAGACCGGGGCGGTCAACACGCTGCGTCTCCGCCGAGCCGAGGACGGATCCCGTCGGATCGAGGGGTTCAACACCGACGTCGGCGGCATCGTCCGCGCGATCGGGGCGGCCGGCGTCGACGCGATCGCCTCCGCTGTCGTCCTGGGCGGGGGAGCGACGGCGTCCTCGGCGATCATGGCCGCGGCGGACCTCGGTGCCGAGCACGTCCACGTGGCGCTCCGACGACCGGCCCAGGCGCGACCACTCGAGGACCTCGCCGGCCGGCTGGGGCTGCGGTTCGCCTCAGGGCCGCTCGACGGTGAGACGCCTGACGCACCACTCGTGATCAGCACCCTTCCCGGCGGCGCCCTCACCGAACCGGGTCCGGTCCTGTCCCATGCTCCAGGCGCGCTCCTCCTCGACGTCGCGTACGACCCGTGGCCGAGTGTGCTCGCGGGGGCGTGGTCGCAGGCCGGCGGGTCAGTCCTCAGCGGACTGTCCATGCTCGTGCACCAGGCGTTGCTCCAGGTCCGGATCTTCGTCCTCGGCGATCCGCTCCTGCCGATCGAGGACGAGACGACGGTGCTCCGGGCGATGCTCGACACGGTCCACCTCGATCACACCGGGGCGCCGGTCGCCTCGCACTGACCGCTCCACACGCATCCGTCGCCCGCCTGCACACCCGCCGGGCCGTCGACCGAAGGCGCACGGTCGCGTCCCGGCTCTATGGAAGGATAGGACCATGCTTCGTTGGCTCACTGCCGGAGAGTCTCACGGCCCGGAACTCATCGCCGTCCTCGAGGGACTCCCGTCCGGCGTCCCCATCTCCATGGACGGCGTCCGCGCCGACCTCGCCCGACGGAAGCTCGGCTACGGCCGAGGATCCCGCATGAAGTTCGAGGAGGACGAGCTCAACCTGTCCGGCGGCGTCCGCCACGGCTTCTCCATGGGCAGCCCGATCGCGATCCGCATCGGCAACACCGAATGGCCGAAGTGGGCCGAGGTCATGAGCCCCGAGCCGACCGAGATCTCCGACAAGTCGCGTGGCCGCAGCGCCGCGCTGACCCGTCCGCGTCCCGGGCACGCCGACCTGACGGGCATGCAGAAGTACGGTTTCGACGAGGCGCGTCCCGTGCTCGAACGCGCCAGCGCACGCGAGACCGCTGCGCGAGTGGCCCTGGGTGCCGTCGCGCGCTCCTTCCTCGGCGAGCTGGGCATCACCCTGGTCAGCCACACGCTGTCGATCGGGCCCGTGCGCGTTCCCGAAGACAGCCCGCTGCCGGTCCCGGCCGACGTCGACGCGCTCGACGCCGATCCGCTGCGCTGCTTCGACAAGGCGACCTCGGAGCGCATGGTCGCCGAGGTCGATGCGGCCAAGAAGGACGGCGACACCCTCGGCGGCATCGTCGAGGTCCTGGCCTACGGACTCCCACCGGGACTCGGCTCCTACGTCCACTGGGACCGCCGACTCGACGCACGGCTCGCAGCAGCGCTCATGGGCATCCAGGCCATCAAGGGTGTGGAGGTCGGCGACGGCTTCCTCACGACGACGCGTCGCGGTTCCGCGGCCCACGACGAGCTCGTGCAGGAGAACGACGGCATCGCACGACAGAGCGACCGCGCCGGCGGCACCGAGGGTGGCATGACCACCGGCACCGTCCTCCGTGTCCGCGCCGGCATGAAGCCGATCGCGACCGTCCCGCGCTCGCTCCGCACCGTCGACGTCGCGACGAGCGAGGCCGCCACCGCGCACCACCAGCGCTCGGACGTCTGCGCGGTCCCGGCCTCCGGTGTCGTGGCCGAGGCGATGGTGGCCCTGGTCCTCGCCGAAGCGGTCCTCGAGAAGTTCGGTGGCGACTCCGTCCCCGAGACGAAGCGCAACCTCGACGGATACCTGGCAGCGATCCCGTCCAACCTGCGCACGCGAGGCGACCACGCCTCCAGCGCCGATGCCTGAGCAGGCCGCCGATCTCCGACTCCCCGTCGTCCTCATCGGACCGATGGGGTCGGGGAAGAGCCGGGTCGGCAAGCAGTTGGCGAAGCGCCTGGGCCTGCCGTTCGTCGACACCGACAGCGTCGTGTCCGGCGAGCACGGCGCGATCGCGCGCATCTTCGAGCAACACGGCGAGGCGCACTTCCGCGCCCTGGAGCGGGCGGCGGTCGCCGGCGCGCTCGAGCAGCCGGCGATCGTGTCGCTCGGCGGGGGAGCGGTCCTCGACGAGGACACGCAGCGTGAGCTCGCCGATGCACGCGTCGTGCTGCTGACGGTCACCGAGGAGGCCGTGCTGGCACGGGCCAACCTCGACAAGCGTCCACTGCTCCGCGACGACCCCGGCGCGTGGTCGCGCATCGCCGCCGCCCGGCGTCCCGTGTACGAACGACTCGCGGATGTCACCTTCGACACCTCGCACCGACCCATCTCAGGCATCGTCGACGAGCTCGTCGCCTGGGTGAAGGAGCCTGCATGAGCACCGAACCGACCACCCCGACCGAACGGACCGTCATCGAGGTGACGGGATCCTCCCCGTACCCCATCACGATCGGGAGAGGGCTGGAGGACGTGCTCGTCGACGCCCTCGGGAGCGGCGTGCAACGGGTCCTCATCGTCCACCCGGCGACGCTGGGCGAGAAGGCGGCCAAGCTGCGCGAGACCCTGAGCGACCGGTACCAGGTACTGCTCGCCGAGGTGCCGGACGCCGAGGCCGGGAAACGGGTCGAGGTCGCCGCGTTCTGCTGGGGAGTCCTCGGGCAGGCCGACTTCACGCGCTCGGACGCGGTCATCGGGTTCGGCGGTGGCGCGGTCACCGACCTCGCCGGCTTCGTCGCCGCCACCTGGCTGCGCGGCGTCCGGCTCGTGCAGGTCCCCACGACGGTCCTCGGAATGGTCGACGCGGCCGTGGGCGGCAAGACGGGCATCAACACCGCGGAAGGCAAGAACCTCGTCGGCGCCTTCTACGCCCCGGCCGCCGTCGTCTGCGATCTCGACACGCTCGACACCCTCCCGAAGAACGAGATCCTCGCCGGGTTCGCCGAGGTGGCCAAGGCCGGGTTCATCCGATACCCGGAGATCCTCGACCTCATCGAGGCCGACGTCGACGCCGCGACCAACCCCGACACGCCCGCCTTCCGCCGCTGCATCGAGCTCGCGATCCGGATGAAGGCCGACGTCGTCAGCGAGGACTTCACCGAGCAGGGCCTGCGCGAGATCCTCAACTACGGGCACACGCTGGGGCACGCCATCGAGCACGCCGAGCGGTACCAGTGGCGACACGGTGCCGCGGTGGCGATCGGCATGATGTACGTCGCCGAGCTGTCCCGCCTCGCCGGCCGACTGTCGGACGAGGTCGTCGATCGCCACCGTCACGTCCTGGAGCTCCTCAGCCTGCCGATCGCCTATCCGGTGGGTCGCTGGAACACCCTGCTCGCGACGATGCAGCGCGACAAGAAGACGCGTGGTTCGATGTTGCGGTTCATCGTGCTCGACGACCTCGCCAAGCCGACCGTCCTCCAGGGGCCCGAGACCTCGCTGCTCTTCGCCGCCTACCAGGAGATCGGCTCCTGACCGACGCCGTCGCGCTCCGTGAGCGCTCGTCCCGAACGGATACCCTCGACTCATGACCACCGTGCTCGTCCTCAACGGACCGAACCTCGGCCGCCTCGGCAGCCGTGAACCCGATGTCTACGGCTCGGCCGACCTCGTTGCGCTGCGCACCGTGCTCGAGGCCGACGCGGGCGACGGGACGCGGATCGACCTGCGTCAGACGGACGACGAGGGCGAGCTGATCGGCTGGCTCCACGAGGCCGTCGACTCCGGCACGTCCGTGATCCTGAACCCCGCTGCGTTCACCCACTACAGCTACGGGCTCCGGGATGCGGCGGCCATGGTCACGAAGGCGGGCCTCCTGCTCGTCGAGGTGCACCTCTCGAATCCACACGCCCGCGAGGCGTTCCGTCACACGAGCGTGATCTCCGGTGTCGCGACCGGCGTGATCGCCGGTTTCGGCTTCGACTCGTACCGCCTCGCCCTCGACCTCGTGGTCCGCCGCAGCGCCGAGTGACGTGCGAGGCGTCCTGGTCCACCACGGGCGCGTTGGTCACGGGTCCTCGCAGCGGTTACACTCGTTCGTTGGGTCGTATCCGGCCGCACACTTTCCACGAACGGACATTCTCGCGCATGGCTTCTACCGCTGACATCAAGAACGGCATCGTCCTGAACATCGACGGGCAGCTCTGGACGGTGATCGAGTTCCAGCACGTCAAGCCGGGCAAGGGTGGCGCGTTCGTCCGCACCAAGATGAAGAACATCATGACCGGCAAGGTCGTCGACAAGACGTACAACGCCGGCACGAAGATCGACGTCGAGAACGTCGACCGCCGCGACTTCACCTACCTGTACGCGGACGGCGACTCCTTCGTCTTCATGGACAAGAGCGACTACGACCAGATCACCATCCCCGCCGTCGTCGTCGGCGACACCAAGAACTTCCTCCTCGAGAACCAGGACGTCACGGTCGCCCTCAACAACGGCAACCCACTGTACGTCGAGCTCCCCGCGTCGGTCATCCTCGAGGTCACCTACACGGAACCAGGGCTCCAGGGCGACCGCTCGACCGGTGGCACGAAGCCGGCGACCGTCGAGACCGGCTACGAGATCCAGGTCCCGCTCTTCCTCGAGACCGGCACCAAGGTCAAGGTCGACACCCGCACGGGTGACTACCTCGGTCGCGTCAACGAGTGAGCGCTCGTACCAAGGCGCGCAAGCGCGCCCTCGATCTGCTGTACCAGGCCGACGTCCGTCAGCAGACCCTCGCTGAAGTCCTGTCCGCAGAAGCGTCTCGCGCTGTCAGCGAGCCCGACCGCCAGGCCTCGTGGTTGTACGCGCGAGAGATCGTCGACGGCGTCGGTGACCACGCCGAGGAGATCGACGAACAGATCGAGACCTACGCGCAGGGCTGGACGCTCGCGCGGATGCCCACGGTCGACCGGGCCATCCTCCGGATCGCGATCTGGGAGATCCTGTTCAACGACGAGGTGCCGCACGGCGTCGCCATCGACGAAGCGGTCGAGGCGGCCAAGACGCTGTCGACCGACGACTCGGCCGGCTTCATCAACGGCCTACTCGGCAAGATCTCGCAGATCAACCCGCGGTGACGATGAGCGACGAGACCGGTCCGGCCCTGCCGCTGAAGCGCGTGCACCACATCGCGATCATCGCCAGCGACTACGAGCGCTCGAAGCGCTTCTACACCTCGGTGCTCGGCTGCGAGCTGCTCACCGAGGTGTACCGGGCCGAGCGCGACTCCTGGATGGGCGACCTCGCCCTGAACGGTGAATACCTCATCGAGCTGTTCTCCTTCCCGGACCCGCCGGCACGCGCATCCGGACCCGAAGCGCTCGGACTGCGGCACCTCGCCTTCGCGGTCGACGACGTCGACGCCGGCCACGCCCGTCTGGTGGAGCTGGGTGTCCGCGTCGAAGACGTCCGGATCGACCCGCACACCTCGCGGAAGATGCTGTTCTTCTTCGATCCCGACGGCCTCCCGTTGGAGCTCTACGAGGCCTGATCCGACTGCTAGGCTCGGGTGTTGACCAAGACAACCTTTAAGACCGTCCAGAGAGGCGGAGAAGGGAGTCGGCGATGAGCGCACGTACCGTGCTGCACGAAGCTGACATCGCGCGGGCGTTGACTCGGATCTCCCACGAGATCCTCGAGTCCAACCGCGGAGCAGACGACCTCGTGATCCTGGGCATCCCGACGCGCGGGGTCATCCTCGCGAAGCGGATCGCCGCCACGATCTCCTCGATCTCGGGCGCGACCATCGTCTCGGGTGCACTCGACGTCACGATGTACCGCGACGACCTGGCGAAGCACCCGACCCGTGCACCGCAACCCACGACGCTGCCGCCACAGGGGATCGACGGGCGCACGGTCGTCCTCGTCGACGACGTCCTGTACTCGGGACGCACGATCCGTGCCGCCCTCGACGCTCTGACCGACCTGGGCCGCCCGCGCGTCGTGCGGCTCGCTGCTCTCGTCGACCGCGGGCACCGCGAGCTCCCCATCCGACCGGACTTCGTGGGGAAGAACCTGCCCTCCTCGCAGGCGGAGCGCATCTTCGTCCGGCTCACCGAGTTCGACGGCGACGACTCGGTGACGATCGAGGGGAGCAGCGAATGAGGCACCTGCTGTCGACGAAGACCCTCACCCGCGACGAGGCGATCGAGATCCTCGACGTCGCGGAGGACATGGCCGAGACACAGTTCCGCGAGGTCCGCAAGCTCCCGACCCTCCGTGGGAAGACGGTCGTCAACCTCTTCTTCGAGGACTCGACCCGCACGCGCATCTCGTTCGAGGCTGCCGCCAAACGGCTGTCCGCAGACGTCATCACCTTCAGCGCGAAGGGGTCGAGCGTCTCGAAGGGCGAGAGCCTGAAGGACACCGCACAGACCCTCGCCGCGATGCATGCCGACGCCGTCGTGATCCGACACTCCGCCTCCGGTGCGCCGCAGACCCTCGCCGACAGCGGCTGGATCGACGCCGGCATCCTGAACGCGGGGGACGGGACGCACGAGCACCCGACGCAGGCCCTCCTGGACGCGTTCACGATGCGCAAGCGCCTCCACGGCGAGCGTTCCCGCGGTCGCGCGCTCGACGGGGTGGCGGTGACGATCGTCGGCGACATCCTGCATTCCCGGGTCGCCCGCTCGAACGTCTGGCTGCTCGACACGCTCGGCGCCGAGGTCACCCTCGTCGCCCCGCCGACACTGCTTCCGGTGGACCTCGGCCCCTGGCCGGCAACCGTCCGCTACGACCTGGACGACGCGATCGCCCAGCGTCCCGACGTGCTGATGATGCTCCGGATCCAGTCCGAACGCATGCACGCCGCCTTTTTCCCGAACAGCCGGGAGTATTCCAGGCGCTGGGGGCTCGACGACGAGCGGCTCGCCCGCCTCGATCCGGCTAGCATTGTCATGCACCCCGGGCCGATGAACCGCGGTCTGGAGATCTCGTCCGGGGCAGCCGACTCACCCCGGTCGACCGTCCTCGAACAGGTCGCCAACGGGGTGTCGGTCCGGATGGCCGCGTTGTACCTGCTGCTGTCCGGCGATCGAGAGGAATCCACCCGTGTCTGAGCACACTTCGAACCACGACGTCACCCTGATCACCGGAGCGACGCTCGCCGACGGGACACGCACCGACCTCCTCCTGCGCGACGGTCGGATCGCGGAACGCGGCACCGGGCTGAGCGCCGTCGGCGCGACCGTCGTCGACGCGGACGGCCTCCTCGCGCTACCCGGGCTCGTCGACCTCCACACGCACCTCCGGGAACCCGGGTTCGAACAGAGCGAGACGGTGCTCACCGGCACGCGTGCCGCAGCCGCCGGCGGCTTCACCGCGGTGTTCGCGATGGCCAACACCTCGCCGGTGGCCGATACGGCCGGGGTCGTCGAGCAGGAGCAGTCGCTCGGTGAGCGCGCCGGCTACGCGACGGTGCAGCCGATCGGTGCCGTGACGGTCGGACTCGCCGGGGAACGACTCGCCGAACTCGGCGCCATGGCCTCCTCGCGTGCCAAAGTCCGCGTCTTCTCGGACGACGGCCTCTGCGTGTCCGACCCGCTGCTCATGCGTCGCGCTCTGGAGTACGTGAAGGCCTTCGACGGCGTGATCGCCCAGCACGCGCAGGAGCCCCGGCTCACCGTCGGTGCGCAGATGAACGAGGGCGCCCTCTCCGGCGAACTCGGGCTCACCGGGTGGCCTGCGGTCGCCGAGGAGTCGATCATCGCCCGCGACGTGCTCCTCGCCGAGCACGTGGGTTCGCGCCTCCACATCTGCCACGTCTCGACGGCCGGTTCCGTCGACGTCATCCGCTGGGCGAAGGCCCGGGGCATCCCCGTCACGGCCGAGGTCACGCCACACCACCTGCTCCTCACGGAGGAGCTGGTGTCCAGCTACGACGCCCGGTACAAGGTGAACCCACCCCTGCGACGCGCGGAGGACGTCCAGGCACTGCGCGAGGCCCTCGCAGACGGCACGATCGACATCGTCGCGACGGACCACGCACCGCACCCGGTCGAGGCCAAGGACTGCGAGTGGGACGCCGCCGCGAACGGCATGGTGGGCCTCGAGTCCGCCCTCTCCGTCGTGCACGCGTCGATGGTCGCGACCGGGCTCCTGGACTGGAACGACGTGGCCCGGGTGCTCTCGGCGACGCCGGCGAGGATCGGACGGATCACCGGGCAGGGGGCTTCGGTCGAGGCCGGCGCTCCGGCGGAGGTCGTGCTCTACGACACCGCCGCCACCCGTCCGTTCGGCACGGCCGACCTTGCCGGCAAGGGCGTGAACTCGCCCTACCTCGGACTGGAGCTGCCCGGGCGCGTCGTCGCCACCTTCCACCGGGGCTACGCGACCGTCCTGGACGGCGCCGTGCTCCCGACGGAGCAGGTCGCGGCCGCAGCACGCCGTGCCGCGCGATCCGCGGAGGTCGAGCACTGATGGACGGGCGGATCCTCGCGGCCGTCCTCGTCGCCCTCGTCCTCCTCGGTATCCTCGCCCTCATGGCCCTCGCCTGGCGACGCCGCGTCGCGCGCGACGCCCAGGTCGGTCCCCTCGCGGAGCTCCCCGACCCGCGGCCGGTCCCGTCACTGACGGTCGAGGTCCTCTACGTCGCGACGTCGAAGCACGACCAGCCGCTCGAACGGCTGGCGTTGCAGGGACTGCGCTACCGATCCCGGGTCACGCTCGAGCTCGGTGCCGCCGGAGTCGTCGTCGACGTCCCGGGGGAGCGGCCGACGTTCATCCCGGCGACGAGCATCGTCGGCGTCGACCAGACCAACCTCACGATCGACCGCGTCGTCGAGCCGGGCGGGCTCATCCGCCTGAGCTGGCGCCCCGTCCCGACGGTGATCGCGGACAGCACCTTCCGCGTCCTCGAGCAGGCGGACCGCGCCCGCATCATCGACACCGTCACGAGCCTCATCCCCGCCGCGGACGCCGGATTCCGGCCGACCGGCACCCCAGACACCGTCGCCGACATCACCTCGGCCGACGACTCCACCCCACCGCCTCACGAGAGGGCTTGACCATGACCTCCTTCACCCCACCCAGTCCAGCGGTACTCGTCCTCGAGGACGGTAACCGCTACGTCGGGCACGCCTACGGCGCGACCGGCCGCACGCTCGGCGAGGTCGTCTTCGCCACCGGCATGACCGGCTACCAGGAGACGCTGACCGACCCGTCCTACGCCGGACAGATCGTCCTGATGACCGCGCCGCACATCGGCAACACCGGCGTCAACCGCGAGGACATGGAGTCCGCCCGCGTCTGGGTCGCCGGATACGTGGTGCGTGACGCGTCGCGCGTCGTCTCGAACTTCCGAGCGGACCGCTCGCTCGACGACGAACTCGTCCAGGACGGCGTCGTGGGCATCAGCGGCATCGACACCCGCGCGGTGACCCGGCACATCCGTTCCGCCGGTTCCATGCGCGGCGGCGTGTTCTCCGGCGAGGACTTCGAGTTGTCCGGCGCCGAGCAGCTCAGTCTCGTCCGGGCCGGCGCGCAGATGGCCGGTCTGAACCTGTCGAGCCAGGTCTCCACGACCGAGCAGTACACCGTGCCGGCGGTGGGCGAGCGCGTCGGTTCCGTCGCGGTCCTCGACCTCGGCGTCAAGACGTCGACGCTCAACCACCTCGCCGCTCGCGGCTTCGACGTCGTGGTGCTGCCGCAGTCGGTGACCTCGGCCGAGGTCCTCGCGCTCGAACCGTCCGCACTGTTCTTCTCCAACGGCCCCGGTGACCCGGCTGCGAGCGACGCGCACGTCGCCCTCCTGCAGGACGTGCTCCGCGCGGGCGTGCCGTACTTCGGCATCTGCTTCGGCAACCAGCTGCTCGGGCGCGCGCTCGGCTTCGAGACCTACAAGCTGCCGTTCGGTCACCGCGGGATCAACCAGCCGGTCCTCGACAAGGCGACCGGTCGGGTGGAGATCACCTCGCAGAACCACGGTTTCGCGGTCGACCTGCCGATCGAGGGCAGACACGAGACGCCCGCTGGGTTCGGTCTCGCCGAGGTCAGCCACTACAGCCTGAACGACGAGGTCGTCGAGGGCATCAACTGCATCGACATCCCCGCGTTCTCGGTCCAGTACCACCCCGAGTCCGCCTCGGGTCCGCACGACGCGGTCTACCTGTTCGACCGGTTCCGCGACCTCGTGACCGGCCACGCCACCACTTCCAGCACCAAGGAGAACAACTAGTGCCCAAGCGCGACGACATCAACAGCGTCCTCGTCATCGGCTCCGGGCCGATCGTCATCGGGCAGGCCGCCGAGTTCGACTACTCGGGCACCCAGGCATGCCGCGTGCTGCGCGAGGAGGGCGTCCGGGTCATCCTCGTCAACTCGAACCCGGCGACCATCATGACCGACCCCGACTTCGCCGACGCGACCTACGTCGAGCCGATCACCTGGCAGGTCATCGAGACGATCATCGCGAAGGAGAAGCCCGACGCGATCCTGCCGACCCTCGGCGGCCAGACGGCGTTGAACGCCGCGATCCAGCTGCACGAGCACGGCATCCTCGAGAAGTACGACGTCGAGCTCATCGGCGCGAACTTCGAGGCGATCAACAAGGGCGAGGACCGCCAGATCTTCAAGCAGCTCGTGCTCGACGCGGGCGCGGACGTGGCCCGTTCGTACATCGCCCACACGGTCGAGGAGGCCGTCGGCTACGCCGAGGACCTCGGCTACCCGCTGGTCGTGCGCCCCTCGTTCACCATGGGCGGCCTCGGCTCGGGATTCGCATACACCGAGACGGAGCTCCGTCGGATCGTCGGCGACGGCCTCCACCAGAGCCCGACCACCGAGGTGCTCCTCGAGGAGTCGATCCTCGGCTGGAAGGAGTACGAGCTCGAGCTCATGCGCGACACGGCCGACAACACCGTCGTCGTCTGCTCGATCGAGAACGTCGACCCGGTCGGCGTGCACACCGGCGACTCCATCACGGTGGCCCCCGCCCTGACGCTGACGGACCGCGAGTACCAGAAGCTCCGCGACATCGGTATCGACATCATCCGCGCGGTCGGCGTCGACACCGGCGGCTGCAACATCCAGTTCGCGGTCGACCCGGCCGACGGCCGCATCATCGTCATCGAGATGAACCCGCGCGTCTCCCGCTCGAGTGCCCTCGCCTCGAAGGCGACCGGCTTCCCGATCGCGAAGATCGCGGCGAAGCTGGCCATCGGGTACCGCCTCGACGAGATCCCGAACGACATCACGAAGGTCACGCCCGCGAGCTTCGAGCCCACGCTCGACTACGTCGTCGTGAAGGTCCCGCGCTTCGCGTTCGAGAAGTTCCCCGCCGCCGACCCGACGCTCACGACCACCATGAAGTCGGTGGGTGAGGCGATGGCCATCGGACGCAACTACGCCACCGCCCTGCAGAAGGCGCTGCGGTCGCTCGAGAAGCGCGGTTCCAGCTTCCACTGGGGCGACGAGTCCCGCAGCGTCGAGGAACTGCTCGAGGTCATGAAGACCCCGACCGACGGCCGCATCGTCGTCGTGCAGCAGGCGCTCCGCAAGGGTGCCACCGCAGAGCAGGTCTTCGAGGCCACCAAGATCGACCCGTGGTTCATCGATCAGATCGTCCTGATCAACGACGTCGCCGACTGGATCGCCGCGGCGGAACGCCTCGACACCGAGGTGCTCCGTACCGCGAAGAACCACGGCTTCTCGGATGCGCAGATCGGTCAGCTGCGCGGGTTCGGCGAGCAGGAGGTGCGCGAGGTCCGGCACATCCTGGGAGTCCGCCCGGTCTACAAGACGGTCGACACGTGCGCCGGCGAGTTCCCGGCCCTCACCCCGTACCACTACTCGAGCTACGACACGGAGACCGAGGTGGTCGCGAGCGACCGCCGCAAGGTGGTCATCCTCGGGTCCGGCCCGAACCGCATCGGCCAGGGCATCGAGTTCGACTACTCCTGCGTGCACGCGTCCTTCGCGCTGCAGGCCGCCGGCTTCGAGACCATCATGATCAACTGCAACCCGGAGACGGTCTCCACGGACTACGACACGAGCGACCGACTCTACTTCGAGCCGCTCACGCTCGAGGACGTCCTCGAGGTCATCCACGCCGAGAGCGAGTCGGGCGAACTCGTCGGTGTCGTCGTCCAGCTCGGTGGACAGACGGCGCTCGGGCTTGCGAAGGGGCTCGAGGCCGCAGGCGTCCCGATCCTCGGCACCACGCCGACCGCCATCGACCTCGCCGAGGAGCGCGGCCAGTTCCAGGAGATCCTGGACGCCGCCGGCCTCGTCGCACCGAAGAACGGCACCGCGGTGGAGATCGAGGGTGCGCTGCGCGTCGCCGAGGAGATCGGCTACCCGGTCCTCGTCCGCCCGAGCTTCGTGCTCGGCGGACGCGGCATGGAGATCATCTACGACAGCGCCTCGCTCACGGACTACTTCGTGCGCATCGAGGACCAGGGCATCGTGGGCCCGGCCCAGCCGCTGCTCGTCGACCACTTCCTCGACGACGCGATCGAGATCGACGTCGACGCCCTGTTCGACGGCGAGGAGCTCTACATCGGTGGCGTCATGGAGCACATCGAGGAGGCCGGTATCCACTCGGGCGACTCGAGCTGCACCCTCCCGCCCGTCTCGCTCGGTCGCGCCGAGATCGACCGCGTGCGGAACGCGACGCTCGCGATCGCCCAGGGGATCGGCGTGCGTGGTCTCCTGAACGTCCAGTTCGCGATCGGCGCCGGCATCCTCTACGTCATCGAGGCGAACCCGCGTGCGTCCCGCACCGTGCCGTTCGTGTCGAAGGCGCTCGGCATCCCGCTGGCGAAGGCCGCGTCACTCATCATGACCGGTGCGACGGTCGCCGAGCTCAAGGACTCGGGGCTCCTGCCCCCGGTCGACGGCTCCCGCGTGCCGATCGACTCCCCGGTGTCGGTCAAGGAGGCTGTGCTGCCCTTCAAGCGCTTCCGCACGAAGGACGGCCAGATCGTCGACAGTGTGCTCGGCCCGGAGATGCGCTCCACCGGCGAGGTGATGGGCATCGACAAGGACTTCCCGCGCGCGTTCGCGAAGAGCCAGGAGGCGGCCTACGGCGGCCTGCCGTCGAGCGGAACGGTGTTCGTCTCGGTCTCCGACCGCGACAAGCGTTCGATCATCCTGCCGGTGCTGCGCCTCCAACAGCTCGGGTTCGACATCCTCGCGACCGACGGCACGGCCGAGGTACTGAACCGGAACGGCATCAGTGCCCGGACGGTGCGCAAGTACAGCGAGACCACGGCCGCGGGCGAGGACGACTCGATCGTCGACCTGATCAACCGCGACGAGGTCGACATGGTCATCAACACCCCGAGTGGCCGGTCGGCTCGCGCGGACGGCTACGAGATCCGCGCGGCTGCTGTCGCGGCTGACAAGCCGCTCTTCACGACGATCGCGCAGCTCACCGCAGCGGTCGGCTCCTTCGAGGCACTCGGCGGGGGCTTCGAGGTCCGCTCGCTCCAGGAGTACGCACTCGATCGGGCTGCGCGCTCGTGACGGCTTCCTTCGGAACCCGACTGGACGAGGTCTTCGTCCGGTCGGGCCGACTCTGCGTCGGCATCGATCCGCACCGCTTCCTGCTCGAGGCGTGGGGACTGCCCGACACCGCCGCCGGCGCGGGGGCCTTCGGCCTCGCCGTCGTCGAGGCCGCAGCGGGTCGCGCCGGGATCGTCAAGCCGCAGGTGGCGTTCTTCGAACGGTTCGGGTCGGCCGGGTACATCGCCCTCGAAGGGGTCCTCGCCGCGGCACGCGACGCCGGGCTCCTCGTGATCGGCGACGCCAAGCGCGGTGAGATCGGGACGAGCATGGAGGGCTATGCCGAAGCGTGGCTGACCCCCGGTTCACCGCTGGAGGTCGACGCCCTCACCGTGAACCCCTATCTCGGCTTCGGCTCACTGCAGCCGGTACTCGAGCTCGCCGAGCAGCACGGCAAGGGCGTGTTCGTGCTGACGGCGACCTCGAACCCGGAGGGTCGCGACGTCCAGCTCGCCGAGGACAGGGCCGGCCTCACCGTCGCGGCGTCGATGCTCGAGGAGATCGACCACTGGAACGCACGGCACCACCCCGGGGCGACCGGTTCGATCGGTGCGGTCATCGGAGCCACGCTCCGTCTCGAGGAGTTCGGCCTGACGGAGGTACCGCCGACGACCACGCTCCCGATCCTGGCACCCGGGTTCGGCCACCAGGGGGCCTCGGTCGCCGACCTCGGATCCATCTACGGCGACCTCGCGCCGGGCGTCATCGTCTCCGAGTCCCGGAGCATCCTCGCGGCCGGACCGTCGGGGATCGCGGACGCCGTCGAACGTTCCGTCGCAGCCGTGAGGAGCGCCCGTGGTTGACCAGGAGCAGGACCAGCCCAGTAGGAACATGCCGGAGGTCGATCGGGCCGCAGCCTCGCGTGAGGCCGTTCGCAAACGCCGCGCCCGCGCGACCGTCAAGGCGTCCATCGCCTCCGGCGCCCGCACCCCGTTGGAGGTGCTCGACGCCGCGACCGCCGATCCGGACGGTATCGAGGGCGGCATCCGCATCACCGAGTACCTCCTCAGCATCCCGAGTGTCGGCGTCACCAAACTGGGGCGAATCCTCGAATCGCTCGGCATCTCTTCGGTCAAGCGCCTCGGCGGTCTCGGCCGACTGCAGCGGGATCGCCTCCGCGCCTTCATCGCAGAACGCTACCCGGGCACCGCGCGCAGCAGACTCGTCGTGCTCGCCGGCCCGACGGCCGTCGGCAAGGGGACGGTGGCCGCCTACATCCGCGACCACTACCCGGAGGTGCACCTCTCCGTCTCGGCCACGACACGCAAGCCCCGGCCGGGGGAGCAGCACGAGGTGAACTACTACTTCGTGACCGACGACGAGTTCGACGGCCTCATCGAGGGCGACCGCCTGCTGGAGCACGCCACGGTCCACAACGCGTACCGCTACGGCACGCCACGCGAGCCGATCGAGCGAGCGCTCGCGGCCGGCGACAGCGCATTGCTCGAGATCGACATCCAGGGTGCCAGGCAGGTCCGGGAGGCGATGCCGGAGGCGACCCTGGTGTTCCTGCTGCCCCCGAGCTGGGACGAACTGGTCCGTCGACTGGTCGGACGAGGCACCGAGGACGAGGAGGAACGGGAGCGCCGACTGCGCACCGCGAAGGTCGAACTGGCCGCCGCGGACGAGTTCGACCACCGTGTCGTCAACGACGACGTGGCCCGCGCGGCCCAAGAGGTCGTAGACTTGATGAAGATTCACGGGGATTGACGTCCGACGCGCACCCCGCATCGATCCGATCTTCCCCGAACACAACCACACGAGGAGTGTGAACCTGCATGGCTGACAAGCTCAAGGGCATCATCGATCCGCCCATCGACTCTCTGCTCACCAAGGTCGAGTCCAAGTACGCACTCGTGATCTTCGCGTCCAAGCGCGCGCGCCAGATCAACGACTACTACGCCGACCTCCACGAGGGCAGCCTGTTCGACAACGTCGGGCCGCTGGTCGATTCGTCCGTCGAGGACAAGCCGCTCTCGATCGCGATGCACGAGATCAACGAGGACAAGCTCCAGATCAAGCCGATCGCCGAATAACCGCTTCACCACGACGAATCCGCCGGGCGCCAGACGACCGGCGGATTCGTCGTGTCGGGCCCGTTCCCACCACCGCGACGCCTTGCGTCATGGACGGACGACGTGTCCGAGGCCTCGACTAGAGTGATGAACGGTCCGGCCCCGGAACACCGCGACGGCCGATCCCTCCACCATCGCATCACCACTTCCGACGGGAGACCGCATGACCGAGCTGCGCCTGTTCACCTCCGAATCCGTGACCGAGGGGCATCCCGACAAGATCTGCGACCAGATCTCGGACAGCATCCTCGACGCGCTCCTCGAGGTGGATCCGCGCAGTCGAGTCGCCGTCGAGACGCTCGTCACCACCGGTCTCGTCCATGTCGCCGGTGAGGTCTCCACGAGCGGCTACGTCGACATCCCGACGATCGTCCGCGAGCGCATCCGGTCCATCGGCTACACCTCGTCCGACATCGGATTCGACGGCGACTCCTGCGGCGTGAGCGTGTCGATCGGCTCGCAGTCCGCGGACATCGCCGCCGGAGTCGACCATGCCTTCGAGTCCCGCGAGCAGTCCAGTGTCGACGCCTACGACCTCCAGGGCGCCGGCGACCAGGGCATCATGTTCGGGTTCGCGACCACCGAGACGCCGCAGTACATGCCGCTGCCCAGCTGGATCGCACACCGTCTCGCGGAGCGACTCGCCGAGGTCCGCAAGTCCGGCCAGCTCGACTACCTGCGCCCGGACGGCAAGACCCAGGTCACCATCGGATACGACGGCTTCCTCCCGAAGACTGTGGAGACGGTCGTGGTCTCCACGCAACACAATCCGGGTGTCTCCACGGAGCAGCTGCGTCGCGACGTCCAGCGTCACGTCATCGAACCGGTCCTCGCGACGGTCGAACTCGACAGCTCGAACGTGACGCACCTGATCAACCCGACCGGCATCTTCGTCGTCGGTGGCCCGATGGGCGACGCGGGGCTCACCGGACGCAAGATCATCATCGACACCTACGGCGGAGCGGCTCGACACGGCGGTGGAGCCTTCAGCGGGAAGGACCCGTCGAAGGTGGACCGCTCGGCCGCATACGCCATGCGCTGGGTGGCGAAGAACGCGGTCGCCGCCGGATTCGCCGAACGTCTCGAGGTGCAGGTCGCCTACGCCATCGGCAAGGCCGCGCCGGTCGGGCTCTACGTCGAGACCTTCGGGACGGCCCATGTGCCGGAGGCGGACATCACGCGCTCGATCCGCGACGTCTTCGATCTCCGTCCGGCCGCGATCATCGCCGACCTCGACCTCATCCGCCCCATCTACGCCGCAACGGCGGCGTACGGGCACTTCGGCCGCGAGCTCCCCGACTTCACGTGGGAGCGTCTCGACCGGGTGGAGGCGTTGCGGTCAGCAGCCGGGCTGTAGCCGTGGTCGGCGCGAGGGTCGCCAGGGTGGTACTCGACTCCCCGTTGCCACAGCTCGACCATCTGTTCGACTACGCCATTCCCGACGAGCTGGCCGATGACGCCGTGCTCGGCGCGCGCGTCTCGGTCCCGTTGCGCTCGGCCGGGCGGTCGGCGAACGGGTTCATCGTGGACCTCGCCGACTCGAGCGAGTTCGGCGGGGCGCTCAGCCCGCTGAGCTCGGTCGTGTCGTCGGTACCGGTCCTGACCCCGACCCTGTGGACGCTCGCTCGCCGTGTCGCGGATCGCAGCGCCGGCAGCGCGATGGACGTCCTGCGTCTCGCGATCCCGCCGCGACAGGTCCGGGTGGAGAAGACCTGGGCCGCCGCGGCCCCGCCGGAGCCTCCGTCGGTCGAGCGGCGCACCGTCCCGGGGTTCGCCCCCGGCTCCCTCGACCGGCTCGCGCCGGGGGAGCGGTACGCGATCAGCGCGATCCCCACCCTGACCGCGACGAGCGCGGGCGTCTGGCTCCCGGACTGGTCCTTCACGCTGGCGGCTCTCGCCGTGAACCAGCTGGCCGAGGGCAGAAGCGCGATCCTGTGCGTCCCCGACTACCGGGACGTCGAACACCTCCTTGCGGCGCTCGACGACCTCGGTGTCGGTGCCGCGGTCGCGAGGGCCGACGCCAAGCAGACCCCCGCTGCTCGCTACCGCTCCTACCTGGACGGACTGCATCCGGTGCCGCGGATCGTCGTCGGCAACCGGTCGGCCGTCTATGCACCGGCGCACGACCTCGGACTCATCGCCCTCTGGGACGACGGCGACCCCCTCCATCAGGAGCAGCTCGCCCCCTATGTGCACGCCCGCGACGTCGCGTTGACCCGGCAGGAGATGAGCGGATCCGCCCTTGTCTTCGCCGCGCATTCGCGCAGTACCGAGACGCAGCGACTCGTCGAACTCGGCTGGCTGCACGAGGTCGCACCCACCCCGCCGATACGACCGAGAGTCGTCGTGTGCCGGGCCAGCGGCGACGACGCCATGACGAGCCAGGCGAGGATCCCGTCGAGCGCGTGGCGCGCGGTCGACGAGGCATTGCATCACGGACCCGTGCTGGTCCAGGTCGCGCGGCCGGGGTACGCGCCGCACCTCGCCTGTCGACGGTGCGGGACGAGGGCCCACTGCTCGGTGTGCCACGGTCCACTCCAACTCGCCACAGCCCGTTCGCAGCCCTCCTGCCGTTGGTGCGGTCACCTCGCGGCTGGGTGGTCGTGCGAGACCTGTCACGACACCGCGTTCCGCGTCACGGCCGCCGGCACCGGCCGGACCGCCGAGGAACTGGGCCGGGCGTTCCCCCGGTACCGGGTCGTGGTGTCGGACGGAGACGCCCCCAAGTTCGAGGTCGGCCCGGAGCCGGCGCTGGTGATCGCGACCCGAGGCGCGGAGCCCGTCGCCGCGGGCGGCTATGCCGCCGTCCTCCTGGTCGACGCCGACCGCATGCTGGCGCGGGAGTCGCTCCGCGTCGCCGAGGACTGCCTGCGGTGGTGGTCGAACGCCGCAGCTCTGGCCGCTCCACGCGCGCCGGTGCTCCTGATCGGCGTCGAGGCCCCCGTGGCGAACGCCTTCGCCCTCTGGCAGCAACCGCGGTTCGCGAGTGAGGAACTCGCCGAGCGCAGAGAGCTCGGGTTCCCTCCCGCGGTCCGGAGCGCGACCCTCACCGGCACCCGCGACGCCGTCGATGCCGCTCTCGCCGCACTGCCCGCCGAGTACCGGAGCCGCGTGCTCGGCCCGACCGTCGACGAAGCGGGGGACAGCGTCGCGATCCTGCGGGTCGACTACGGCCACGCCAGGGCGGTCGCCGAGCAGTTGCGGGCGACCGTCGTCGCGCAGGCGGCGAAGCGTCGACGGCCGACCCCCGGCAGGCGGGCGCCGAAAGCCCCGCCTACACTCAGAGTACGATTCGACGATCCGGAGATGCTGTCATGATCCACCCCGTCCACGAAGTCCGAACCGCATGAGGCTGGTCTTCGCCGGCACCCCCGCCGTCGCCGTCCCGACGCTCGACGCCCTCGTCTCGGCCGGGCACGAGATCGCGGCCGTCGTCACTCGACCCGACGCCCCGCTCGGCCGCAAGCGGATCCTGACCCCGTCACCGGTGGCAGCGGCCGCCGAACGGCTCGGGCTCCCGGTCATCCGCGCTGCACGTCTCGACGACGACGCGACCGCGCGGATCGTCGCGCTCCGTGCGGAACTCGGCGTGATCGTCGCGTACGGCGGACTCGTCCGCGAACCCCTCCTGTCCGCGCCGGCACACGGTTGGATCAATCTGCACTTCTCATTGCTGCCGGCCTGGCGCGGCGCGGCTCCCGTCCAGCGGTCCGTGATGGCCGGAGACGCGGTCACCGGTGCATCGGTCTTCCAGCTCGTGCCGGCTCTCGACGCCGGAGACGTCTTCGCGACGGTGGAGACGCCGATCGGCGAGGGCGAGACCTCGGGGGAGCTCCTCGACCGCCTCGCCGAGCTCGGCGCACCGCTCACCGCGGAGGTCGTCGCCGCCATCGCCGCCGGCACCGCGGTCGCGGCCCCGCAGCAGGGCGAGGTGTCGCTCGCGCCGAAGCTCGACGGCCAGGACGGTCGGATCGTCTGGGACCGCCCCGTCGCCGACGTGTGGTCGCAGATCCGCGGGGTGACGCCCGAACCGGGCGCGTTCACCCTCCTCGACGAGTCACGGCTGAAGGTGCACCGTGCCGTCCCCGCGACGACCATGCCGACGGACCCACCGGCGCCCGGGACGATCGCGTCCATCGACGGCCTCGTCCTGGTCGGCACGGCGGACACACCGTTGCAACTGCTGCAGGTGCAGCCGGCCGGGCGCACGGCGATGCCCGCCGCCGACTGGTGGCGCGGCGCGTCCGCTGGAACCGATCGGCTGGTCACCGCGTGAGCGGCCAGCAGCCCGAGGGCCAGCGACGCCGCGACCGACGGCCCCGCGACGAGGAACCCCGCCGCGGACGCCAGCGTCCCACGCGTCCGCGTGACTCGGCGACCGTGCAGCCGGCACGCCGAGTGGCCTTCGACGTCATCCACGCCGTCAGCACCTCGGACGCCTACGCGAACCTCCTCCTGCCACACCGGCTGGCCGAGGCGAAGTTGAGTCCGGCGGACGCCGGCCTCGCGACCGAGCTGACGTACGGCACCCTTCGCCGACGCGGGTACTACGACCGCGTCATCGCGCACGCGGCGAAGCGTCCCGTGACCGAGATCGACGACGCCATCCTCGACGTCCTGCGGCTCGGTGCCCATCAGCTGCTCTCCATGCGCGTCGCAGGCCACGCCGCCGTGAACGAGTCCGTCGAACTCGCCCGGTCCGCCGGTTCGCGGTCGGCGGCCGGCTTCACCAACGGTGTCCTCCGCACCATCTCGCGGACCGAACCCGCCGAGTGGGAGCGGATCCTGCTGGGTGAGGTCACGAACGACACCGATCGCCTGGCAGTGAGCACCGCCCACCCGTCGTGGGTCGTTCGGGCCATCAGGCAGGCGCTCGACCTGCAGGACCGCGGCGACGAACTCGAGGAGGCGCTGGCCGCGGACAACCTCGCCCCGCAGGTGAACCTCATCGCGCTCCCGGGGCTCGCCGATCGGCCCGAGGACGCCGAGCCGAACCGCTTCTCCCCATACGGCTTCCGCAACCCCGGCGGCGACCCGGTCCAGCTCGTCGGGACCGGCGGCGGCCGCCTCCGCGTCCAGGACGAGGGCTCGCAGCTCGCCGCGCTCGCGCTGACGCGGGCGGTACCGGTGCGGCCCGGCGAGCGATGGCTCGACCTGTGCGCGGGCCCGGGTGGCAAGGCGGCACTCCTGGCCGCCGAGGCTCTCGCCGGGGAGGCACGCCTCGATGCGAACGAACTGGTCCCTGCGAGGGCCCGTCTCGTGGAACGCGCCCTCGCAGGTGTCCCGCTCGAGGTGTCGGTCTCGACCGCCGACGGCACGAAGCTCGCTGCGGAGCATCCCGGGAGCTACGACCGAATCCTCCTCGACGCCCCGTGCACCGGGCTCGGCGCGCTGCGACGACGACCGGAGGCGCGGTGGCGGAAGACCCCGAAGGACGTCTCCGAACTCACCCGACTGCAGGGCTCACTGCTCGACGCCGCCATCACCGCGCTCGCTCCCGGCGGGATCGTGGCGTACGTGACGTGTTCGCCGCACGTCGGCGAGACGGCACTGATCGTGGAGAGCGCGCTGCGAGCCCACCCCGGGATGGAGCGACTCGACACCTCCGCGGTGCTCGACCAGGTCACGACCGAACCGCTCGACGCCGCGGCGCCCGGTGGCGCGGTCCAGCTCTGGCCGCACCGACAGGGCACCGACGCCATGTACATCGCGCTGCTCCGCAAGCCCGCGGAGTCGGCCGGACCCACCGTCGATCGATAGGCTCGAGCACATGTCCGCGCGCATCAACCCGAGCATCCTGTCCGCCGATTTCGTGAACCTCCAGGCCGACCTGGAGCGGATCGCGAGCGCCGACCTCGTCCACGTCGACGTCATGGACAACCATTTCGTCCCGAACCTCACGTTCGGTCCGCAGATGGTCGGTCGCATCCAGGACGTGTCTCCGGTCCCGCTCGACGTCCACCTCATGATCTCGGACGTCGATCGATGGGCTCCCGGCTACGCCGAGCTCGGGGCGTTCTCGGTGACGTTCCACGCCGAGGCCACCGGCGACCCCGTCGCCCTCGCCAGACGCCTGCGTTCCATCGGGGCGCGTGCCGGGATCGCGGTGAAGCCCGGCACGCCCATCGAGCCGTACCTGGAACTCCTGCCGGAGTTCGACCAAGTGCTCGTCATGACGGTCGAACCGGGGTTCGGCGGACAGTCGTTCATGCCGGAGACCATGCCGAAGCTGCAGGCGCTGTCAGCCGAGGTCGCACGCACCGGTCTCGACGTCTGGCTCCAGGTCGACGGCGGGATCTCCGCGGACACGATCGGGATCGCGGCCGCCGCCGGTGCCGACACCTTCGTCGCGGGGTCGGCCGTCTACAGCGGTTCCGATCCGGCCTCGAACATCGCGCTGCTCCGGGCCGCCGCCGAGGCGTCGACGCACACCCACTGACGCAGCGGGCCGGTCCAGCGGGTCCGCGGTGCGCGCCGCCGCCCGGAACCGGTACCCTGGAGCACGTGAAAACCTTCGACGAGCTGTTCGACGAGCTGCGCCTGAAGGCCGAGACCCGGCCGGAGGGTTCCGGCACCGTCCGCGAACTGGACACGGGTGTGCACGGCATCGGGAAGAAGATCGTCGAGGAGGCCGCCGAGGTCTGGATGGCGGCCGAGTACCAGAGCGACACCGAGACGGCCGAGGAGATCTCCCAGCTGCTCTACCACGTGCAGGTGATGATGGTGGCGAAGGGGCTCACCCCCGCCGACGTCTACCGACATCTGTAGGAGCACGTCGCGGCGCATCCGCCGCGCCTCCTGATCACCCTGTCGAGACACCATCGCACAACACGAAAGTCACCCCATGCTGAGAGTCGCCGTGCCCAACAAGGGCTCGCTGTCCGAGACCGCCGTCGAGATGCTGCAGGAGGCCGGCTACGCGACCCGTCGCGACGCCAAGGAGCTCCACGTCGTCGACGCACGGAACGACGTCGAGTTCTTCTACCTCCGTCCGCGCGACATCGCGACCTACGTCGGTTCCGGCGCCCTGGACATCGGCATCACGGGGCGCGATCTGCTCCTGGACTCGCACTCCGCCGCGACTGAACTCGCCGAGCTGGGCTTCGGCGGGTCGACGTTCCGCTTCGCCGGTCCGGCCGACGAGTTCTCCGAGCTCTCCGATCTCGCGGGGAAGACGGTCGCCACCAGCTACCCCGGCCTCGTCGGCAACTTCCTCCGCGACGCCGGTGTGGATGCGACGCTCGTCCACCTCGACGGTGCGGTCGAGTCGGCGGTCCAGCTCGGGGTCGCGGACGCGGTGGCCGATGTCGTGTCCACCGGCACGACCCTCCGGAAGGCCGGCCTCGGCATCTTCGGCCCGGTGATCCTCGACTCCACCGCCGTGCTCATCGCGTCGCCGGAGACGAAGCCCACCACCGCGACGCTCATCCGCCGACTGCAGGGCGTCCTCGTCGCGCGGCAGTACGTGCTCGTCGACTACGACCTCCCGGTCCGGCTGCTCGAGCAGGCGACCGCCGTCGCCGGTGGCATCGAGTCGCCGACGATCTCGCCGCTCCGCGACCCCGAGTGGGTGGCGGTCCGGGTCATGATCCCTCGCGGCGACGCGAACGACGTCATGGACCGCCTCTACGAGCTCGGCGCACGCGCCATCCTCGTCACGGCCATCCACGCCGCCCGACTCTGAATCGCCCGTCCCTCACCACCCGTCCCAGTCGCTCTGCGGAGGCCTCCGTGTCACTCGCCACCCGAGTCATCCCCTGTCTCGACGTCGCCGACGGGCGCGTCGTGAAGGGCGTCAACTTCCTCGACCTCCGCGACGCCGGCGACCCCGTCGAACTCGCGAAGCGCTACGCCGAGCAGGGCGCGGACGAACTGACCTTCCTCGACGTCACGGCCACCGTCGCCGAACGCGACACCACCTACGACCTCGTCAGCCGGACCGCCGAGCAGGTCTTCATCCCGCTCACGGTCGGCGGCGGGGTCCGCTCGACCCAGGACGTCTCCCGGCTGCTGGCCAGCGGGGCGGACAAGGTCGGCGTGAACAGCGCCGCGATCGGCCGACCGGAGTTGCTGGGGGAGATCGCCGACCGCTTCGGCGCTCAGGTCCTCGTCCTCTCCCTGGACGTGAAGCGACACGCCGGCAGCGCATCCGGATGGATCGTCACGACACACGGCGGCCGACGTGAGACCGAACTCGACGCGCTCGCCTGGGCCTCCGAGGCGATCGACCGCGGTGCGGGCGAGCTGTTGGTGAACTCGATCGACGCCGACGGCACCAAGGCCGGGTTCGACACCGAGCTCATCAGCGCCATGCGCGAGATCAGCCGGGTTCCGGTCATCGCGTCAGGGGGAGCAGGCCGCCTCGCCGACTTCCCACCCGCGATCGCCGCGGGGGCCGACGCCGTCCTCGCTGCGAGCGTCTTCCACAACGGCGAGTTGACGATCGGGCAGGTCAAACAGGAACTCGCCGACGCCGGCTGGACGGTGCGGGCATGAGCGCGGACATCACCATCCCGGTGGGCGCCGATCCGGAGACCGCGATCGGGCAGCTCACCTTCGACGCGCAGGGCCTGCTCCCCGCGATCGTGCAGCAGTGGGACTCCCGCGAGGTGCTCATGCTCGGCTGGATGGACGCCGAGGCCGTCCGCCGGACGATGACCGAGGGTCGGGTCACCTACTGGTCCCGCTCACGACAGGAGTACTGGCGCAAGGGGGACACCTCCGGACACGTGCAGTTCGTCCGGGCGCTCGCCTACGACTGCGACGGGGATACCCTGTTGGTGGAGGTCGATCAGCACGGCGCTGCCTGCCACACGGGCACACGCAGCTGTTTCGACGGCCGGAGCCTCGACGTCGTCGCAGCGCCATCGCCGACACCATGAATCGAGTTGGAGCATGACCGAGAGCACTGCAGCACCCCAGTCCGGGCCGGTGGAGCCGCCGAGGCGCGACGAACCGTCCGAGGCTGACGAGCTCGAGTCACGAGCTCTGCGCAGTCGTCAGCGCCGCCTGAAGACCCTGCTCCTCGTCACCGCCGTCCTCGCCGACGCGCTCATCCTCGCGGCGTGGACCCAGACCTGGCTCTCGATCAGCCTCGTTGGCGTCGGCCCACACTCCGGCGCGCTCGACGTGGTCGGCTCCGTCGCCGCTCCCGCCCTGTCCGCACTCGCCCTCGCCGGTCTCGCCCTCGTCGCCGCGCTGGCGATCGCCGGGCCGGTGTTCCGCATCATCCTCGGCCTGCTGGAGGCCGTGATCGGCGCCTGCGTCATGATCTCGTCGATCGCCGTGCTCGCCTCGCCGGCGACCGCGGGCGCGGCGGCCGTGACCGAGGCCACGGGCGTCGCCGGGAGCCAGTCGACCATCGACCTCGTCGCGGCGACCACGCTCACCGCCTGGCCGGCGATCACCCTGGTGCTCGGCGTCGTGCTCGCACTCGCCGGGCTCGCGACCGTGCTCACCCACCGCCGGTGGCCCGGTCCGTCGAAGAAGTACCAGACCGTCCGGTTCACGCAGGTCGAGACGGCCCCGAGCGCCGACCCGGTTGGCGCCTGGGACGACCTCAGCCGCGGCGACGACCCGACGCGCTGACCGCTCCGCCGACCCCCGACGGCACCCCGGGCCACCTGGGAACTCGTGGCCCACGCACGGAACCGCGCGCCGGTTGCCGGTACACTGGAACCCGCACTCGCACAGAAGGAGAACCATGAGCACCGACCCCTCGGACCCCGGCCACGGACACTCGCCCGCCGCCTGGACGGCCGTGATCATCATGTTGGTCGCGTTCGCCGCCGGTACGGTCTTCTTCTGGCTCGACATGCCCGTCCTCGTCTGGGCCTCCGCCGGCGTCCTCCTCCTCGGGTGGATCACGGGCGGCGTCCTCTCCAAGGCGGGTTACGGCGTCGGCGGGTCCAAGACCGTGGCGAAAGAGCACTGAACATGCTCGCCGACCTGATGGCCGGCGCGAAGGAGGACGCTCTCGGGCGCCTCGCGGGCCGTCCGGCTGCAGTCGTCGAAGCCGCTGCTGTCGACGCCCCTCCGGCCATCGACGCCCTCGCTGCGCTCGCCCCGGCCGACCAGGTCAAGATCATCGCCGAGGTCAAGCGGTCCAGTCCGTCCCGCGGCGCGCTGGCCGACATCCCCGACCCGGCGCTCCTCGCCTCGCTCTACGAGCAGGGTGGTGCCAGCGCGGTCAGCGTGCTGACCGAGGGCCGGAAGTTCGGCGGTTCGCTGCAGGACCTCGAGGCCGTCCGTGCCGCGATCCGCATCCCGGTCCTGCGCAAGGACTTCATCTCCTTGCCGTACCAGGTGTTCGAAGCCCGGGCATCCGGCGCCGACCTGGTCCTCCTGATCGTCGCCGGACTCGATCAGGCCACCCTGTCGTCGCTGCATGAACTCGTCGTGCAGCTCGGCATGACCCCGCTGGTCGAGACCCATTCCGCCGACGAGCTGGCCAGAGCGAGCGACATCGGCGCGCGGCTCATCGGTGTCAACGCGCGGAACCTCAGCACCTTCGAACTCGACCAACACCTCTTCGGATCGTTGACCGACCGTTTCCCCGCCGACGCCGTCAAGGTGGCCGAGTCCGCTGTGCTCCGCGCCGCCGACGTCGCCGCCTACCGACGTGACGGCGCCGACGTCGTCCTGGTCGGCGAGGCGCTCGTCACCGGCGACCCCGTCGCCACCCTCGAACAGTTCCTGGGAGCCACCGCATGACCATGTCACCAGCCACCCCCGCCCACGCGGAACCGACGCACCTCCGAGACGAAGCAGGTCCGTTCTTCGGCGACTTCGGCGGACGCTACATGCCGGAGGCGCTCATCGCCGCGGTCGACGAGCTCGCGACGGCCTACGAGGCCGCCAAGGCCGACGAGAGCTTCCAGGCCGAGCTGACGACGCTGCTCCGCGACTACGCCGGCCGCCCGTCGATCATCACCGAGGTGCCACGCTTCGCCGCATCGGCCGGTGGTGCGCGCATCTTCCTCAAGCGCGAGGACCTCAACCACACCGGCTCGCACAAGATCAACAACGTCCTGGGCCAGGCGCTCCTCACGAAGCGCATCGGCAAGACCCGCGTCATCGCCGAGACGGGGGCCGGTCAGCACGGTGTGGCCACGGCCACGGCGGCCGCACTCTTCGGCCTCGACTGCACCATCTACATGGGCGAGGTCGACACCGAGCGCCAGGCGCTCAACGTCGCCCGCATGCGGCTCCTCGGCGCGACCGTGATCCCCGTCACGACGGGGTCGCGGACCCTGAAGGACGCCATCAACGAGGCGTACCGCGACTGGGTCGCGTCGGTCGAGACCACGAACTACATCTTCGGCACCGCGGCGGGCCCACACCCGTTCCCGGTCATGGTCCGCGACTTCCAGAAGATCATCGGAGAAGAGGCCCGCGCACAGCTCCTCGAGCTGAACGGTTCACTTCCCGACGCGGTCGTCGCCTGCGTCGGTGGCGGCTCCAACGCCATCGGTATCTTCCACGCCTTCCTCGACGACGCGGAGGTCGCGCTCTACGGAGTGGAGGCTGCCGGCGACGGCGTCGACACCCCTCGGCACGCCGCGTCCATCGGCCGCGGTCGTCCGGGTGTCCTGCACGGTGCCCGCACCTTCGTCCTGCAGGACGACGACGGCCAGACCGTCGAGTCCCATTCCATCTCCGCCGGCCTCGACTACCCGGGCGTCGGACCGGAGCACGCCTGGCTCGCCGACACCGGGCGGGCGACGTACGTCCCCGCGACGGACGCCGAGGCGATGGAGGCCTTCCGGCTCCTGAGCCGCACCGAGGGGATCATCCCGGCGATCGAGTCCGCCCACGCACTTGCCGGGGCCATCGTCCTCGGCAAGGAGCTGGGCCCCGAGGCGACCATCCTGATCAACCTCTCCGGGCGCGGAGACAAGGACGTCGAGACGGCTGCCACCTACTTCGGACTCCTCGACGAAGCCGGGCGGAACGCATGACCGCCCCGGCCACCGACCACACGACGGTCTCACCGGTCGCCTCGGCGATCGACGCCGCCGCCGTCGACCGCCGCGGCGCCCTCATCGGGTACCTCCCCGTCGGGTTCCCCGACCTCCAGACGAGTATCGACGCCGCCATCGCGCTCGCGCAGAACGGCGTCGACGTACTCGAGCTCGGCGTGCCCTACTCCGACCCCGTGATGGACGGAGCGGTCATCCAGGCTGCGACCATGACCGCCCTCGCGGAGGGGTTCCGGTTGCGCGACGTCTTCACGGCGATCAGCGCCATCCGCGCCGCCGTGGACGTCCCGATCCTCGTCATGACGTACTGGAACCCGGTGCTGCAGTACGGCGTCGAGCGCTTCGCCTCCGACCTCGCCGCGGCCGGCGGAGCCGGGCTCATCACCCCCGACATCACCCCCGACGCCGCGGCGGACTGGCTGGACGCCAGTGAACGCCACGGTCTCGACCGGGTCTTCCTGGCAGCACCGACCTCGAGCGACGAGCGCCTGTCGCTCGTGACCGAGCGCTCCCGCGGCTTCGTGTACACCGTCTCCACGATGGGCATCACCGGTGCCCGGCAGGACCTCGACGCGGCCGCGAAGACCCTCGTCGGTCGTCTCCGCACGGCGGGGGCACAGCACGCGTGCGTCGGCATCGGCATCTCGACCGCGGAGCAGGTCCGCTCGGTCCTCGAGTACGCCGACGGAGCCATCGTCGGCTCCGTCTTCGTCAAGGCTCTCGCCGACGGCGGCGTCCCGGCGATCACCGAGGTCGCCCGTTCACTCGCGGCCGGCACCGCCCGCTGAGGGTATCCTCACCACGTCCGCGATGCTGAAAGCCGTACACTCGATCAGAGTTCGTAACGAAAGGCGACCACTGCAGTGATTGCACCCCTCAGCATCCCGAGCCCGAACCCGGACATCGCGACCTTCAGCGTGGGCCCGTTCACGGTGCACATGTACGCGCTCTGCATCATCGCCGGGATCATCGCCGCCACCATCCTCACCTCCCGCCGGCTGACGAAGCGCGGTGCCGAGCCGGGCATCGTGCTCGACATCATCCTGTGGGCCATCCCCTTGGGGATCATCGGTGCGCGGATCTTCCACGTCCTGACCCACCCCGGCGACTACTTCTACCCGGGTGCCGACCTCCTGCGGACGCTCTACATCTGGGAGGGCGGCATCGCGATCTTCGGTTCGCTCATCGGTGGAGCGGTCGGCGCCTACATCGGCTGCCGCATGACCGGGATCCGGTTCTGGACCTTCGCCGACGCCCTCGCGCCCGGCCTGCTGCTCGCCCAGGCGTTCGGTCGCCTCGGCAACTACTTCAACCACGAGCTCTACGGGCTCCCCACGGACCTGCCCTGGGGCCTCGAGATCGAGGCCAGCAACCCCGCGTTCCCGATCGGTCTGCCCGCCGGCACGCTGTTCCACCCCACGTTCCTGTACGAGATCATCTGGAACCTGCTGGGGGTGGCCGTCATCCTCTGGATCGGACACCGCTTCAACCCGCAGTGGGGCCGCCTGTTCGGTGTCTACCTCATCTGGTACGGCGCCGGTCGCACGGTCTGGGAGACCATCCGGATCGACCCGAGCGAGTACCTCTTCGGCATCCGCGCCAACGTCTGGGCCGCGATCCTCGCGATCGTCGTCGGACTCGCGATCATCGTCATCCAGTCGCGTCGCCACACGGGTGCCGAGCCGTCGCCGTACGTCCCCGGCCGTTCCTGGGCCGATCCGAAGGCTGCGGTAGACTACTACGACACCGACGCGGAGAACCTGGGGCTGCGCAGTGCCTCCGCCGACGACGATGCCGACGGATCAGACCGCACTGCGTCATCCACTCCGTCGTCCGAAGCCACGGTCGCCACAAGCAAGACCGGCTCTCGCTCCTAGGCTGAACGCACCCTCGTCGGCCCGGTGGATCCCGGCTCAGCAGGGGATCCATCACCCGTTTCGTCCCAGGGCCAGCGACGTCCCCCTTCTGATCCCCTTTCGTGAGGACGGTAATTCCATGGCGCATGCACCGTACGCTTCGTTCAGCTCGGTTCCGCCCAAGCAGGGCATGTACGACCCGGCGAACGAGAAGGACGCCTGTGGCCTGGCGATGGTCGCGACCCTGACGGGCGAGGCCTCGCACAGCATCATCGACGCGGCGCTCGGTTCGCTCCGCAACCTGGAGCACCGCGGCGCGATCGGATCCGACGCCGGGACCGGCGACGGCGCTGGCATCCTCACCCAGATGCCCGACGCCTTCCTGCGCGGCGTCGCCGGATTCGACCTGCCGCCGCTCGGTGCGTACGCCGTGGGCATCGCCTTCCTGCCCACCGACGCCTCAGAGCGCGCACAGCTCCAGACGCGCATCGCCGCGATCGCCGCGGAGGAGGAACTCACCGTCCTCGGCTGGCGCGAGGTGCCGGTCGACCCCGACGAGCTGGGGAAGCTCGCCCGTGCGGCCATGCCGGCGTTCGAGCAACTGTTCGTCACCGGGTCCGGCGCCTCCACGCCGACCGGGATCGCCCTCGACCGACTCGCCTTCCGGCTCCGGAAGCGGGCGGAGCGCGAGCTCGGGGCGTACTTCATCTCCCTGTCGAGCCGCACGCTCGTCTACAAGGGCATGGTCACGACGCTCCAGCTCGAACCGTTCTACCCCGACCTGTCCGACGAGCGGTTCGCGACCAAGCTCGCCATCGTCCACTCGCGGTACTCCACCAACACGTTCCCGTCCTGGCCGCTCGCCCAGCCGCTGCGCATGATGGCGCACAACGGCGAGATCAACACGGTCGAGGGCAACCGCAACTGGATGCGCGCGCGGCAGTCGCAGCTCGAGTCCGAGCTCATCGGCGACATCCGCCCGTTGCTCCCCATCATCACGCCCGGAGCGAGCGACTCCGCCTCGTTCGACGAGGTCCTGGAGCTGCTGACGCTGACCGGACGGTCCCTCCCGCACGCCATGATGATGATGGTGCCCGAGGCCTGGGAGAAGCAGACCGGGCTGTCGCAGGAGCGACGCGACTTCTACGAGTTCAACTCCATGCAGATGGAACCGTGGGACGGTCCGGCCGCCCTCACCTTCACGGACGGCTCACTCGTCGGCGCGACCCTGGACCGGAACGGCCTGCGTCCCGGTCGCTGGCTGGAGACGACCGACGGCCTCGTCGTCCTGGGTAGCGAGATCGGCGTCCTCGACGTCGACCCGAGCCGGGTCAAGCGCAAGGGCCGCCTGCGCCCCGGAAAGATGTTCCTTGTCGACACCGAGGCCGGGCGGATCATCGAGGACGACGAGATCAAGGACGAGCTCTCGGCTTCGGCGCCCTGGGGCGACTGGCTCGACGCCGGACGCATCAACCTGAGCGACCTGCCGGAGCGCGAGCACATCGTGCACACGCCGGCATCCGTCACTCGCCGTCAGCGGACCTTCGGGTACACCGAGGAGGAGGTGCGCATCCTCCTGCAGCCCATGGGCCAGAACGGTGCGGAGCCGCTCGGCGCGATGGGGTCGGACACCCCGATCGCGGTGCTCTCCGACCGCCCTCGGCTCCTGTTCGACTACTTCGTGCAGCAGTTCGCCCAGGTCACCAACCCGCCGCTCGACTCGATCCGCGAGGAGGTCGTCACCTCGCTGAAGCTCGGGCTCGGCCCGGAGCGCAACCTCCTCTCGTGGGGCCCCGAGCACGCCAAGCAGGTCGTCCTCGACTTCCCGGTCATCGACAACGACGAGCTCGCCAAGATCCAGCACATCGACCCGAACCCGGCGAGCCCGCTGACGACGACCGTCAAGGCGCTGTACCGCGTCGAGGACGGCTCGGCCGGACTCGAGACGCGCCTGCGCGAGATGTGCGACGAGGTCGACCAGGCGATCCTCGCCGGCTCGGAGTTCATCGTCCTGAGCGATCGTGACTCGAACTCCGACCTCGCGCCGATCCCGTCGCTGCTCTCGCTCGCCGCCGTGCACCACCACCTGATCCGCGCCGAGAACCGGATGAAGGTCGGGCTCGTCGTCGAGGCCGGCGACGTGCGCGAGGTCCACCACGTCGCGCTGCTCATCGGCTACGGCGCCTCCGCGATCAACCCGTACCTGGCCATGGAGAGCTGCGAGGACCTCGTCCGCAGCGGCCTCATCCAGGGCGTCACCCGCGAGCAGGCCGTCAAGAACGTCATCAAGGCGCTCGGCAAGGGCGTACTCAAGATCATGTCGAAGATGGGCATCTCCACGGTGTCCTCCTACGCCGGAGCACAGGCCTTCGAGGCCGTCGGCCTGAGCCAGCAGCTCGTCGACAGCTACTTCACCGGTACGGAGACGAAGCTCGGCGGTGTCGGCATCGAGGTGATCGCCGAGGAGAACGCGAAGCGTCACCGGTACGCCTACCCCGAGGACGCCGCATCGACGGCCCACGAGCGCCTGCAGTCGGGCGGCGAGTACCAGTGGCGTCGCGACGGTTCGCCGCACCTCTTCAACCCGGAGACGGTCTTCAAGCTGCAGCACGCGACCAAGACGCGCCGGTACGACATCTTCCGCGAGTACACCCACATGGTCGACTCCCAGGCGGCGCAGCTCATGACGCTCCGCGGGATGTTCACGCTCCGCGCCGGTGCCCGCCCGCCCGTCCCGCTCGACGAGGTCGAGTCGGTCGAGTCGATCGTGAAGCGGTTCTCGACCGGGGCGATGAGCTACGGTTCCATCTCGCGCGAGGCGCACGAGACGCTGGCGATCGCGATGAACAGCATCGGTGCCAAGTCGAACACGGGTGAGGGCGGCGAGGACGTCGACCGGCTCCTCGACCCGACGCGCCGCAGCGCGATCAAGCAGGTCGCCTCCGGCCGGTTCGGCGTGACGAGCATGTACCTCACGCACGCCGACGACATCCAGATCAAGCTCGCCCAGGGCGCGAAGCCCGGTGAGGGCGGGCAGTTGCCGCCGACGAAGGTCTACCCGTGGGTGGCGCGGACGCGGCACGCCACGGCGGGCGTCGGGCTGATCTCGCCGCCGCCGCACCACGACATCTACTCCATCGAAGACCTCAAGCAGCTCATCTTCGACCTGAAGCGCGCGAACCCGAAAGCCCGGATCCACACCAAGCTGGTGAGCCAGTCCGGCATCGGTGCGGTGGCCGCGGGCGTCGCGAAGGCGCTCTCGGACGTCATCCTCGTCTCCGGTCACGACGGCGGAACCGGCGCGAGCCCGTTGAACTCCCTGAAGCACGCGGGCACACCGTGGGAGCTGGGCCTCGCTGAGACGCAGCAGACCCTCATGCTCAACAACATGCGCGACCGCGTCGTGGTGCAGGTCGACGGTCAGATGAAGACCGGACGCGACGTCGTCATCGGCGCACTGCTCGGCGCGGAGGAGTTCGGCTTCGCGACGGCACCGCTCGTCGTCTCCGGGTGCGTCATGATGCGCGTGTGCCACCTCGACACCTGCCCGGTCGGCGTCGCGACGCAGAACCCGGTGCTGCGCGAGCGGTTCACCGGCAAGCCGGAGTTCGTCGTGAACTTCTTCGAGTTCATCGCCCAGGAGGTGCGCGAGTACCTCGCCGAGCTCGGGTTCCGGACGCTCGAGGAGGCGATCGGCCACAACGAACTGATCGACGCCGACCGGGCGATCGACCATTGGAAGGCGTCCGGGCTCGACCTGGCCCCGGTCCTCGTGGGTCCCGTCTTCGCCGACGACGAGCCGCGGATCAACCGCCGGCCGCAGGAGCACGAGCTCGAGAAGCACTTCGACCAGCAGCTCATCACGGCCGCCTCGGACGTGCTCGAACACGGCGGCCACTTCTCGGTCGACCTGCCCATCCGCAACACGGAGCGGGCGGTCGGCACCATGCTCGGCCACGAGGTCACCAGACGACACGGCGAGAACGGGCTCCCGGCAGGGAGCATCGACATCACCCTGCGTGGCTCGGCCGGGCAGTCCTTCGGTGCGTTCCTCCCCGGCGGCATCGCCCTGCGGCTCATCGGCGACTCGAACGACTACGTCGGCAAGGGCCTGTCCGGTGGACAGATCGTCGTCCGGCCATCCGAGCGCGCAGCCTTCGCGCCCGAGGAGAACGTGATCGCCGGCAACGTCATCGGCTACGGCGCGACCCAGGGCACCATGTTCCTGAGCGGGATCGTCGGCGAGCGGTTCCTGGTGCGCAACTCCGGCGCCACGGCGGTCGTCGAAGGCGTCGGTGACCACGCGCTCGAGTACATGACGGGTGGTCTCGCCGTCATCCTGGGTCAGACCGGCCGGAACCTCGGCGCGGGCATGTCCGGCGGCACGGCCTACGTGTTCGACCTCGAACGCGACCAGGTCAACCGCGACTCCCTCGCATCGGGGGAGCTCACCCTGTCCGAACTCGACAGTGCCGACGCCGAGATCGTCCGCGACCTCCTCGAGCGGCACGTCGTGGAGACCGGTTCTCCGCTGGCCGGGCGCCTGCTCGCCGACATCGAGGACTCACTCGCCCGCTTCGTCAAGGTCCTGCCGCGTGACTACGCGGCAGTCCTGGCGACCCGACAGACCGCACTCGACGAGGGGCTCGACCCCGACGGCGACATCGTATGGAACCGAATCCTGGAGGTGACCGGTGGCTGATCCCAAGGGATTCCTGAAGGTACCGGAGCGCGAGCTCCCGAAGCGCCGGCCTGTGCCGGTCCGCATCATGGACTGGAAAGAGGTCTACGAGCAGAGCGACCCCGCGACCGTCCGCAAGCAGGCTGGTCGCTGCATGGACTGCGGCATCCCGTTCTGCCATCAGGGCTGCCCGCTGGGCAACCTCATCCCGGAGTGGAACGACCTCATGTGGCGAGGCGAGGGACGCTCGGCCATCGAGCGGCTGCACGCCACGAACAACTTCCCGGAGTTCACGGGTCGTCTCTGCCCGGCGCCGTGCGAGAGTTCGTGCGTGCTGGGCATCAACCAGCCCGCCGTGACCATCAAGCAGGTCGAGGTGTCGATCATCGACCAGGCGTTCGCCAACGGGTGGGTCGAGTCCCACCCGCCGGAGCGGCTGACGGGCAAGACGGTCGCCGTCGTCGGTTCCGGTCCGGCCGGCCTCGCCGCGGCCCAGCAGCTGACGCGTGCGGGGCACACGGTCGCGGTCTACGAGCGCGACGACCGCATCGGTGGTCTGCTGCGCTACGGCATCCCCGACTTCAAGATGGAGAAGAAGCACCTCGACATCCGGCTGAAGCAGATGCAGGACGAGGGCACCCGGTTCCGCGCCGGTGTGAACATCGGGGTCGACATCAGCTGGGACGAGCTTCGCGCCCGCTACGACGCCGTCGTCATCGCCACCGGTGCCATGGTGCCGCGCGACCTCCCGATCCCCGGTCGTGACTTCTCCGGGGTCCACTTCGCGATGGAGTACCTCGTGCAGGCCAACCGCGTCGGCGCCGGCGACATGGTCTCCGACCAGATCACGGCGGAGGACAAGCACGTGGTGGTCCTCGGCGGCGGCGACACCGGTGCCGACTGTATCGGCACGGCGCACCGTCAGGGTGCCGCCTCCGTCACGAACCTCGCCATCGGCACGCAGCCGGCGGGGGAGCGGCCCGAGCACCAGCCGTGGCCCATGATGCCGACGCTCTTCGAGGTCGCGAGTGCGCACGAAGAGGGCGGCAACCGCGAGTACCTGGTGTCGACCGTCGAGTTCCTCGCCAACGAGGCCGGCGAGGTGCGGGCGATCCGCGTCGCCGAGACGGAGTTCGTCGACGGCCGTCGCGTGCCGAAGAGCGGCACCGAGCGGGAGATCCCCGCCGACCTCGTCCTGCTCGCACTCGGGTTCACGGGCCCGGAGGGCGAGACCCTCGAGTCGCAGTTCAAGCTCCCCTTCACCGGGCGCGGCAACGTGGCACGGGAGCACGACTACCAGACCAACCAGCCCGGCGTGTTCGTCGCGGGTGACGCCGGTCGTGGCCAGTCCCTCATCGTCTGGGCGATCGCCGAGGGCCGCGCTGCGGCGTCGGCCGTCGACCAGTACCTCGAGGGTGAGACCCAGCTTCCCTTCCCGGTCCGTCCCACGGACCAGCCCATCTCCCTCTAGGCTTTCAGGCGGACGACAAGCGTCGGACGCATCATGCCGAGCAGTGAGTACCGAAGCGCCTCGTGCGCAGAAACCATGGAGAACACACACACATGAGACGAGCCAAGATCGTCGCAACGCTGGGGCCTGCAGTCTCCAGCTATGAGAACATCCGGGCCATCATCGATGCGGGGGTCGATGTCACCCGGATGAACCTGAGCCACGGCAGCTACGACGTGCACGAGGCCATCTACGCCAACGTGCGCAAGGCCACCGAGGACTCCGGCCGTGCCGTCGCCGTCCTGGTCGACCTGCAGGGCCCGAAGATCCGCCTCGGCAAGTTCGAGGGCGGCCCGTACGACCTCGCCGTCGGCGACATCTTCAAGATCACCATCGAGGACATCCTCGGTACCAAGGAGATCTCCTCGACGACGTTCAAGGGCCTGCCCCAGGACGTCAAGCCGGGCGACTTCCTCCTGATCGACGACGGCAAGGTCAAGGTCGAGGTCGTTGAAGCGGACGACACCGTCGTGACCACTCGCGTCATCGTCGCCGGCCCCGTGTCGAACAACAAGGGCATCAACCTCCCCGGTGTCGCCGTCAACGTCCCCGCGCTCAGCGAGAAGGACGAAGCGGACCTCCGATGGGGACTGCGTCTCGGCGCCGACCTCATCGCCCTGTCCTTCGTGCGCGACGCGGCCGACATCGACCGCGTCCACGAGATCATGGCGGAGGAGGGCCGCAAGGTCCCCGTGATCGCCAAGATCGAGAAGCCGCAGGCCGTCGAGAACCTCGAGAGCATCGTCGAGGCGTTCGACGCGATCATGGTCGCCCGTGGCGACCTCGGCGTCGAGCTCCCGCTCGAGGCCGTCCCGATCGTGCAGAAGCGCGCGGTGGAGCTCGCCCGCCGCATGGCGAAGCCGGTCATCGTCGCGACGCAGATGCTCGAGTCGATGATCTCCAGCCCCATCCCGACCCGCGCGGAGACCTCCGACGTCGCGAACGCGGTGCTGGACGGTGCTGACGCGGTCATGCTCAGTGGCGAGACGAGTGTCGGCGCCTACCCGGTGATCACGGTGCAGACCATGGCCCGGATCGTCGAGTCGACCGAGATCCACGGTCTCGACCGCGTTCCGCCGCTCGGCACGAAGCCGCGCACCCAGGCCGGAGCGATCACGTTGGCGGCCGTCGAGGTGGCGGACTTCGTCGAGGCGAAGTTCCTCTGCGTCTTCACGGAGTCGGGCGAGTCGGTCCGCCGAATGGCCCGTCTCCGCAACCGGATCCCGATCCTGGCGTTCACGCCCGACCCGGCCATCCGTCGTCGGATGGCGCTGAACTGGGGCGTCGAGTCCTTCGTCGTCGAGCGCGTCACGCACACCGACCAGATGGTCGCCCAGGTGGACGAGGTCCTCGTCGCCACGGGCAAGGCCGCCGTCGGTGAGCCGGTCATCATCATCTCCGGTTCCCCTCCCGGCATCCCCGGGACGACGAACGACATCCGCGTCCACAAGGTGGGCGACGTCCTCTAGTCGTCGACAGCAGCGAAGGCCGTGGTCCTCCCGTACGGGGACCACGGCCTTCGTCGTCCGCCGGGGGTGCGGTGGCACCGCGATTCCGGGCGCCGTGGGTCTAGCCTGATCCCCATGAACCGTTCCGTCCTCGTCGACGACACCCTCCGCAGCGCAGTGGGCCTGGAGCCGGGAGGCGTCGACCGTGAGGCGACCGGGTCGGCGGGACTCCTGGCCTCCCGATTCGCGGTCCTGGAGCTCGCCGCGGTCGCCGTCGGCGCCGTGGAGGATGCCGCCGACCGACTCCGCATCGCCCTCGGATACGAGCCGATGCACACGGCTCTCGACCTCGAGCGGATCGCCGCGGCCTACCAGAGCGACCGCCTGTTGCGGATCGACGGAGCAGCCGTGGACGCGTTCGCGCCACTGTCCGGCTTCTTCGCCGCGGCCGACGGCTGGGTGCGCACGCACGCGAACTACCCCCACCATCGTCGCCGCCTGAGCGCCATGCTCGGGATCGGCGACGAGGCCACCCGCGCAGAGCTCGCCTCGGCGATCGCCTCCCGCTCGGCTCTCGACCTGGAATCGGAGGCCGCGGGAGTCGGCGCACTCCTCGTCGCCGTCCGGAGCGCTGCCGAGTGGTCGTCCACACCACAGGCCGCCGTCGGTGATGGACCGCTCGTCAGGCGTCATGGCGGCTCCGTCGGCTCGACGATCGCCTCGCGGGTGCGGCCGACGAGGCGGCAACCCTTGCGCGGCCTCCGCGTCCTCGACCTGACGCGGGTGATCGCCGGTCCGGTGTCCACGAGGACCCTCGCGCTTCTCGGCGCGGACGTCCTGCGCGTGGATCCACCGCAGGTCCCCGAGATCCCGTGGCAGCACACCGACAGCGGCCAGGGGAAGCGGACGGCGACGCTCGACGCGTCGACACCGCGCGGCCTCGCGACACTGCAGACGCTGAGCGACGAGGCCGACATCCTGGTGACGGGGTACCGACCACACGCCCTCGAGCGCCTCGATCTGCGAGGTCGCGACGGTCTGGTCACCGGCTCCGTCGACGCCTGGGGTACGACGGGGCCCTGGGGTGATCGACGCGGTTTCGACAGCCTGGTCCAGGCCGCCACGGGCATCGCGCTGGTCGAAGGGGAGGACGGCGCCCCGGGTGCCCTGCCGGCTCAGGCGCTCGACCACAGCGCGGGATACCTGCTGGCGGCGGCCATCGTCGACGACGTGGCGGCGGTCGTCGGCGGCGGTGATGCCGGCCGGTCGTCGGTGTCGCTCGCCCGCGTCGGTGCGGCGCTCCAGCGACTGCCACGATCCGAGGGACGCCCGCCGTCGGACCTCCCGGGAGCGCGGTGCCTGGTGACCCACGGTGCGGTGACGACGGCCCGCCCCGGGCTCAGCGCCTTCGACGACCACGCGTCCCCGGCGGCGGTCCTGGGGAGCGCCGAACCGCAGTGGACCCCGCGCAGCTGATCCCGGCACACTCCGCACCGGGAGATGACCGCCGTCCGGTCGCTCGCCTACCCTGGAGGTATGCGCCTCATCCTCATCAGACACGGTCAGACCTCGTCCAACGTCGCCGGCCTGCTCGACACCGCGATCCCCGGCGCCGTCCTCACCGACCTCGGCGAGACGCAGGCGGCCGCCCTCCCCAAAGCGCTCGTGGGGGAGCGGATCGACGCGGTCTACGCCTCCACCGCGGTGCGGGCGCAACAGACCGCCGCACCCGTCGCCGAGGTCAGCGGGCTTCCCGTGACCGTCCGTGACGGACTCCGGGAGATCAGCGCCGGCGACAACGAGATGCTCGGGTCGCCCGAGGCCGTCCAGGTCTACATCGACACCATCGTGGCGTGGGCGATGGGCGACCTCGACACCCGGATGCCGGGCGGCGAGAACGGCCACGAGGTGTTCGCGCGCTTCGACGCCGTGATCGAGGAGCTCGAGGGTTCCGGACTGGAGAGCGTGGTGGTCGTGAGCCACGGAGCGATGCTCCGGTCCTGGCTCGGGCTGCGCGGGGCGAACGTCGACGGACACTTCATCGGCACGCACCCCATCACGAACACGGGCGTCATCATCGTCGGCGGGGACACGACCACCGGTTGGCGGGTCGACACGTGGACGGGCGACGCCGTCGGCGGACCGGAGCTGACGACGGAGGCCGACGGTCCGGCCGCCGCCGTCGAGCGCGGCTTCTGATCAGTTCGCGTCGTCGGCCGAGGTCGCGCCGTCCGTGAGGAACGGTCCGGGCTCTTCGCCGGGCTGACCCGGGAGTGAGCCGACGAGACGGTCGAGCTCGGCGGCGTCGACGTCGATGCCCTGGTCGCTGAGACGGTCCGCCAGCGCTGCCCGGACGTCGAGGTCGGGAGTGAGGGACCGGTCGGCCGCGACCTGCACGAGGATGCCCTGGAGCCGGTCGTCGGTGCTGGCGTCGTGGACGTCCTGGCGTGGGTCGGTGTGCTCTGCGGTCATGGTGTCGGGTCCCATCGTGTCGGACGACGTGAGGTACGCCGTGCTCTCGACGGTACGCTACGGCGTCGCCGACACCTCCCGCAGGGGCTTGCGCAAGCTGTGTCGGCAGAGCATGTTGAGTGCACCCAACTGGGACTCCACTCGTTCGCGGTACCGGTGGTGGGACTCGAACCCACACGTCTTTCGACAAAGCATGTTGAGTGCGCCCGGAGGGCTTTCCCACTCATCGCGGTACCGGTGGTGGGACTCGAACCCACACGTCTTTCGACAAAGCATGTTGAGTGGCCCGGAGGGCTTTCCCACTCATCGCGGTACCGGTGGTGGGACTCGAACCCACACGTCTTTCGACAGAGCATTTTGAGTGCTCCGCGTCTGCCATTCCGCCACACCGGCGCGTCCGCCGCACGGCGAACAGCAACCTGCATCAGAGTACCGTAGGATTTGAGGGTGACCGAGCAAGAGACCCCTCCCGCAGCCCCACGGCGCGTCGTCGTCGCTGAGGACGAATCCCTCATCCGCCTCGACATCGTCGAGATCCTCCGCGACAACGGTTTCGAGGTCGTCGGCGAGGCCGGCGACGGCGAGACCGCTGTCGCCCTCGCGACGGAACTCCGTCCGGATCTCGTGATCATGGACGTCAAGATGCCTCAGCTCGACGGCATCTCCGCGGCCGAGCGCATCGGTAAGGCGCACATCGCCCCGGTGGTCCTCCTCACGGCCTTCAGCCAGAAGGAGCTCGTCGAGCGGGCGAGTGAGGCAGGTGCCCTCGCCTACGTCGTGAAGCCGTTCACGCCGAACGACCTCCTTCCCGCGATCGAGATCGCCCTCTCGCGCTACCAGCAGATCATCACCCTCGAGGCCGAGGTCGCCGACATGGTCGAGCGGTTCGAGACCCGCAAGCTCGTCGACCGGGCGAAGGGCCTCCTCAACGAGAAGATGGGCCTCACCGAGCCCGAGGCGTTCCGCTGGATCCAGAAGGCCTCCATGGATCGCCGCCTCACCATGCACGATGTCGCGCAGGCCATCATCGAGCAGCTCAGCGCCAAGAAGTAGCGCTCCTCCCTCGTCGCAAGAGCGGCCCGTCCCCTCGGGGGCGGGCCGCTCTGCTGTGTCCGGTGCCGGACTCGTCAGCCGGTCGGTGCGTCCTTGATGAGGTTCGTGATGCGGATCGTGGAGCACCGTCGTCCCTGCTCGTCGGTGACGGCGATCTCGTGCACGGTGAGCGAGCGACCGAGGTGGATCGGCGTGCAGACACCCGTCACGATGCCCTCGGTGGCGGATCTGGTGTGCGTCGCGTTGATGTCGATACCGACCGCGAGCTTGCCCGGGCCCGCGAAGAGGTTGGCGGCCATCGAGCCGAGGGACTCGCCGAGCACGACGTACGCCCCACCGTGCAGCAGCATCGCGGGTTGGGTGTTGCCCTCCACCGGCATGGTGGCGACGGATCGCTGCACCGTGAACTCGGTGAACTCGATGCCCATCTTGGCGGCGAGTGCGCCACTGCCCCTCGTCCGCAGGAACTCGAGTGCGTCGTCGGTCTCGTTCGTCATGTCCACCTTCGGATCGGGCCTGAGCCGTGTCGGCACCGGCTTGTAGGCTGGGCGCGTGTCGGAATCAGAAAAGCCTACCCTCCTCGTCGTCGACGGCCACTCGCTCGCATTCCGGGCGTTCTACGCCCTGCCGGTCGACAGCTTCCAAACCCGCGACGGTCAGCACACGAACGCCATCCACGGCTTCATCTCCATGCTGATCAGCCTGCTCAAGAACGAGAATCCGAGCCACATCGCCGTGGCGTTCGACATCTCGCGCCGTTCCTTCCGCACCCGCGAGTACCCCGAGTACAAGGGCACACGCGGCGAGACCCCGCCGGAGTTCAAGGGGCAGGTGCCGCTGCTCGAAGAGGCGCTCAAGGCGATGAACATCACGACGATCAGCAAAGAGGACTACGAGGCCGACGACATCCTCGCCACCCTCGCCAAGCAGGGCGCTGAGGACGGCTTCCGCGTGCTCGTCGTCTCCGGCGACCGCGACACCATCCAGCTCGTCACCGACGACGTCACCCTGCTGTACCCGTCGAGCCAGGGCGTCTCCGCGCTCACCCGGTACGACGGCGCCAAGGTCTTCGAGCGCTACGGCATCCGGCCGGAGCAGTACCCGGAGATCGCGGCGCTCGTCGGCGAGACGAGCGACAACCTCCCGGGCATCCCGAAGGTCGGCGAGAAGACCGCCGTGAAGTGGCTCAACCAGTTCGGCTCCCTCGAGCAGATCCTCGAGCGCGCCGACGAGATCACCGGCAAGGTGGGGGAGAGCCTCCGCGAGCACAAGGAGAACGCGGTCCGCAACCGCCGCCTCAACCGGCTCCTCACCGACGTCGAACTGCCTGTCGGACCGAAGGACCTCGAACGCCGACCGATCGACGCGGACGCGGTGGCGGCCGTCTTCGGGCGGCTCGAGTTCCGCACGCTGCTCGATCGGGTCCTCAAACTCGACGGACTCGAGGCCAACACGGATGTGTCCGCACCGCAGGCGGGCGGCGTGGTCATGCCACCGCAGAAGGAGCTGCTCGACGAAGAGCTCGAGGCGTGGATCACCCGTGCCGTCGCCGCACATCCCGCCGGGATCGGTCTCCACCTCGACCTCGACGGAGGCCTGCCGGTCGCAGCCGGCCTCGCGACGCCCACGGAGATCGTCTCGCTCGCCTGGCGTCCCGGCGAAGCCGACTACGCCCCGCTCGAAGCATGGTTGGCGAGCGACGCCCCGAAGATCATGCACGACGCCAAGCCACAGCTCCAGGCGGTCACGCGCGCCGGCCTGACGGTCGGCGGACTCGGCTACGACACCGCGGTCGCCGGTTGGCTCCTGCGTCCGAGCGGCGGCGACAAGACCATCGCCGACCTCATCACGCGGTATCTCGACGAGACGATGCCCGTCGCCGACCCGAACCAGCTCGTCCCCGAAACCGACCCCGTGGGGGCCGGCGGTACCGCCTGGTACGCCCTCCGGGTCGCCGAGGCCACCCGCACGGCGCTCGACGCCGGGTCGCTCGGCGTCCTGCTCGACATGGAGCTGCCGGTCCTCCAGGTGCTTGCCCACATGGAGCTGACCGGCGTGACGGTCGACCACGACATCCTGAGCGGCCTGTCCGAGCAGCTCGGCAACCGGGCCGCGGAGCTCGCGAGCAACGCGTATGCGGAGATCGGCCGCGAGGTCAACCTCGGATCACCGAAGCAGCTGCAGGAGGTCCTTTTCGACCAGCTCGCCATGCCGAAGACACGCGCCAACAAGACGGGCTTCTCGACGGACGCCGGCGCCCTGGCCGATCTCCAGGAGAAGAGCCCGCATCCGTTCCTCGGGCTTCTCCTCGAACACCGCGATGCGACGAAGCTCCGCCAGATCGTGGAGACGCTCGACAAGGCGATCACGCCCGACGGCCGCATCCACACGACGTACGTGCAGATCGGGACCAGCACCGGTCGGATCTCCTCGACCGACCCGAACCTGCAGAACATCCCCGTGCGCACCGAGGAGGGACGCCGCATCCGTGCCGCCTTCCAAGCCGGCTCCGGGTACGAGACCCTGCTGACCGCCGACTACTCGCAGATCGAGATGCGGATCATGGCGCACCTCTCCGGCGACGCCGGCCTCATCGAGGCGTTCAAATCCGGCGAGGACCTCCACCGCTTCGTCGGCGCGCGCATCTTCGGCGTCGCCGCCGAGGACGTCACGCCCGCGATGCGCAACAAGGTGAAGGCGATGTCGTACGGACTCGCCTACGGTCTGAGCGCGTTCGGGCTCTCGAAGCAGCTGCGGATCTCGAGCGCTGAGGCGAAGCAGCTCATGGTCGACTACTTCGAGCGCTTCGGTGCGGTCCGCGACTACCTGCGCAACGTCGTCGAGCAGGCGAAGCTCGACGGCTACACCGAGACGATCTTCGGTCGTCGGAGGCTCTTCCCCGAGCTCTCGAGCCCCAACCGACTGGTCAGGGAGAACGCCGAACGTCAGGCGCTGAACGCCCCGATCCAGGGTTCGGCCGCCGACATCATGAAGCGCGCCATGATCGGCATCGAGTCAGAGCTGCGCTCCGAATCCCTCAGCTCGCCGATGATGCTGCAGGTGCACGACGAACTGATCTTCGAGGTCGCAGAAGGGGAGTGGGACGCCCTGGAGCGCATCGTCCGAGCACAGATGGCGGGTGCCGCCGAGCTGTCGGTGCCGCTGGAGGTCCAGATCGGCCGCGGGCACGATTGGGACGCCGCAGCCCACTGAGCGCGCTGCGGGTCCGCACCCGGCGCCGGACGGGTGCGGACTAGGCTCGACGTCATGTCCCACGAAGAACCTCGTCAGAGCACACCGATCGACGTCATCGCCGAGAGCTGGGTGGAGACCCTCGTCCAGCTGAAGCCGGAGGTCGGTACCTACATCGGCCGCACGGACGTCGGCGGACGGTACGGCGACTACTCGCCGGCCGGGCACGAGGCGTACATCGAAGCCGCGTCGCGCACGCTTCGCGAGCTGCGGTCCGCCGCACCGGTCGACGCCGTCGACCGCGTCACCCAGACCGACCTCTCGGCGGAGCTGGAGCTCGACCTCGCCTCGTCGGAGGCCGGTCTCCAATACCGCGACCTCAACGTGATCGCGTCGCCGTCGCAGGAGCTGCGCGACGTCTTCGACCTGATGCCGACCGCGACGGTCGACGACTGGAGCACCATCCGGACCCGCCTCGGCGCGTTGCCGGACGCGGTCGACGGGTACATCGAGACCCTGCGCGAGGGCATCGCCCGGGGGATCACCCCGGCACGCCGCCAGGTGGCCGAGGTGTACGAGCAGGTCCTCCGCACCGGCGCCGACGACGGGTTCTTCATCGGCTTCGCCGCCAACGCCGGTCCGGCGGACGGCCAGCTCCCGGCGTCCCTCGCCGCCGAACTCTCGACGGGTGCCGGCGCCGCAGCCGTCGCCTACAACCGTCTGGCGGACTTCCTCGCGCACGAACTGCTGCCTGCTGCAACCCATGAGGACGCCATCGGCCGCGAACTCTACGCGCTGCAGTCCCGCCGCTTCCTCGGCGCGACGGTCGACCTCGACGAGAGCTACGAGTGGGGCATCGAGGAACTGGCGCGCATGGTGTCGGAGCAGGAGGCGATCGCGAACGAGATCCTCCCCGGCGCGTCCGTCGAGGAGGCGGTCGCCTTCCTCGAACAGGATCCGGCGCGCAAGCTGCACGGCACCGACGCGCTCCAGCGGTGGATGCAGGAGACGAGCGACCGTGCGGTCGAGGAGCTGGGGCGCACGCACTTCGACATCCCGCAGGAGATCCGTGCGCTCGAGTGCATGATCGCGCCGACGCAGGAGGGCGGGATCTACTACACCGGCCCGACGGACGACTTCTCACGCCCTGGCCGCATGTGGTGGTCCGTCCCCGCCGGCGTCACCGAGTTCGACACGTGGCGCGAGCTCACGACCGTCTACCACGAGGGTGTGCCAGGACATCACCTGCAGATCGGGCAGGCCGTCGTCAACCGGAAGACGCTCAACCTCTGGCGTCGACAGCTCGCCGGCACCTCCGGCCACGCCGAGGGCTGGGCGCTCTACGCCGAGCGCCTGATGGAACAGCTCGGATACCTCGACGACCCGGCGGACCGCCTGGGCATGCTCGACGGTCAGCGGATGCGCGCTGCCCGCGTCGTCCTCGACATCGGCGTGCACCTCGGCAAGCCGCTCCCGGACGGCAGCGGGACCTGGACCGCCGAGTACGCCTTCGACTTCATGGGTCGCAACGTCAACATGTCGCCGGAATTCGTCCGGTTCGAGGTCAACCGGTACCTCGGTTGGCCCGGCCAGGCGCCGTCGTACAAGATCGGCCAGCGCATCTGGGAACAGCTCCGCGACGACGCGGCCCGCCGCGCCGGGGACGCCTTCGACATCAAGGACTTCCACCGTCGGGCACTGGACCTCGGTGGCGTCGGGCTCGACACGCTGCGGTCGGCGATGCTCGGATGACGACCGAACGGATCGTCGTCGCCGGCGCGTCCGGGTTCATCGGGCGTCGTCTGGTCGAGTCGTTCCGGGCCGACGGCGCCACCGTCTCCGTCATCGGGCGCGGTGCCGCCGACGCGCGGTGGGGTGACCACACGGGCATCGCCCGGCTGGTCGACGGCGCGGACCTCCTGGTCAACCTCGCCGGGAAGAGTGTGAACTGTCGCTACACCCCGTCGAACCGCGCCGAGATCCTCCGGTCCCGCGTGGACACGACGACGGAGCTGGCGCGGGCGGTGCGTGCAGCCGCCTCGCCTCCGCCGCTGTGGATCAACTCGTCGACCGCCACGATCTACCGGCATGCCGACGACCGCCCGATGACGGAGGACGACGGCGAGATCGGTTCCGGGTTCTCCGTCGACGTCGCGACCGCCTGGGAGCAGGCGTTCTTCGCGGACGAGCTGCCCGGGACACGACGGGTCGCCCTCCGCATCGCGATCGTCCTGGGCGACGGCGGAGCGCTCACCCCGCTCCGTTGGCTGGCGCGTCTCGGCCTCGGCGGACCCCAACTGGACGGTCACTGGCCCAGTTCCCGATCGCGTCGTGCCGCCGGCACGGATCACCTGTTCGGGACGCCGGGCGGACGGCAGCGGTTCAGCTGGATCCATCTTGACGACGTCGTCGGCATCGTCCGGTTCCCCCGTGGCCGTCCCGAACTCGACGGCGTCGTCAATGTGACGTCCCCGAACCCCACCGACAACCGCGGATTCATGCGGACTCTGCGGTACGCGCTCGGGATGCCGGTCGGCCTCCCCGCGCCCCGCTGGTTGCTGGAGACCGGGATGTCCATCCTGCGGACCGAGAGCGAGCTGGTCCTGAAGAGTCGCTGGGCGATGCCGGAGCGGTTGCTGCAGGCGGGCTACCGGTTCGAGCACCCGACGCTCGATCCAGCGCTGCGGGACATCCTCTCCGACCGCGGCTTGCCTGCACACCCGGAAAATCGCTAGACTGGACTGTCACAATTGTGACGTCCTATCCGCCTGCCCGTCTCGCAGAGCGACACCGATCCCCGGATCGGTTCACACAACAGCATCGCTTCGATCAACGTCCGTGGTCATCCACGGATCCGGAGCCGTGCGCGAGGCCGGCCTGAATCATTGTCCACCTGGAGCAATTACTACATGACAAGCGCAACGACCGCCCCCAAGCAGGTCGCAATCAACGACATCGGATCTGCTGAGGACTTCCTCGCAGCGGTCGAAAAGACTCTGAAGTTCTTCAACGACGGCGACCTCATCGAGGGCACCGTCGTGAAGATCGACCGCGACGAGGTCCTCCTCGACGTCGGCTACAAGACCGAGGGTGTCATCCCCTCGCGTGAACTCTCCATCAAGCACGACGTCGACCCCTCCGAGGTCGTCAACGTCGGCGACACGATCGAGGCTCTCGTTCTCCAGAAGGAGGACAAGGAAGGCCGTCTGATCCTGTCGAAGAAGCGCGCACAGTACGAGCGTGCTTGGGGCGACGTGGAGAAGATCAAGGAATCCGACGGCGTCGTCACCGGTTCGGTCATCGAGGTCGTCAAGGGCGGCCTCATCGTCGACATCGGCCTCCGTGGCTTCCTCCCGGCCTCGCTCATCGAGCTGCGCCGCGTCCGCGACCTCACGCCGTACCTCGGCCAGGAGATCGAGGCGAAGATCCTCGAGCTCGACAAGAACCGCAACAACGTGGTCCTGTCGCGCCGTGCGCTCCTCGAGCAGACGCAGTCCGAGAGCCGCACCACCTTCCTCAACAACCTCCAGAAGGGACAGGTCCGCAAGGGCGTCGTCTCCTCGATCGTCAACTTCGGCGCGTTCGTCGACCTCGGCGGCGTCGACGGTCTCGTCCACGTCTCCGAGCTCAGCTGGAAGCACATCGAGCACGCCAGCGAGGTCGTCGAGGTCGGTCAGGAAGTCACCGTCGAGATCCTCGAGGTCGACCTGGACCGCGAGCGCGTCTCGCTGTCGCTCAAGGCGACCCAGGAGGACCCGTGGCAGGTCTTCGCCCGCACCCACGCCATCGGCCAGGTTGCACCGGGTAAGGTCACCAAGCTCGTCCCGTTCGGTGCGTTCGTCCGCGTCGCAGACGGCATCGAGGGCCTCGTGCACATCTCGGAGCTCTCCGGCAAGCACGTCGAGCTCGCCGAGCAGGTCGTTTCGGTCGGCGAAGAGGTCTTCGTCAAGGTCATCGACATCGACCTCGAGCGTCGCCGCATCTCGCTGAGCCTCAAGCAGGCCAACGAGGGTGTCGACCCCGAGGGCACCGAGTTCGACCCGGCCCTCTACGGCATGCTCACGGAGTACGACGAGCTCGGGAACTACAAGTACCCCGAGGGCTTCGACGCCGAGACGCAGGAGTGGAAGGAAGGCTTCGACGCCGAGCGCGAGAAGTGGGAGCAGGACTACGCTGCCGCCCAGGCTCGTTGGGAAGCGCACAAGAAGCAGGTCGCTGCCGCAGCCGTCGAAGAGGCCAACCAGGCTTCCTCGTCGACCGCGTCCTCGTCGGCCGGTTCCTCGTTCTCGAGCGACTCCGCCGGCGGCGGCACGCTCGCTGACGACGAGTCCCTCGCGGCCCTCCGCGAGAAGCTCTCGAGCAACTAGTCCCACCAGCACCGACCAGCGTCGGTGTCCAGCAGGGGGTCGCCTTCGGGCGGCCCCCTGCTGCGTTGTGCGAGGGGCGCTCGTCGAAGGCGCTGCACGCTCCGCGGGTACGCTGGCTGACATGTACCTCATCGGCCTCACCGGCGGGATCGCCTCCGGCAAATCGACCATCGCTGCCCGGCTCGCTGAACACGGCGCCGTCGTCATCGACGCGGACGTCCTCTCACGAGAGGCCGTCGAGCCGGGGACCCCGGGACTGGCCGCCATCGCGGAGCGCTTCGGTGCCGACGTGATCGGGCCCGACGGAGCACTCGACCGAGCTGCGCTCGGCTCCATCGTCTTCGCCGACGACCAGGCGCGGGCCGACCTCAACGCCATCGTGCACCCGGAGGTCAAGCGGCGTTCACAGGCCCGGATCGCCGAAGCCTCGAGCGACCCCGGCGCCGTCGTCGTCTACGACGTCCCGCTGCTCGTCGAGACCGGCCGCGCCGACGAGTTCGACCTCGTGGTCGTCGCCGCAGCTCCGGAGGGGGAGCGCGCCCGTCGGCTCGTCGACCTCCGCGGGCTCGACCGGGGCGAGGCGGAACGACGGATCGCGGCCCAGGCGACCGAGGAGCAGCGCGCCGCCGTCGCCGACGTGGTGATCGACACCGCCGGCTCGCTCGAGCACACCCTCAGCCAGGTCGACGCGGTCTGGCACCGCGCCGCGGCGGCCGCTGTACGGGCGCCCGACCGTCAGGACGGCGTCTGAGCGCGTCGCCCGCTCCGCTGTGGGCGAAGCGGGGCAGTGGTGTCGGTGGCCCTCCGTAGACTCGGAGCATGGAACCAACACGCGCCGTCCGCCCCTTCGAGGTGATCAGCGAGTACGAGCCGAGCGGCGATCAGCCCGCCGCCATCGAGCAGCTGTCCGGGCGCATCAACGCCGGCGAGACCGACGTCGTCCTGTTGGGCGCCACAGGTACCGGCAAGTCCGCGACGACCGCCTGGCTCATCGAAGCCGTCCAGCGCCCGACGCTCGTCCTGGCGCACAACAAGACGCTCGCGGCCCAGCTGGCGAACGAGTTCCGCGAGCTCATGCCGAACAACGCGGTCGAGTACTTCGTCTCCTACTACGACTACTACCAGCCCGAGGCCTACGTCCCACAGACCGACACCTTCATCGAGAAGGACTCGTCGATCAACGCCGAGGTCGAGCGGCTGCGGCACTCGACCACCAACTCGCTGCTGAGCCGTCGCGACGTCATCGTCGTGTCGACCGTGTCGTGCATCTACGGCCTCGGTGCGGCGGAGGAGTACCTGGAGGCGATGGCGGCGCTGCAGGTCGGGCAGAACATCGGGCGCGACCGACTCATCCGCAAGTTCGTCGGTATGCAGTACAACCGCAACGACGTCGACTTCTCGCGCGGCAACTTCCGTGTGCGCGGCGACACCATCGAGATCATCCCGGTCTACGAGGAGCTCGCGATCCGCATCGAGTTCTTCGGCGACGAGATCGAGGCCCTCTACGCCCTGCACCCGCTCACCGGCGACGTCGTGAAGAAGCTCGACGCGGTGTCGGTGTTCCCGGCCTCCCACTACGCCGCCAGCCCGCAGACGATCCAGCGCGCCATCGGCACCATCCAGGAGGAGCTGGCGGAGCGGCTCCAGTCGCTCGAACGCGAGGGCAAGCTCCTCGAGGCCCAGCGGCTCCGCATGCGCACCACCTTCGACCTCGAGATGATGCAGCAGATCGGCTTCTGCTCCGGCATCGAGAACTACTCGCGCCACATCGACGGCCGCTCGGCCGGCGAGGCACCGAACTGCCTCCTCGACTACTTCCCCGACGACTTCCTCACCGTCATCGACGAGTCGCATGTCACCGTCCCGCAGATCGGCGCGATGTTCGAGGGCGACGCCTCCCGCAAGCGCACCCTCGTCGAGCACGGGTTCCGACTCCCGAGTGCGATGGACAACCGCCCGCTCCGGTGGGACGAGTTCAAGAACCGCGTCGGCCAGACGGTGTACCTCTCGGCGACGCCGGGCAAGTACGAGATGGGCATCGCGGACGGCATCGTCGAGCAGATCATCCGCCCGACCGGCCTCGTCGACCCGGCGATCATCGTGAAGCCCTCCAACGGCCAGATCGACGACCTCCTCGAGGAGATCCGGGTCCGCGCCGAGCGCGACGAACGCGTCCTCGTCACCACCCTCACCAAGAAGATGGCGGAGGAGCTCACCGACTTCCTGACCGAGGCCGGCGTGCGCGTCCGCTACCTGCACTCCGACGTCGACACCCTGCGGCGGGTCGAGCTGTTGAGCGAACTCCGGCAGGGCGTCTACGACGTCCTCATCGGCATCAACCTGCTGCGAGAGGGCCTCGACCTCCCGGAGGTCTCGCTCGTCGCGATCCTCGACGCCGACAAGGAGGGCTTCCTGCGCTCGTCCACGTCGCTCATCCAGACGATCGGTCGCGCCGCCCGCAACGTGTCCGGCGAGGTCCACATGTACGCCGACGTCCTGACCGACTCGATGAAGCGCGCGATCGAGGAGACGGACCGTCGCCGCGAGAAGCAGGTCGCCTACAACGAGGAGCGCGGGATCGATCCGCAGCCGCTGCGCAAGCGGATCGCAGACATCACCGAGGCGCTCGCCCGGGAAGGCGCGGACACCGCGGCACTGCTCGCCGGACGCGACAACGGCAAGAAGAAGAGCCCGACGCCGAACCTGCGGCGGGAGGGCATCGCCGCCGAGGGCGCGAACGACCTCGAGTCGATCATCGCGGACCTCAACGCGCAGATGCTGGCCGCCGCGGCGGAGCTCAAGTTCGAACTCGCCGGCCGTCTCCGCGACGAGGTCTCCGAACTCAAGCAGGAACTTCGACAGATGGCCAAGGCCGGGCACATCTAGTCCGCCGCTTCGCTGAGAGCGCAGTACCACAGACACCGCTCGGGAGTCCGGTGTCGGTGGTGCTGCGTAGACTCGAAGGGTGTCAATTGCCAAGGTAGATCACCACTCCACGCTCAGCGTCCGCGGTGCCCGCGTCCACAATCTTCAGAACGTCGACCTCGAGATCCCTCGCGACTCGCTCGTCGTCTTCACGGGTCTCTCGGGCTCGGGGAAGTCCTCACTCGCCTTCGACACGATCTTCGCCGAGGGCCAGCGACGCTACGTCGAGTCGCTCTCGGCGTACGCCCGCCAGTTCCTCGGTCAGGTGGACCGCCCGGACGTCGACTTCATCGAGGGCCTGAGCCCCGCGGTCTCGATCGACCAGAAGTCCACGAACCGCAACCCCCGGTCGACCGTCGGGACGATCACCGAGGTCTACGACTACATGCGGTTGCTCTGGGCGCGCATCGGCGTCCCGCACTGCCCGGTCTGCGGCGAGGTCATCCAGCGTCAGACGGTGCAGCAGATCGCCGACCAGCTGATGGAGCTCGAGGAGCGACGCCGCTACCAGATCGTCGCCCCCGTCGTGAGCCAGAAGAAGGGCGAGTTCGTCGACCTCTTCAAGGAGCTCTCGGCCAAGGGCTTCGCGCGCGCCATCGTCGACGGCGAGGCGATCCAGCTCGCGGAACCGCCGACCCTCAAGAAGCAGGTCAAGCACGACATCGCGGTCGTCGTCGACCGCCTCGTCGCCGGGCCCGAGATCCTCGGTCGCCTGACCGACTCCCTCGAGACGGCACTGCAGCTCACCGACGGCCTCGTGACGATCAACTTCGTCGACGAGGAGGGCGACGACGCCTGGCGCACCTTCTCCGAGAAGCTCTCCTGTCCGAACAACCACCCGTTGCAGCTGACCGAGATCGAGCCGCGGACGTTCTCGTTCAACGCCCCGTTCGGCGCCTGCCCGGAGTGCTCGGGCCTCGGCACGCGCATGTCGGTCGACGCGGAGCTGCTCCTCGGCGACGAGGAGCTCAGCATCAACGAGGGCGTCATCGTCCCGTGGACCACCCAGGGCAAGGGGCTCTACCAGTACTACGAGAAGCTGCTCGACGGGCTGGCCCGCGACCTCGACTTCTCGCTCGACACCCCCTGGCGCGACCTGCCGGCGTCGGTCCAGGAGGCGGTGCTCCGCGGCGACAACTTCAAGGTCAAGGTCAAGTGGAAGAACCGCTTCGGCCGCGAGATGAGCTACTCCTCGGGCTTCGAGGGCGTCATCCCGTACATCGAGCGTCAGTACCTCCAGGCCGACACCGACAGCCAGCGCGTGCGCTGGTCCGAGTACCTGCGCGAAGTCCCGTGCCAGGTCTGCGGCGGTCGTCGCCTCAAGCCCGAGGTCCTCTCCGTCCTGATCCACGAGCACAACATCGCCGAGGTCGCCGAACTGAGCCTCTCCGACGCCCGCGCGTTCATGGACCGCCTCGAGCTGAGCGACCGCGAGGCCCACATCGCCGCGCAGGTGTTGCGCGAGATCAAGGTCCGACTCGACTTCCTGATCCAGGTCGGACTCAACTACCTCGACCTAGCCCGGACCGCCGGCTCCCTCTCGGGCGGTGAGGCGCAGCGCATCCGCCTCGCGACGCAGATCGGCTCGGGACTCACCGGCGTGCTCTACGTCCTCGACGAACCGAGCATCGGCCTGCACCAGCGCGACAACCGCCGTCTCATCGAGACCCTCGTGGCCCTGCGCGACCTCGGCAACACGCTGATCGTCGTCGAACACGACGAGGACACCATCCGCACCGCCGACTGGATCGTCGACATCGGTCCCGGCGCGGGCGTCAACGGCGGCCGTGTCGTGCACTCCGGGTCGTACGAGGCGCTCGAGGCCAACACCGAGTCCCTCACCGGTGACTACCTCTCCGGCCGCAAGGCCATCGAGATCCCGGCGAAGCGTCGTCCGATCGACACGAAGCGTCAGATCCAGGTGATCGGAGCGCAGGCCAACAACCTGAAGAAGGTCAGCGCGGACTTCCCGCTCGGGGTCCTCACCGCCGTCACCGGCGTGAGCGGCTCCGGGAAGTCCTCGCTCGTCAACGACGTCCTGTACCGGGTCCTGGCGAACAAACTGAACGGCGCGCGCAAGCTGCCCGGCAAGCACACCAGGGTCACGGGTCTGGAGCACCTCGACAAGGTCGTCCACGTCGACCAGGCGCCCATCGGCCGCACCCCGCGCTCGAACCCCGCCACGTACACGGGCGTCTTCGACAAGATCCGCAACCTCTTCGCGGAGACGCAGGAGGCCAAGGTCCGCGGCTACCTCGCCGGCCGGTTCAGCTTCAACGTCAAGGGCGGCCGCTGTGAGGCCTGCTCGGGCGACGGCACGATCAAGATCGAGATGAACTTCCTGCCCGACGTCTACGTCGCCTGCGAGGTGTGCGGGGGAGCGCGGTACAACCGCGACACCCTGACCATCCACTACAAGGGCAAGAACATCGCCGAGGTCCTCGACATGCCGATCGCCGAGGCCGCCGACTTCTTCGAGCCGATCTCCTCGATCCATCGGTTCCTGAAGACGCTCGTCGAGGTCGGCCTGGGCTACGTCCGTCTCGGCCAGAGCGCCACGACGCTGTCCGGCGGCGAGGCCCAGCGCGTGAAGCTCGCGACGGAGCTGCAGCGGCGGAGCAACGGACGCAGCGTCTACGTCCTCGACGAGCCGACCACGGGTCTGCACTTCGAAGACGTCCGGAAACTGCTGCTCGTCCTCGGCGGGCTCGTCGACAAGGGCAACACGGTCATCGTGATCGAGCACAACCTCGACGTCATCAAGTCCGCAGACTGGCTCATCGACATGGGCCCCGAGGGTGGAGCCGGTGGTGGGACGGTCCTCGCCACCGGGACACCGGAGCACCTCGCGACGGTCCCCGGCAGCCACACGGGCTTCTTCCTGAACGAACTGTTCGAGGCAGAGGCCGGCGGCAGCCGCAAGGCGGGCTGACGTGGCGGCCGTCCGCGGCGGAAGTGGTCTGGCGTACCGGCCGAAGGCGGGGGAGATCCCCACCATGCCCGGCGTGTACCGCTTCAGCGACGACTCGGGCCGGGTGCTCTACGTCGGCAAGGCGATGAACCTCCGGGCGAGGCTCAGCAACTACTTCGCGCCCCTGCACACGCTGCACGAGCGAACGCGCCGCATGGTGACGACCGCGACCGGGGTCACCTGGACGACGGTCGGCAGCGACGTCGAGGCGCTGCAGCTCGAGTACACGTGGATCAAGGAGTACGACCCGCCGTTCAACGTCAAGTTCCGCGACGACAAGTCGTACCCGTACCTCGCGGTCACCCTCGGTGACGAGGCGCCGCGCGTCATGGTCACCCGGAACACCCGGATCCCGGGGGCCAAGTACTTCGGTCCGTACCCGAAGATCTGGGCCGTCCACGACACGGTCGACCTCATGATCAAGGTCTTCCCGATCCGCACCTGCTCCGACTCGGCGTACAAGCGGGCCATGGCCTCGGGGAAGCCCTGCTTCCCCGGACAGATCGGGCGGTGCGGCGGCCCGTGCTCCGGCAAGGTCACCATCGAGGAACACCGTGCGATCGTCGACGACTTCGTCTCGTTCATGGTCGGCAACGACCGCCGCTTCACGGCGCGCATCACCGCCGACATGAAGGCCGCCGCGGCCCGCCAGGACTACGAGTCCGCGGCCGTCTACCGGGATCAGCTCCAAGCGCTCGACCAGGTGCTCGCGAAGAGCGCGGTCGTCCTGCGCGACGCCGTGGACGCCGACCTGTTCGGCATCGACCACGACGAGCTCGCCGCGTCGGTGCAGCAGTTCATCGTCCGTGGCGGCCGCATCCGCGGTGTGCGGTCGTGGACCGTCGACAAGGAGCTCGACATGTCGACCGCCGAGCTCGTCGACAGCGTCGTCCAACGGGTGTACGCCGCCGCGAGCGGGACCGAGGTCCCGCGAGAGGTGCTCGTCCCGGAACTGCCGGACGACGCCGAGAGCCTCGAGGACTGGCTGGCCGAACGCCGCGGCTCGAAGGTCGCCCTCCGCGTCGCCCAACGCGGTGAGAAGGCGACGCTCATGGAGACCGCGGTCGTCAACGCCAAGCAGGCCCTCATGCTCTACAAGACCCGGCGCAGCTCCGACTTCGTCGCCCGAACACAGGCACTCGAGGACATCCGCGATGCGCTCGGGATGCCCGAGGCGCCCCTGCGGATCGAGTGCTTCGACGTGTCGCACCTGAGCGGTACCAACATCGTGGCGTCGATGGTGGTCTTCGAGGACGGGCTGTCCCGCAAGGACGAGTACCGCCGCTTCGGCGTCGCCGAGTCCACCGACGACACCGACTCGATCTACCAGGTCGTCTCCCGGCGACTCGCGCACCTGACGTCGTCCGAGCCCGTCGAGACGGTCGACGAGACCACGGGGGAGCGCAAGCGCCGGAAGTTCACCTATCCGCCACAGCTCCTCATCGTCGACGGCGGGCAACCGCAGGTCGCCGCCGCCGCGCGTGCGCTGGAGGAGTCCGGCCTGACCGGGATCACCCTGTGCGGACTGGCGAAGCGACTGGAGGAGATCTGGTTGCCCGAGGATCCGTATCCGGTGATCCTGCCGCGGGGGAGCGAAGCGCTGTTCCTCCTCCAGCGGGTCCGCGACGAGGCGCACCGGTTCGCCATCAGTTTCCAGCGACAGAAGCGGAAGCGCGACATCTCGACCGTCCTCGGTGAGATCCCCGGGCTCGGTCCGGCGAAGGTCCGCGAGCTGCTCAAGCACTTCGGATCCGTCGCCCGCTTGAAGACCGCGACGCCGGCCGAGATCACAGAGGTCAAGGGCATCGGCGACAAACTGGCGGCCACGGTGCACGAGGCGTTGACCTCCGGCTCCGCACAGCCCTCGCAGGCCTCGCGGAATGGGTAGGCTGGGACTTCAGACCTTCGAGGAAAGCGTGTCGATGACCCCGGGCCAGCCGCAGCACCAGCAGGAAGTCCTCATCGTCACGGGGATGTCCGGCGCCGGACGATCCACCGTCGCGAACGCGCTCGAGGATCTCGGCTGGTACGTCGTCGACAACCTGCCCCCGCAGATGCTCCGTCCCCTCGTCGACCTCGCCGAGCGCGCCGGATCGCGTCTGCCGCGGATCGCCGCGGTGGTCGACGTCCGCGGCCGCGACTTCTTCAGCGAGCTGCAGGAGATCGTTCCGGCGCTCCGGGGCGGGACGCACCTCCGCATGATCTTCCTGGAGGCGACCGACGCGGCACTCGTCCGCCGGTTCGAAGCCGTCCGCAGGCCGCACCCGCTGCAGGGCGAGGGAACGATCCTCGACGGCATCGTGGCGGAGCGTCACCGACTGAGCGAGATCCGTGAGTCGAGCGACGTCATCATCGACACGAGCGACCTCAACATCCACCAGCTCGCCACGACCACGCGTGAACTCTTCGCCGGCGCGGAGACACCGGGTGTCCAGGTCACCGTGCTGAGCTTCGGGTTCAAGTACGGCCTGCCGCCTGATGCGGACCTCGTCGCCGACATGCGGTTCCTCCCGAACCCGTTCTGGGTTCCGGAGCTGCGTGCGCTGAGCGGTCAGGACCCCGAGGTCAGTGAGTACGTGCTCTCGCAGACCGGAGCCGCCGAGTTCCTCGAGAGCTACGCCCACGCCCTCGAACCCGTCCTCGCCGGGTACCAGCGCGAGAACAAGCGTCACGTCACCATCGCCGTCGGCTGCACGGGGGGCAAGCACCGCTCGGTCGCGGTCGCCCTCGAACTCGCCGACCGGCTGCGGAACCAGTCCGGCGTCGCCGTGCACGTCCGGCACCGAGACCTCGGGCGCGAATGACGCCCACGGGCCCGACGCAGCCGCGGCGGAGCCCGAACGGTCCGAGGCACCACGCCTCCGGATCGCGAACATGCAGGATCGACGCCGCACTCCGACGGCGCGATCACGACAGATAGGAACCACCGTGGCCCTCACCGCCGACGTCAAGAACGAACTGGCGCTCGTCCGCGAGACCCGCAACTCGGTCCGAGCGGCCGAACTCGCGTCCCTGCTCCGCTTCTCCGGCGGACTTCACACGATCTCCGGGCGCGTGGCGATCGAAGCCGAACTCGACAGTCCGACCCTCGCGCAGCGGGTGCGTCGTGACATCGGCGAGCTCTACGGGATCCGCAGCGAGATCCTCGTGCAGAACCCCGGCAGCTCGGGCAAACCGAGCCTGTTCGTGGTGCGCGTCATCGAGGGCGGCGAGACCCTCGCCCGGCAGACCGGACTCCTCGACGCCCGACGGCGTGCGGTCCGCGGGCTGCCGAACCGGCTGACCACCGGGTCGCGCGACGAACTCGCCGCCGTCTGGCGGGGCGCGTTCCTCGCGACCGGGTCCCTGACCGACCCCGGCCGATCCGCGTCACTCGACGTCGTGTGCCCCGGCAACGAGTCCGCGATGGCGCTCGTCGGTGCCGCGGGCCGCATCGGTGTCTCCGCGAAGGCGCGGGAGGTCCGCGGCATCCACCGTGTCGTCATCCGCGAGGGCGACGCGATCAGCGGCATGCTGTCGCTCATGGGGGCCACCGGCACCGTCACCTCCTGGGAGGAGATGCGGCAGCGCAAGGAGGTCCGGGCGACCGCGAACCGCCTCGTCAACTTCGACGACGCCAACCTGCGCCGCTCCGCCCAGGCGGCCGTGGCGGCCTGCGCGCGCGTCGAGCGCGCCCTCGAGATCCTGGGCGACGAGGTCCCCGACCACCTGCAGTACGCCGGTGCCCTGCGCCTCGACCACCGTGAGGCCAGCCTCGACGAACTCGGCCACTTCGCCGACCCTCCGATGACGAAGGACGCCATCGCCGGCCGCATCCGGCGCCTGCTCGCCATGGCGGACAAGCACGCGAGCGATCTCGGCATCCCGGGCACCGACGCCAACCTCCCGGCGGATTACGAGGACTGAAACAGCTCGTGAATCCTCGCCGACCCGCCATCGTCGCGGTTCGTCATGCTGGGAACAAGCCCCGACTCCCGACGGTTGCCGCTCACTAGACTGGGTGATGACGCTCAGAGCCGTGTGCAGACAGCGCACGGGACAACACGAGGAGATCACGAAGAATGGCTGTTTACTCACTGCCCGAATTGCCGTACGACTACAGTGCGCTCGAGCCGCACATCAGTGCGACCATCACCGAGCTCCACCACGACAAGCACCACGCCACCTACGTGGCCGGCGCGAACACGGCCCTCGAGAAGCTCGCTGAGGCCCGCGACGCCAACGACTTCACGAACGTCAACAAGCTCGAGAAGGACCTCGCGTTCAACCTCGGCGGTCACGTCAACCACACCATCTGGTGGAACAACCTCTCCCCGGACGGCGGCGACAAGCCGACCGGCGAACTCGAGTCGGCCGTCGACGAGTACTTCGGCAGCTTCGACAAGTTCCAGGCGCACTTCACCGCCGCCGCGCTCGGCGTGCAGGGTTCCGGATGGGCCGCGCTCACCTGGGACACCCTCGGTCAGCGCATCAACATCCAGCAGTTCTTCGACCAGCAGGGCAACTTCCCGGCCGGCACCGTCCCGCTGCTGCTGCTCGACGTCTGGGAGCACGCCTACTACCTCGACTACAAGAACGTCCGCGCCGACTACGTCAAGGCGTTCTGGAACATCGTCAACTGGGCCGACGTCCAGGCACGCTTCGAGGTCGCGCGCAAGCAGACCAACGGCCTGCTGGTACTGTCGTAGTTGACCGGTCCGTCCCGGTCCCACGGGCCGGGACGGACCACCTTCCTCCTCACTCGGGGAGGGCGCTCACTCCGAGCAGACCGTACAATCGCGCCGTCTGGCGCCTCAGTATCAGGAGTCATCTGTGTCCGTCAAGATCGGCATCAACGGCTTCGGCCGCATCGGCCGCAACTTCTTCCGCGCCGCCCTCGCCAAGGGCAGCGACCTCGAGATCGTCGCTGTCAACGACCTCACCGACAACAAGGCGCTCGCCCACCTCCTGAAGTACGACTCCATCACGGGTCGTCTGGACGCGACGGTCGAGCTCGACGGCGACAAGATCATCGTCAACGGCAAGCCCATCATCGTGCTCGCGGAGCGCGACCCCGCCGACCTCCCCTGGGGCGAGCTCGGCGTCGACATCGTCATCGAGTCGACCGGTCGCTTCACGAAGTCCGACGACGCCCGCAAGCACATCACCGCTGGCGCCAAGAAGGTCCTCGTCTCGGCTCCCGCCACGGGCAGCGACGTCGCCACGATCGTCCTCGGCGTCAACGAGGGCACCTACGACGCAGCGACGCACGACATCATCTCGAACGCGTCCTGCACGACGAACTGCCTCGCGCCGCTCGCCAAGGTCCTGCTCGACAACTTCGGCATCGAGCGTGGCCTCATGACCACGGTCCACGCCTACACCGCCGACCAGAACCTGCAGGACGGCCCGCACAGCGACCTCCGTCGTGCACGCGCCGCCGCCGTCAACATCATCCCGACCTCCACCGGTGCAGCCAAGGCACTCGGCCTGGTCATCCCGGAGCTCGTCGGCAAGCTCGACGGCTACGCCCTGCGCGTCCCGGTCCCGACCGGTTCGATCACCGACCTCACGGTCGAGCTGACCAACCCGGCCACGGTCGAGGAGATCAACGCCGCGTACAAGGCTGCCGCCGAGGGTCCCCTCAAGGGCATCCTGAAGTACACCGAGGACCCGATCGTCTCGAGCGACATCGTGACCGACCCGCACTCCTCGATCTTCGACGCCGGCCTCACCAAGGTCATCGGCTCGCAGGTCAAGGTCGCCTCGTGGTACGACAACGAGTGGGGCTACTCGAACCGCCTCGTCGACCTCACCGAGTACGTCGCGGACCGCCTCTAACCAACCGGCTGTCTGCCGCACTCCTCACCCGAGCAGCCAGACACCGCATGGTCCGAACGGGCGTCCTGAATCATCTTCAGGGCGCCCGTTCGGCTTCGTCGGTGGTCGTGGCTCAGCGCAGAGAAAGACCCTCCTCATGACCCTCCGCACCCTCGACTCGCTGGGCGACCTCAGCGGTCGCAGAGCCGTCGTCCGCCTCGACCTCAACGTTCCGCTGAAGGACGGCGTCATCACCGACGACGGCCGCATCCGCGCGGCACTCCCCACCCTCAACGCGCTCATCAACCAGGGTGCGCGTGTCGTCATCGTCTCGCACCTCGGCCGCCCAGACGGCACACCCGACGCGAAGTACAGCCTTGCGCCCGTCGCGCAGCGGCTGTCCGAACTCCTCGGCAAGCCCGTGACCTTCGCCGCCGACACCGTCGGCAGTGCCGCGACCGACGCCGTCGCCGCACAGACCGACGGCGACGTCGTGCTGCTCGAGAACCTGCGCTTCAACTCCGCCGAGACCAGCAAGGACGCCGGCGAACGCGAGGCGTTCGCCGCCAAGCTCGCCGCCTTCGGCGACGTCGTCGTCTCCGACGGCTTCGGTGTCGTCCACCGGAAGCAGGCGAGCGTGTACGAGCTCGCCAAGCTGCTCCCGAGCGCTGCCGGGCTGCTCATCGCCGCCGAGCTCGAGGTACTCGATCGTCTCACCGAGACCCCGGAGCGCCCCTACACGGTCGTCCTCGGCGGCTCGAAGGTCTCCGACAAGCTGGGCGTCATCGGCCACCTGCTGCCGCGCGTCGACTCGCTACTCATCGGCGGTGGCATGCTGTTCACCTTCCTCGCCGCCCAGGGGCACGCCGTCGGCTCGAGCCTGCTCGAAGCTGACCAGATCGAAACCGTCCGCGGGTACCTCGCGAAGGCCGACGAGCTCGGCGTGACCATCGTCCTGCCGACCGACGTCGTCGTCGCCTCGGCGTTCGGTGCCGACTCCGAGCACGTCGTGCGCCCGGCCGACGCCATCGAGGACACCCCGTTCGGTGCCTCCGGACTCGGACTCGACATCGGACCGGACACGGCTGCAGCGTTCGCCGAGATCGTCGCCGCGTCCAAGACGGTGTTCTGGAACGGCCCGATGGGTGTGTTCGAACTCGCGCCCTTCGCCGCCGGTACGCGGGCGGTCGCTGAAGCACTCACCCGCACGGACGGCCTGAGCGTCGTCGGTGGCGGTGACTCGGCCGCAGCGGTTCGTGCGCTCGGCTTCGATGATGACCAGTTCGGTCACATCTCAACTGGTGGCGGCGCCAGCCTCGAGTTCCTCGAGGGCAAGCGTCTGCCTGGACTGGAGGTCCTCGGATGGCAGCAGTAACCCCCGGGCGCACGCGTGTGCCCCTGATCGCCGGCAACTGGAAGCTCAACCTGGACCACCTCCAGGCGATCGCCCTCGTCCAGAAGCTCGATTGGACGCTCAAGGACGGCAAGCACGACTACGCCGACGCCGAGGTGGCCATCTTCCCGCCGTTCACGGACCTCCGCTCGGTCCAGACGATCGTCGCCGCCGACAAGCTCAAGCTGGCCTACGGCGCGCAGGACCTGTCGCAGCACGACTCCGGCGCCTACACCGGTGAGATCTCCGGGGCGTTCCTCGCGAAGCTCGACTGCCGCTACGTACTCGTCGGACACTCCGAGCGCCGCACCCTGCACAACGAGACCGACGAGGTCGTCCAGGCGAAGACGGCCGCAGCCGTGCGACACGACCTCGTCCCCGTCATCTGCATCGGTGAGACCGCCGAAGACCTCGAGGAACACGGCCCGTCGGCCGTCCCCGTGGCGCAGCTCAAGGCGGCCATCGACGGACTCGCACCGGACGCGGACATCGTCGTGGCCTACGAGCCGGTGTGGGCCATCGGCTCCGGTCAGGCGGCGACGCCCGACCAGGCGCAGCAGGTCGCAGCCGCTCTCCGCAGCACGCTCGCCGAGGTCCTCGGCGACGAGGCGGCGCAGCGCACGCGGATCCTCTACGGCGGTTCGGTGAAGGCCTCGAACATCGCCGGCTTCATGCGCGAACCAGACGTCGACGGCGCCCTCGTCGGTGGTGCGAGCCTGCTCGCCGACGAGTTCGCCGGGATCGCCCGCTTCTCGCAGCACGTCGGACTCTGACCGACCTGCTGCACCAGCAGCACCGACACGGCTCGGCCCGCGGCACCAGCCGCGGGCCGAGCCGTGTCCGCTGAACCGTCGAGGTATACTGGACGGCGGTTCAGCCCCTCTGAACGCGAATGCGAAAGGTCTCACGTGGAGATTCTCCAGGTCATCCTGCAGGTGCTGCTCGGCATCACCAGCCTCCTGCTCACCTTCCTGATCCTGCTGCACAAGGGCCGCGGCGGCGGTCTGTCCGACATGTTCGGCGGCGGCTCCTCCAGCAACCTCGGTTCGTCAGGGGTCGCCGAGCGCAACCTCAACCGCTTCACCGTCATCCTCGGCCTGACCTGGGGTGCCTGCATCGTCGTGATCGGGCTCCTGACGAAGTTCGCCGCCGCCTAGACCGGCCGCGAAGCCCCGATCCCGGGGACGCAACTCGACGCACCACACCCGAACCACTCTCGACAGTACGAGAAAGAGGAAACACCATGGCATCAGGCGGAAGCGCTATCAGGGGATCACGCGTCGGCGCCGGTCCCATGGGCGAGCAGGACCACGGCTACCACGCGGACCGCATCGCCATCTCCTACTGGGACGCCCTCGGCAACGAGACGGTCCGCCACTTCGCGGCGAACGTCCCCGACGAGGAGATCCCGGAGACGATCGACTGCCCGACGTCCGGTCTGCCGGCCGGTCGCGACAAGGCGAACCCGCCGGAGGTCGCGAAGCTCGAGCCGTACAAGACCCACCTCGCCTACGTGAAGGAACGACGCACGGAGGAAGAGGCGGAGCAGCTGCTCGAAGAGGCACTCCAGCAGCTCCGTGCACGCCGCGGTACGGCAGCGAAGTAGCCGGACACAGCACCACATACGCGGAAAGGCCGTTCCCCTCGGGGAACGGCCTTTCTGCATAGCGGCACCGGCTCGCCGACCGGCCTTCCGCTAGTACTCCGGGAGGATCAATGAATCCGGGACCTCTGCGGCCGCATCCTGGTCGACGAAGAACACCGTCCGTTTGCGTCCCTTGGCCCCGGCGGCGGGGACCTCGTTGTAGCTGGCACCCGCGAGGGCGAGGCCGAGCGCCGACGCCTTGTCGGTGCCGGCGAGGACGAGCCAGACCCGCACGGAGGAGTTGATGGCCGGCCGCGTCAGGCTGAGTCGTTCCGACGGCGGCTTGGGGGAGTTCCGCACCGGGACCACCGAGGTGTCGGTGACCGAGACCTCGGCCCGCTCGGGGAAGAGCGATGCGACGTGACCGTCGGGACCGACACCAAGGAACGTGATGTCGAACCGCGGGTGGTCCTCGCCGGGCCGCGCGAACCGACGGAGCTCGTCCGCGTAGCGCACCGCAGCGGCGTCGAGGTCGATGCCGTCCTCCGGCGCCGGGTATCCGTGCACGTGTTCGGCGACGAGGCCACGCTCCGGAAGCGCCAGCAGGGTCTCCAGCAAGGCCTCGCGTGCCTGCAACTCGTTCCGATCGGCGTCGTCCCGAGCGACCCAGCGCTCGTCCCCCCACCAGAGGTGCACCCGGGACCAGTCCACCCGGTCGCGGTCCTTCGACGCGGCCACGGCGGCGAGCGTCCCCGTGCCGACCGTACCGCCGGTCAGGACGACGTGGACCATCTCCTGTGACTCGAGCAGTTCACGGGTTCGGGAGAGGAACCGCTTGGCGACCGAGGTCGTCAGCTGGTCGCGGTCCTGGTAGACGAGGACGCGTCGCTCGGTCGGCATCAGCTGGTCCGAGCGCGGAGCGTGACCGGCTCGCCGAGGCCGGGGAGGCCCACGGTGATGACCTGTCCGTACAGGACGTCCGGGTCGAGCGTGCGCAGCTCCTCGGCGAGGCAGTCGCGCAGACTGCGACGGGGGAGCGAGAGGTCGTGCGTCGGCTGTCCGGGCTGGATCAGCGTCGCGATGTCGGGAACGGGTCGCTCGAGGACGACGTTGCCGGACGCCCGCGTGAGGCGGACACCGTGGATGCCGCTCGACCCGTGCGCCATGCTGAGTTCGTGGGTCACGTCGACCTGCAACTGCAGCTGGAGCCAGGCGGCGAGCAGCTCGGTCGACGGGGAGTCCGATGCTCCGGACACCTCGATCGCCGTGACGGGCTCGTACGGCGGCTGGTCGAGCACCGCCGCGAGCTGTGCACGCCAGAGCGTGAGCCTGGTCCACGCGAAGTCCGTGTCTCCGGGGGCGTAATTCGCCGCGCGACCGCGGAGGGCGGCGTGGGTGTCCGCCGCCGCGGACGCGTCGGTGATGCGACGCTGGGCGATGCGGCCGATCGGTGACGTCGAGACGCGTTCCGGCGCTTCTCCCGGCCACCAGGCGACCACGGGCGCGTCGGGCAGGAGCAGACCGGTCACGAGGCTCTCCTCGTTCTCGGCGACCGCACCGTAGGCGCGCAGGATGACCACCTCGCTCGCTCCGGCGTCGCCGCCGACGCGGATCTGGGCATCGAGCCGGTCTCCGATGGAGGAGTGCTGGTCGTCGTGCTCCGTGGAGAGGACGATGACCCGCATGGGGTGCTCGCGGGAGGCCTCGTTGGCGGCCTCGATGGCCTCCTCCTCGGCTCCGAGCCGCGTCGAGATCACCAGGGTGAGCACGCGCCCCAGGGCGACGGCGCCGCCGTCCTCGCGGATGGTCACGAGCGCCTTCGAGAGCTTGCTCGTGGTCGTGTCTGGCAGGTCTACGATCATGGTCGTCTCCAGGTGCGTCCGTCGCGGTTCATGAGGTCGTCGGCCGAGGACGGGCCCCAGGTGCCGGGAGCGTACTGCTCGAGCGGCGTGTCCTGAGCGGCCCAGTACTCCTCGATCGGGTCGAGGATCTTCCAGGAGAGCTCGACCTCCTCGTGACGGGGGAAGAGGGGCGGGTCGCCCAGCAGGACGTCGAGGATGAGACGTTCGTACGCCTCGGGGCTCGCCTCGGTGAAGGCGTGGCCGTAGCCGAAGTCCATCGTGACGTCGCGGACCTGGGTGCCGGCACCCGGGACCTTCGAACCGAAGCGGATGGTGACACCCTCGTCGGGCTGGACCCGGATGACCAAGGCATTCTGGCCGAGCGCCGACGTCTGGCTCTCCGCGAACAGGTACTGCGGAGCACGCTTGAAGACGACCGCGATCTCGGTGACGCGGCGTCCGAGGCGCTTCCCGGCACGCAGGTAGAACGGCACGCCGGCCCACCGACGCGTGTTGATGTCGAGCCGCATGGCCGCGTAGGTCTCGGTCGTCGACTCCGGGTTCATCCCGTCCTCGTCGAGGAAGCCCAGCACGTGCTCGCCGCCCTGCCAACCACCGGCGTACTGCCCACGGGCCGTCGCGGCCCCGAGGTCGTCGGGGAGGCGGACCGCCGCGAGGACCTTCTCCTTCTCCGCGCGCAGGTCTGCGGCGTTGAAGGAGATCGGCTCCTCCATCGCCGTGAGGGCGAGGAGCTGCAGCAAGTGGTTCTGGATGACGTCGCGCGCTGCTCCGATGCCGTCGTAGTACCCGGCGCGACCGCCGACGCCGATGTCCTCGGCCATGGTGATCTGCACGTGGTCGACGTAATTGGCGTTCCAGATGGGCTCGTACAGCTGGTTCGCGAACCGGAGCGCCAGGATGTTCTGGACGGTCTCCTTGCCGAGGTAGTGGTCGATCCGGAAGATCGAGTCCGACGGGAAGACCGACTGCACGATGTCGTTCAGCTCACGAGCCGTCTTGAGGTCGCTGCCGAACGGCTTCTCGATGACCACCCGGCGCCACTGACCGTCAGCGGGTTCCGCGAGTCCCGAGCGACGGAGCTGCTCGGTGACCTGCGGGAACGCCTTCGGTGGGATCGAGAGGTAGAACGCGTGGTTGCCCATCGTCCCGCGATCCGCATCGAGCTCCTCGATGGTCTCTTTCAGCTTCTCGAACGCCGCGTCGTCACCGAATTCACCGGGGACGAACCGGATGCCCTGGGCGAGCTGGTTCCAGACGTCCTCGCGGAACTCGGTCCGGGCGTACTGCTTGACGGATTCGTGGACGACCTCCATGAAGTCCTGGTCCTCCCAGTCCCGTCGGGCGAACCCGACGAGTGAGAAGCCAGGGGGCAGGAGGCCCCGGTTCGCCAGGTCGTACACGGCCGGCATCAGCTTCTTGCGGGACAGGTCACCTGTCACGCCGAAGATGATGAGGCCGCTCGGACCGGCGATCCGATTGAGGCGTCGGTCGGTGTCCACCCGCAGCGGGTTGGACTCCGGGGTGATTTCCACCGGGGACATGAAGCTCCTTGTGCAGTGACGCGCTAGTCGTTGACGGCGTCGAAGAGGGTGACGATGTTCTGGTCCGGCGACGTGAGGGTCAGCGTGAGGACCGGACGACCGTGCTCGGCGAGGACGCGGGCGTCGCCGCCTGCCTGGGCCTCGATGAGCTGACCGAAGGTGAACGGGCGCTCGGGGATCTCCAGGTCGACGGGGGCCGTCTCGGTGATCTGCAGGAACACGCCGTTCGCGGGGCCGCCCTTGTGGTACTGACCCGTCGAGTGCAGGAAGCGCGGACCCCACCCGAAGGTCGTGGGTCGTGCCGCCTTCGCCGCGACGAGGTCGCGGATGCTCTCGAGCTGCGGGGAGGCAAGGCGGTCGACGTAGCCCTGGATCGCGACGTAGCCGTCGGAGGGGAGCTGCGCGAGCAGTGCCTCGACGGCACCGGACAGGGTGGTCACGCCGTCGAGCAGACCGGCCGAGCCGCGGACCTCGACACCGTCGGCGACGAAGGCGGGTGCCTCAGGCTCCGGACGGTTGTCGAGCAGACCACGGGTGGCGACCTTCGCGGACTCGACGTCCGGCTGGTCGAACGGGTCGATGCCGATGAGGCGCCCGGCGACGACGGTCGCGTACTCCCACACCAGCATCATCGCGCCGAGGCTGCCGCTGACGAGGATCTCGCCCTCGTGGCGGTCGTGGCGCAGCAGGTGGAACTCGTGGGCGTCGTCGACGATGCGGACGATCTGGAGGTCGGCCGGCTTCGACTCGAGCTCGGGAGCGAGCGGGTTGAGCACGACGGGCAGCAGGCCGCGACCGGACTTACCGGTCGATTCGGCGATGAGCTGTTCGGCCCAGTCCGGGAATCCGACGATGTGCGTCCCGTCGGTGATGAGACCGACCTTGTCGCGCAGCGGAACGGTGCCGCCGATCGCCGCACCCAGGATGAGTCCCGGGTTCGACGCGTCGTCGATCGCGAGTTCGCCGAGCACCGCGTCGGCCTCGTCGAGCAATGCGCCGATGTCGACACCGGCGAGACCGGACGGCACGAGACCGAAGGCGGTGAGCGCGCTGTAGCGACCGCCGACGTTGGGGTCGGCGTTGAAGACCCGGTAGCCGGCCTCGTTCGCCGCCGCCTCGAGCGGGGAGCCCGGGTCGGTGACGATGACGATGCGACCGGCGGGGTCGATCCCCGCAGCCGTGAACGCGGCCTCGTATGCGCGGCGCTGGCTGTCGGTCTCGACGGTGGAGCCGGACTTCGAGGAGACGACGAGCACCGAGGTCTCGAGGCGGTCCGCCAGGGCCGCGAGGACCTGACCGGGAGCGGTCGAGTCGAGAACGGTGAGATTGCCGCCCAGCGTGTTCGTGATGACCTCGGGTGCGAGCGAGGAACCGCCCATGCCCGCGAGCACGATGTGGTCGATGCCCTCGTCGTTGAACTGCTCACGGAGCGCGAGGATCGGCTCGACCAGCGGGCGGGAGATGGACACCGCCTGGACCCAGCCGAGGCGCTTGGACGCCTCGGCCTCGGCCGCAGGACCCCACAGCGTGGGGTCCTGGTCCGTGATGCGCGACGCGACGAGGTCGCCGACGAGCGTCGGGACCACCGATGCGACAGCGGCTTCTGCCGCGCCGCTCACGCGGATCTTGAAGCTCACTTGGAGGCCTCCAGAGCCGTCTTCACGGTCTCGAGCAGCTCGTCCCAGGACACGATGAACTTCTCGACGCCCTCACGCTCGAGCAGCGCCGTCACCTCGTCGTAGGACACGCCGAGTGCGGCGATGGCGTCGAGGACCTCGTTCGCAGCCGCGTAGGAGCCGGTGACGGTGTCGCCGGTGATGACGCCGTGGTCGAAGGTCGCCTCGAGGGTCTTCTCCGGCATGGTGTTGACCACGCCGTCGGCGACGAGCTCGGTCACGTAGAGCGTGTCGGGGAGGTCGGCGGACTTGACGCCCGTCGAGGCCCAGAGCGGACGCTGCTTGTTGGCGCCGGCCTCGAGGAGCGCGGTGGCACGCTCGCTCGCGAACTCCTGCTCGAAGACCTGGTAGGCGAGCTGGGCGTTCGCGACGCCGGCCTTGCTCTTCAGCGCGGTCGCCTCGGGGCTGCCGATCGCGTCGAGACGCTTGTCGATCTCGGTGTCGACCCGCGACACGAAGAACGAGGCGACCGAGTGGATCGTCGAGAGGTCGTGGCCCGCGGCCTTGGCCTGCTCGAGACCGGTGAGGAACGCGTTGATGACCTCGCGGTAGCGGGTGAGGCTGAAGATCAACGTGACGTTGACGCTGATGCCGGCGCCGATGACCGCGGTGATGGCCTCAAGGCCTTCGACCGTCGCGGGGATCTTGATCATCGCGTTGGGCTGGTCGACCTTGGCCCAGAGCTGCTTGGCCTGGTCGATCGTCGAGGCGGCGTCGTGCGCGAAGCCCGGCTCGACCTCGATCGACACGCGGCCGTCGTACCCGTTGGAGGAGTCGTAGACCCCACGGAAGATCTTCGATGCCGCGGCCACGTCGTCGGTGGTGATCTCGAAGACCGCCTCGGTGACGTCCTTGCCTTCGGCGGCGAGCTGGGCGACCTGCTCGGCGTAGACGTCGCCGTTGCTGAGCGCGGACGCGAAGATCGTCGGGTTCGTCGTGACACCGACGACGTTGCGGTCGGCGATGAGCTGCTCCAGCCCACCGGACTGGATGCGTCCGCGGGAGAGGTCGTCGAGCCAGATGCTGACGCCGGCGGCGGACAGCTGGGCGGTTGGGGTTTCAGTCATGTTCGTCTGTCTCCTTCGCCCGGGCTACTTGCCGAGCGTCTCGTGTGCTGCGGAGACGACTGCCTCCGTGGTGATGCCGAACTCACGGAACAGCGTCTTGTAGTCGGCGGACGCACCGAAGTGCTCGATCGACACGGTCCGGCCGGCGTCGCCGACGATGCTCTTCCAGGTCAGGCCGAGACCCGCCTCGACGGAGACGCGTGCGGTGACGGCCTTCGGGAGGACGGACTCGCGGTACTCGGCGGACTGCTCCTCGAACCACTCGAGTGCGGGCACCGAGACGACGCGGGCGTTGACGCCCTCGCCGCGCAGGACCTCGCGGGCCTCGATGGCGAGCTGGAGCTCGGAGCCCGTCGCGATGAGGATGACGTCCGGCGTGCCGCCGGGCGCCTCGGCGAGGATGTACGCACCCTTGGCGACGTTCGACGCTGCAGCGAAGGTCTCGCCGGTGGCGTCGCCCGTGCCGCGCTCGAACACCGGGATGTTCTGACGGGTCAGCGCGATGCCGGTCGGGCCGCCGCGACGCTTGAGGATCTCGAGCCAGGCGTAGGCCACCTCGTTCGCGTCACCCGGTCGCACGACGGCGAGGTTCGGGATGGCACGGAGCGAGGCGAGCTGCTCGATCGGCTGGTGCGTGGGGCCGTCCTCACCGAGGGCGACGGAGTCGTGGGTCCACACGAAGATGGACGGCACGTTCATGAGCGCGGCGAGACGGACGGCCGGACGCATGTAGTCGCTGAAGATGAGGAAGGTGCCACCGAACGCGCGGGTCGGGCCGTGCAGGACGATGCCGTTGAGGATCGCGGCCATGGCGTGCTCGCGGATGCCGAAGTGCAGGACGCGACCGTAGGGGTTACCGGTCCACTCGTGGGTGGAGTGCTCGCTCGGGATGAACGACGCACCACCCTCGATCGTCGTGTTGTTCGACTCGGCGAGGTCGGCCGAACCGCCCCAGAGCTCCGGGATGACCGGGCCGAGGGCGTTGAGCACCTTGCCGGATGCGGCGCGGGTCGAGACGTCCTTGCCGGCCTCGAACACGGGCAGCGCCGACTCGACACCCTCGGGGAGTTCGCCGGCCTCGAGACGCTCAAGCAGCGCAGCGCGCTCCGGGTTGGCCGCGGCCCAGGCGTCGAACGTCTGCTGCCACTCGGCGCGTGCCTCGGCACCGCGGTCGATCGCCTTGCGGGTGTGCTCGATGACCTCGTCGGCGACGAAGAAGTTCTGCTCGGGGTCGAAGCCGAGCACCTCCTTGACGGCCGCGAGCTCCTCGGCGCCCAGCGCCGAACCGTGGATCTTGCCGGAGTTCTGCTTCTTGGGAGCCGGCCAACCGATGATGGTCTTGAGGATGATGAGCGACGGCTTGTCGGTCTCGGCCTTCGCGGCCTCGATCGCGTCGTTGAGCGCGTGGACGTCCTCGACGTACTCGCCCGTCTTCTTCCAGTCGACGACCTGGACGTGCCAGTGGTAGGCCTCGTAGCGGGCCTTGACGTCCTCGGTGAAGGCGATGTTGGTGTCGTCCTCGATCGAGATCTGGTTGGAGTCGTAGATCGCGATGAGGTTGCCGAGCTGCTGGTGACCGGCGAGCGAGGAGGCCTCGCTCGTGACGCCTTCCTGCAGGTCGCCGTCACCGGCGATGACGTAGACGAAGTGGTCGAACGGGCTCGTGCCGGCCTCGGCCTCGGGGTCGAACAGGCCACGCTCGAAGCGGGACGCGTACGCGAAGCCCACGGCGGAGGCGAGCCCCTGGCCGAGGGGACCGGTGGTGATCTCGACGCCGTCGGTGTGGCCGTACTCCGGGTGACCCGGCGTGAGCGAGCCCCAGGTGCGGAGCGCCTTGAGGTCGGAGAGTTCCAGACCGTAGCCGCCCAGGTAGAGCTGGACGTACTGGGTCAGCGAGCTGTGCCCGACCGACAGGACGAAGCGGTCGCGTCCGAGCCAGTCCTGGTCCTTCGGATCGCGTCGCATGACCTTCTGGAACAGCAGGTAGGCGGCGGGGGCGAGACTCATCGCCGTTCCCGGGTGGCCGTTGCCGACCTTCTCCACCGCGTCGGCGGCGAGGATGCGCGCCGTGTCGACTGCTTTGCTGTCAATGCTTTCCCACTGCAGATCTGCCACTGAATACTGACCCTTCTCATCGGAACAGGAGGCCGACGAGCGGTCGAGCCTTCTTCTGTGCGTTCGCGGCCCACGTCGTCTTCGGCGTCCGAGCACACGACACCGCTCTTCGAACTGGGTGAAGGGGGGCGCACGCGTGCACAGTGGCTGGCGAGCACTTCCCAGCATAGCGAACCCCTGCAGCCGAGGGTCGATGTTCGACGAGCGCGAACACGCGACGTCACGGATCGTCGCAGAGCTTGCAGGACGGGCGTCACCCGGTGAGGGACCGTGCGCCTGCGCACCATGAGTAGGGAGCCGCCCGCGCGTGTCGTAGAATCGTCTGCGGACCGCGCACCGGGCGAGCAGTGCGTGGTGAACCGAACGTTAGAGGAGCAATGGACGTCGCTGTAGCAGAACGTGTGTCGAGCCCCAAGCTCGGTTTCCGACGCAAGGCGAAGGCGTACATCGCCCTCACCAAGCCGCGGGTCATGGAACTGCTGCTCGTGACGACGATCCCCGTCATGATCCTCGCGAAGGGCGGTCTGCCCGACTGGTGGCTCGTCATCGCGACCGTCATCGGCGGGGCGTTGAGCGCCGGCTCCGCGGCGGCGTTCAACTGCTACATCGACCGCGATATCGACGCGGTCATGGACCGCACGAAGAAGCGCCCCCTCGTGACCGGCGAGCTCACGCCCCGTGAGGCACTCGTGTTCGCGTGGACGCTCGGCGTCGTCTCGACGGTCTGGCTCCTCGCCACCACCAACTGGCTGGCGGCCGCACTGTCCGTCGGCGCGATCCTCTTCTACGTCTTCGTGTACACGCTGTGGCTGAAGCGACGCACCCAGCAGAACATCATCTGGGGTGGCATCGCGGGCTGCTTCCCCGTCGTCATCGGCTGGGCCGCCGTCACCGGTTCGCTCTCGTGGGCACCGATCATCCTCTTCGCGGTCGTGTTCCTCTGGACGCCGCCGCACTACTGGCCGCTGTCCATGAAGTACCGCAGTGACTACCAGGCCGTCGGCGTGCCCATGCTCGCCGTCGTCCGCGGTCGTGCGCAGGTCGGCCTCCAGGTCATCCTGTACGCGTGGGCGACGGTCGTCTGCTCGCTCCTGCTCATCCCGGTGGCCGACATGGGGCTGCTGTACAGCGCCGTCGCCCTCCTGTCCGGCGGCTGGTTCGTCTACGAGACCCACCGCCTCTACAACCTCGCGATCCGCCACGAGCACGTCTCGCCGATGCGCGTCTTCCACGGGTCGATCACCTACCTGACCCTCCTGTTCCTCGCCGTCGGCATCGACCCGCTGCTCCCGTTCTGACCCGGTGGCAGACGCAGCGGAACGCGGCCGGCTGATCGCTGCGGCGGGGGAGAGCCCCGACATCGTCTTCGACCGGTTCGTCTCCTGGGCCGAGGCCGGCGGACTGAGCCTGTACCCGGCGCAGGAGGAGGCGCTCATCGGCATCGTCGACGGTGCCAACGTCATCCTCTCCACTCCGACGGGCACCGGCAAGAGCCTCGTCGCCGCTGGCGCACACTTCGCGGCGCTGAGCTCCGGTCGCCGCAGCTACTACACGGCCCCGATCAAGGCGCTCGTCAGCGAGAAGTTCTTCGCACTCGTCGAGATGTTCGGCGCGGAGAACGTCGGGATGGTCACCGGGGACTCCTCGGTGAACGCCGACGCGCCGATCGTCTGCTGCACCGCGGAGATCGTCGCCAACCTGGCGCTCCGGCACGGCGAGGACGCCGGCATCGACCAGGTCGTGATGGACGAGTTCCACTTCTACGCCGACCCCGACCGCGGGTGGGCGTGGCAGGTGCCGCTGCTCACCCTCCCGGACACGCAGTTCATCCTCATGTCCGCGACCCTCGGCGACGTCGGCGACCTCGCGCGCGACCTCGAGCGCCGGACCGGCCGTGAGACCGCCATCGTGACCGGCGTCGAACGACCGGTGCCGCTCCACTTCTCCTACGCGACCACACCGATCCACGAGACCGTGGAAGACCTCCTGCACACGGGACAGGCTCCGATCTACATCGTCCACTTCGCGCAGGCGGCGGCGCTCGAGCGGGCCCAGGCGTTGACCAGCCTCAAGGTCGTCACCCGCGAGCAACGCGACGAGATCGCCGACGCCATCGGCGATTTCCGGTTCAGCACCGCGTTCGGCACGACACTGTCCCGGCTCGTCCGCAGCGGGATCGGTGTGCACCACGCCGGCATGCTGCCGAAGTACCGACGCCTCGTGGAGCAGCTGGCCCAACGTGGTCTTCTCCGCGTCATCTGCGGGACGGACACCCTCGGCGTCGGGATCAACGTCCCGATCCGCACGGTCCTGTTCACGGCGCTCACGAAGTACGACGGCACGAAGATGCGCCAGGTGAACGCCCGGGAGTTCCACCAGATCGCCGGTCGTGCGGGTCGGGCCGGCTACGACACCGCGGGCACCGTCGTCGTCCAGGCTCCCGAGCACGAGACCGAGAACCTCAAGCTCATCGAGAAGGCCGGCGACGACCCGAAGAAGCGCCGGAAGATCATCCGGAAGAAGGCGCCGGAGGGGTTCGTGTCGTGGGGGGAGCCGAGCTTCCAGCGTCTCGTCGCGGCCGAGCCTGAGACATTGACCAGCCACATGCAGCTCACCCACGCGATGATGCTCAGCGTCATCGCACGCGGCGGTGACAGCTTCGGCACCATCCGCTCCCTCGTCTTCGACAACCACGAGCCTCGGGCGAGACGATTCGCCCTGGCCAGGCGCGCGCTCGAGATCTACCGCACCCTCCGCACGGCAGGCGTCATCACCCAGACGATCGACCCTGAGACGGGTGAGGTCGTCATCGGCCTCACGGTCGAACTGCAGCCGAACTTCGCGCTCAACGCTCCGCTGTCGCCGTTCGCCCTCGCCGCGTTCGAGCTGTTGGACCCCGCGGAGCCCGGCTTCGCCCTCGACGTCATCTCGGTGGTCGAGTCGACGCTCGACGATCCGCGCCAGATCGTCATGGCCCAGCTGCACCTCGCCAGGGGCGAGGCCGTGCAGGCGATGAAGGCCGAGGGGATCGAGTACGACCAGCGCATGGAGCTCCTCGAGGCGGTCACCCATCCGAGACCGCTGGCGGAACTCCTCGAGGCGGCGTTCACGAGCTACACCGCCGCGCAGCCGTGGGCACTCGACCTCGAGCTCCGCCCGAAGGCGGTCGTCCGCGACTTCATCGAGCGCGCACTGAACTTCAGCGAGTTCGTCTCGTTCTACAGTCTCTCGAGGTCCGAGGGACTCGTCCTGCGATACCTCTCCGACGCCTTCCGGGCGATCCGGCAGAGCGTGCCGGACGAGTTCAAGGACGAGGAGCTCCAGGACCTCATCGAGTGGCTCGGCGAACTCGTCCGACAGGTCGACTCGAGTCTGCTCGACGAGTGGGAGGAACTGTCCCACCCGGACCCCGAACGCCATGCGGAGGCGAGTCGGTCACTCCCGCCCACGCCACGGAGCGTTCTCGCCAACCGCCGGGCGTTCACCGTCCTCGTCCGGAACGAACTCTTCCGCCGGGTCCAGCTCGCGTCGCTGGAGCACTACGACGCGCTCGGCGAGCTCGACGCGTCGGCCGGATTCGACGCCGACACCTGGGCCGACGCCATGGATCCGTACTTCGAGGAGCACGGTGAACTCCCGACCGGTGCTGCAGCACGGAGCCCGGCGCTGCTGGTCGTCGACGACGAGGACGAGCGCCCCGTCGGCGACACGGGCGGTGTCTGGCGGGTACGTCAGGTGTTCGCCGATCCGGCCGGCGACCATGACTGGGGGATCAGCGCGGTCATCGATCTCGACGCCTCCGACGAGACCGGGACCGCGGTCGTCCGCGTGACCGCGGTCGGGATGCTCTGAGTCGTCAGCAGGCGCGCTGAGCCATCAGCGGGAGACGCTGAGGGATGCCGACTCCTCGACGCGTGACGCGGTCCGGACCGGGATCCGCTGCTGCAGCACGACCCAGGTCATCGCGGCGACGAGCAGTCCGGCGAGCACCATGTGCAGCCCGACCAGCACCTCGGGGAGTCCGAGGCGGGCCTGGGTGAGCCCCACGATGATCTGCACCACTTCGACCGCGAGCAGCGTGGAGACCGCGGTGCGCACCCCGCGCGACCCGCGGCGGGCACCGAGGGCGATCGCGCCGATGAGCAGCAGGATGGTGCCGGCGAGCGTCGCGTAGGCGGGCCAGCTGTGGAGGTGCTGGAGGAACTCGGGGTCGAACCCGTTGCGCGGCGCCGGCACCTCCTTCGAGTTGTCGCCGGCGTGCGGGCCCGAGCCCGTCGTCAGGATGCCGAACACGACGGTGACGGCGACGAAGAGGCTCGTCAGGTGGACGACGCCGAGGTACCAGCCGGGCATGACCTTCACCGCACCACGGGGCCCGCGGTAGACCCGATGGACGAGCATCGTCGCGAGGGCGACCAGGACGATCGAGATGACGAAGTGCAGCCCGACCACGTACGGGTTCAGCCCGGTGAGGACGGTGATGCCGCCGAGGACCGCCTGCGCGGGGATCGACAGGCCCTGGAGCAGGGTCAGTCGGAAGAGGTCGGGGCGCTGCCGGCGCATGCGGATCACCGCGAGGAACGCGGCGATCACGATGGCCGCGAGGACGAAGGTCAGAAGTCGGTTGCCGAACTCGATGAAGCCGTGGATGCCCATCTCCGGCGTGTTGACGAAGGAGTCGTCCGTGCAGCGCGGCCACGTCGGGCATCCGAGCCCGGAGGCCGTTAGACGCACGGCACCCCCGGTCCCGATGAGGACGAGTTGGAAGGCGAAGGAGAGCCAGGCGACGACCCGTACGCGCTTGTCGATCGTCGTCGGCAACCACTGCCAGAACCGGGTGGCCCGCACCCGGTCTGGAAGGGACGGTGCCGGCGTCGGTCGACCGGCGGTCTTGGAGTGGTGTGACACGGGTCGATCCTTCGGTTCGCGGTGGCCACGGCTGCGGTATCCACCGTCCTCACCCACAACCCACAGGAAGCTGTAGGATTATGAGGTTCACGGTGCGCGCGAGAAGCGCCATGGTTCATGAACATTGTAGGTTCGCGAAGAAGCCGCCCGCACATCCCCTCCCCAATCCGCTCCGATCAGGCGCGTGCCATGGGAGGGAATGACGACCTCCAGCCGGTGGTTGTCTCCAGGGAGGAAAGAGGGACACATGTCAGACATCCTGATCGATCGCCCGGAGCTCGCCGGACTCGGCCAATACGAGTTCGGATGGCACGACGGCGACGTCGCCGGCGCTTCAGCGCGCCGCGGCATCTCCACGGAGGTCGTGGCCGACATCTCCGCACTGAAGAACGAACCGGACTGGATGCTGCAGCGCCGCCTCAAGGCCCTGCAGCTGTTCGAGCGCAAGCCCATGCCGACGTGGGGCGCCGACCTCTCCGAGATCGACTTCGAGAACATCAAGTACTTCGTCCGCTCCACCGAGAAGCAGGCTCAAACCTGGGAGGACCTGCCGGACGACATCAAGAACACCTACGAGAAGCTCGGCATCCCCGAGGCGGAGCGCCAGCGCCTCGTCTCCGGCGTCGCCGCGCAGTACGAGTCCGAGGTGGTCTACCACCAGATCAACGAGGAGCTCGAGGCGCAGGGTGTCATCTTCATGGACACCGACACCGCGTTGCGCGAGCACCCCGAGTTCTTCGAGGAGTACTTCGGCACGGTCATCCCGTCCGGCGACAACAAGTTCGCCGCGCTGAACACCGCCGTATGGTCGGGTGGCTCCTTCGTCTACGTGCCGCCCGGCGTGCACGTCGAGATCCCGCTGCAGGCCTACTTCCGGATCAACACCGAGAACATGGGCCAGTTCGAGCGCACGCTGATCATCGCCGACGAGGGCAGCTACGTGCACTACATCGAGGGTTGCACCGCGCCGATCTACAAGTCGGACTCGCTGCACTCCGCGGTCGTCGAGATCATCGTCAAGAAGAACGCCCGCGTCCGCTACACGACGATCCAGAACTGGTCGAACAACGTCTACAACCTGGTCACGAAGCGCGCTACGGCCGCCGAAGGCGCGACCATGGAGTGGATCGACGGCAACATCGGATCCAAGGTCACGATGAAGTACCCGTCCATCTACCTCATGGGCGAGCACGCCAAGGGCGAGACCCTGTCCGTCGCGTTCGCCGGTCCCGGCCAGCACCAGGACGCCGGCGCGAAGATGATCCACATGGCTCCGTACACGCAGTCGTCCATCGTCTCCAAGTCGATCGCCCGAGGCGGCGGACGCGCGGGATACCGCGGCGAGGTCCGGGTGGACGCCAACGCCCATCACTCGGCCAACACCGTGCGCTGCGACGCGCTCCTGGTCGACACCATCTCCCGCAGCGACACGTACCCGGCGATCGACATCCGGGTGGACGACGTCCAGCTCGGACACGAGGCGACGGTGTCCAAGGTCAGCGAGGAGCAGCTCTTCTACCTCATGAGCCGCGGCATGCCGGAAGACGAGGCCATGGCGATGATCGTCCGCGGCTTCATCGAGCCGATCGCCCGCGAACTGCCCATGGAGTACGCACTCGAACTCAACAAGCTCATCGAGATGGGCATGGAAGGATCCGTCGGTTAATGACGACTGCAGCACCGACTCAGACCGAAGGACAGCACGGCATCACGGCACACAGCGACGGCGCAGGACGCGTCATCCCGGTGCAGACCCGATCGGAGCGCTTCAGCTCCTATGATGTCGCCGACTTCCCAGCGGTGACGGGACGCGAGGCGGTCTGGAAGCTCAGCCCGGTCGCGCAGTTCACCGACCTCACCGCGGGGGAGCTCGACGGCTCACCCACCCCGATCACGCACGACGACGTCGACGGTTTCAGCGTCGAGTGGATCAGTCGCGACGACGCCCGCGTCGGCTCCGCCGGCGTGCCGGAGGAGCGCGCCTCCGCGAACGCCTGGTCGAGCTTCGACCAGGCACTGGCGATCTCGGTCACGGGCGAGGAGCCCAAGACCCTGCGCCTCGAGCGGAGTGGGCTCGGCGACGGCGCCCGCGCTGCGCACACCGTCATCACCGCCGCGCCGTTCAGCCGTGGCCTCATCATCATCGAGAACGCGGGCGACGCCCGCCTCACCGAGAACGTCGAGATCGTCGTCGGCGAACAGGCCGACGTGACCGTCGTGACCGTGCAGTGGTGGGACGACGCCGCCGTGCACCTCGCCAGCCACTTCGCGTCCATCGGTCGCGACGCCCACCTCAAGCACGTCGTGGTGTCGCTCGGCGGCAAGGTCGTCCGGGTGAACCCGACCCTGCACCTCGCCGGTCAGGGCTCGGACCTCGACTCGCTCGGCGTGTACTTCTCCGACGCGGGTCAGCACCTCGAGCAGCAGGTCTACATGCACCACGACGCACCGAACACCCGCGGGCGCGTGACCTACAAGGGCGCACTGCAGGGCGAGGGTGCGCGGTCCGTGTGGATCGGCGACGTCCTCATCAGCAACCGTGCCGTCGGCACCGACAGCTACGAGCAGAACCGCAACCTAGTCCTCTCCGACGGCACCCGTGCCGACTCCGTGCCGAACCTCGAGATCGAGACCGGCGACATCGCCGGTGCCGGTCACGCGAGCGCGACCGGACGCTTCGACGACGAGCAGCTCTTCTACCTGCAGGCTCGAGGCATCCCTGAGGACGAGGCACGACGACTCGTCGTCCGCGGCTTCCTCGTGGAGATCATCCAGCAGATCGGTGACACCGAGCTGCAGGAGCGCCTCTCGGCGGCCATCGAGGCCGAACTGCTCGGCGCCGACGGACAGGGCACCGGCGGAGCGCAGCACTGATGGCGACGAAGGTGTGCTCGTTCGACGAGCTCGCCGTCAACCAGGCCAAGCGGGTCGTGGTGGACGGCGTGCCGATCGCCCTCGTGCGCGACGCGTCGGACGAACTGTTCGCGATCGGCGACGTCTGCACCCACGGCGACATCTCGCTGTCCGAAGGCTTCGTCGAGGACGGCAACCTCGAATGCTGGGCACACGGCTCGCAGTTCTCGCTCACGACGGGCAAGCCGCTCACCCTTCCGGCCTACGAGCCGGTCCCCGTCTACACCGTCGAGCTCATCGACGGTGACATCTACATCGACCCGACCGCAACGAAAGAGATCTAGCACCATGTCAGTCCTCGAAATCCGCGACCTGCACGTCAGCGTCGAAACAGAGCAGGGCACCAAGCCGATCCTGCGTGGCGTCGACCTCACCATCCGCACGGGCGAAACGCACGCGATCATGGGTCCGAACGGTTCGGGCAAGTCCACGCTCGCGTACACGATCGCCGGCCACCCGAAGTACACCGTCGACAGCGGATCCATCACGCTGGACGGCGAGGACGTCCTCGCGATGAGCGTCGACGAGCGCGCCCGTGCCGGACTCTTCCTCGCGATGCAGTACCCGGTCGAGATCCCCGGCGTCACGGTCACGAACTTCCTCCGCACGGCGAAGACCGCCGTCGACGGCGAGGCGCCCGCGATCCGCGGCTGGATCAAGGACGTCCGCGAGTCGATGAAGAACCTGCGCATGGAGCCTGCCTTCGCCGAGCGCAACGTCAACGAGGGCTTCTCCGGTGGCGAGAAGAAGCGTCACGAGATCCTCCAGCTCGAGCTGCTGAAGCCGCAGTTCGCAGTCCTCGACGAGACCGACTCCGGCCTCGACGTCGACGCCCTCAAGATCGTGTCCGAGGGCGTCAACCGCGCCAAGGAGAACACGGGCCTCGGCGTCCTGCTGATCACGCACTACACGCGGATCCTCCGCTACATCAAGCCGGACTTCGTGCACGTCTTCGTCGCCGGCAAGATCGCCGAGCAGGGCGGTCCCGAGCTCGCCGACCGACTCGAGAACGAAGGCTACGACCGTTTCCTCGTCGATGCCGTCGTCGCCCCGGAAGGTGCCTGAAGCCGCGCGAGCGGTCTAAGATAACGACATGGTAACAACGCTCAGTCCGCAACGATTCGACGAGGTCGAAGAGGCGCTCAAGGACGTCATGGACCCCGAGCTCGGGGTGAACGTGGTCGACCTCGGTCTCATCTACGACCTGGGTTGGGATGACGAGAACGACGCGCTCATCATCCACATGACCCTGACCTCCGCCGGATGTCCGCTCACGGACGTCCTCGAGGAGCAGACGGGTCAAGCGCTCGACGGCATCGTCGACGCCTTCCGCATCAACTGGGTGTGGATGCCGCCGTGGGGCCCGGAGCGCATCACGGACGACGGGCGCGACATGATGCGTGCCCTCGGCTTCTCGATCTGATCGAACCTCCCCGACGACGGACGGCTGCATTGCAGCCGTCCGTCGTCCTGTTCCCGGCAGCGTCGTCCGGCTGATCCCGGATAGGGTCGAGGCATGACCGAGATCGTGTCCGCAGACCCCCTCGACGTCCTGCGCAGCCGGACGAGCGAGAAGTGGTCCGAGTACTCCGACGACGTCCTGCCCATGTTCGTCGCCGAGATGGACGTCCCCCTGGCACCCGTGGTCCGCGATGCCCTGCACGCGGCGATCGACCGCGGTGACGCCGGGTATGTCGCGAGCCGCACACGGCTCCCACAAGCGTTCGCCGACTTCGCAGCGCGACGCTGGAGATGGGACGTGGATCCCGGCTCCGTGTTCACCACCGCCGACGTCAGCATGGGCATCGTCGAGATCCTGCGGCGCGTCATCTCGCCCGGCGAGGGCGTCGTGATCACCTCGCCGGTCTACCCGCCGTTCTTCGACCTCGTCACCGAGGCCGGGGGAGTCGTGGTGGATGCCCCCTTGCTCGGGTCCAGCCGCGCCGACGATCCCGCCGGGGGCTGGCGGCTCGACCTGGACGGTCTCGAAGCCGCCTTCCGCAACGGCGCGAAGGCGTTCCTCCTCTGCAACCCGCACAACCCGGTCGGTCGGCCGCACACGGTCGACGAACTCCGCTCGGTCGCCGCGCTGGCCGCGCGGTACGGGGTCACGGTCGTGAGCGATGAGATCCACGCTCCGCTCACCCAGCCGGGCGAGCGGTTCGTCCCCTATCTCAGCGTGTCCGACGAGGCCGCCGAACACGGGTACGCCGTCCTGTCGGCGAGCAAGGCCTGGAACCTCGCCGGCCTGAAGTGCGCGGTGATGGTCACCGCCGGCCCCGGGCCGCGGAGCGTGGTCGCCGGGATGCCGGTCGAGGTGTTCTGGCGGACGGGCCAGTTCGGTGTACTGGCTTCGGTCGCCGCCTTCGAGGCCGGAGAGCCCTGGCTGGACGGGCTCCTCGGGTTGCTCGACGGCAACCGGCGGCTGCTCGGTGAGCTGCTGGGCACCGAGTTGCCCGAGGTCGGCTACCGTCCGCCTGCCGCCGGGTACCTCGCCTGGCTGGACTGCACCACGCTCGGTTGGACCGAGCCCCCGGCGCGGCGCATCCTGCGCGAGGCGCGCGTGGCCCTGCAGGAGGGAGCCCCGTTCGGGCCCGGCGGCGTCGGCCATGCACGACTCAACCTGGCCTGCTCACCCGAGCTCCTCACCGAGGCGGTCGGACGGATCTCCGCCCTGCGTTGACTGCTGTCCGGCCGCACCGGAACGGCCGCGGTGCTGAGCATCGGATTCACGATTTATACTGGGAGGCTGACCCCCACCCTCCGCGTTGTCGAAACGCACTTGAAGAAATGGACTATGCCTGTGCTGAGTGTGCACGACCTCGAGATCCGCGTGGGGGCACGCGTGCTCATGGAGCACGTGAACTTCCGCGTGTCCGCCGGCGACAAGATCGGCCTCGTCGGCCGTAACGGTGCCGGTAAGACGACCCTGACCAAGACGCTCGCGGGGGAGACCCTCCCGACGAACGGCAAGATCGATCGCGGTGGCGAGATCGGGTACCTGCCGCAGGACCCGCGCTCCGGCAACCCGGAGGACCTCGCCCGCACCCGCATCCTCGACGCGCGTGGTCTCGGCCAGCTCGCGCTCGGCATGCACGAGTCGAGCATGGCCATGGCGAGCGACGACCCGAAGGTGGCGGAAGCCGCCATGAAGAAGTACGGCAACCTCACCGACCGGTTCAACGCGCTCGGCGGGTACGCCGCAGAGGCCGAGGCGGCCTCGATCGCGTCGAACCTGAACCTGCCCGACCGCATCCTCGATCAGCAGCTGAAGACACTCTCGGGTGGACAGCGCCGCCGCATCGAACTCGCGCGCATCCTGTTCTCCGACGCCGAGACGCTCATCCTCGACGAGCCGACCAACCATCTCGACGCCGACTCCGTCGTCTGGCTGCGTGAGTTCCTCAAGCAGTACAAGGGCGGGTTCATCGTGATCTCGCACGACATCGAGCTCGTCGGCGAGACCGTCAACCGGGTCTTCTACCTCGATGCGAACCGCACCGTCATCGACATCTACAACATGAACTGGAAGAACTACCAGCGTCAGCGCGAGGCCGACGAGGAGCGCCGGAAGAAGGAGCGCACCAACGTCGAGAAGAAGGCGACGGCGCTCCAGCTCCAGGCGGCCAAGTTCGGTGCGAAGGCCAGCAAGGCGGCCGCAGCCCACCAGATGGTGGCTCGCGCCGAACGGATGCTCTCCGGGCTCGAAGAGGTCCGCGCGCAAGACCGCGTGGCCAAGCTGCGGTTCCCGACCCCGGCGCCCTGTGGCCGGACGCCGCTCATGGCGAGCAACCTGTCGAAGAGCTACGGCTCGCTCGAGATCTTCACGGCCGTCGACCTCGCGATCGACCGTGGCTCGAAGGTCGTCATCCTCGGATTCAACGGCGCTGGCAAGACGACCCTGCTGCGGATCCTCGCCGGAGTGGACCAGCCCGACACCGGGCAGCTCGAGCCCGGGCACGGCCTGCGGATCGGCTACTACGCGCAGGAGCACGAGACGATCGACGTGAAGCGCAGCGTGCTCGAGAACATGGTCTCCTCGTCGCCGAACATCACCGAGATGGAAGCGCGCAAGGTCCTCGGCTCGTTCCTGTTCACCGGCGACGACTCCAACAAGCTCGCGGGCGTGCTGTCCGGTGGCGAGAAGACGAGACTCGCTCTCGCGATGATCGTCGTCTCGGGCGCGAACATGCTCCTCCTCGACGAACCGACCAACAACCTCGACCCGGCCAGCCGTCTGGAGATCCTCGACGCGCTCGCCCACTACGAGGGTGCCGTCGTGCTCGTGAGTCACGATGAGGGCGCCGTCGAGGCGCTCAACCCCGAGCGGGTGCTCATCCTGCCCGACGGCGTCGAGGACCACTGGAACAAGGACTACCAGGACCTCGTCAGCCTGGCCTAGCGCCAGCGGGCCAGCGCGCCCGGCCCGTGAGCGTCACGGGCCGGGTGCGCCCCGTCCGTCGACGGCTCGGGCCGGTCGGGTCAGCGACTCGCTTCGAGGATCTCATCCTCGATGTCGGCGTCGGACCGTGCCTTCGCGGCGAGCCGTTCGGCGCGCGCAGCCGCACGCCGCTGCTCCTTCGGGTCGTCGGAGTTCAGGATGCGGTACTCCTGACGGATGGCATAGGCGAGGAAGATGAAGCCCATCAGCGCGAAGACCACCCATTGCAGCGCGTACGAGAGGTGCATCCCCTCGTTCGGCTCGGGCTTGATCGGACCGAGCGGTGCCGCCTCGGCAGGCGCCGGGCTCTCCGAGAGGAGCATGCCGTACGCACCGGAGTAGAGCGTCTCGCCGCGGAGTTCGGCGATCTGCGGGAGGTTGATCGTGGCCACCTGGCCGTCGGCGGCCCCGCGGCCCGGGAGCGTCGGTTCGCCGGGTCGGATGCGGACGACGACCGAGACCTCACCGCTCGGAGGGGCCGGGACCGACTCGGGTGCTTCGAGTGAATCGTTCGCAGCGACCCAGCCACGGTCGACGATGAACACGTCTCCGTTGGCAAGTCGGAGCGGCGTGAGGACGTTGAAGCCCGCCTGGTTGTTCCGGGGACGGTTCCGGACCAGCAGCTGTTCGTCAGGCAGGTAGGTGCCACTCATCGACACCGGGTGCCATTCGTCGGCCACGCTGAAGGAGTCCAGCGACGGCAGCGCTTCGTCGAGCGGGATCGGGGTCGCGTCCCAATTGGTCTCGATGCGCTGGACCTCCTCCTCCTTCTCGCTCGCGCGGGCGAGCTGCCAGTTGGAGAGGAGGACGCACACGATCGCGAACACGATCGCGACGCCGAGGTAGCCGAGCCAACGGCGGCTGAAGGCGAACCGCCAACCCGCGCTCATGAGCCGACCGCCGACGCCAGCGGACGCCGCTCGAGCGGGAAGGAGCGGGCTTCGAGGAAGGCTTCCAAGAAGTCGACGTGTTCGTCGCAGGCGGTCCAGACCTTCACGCGGTCCTCCGCGTGGATCTTCGGATTGCGCCACTCGATCCGCCAGCTCGCCGCCGCGCGGCAGCCGGCCCGGGAGCAGATCACGCCGTCGGGCTCGGCACCGAACCCGATCATGCCTGGTCGGCCGGACGAGGCGGAACCGAGTCGTCGACGATGATCGGCCGCTGGGACACGACGACACCGGTGGGGCGCTCGATGGCCCCCTGCGACGGCAGCGACCCGGCGTTCGCGATGATGACGGCGACGTACGGCAGGAAGATGGCACCGGCTGCGACCGCGAACATCCAACCGCCCTGGACGAACGGGAGCGCAGCGAGGCAAAGCAACCGGACACCCATGGTGATCGAGTACTTGATGAGCCGCTGCCGGCGCTCTTGTTCGGGAGCCGGTGGGAGGGAGGTGATGCTCTGCTGCTTCATGCCATGACCAGCCTACGCGCTCGGCGGGTGGGCGAAGCCCCCAAATCACCGGGAGAACTGGAGGACCCCCATATGCTGGTACGGGTCCGCGGCCGGAACGCCGCGCGCCCCGACGGCCGCCGCACGAGTCGGCCGGTATCGCCGCAGGAGAGGAATCGACCATGACCGCACCACGCACCGTACTCGTCACCGGAGGCAACCGGGGGATCGGCTTCGCCATCGCCGAGGAGTTCGTCGCGCAGGGTCACCGCGTCGCCGTCACCGCACGATCCGGCGAGGGCCCCGCGGGCACGTTGACGGTCCGCGCGGACGTCACCGACGCAGCCTCCGTCGACGCGGCGTTCACCGAGATCGAGTCGGAGCTCGGGCCGGTCGAGGTGCTCGTCGCGAACGCGGGCATCACGAAGGACACCCTGCTCATGCGGATGAGCGAAGACGACTTCGACCAGGTGGTCGACACGAACCTCGGCGGGTCCTTCCGCGTCGTCAAGCGTGCGTCCAAAGGCATGCTCAAGGCACGCTTCGGGCGCATCGTGCTCATCTCCAGCGTCGTGGGCCTCTACGGGTCCGCCGGACAGGTCAACTACGCGGCCTCGAAGAGCGGCCTCATCGGCATGGCGCGGTCCATCACCCGCGAGCTCGGTGCACGTGGGATCACGGCGAACGTGATCGCCCCGGGGTTCATCGAGACCGACATGACCGCCGAACTGCCCGCAGAGACCCAGGCCGAGTACAAGAAGAGCATCCCGGCAGCGCGTTTCGCGAGTGCGAACGAGGTCGCGAAGGTCGTCACGTGGATCGCCGGTGACGACGCGGGCTACATCTCCGGCGCCGTGATCCCGGTCGACGGCGGCCTCGGCATGGGTCACTGACCCGGGCAGCACCGCACCGAGGAGAACCCGACATCGGGCGCTGACCCCGACGCGCGGATCAGATCCCGAGGAGCGGGAGGACGCCGGCGAGGTCGACCCGGCCGGCGACGACGTCGGCATGGCGGCGGACGATCGGCTTCGCGTTGAACGCGACCGAGAGGCCGGCGACGGCCATCATCTCGAGGTCGTTGGCTCCGTCGCCGATCGCGATCGTCCGTCCCAACGGCACGCCGTCCTCGTCGGCCCACTCCTGCAGTGCGGCCGCCTTCGCCGCCGCGTCGATGATGGGACCGCTGAGGCCTCCCGTCAACCGACCGTCGGCGGTCTCGAGGCGGTTCGCCCGCACATGGTCGAGGCCGAGTACCTCAGCGAGCGGGTCGAGCAGTTCATGGAACCCGCCGGACACGACACCGATCCGTGACCCGTGCGCATGCAGCCGGCCGATCAGCGTCTCCAGGCCGACCGTCGTCCGGATCCGTTCGGCGATCACCGGGATCCGGTCGACGGGCAGGCCCGCGAGCGTCGCGACCCGGGCCCGGAGGCTGTCGGCGAAGTCGAGGTCACCGCGCATGGCGCGCTCGGTGATGGCGGCGACCTCAGGAAGGCTGCCGACCTCCTCGGCGAGCAGCTCGATCACCTCGTTCTGGATGAGCGTCGAGTCGGCGTCGAGGACCGCGAGGAACCGGACGCCTCGTCCGGCCTGTGGGGGGAGTGCTGCCTCGGGATCCGCCACTGCCGAACGCTCGGTACTCATGGAACGACGCGTACTCCCTTGCCAACCACGGTGAGACCGGATTCGGTGACGGTGAAACCGCGAGCGCGGTCACGGTCGTGGTCGACACCGACGCTCGCGCCGGAGGTGACCACCACATCCTTGTCCAGGATAGCCCGCTTGACGACGGCGTCCGGTTCGATGTGGACCTTGTCGAACACGACCGAGTCGGAGACGTGGGCGCCGGATTCCACGAGCGCCCATGGCCCGAGGACACTGCGCTCGATGTGGGCACCGGACAGCAGCGAACCGAGGGAGACGATCGAGTCGATGGTCTGGCCGAGGTTGCCCTTCGCGTCCCGCACGAACTTCGCCGGCGGCGAGTTCAGCTGAGAACTGAAGATCGGCCAGTCGCGGTTGTACAGGTTGAAGATCGGGAGCGTCGAGATGAGGTCCTGGTGGGCCTCGTAGAACGACTCGATCGTCCCCACGTCGCGCCAGTAGTAGCGATCGCGATCCGTCGAGCCGGGCACGTCGTTCCGCTGGAGGTCGTAGACGCCGGCCTCGCCGCGATCGACGAAGTACGGGACGATGTCGCCACCCATGTCGTGGTTCGAGCTCGTCACCTCGCCGTCGTCGATGACCGCCTGCATGAGTGCGTCGGCGTCGAAGACGTAGTTGCCCATCGAGGCGAGCACCTCGCCGGGGGAGTCGGGCAGGCCCGGCGCGTCGAGCGGCTTCTCGAGGAAGCGGGCGATGGTCGTCGGGTCGTCCGCGTCGACGTCGATGACGCCGAACTGGTCGGCGAGGGAGATGGGCTGACGGATCGCGGCGACCGTCGCCTTCTTGCCCGAGGCGATGTGCGCCTCGATCATCTGCGCGAAGTCCATGCGGTAGACGTGGTCGGCGCCGACGACCACGACGATGTCGGGCTTCTCGTCGCGGATCAGGTTGAGGCTCTGCAGGATCGCGTCGGCGGATCCGCTGAACCAGCGCTTCCCGAGACGCTGCTGCGCCGGCACGGACGCGACATAGGAGTCGAGCAGGCCGGACAACCGCCAGGTCTGCGAGACGTGGCGGTCGAGGCTGTGGGACTTGTACTGGGTGAGGACGACGATCTGGGTGAGTCCGGAGTTGATGAGGTTCGACAGCGCGAAATCGATCAGGCGGTACTGCCCGCCGAACGGTACGGCCGGTTTCGCGCGGTCTGCGGTCAGCGGCATCAACCGCTTCCCTTCCCCACCAGCGAGGACGATTCCGAAGATCTTCTTTGAGGCGGCCATGGCTTCACAATAGATGCCGGACGAGACCTGTACTAGCGTCTAGACATGCGAGTTGATCTTGTGACAAAGGAGTACCCGCCGGAGATCTACGGCGGCGCAGGCGTCCACGCGTCGGAGCTGGTGAAATCCCTCCGTAGCGACATCGACGTGACCGTGCGCTGCTTCGGCGCTCCACGCGACGAGGCCGACACCGTCGCGTACGGTGTCCCGGCCGAGCTCCAGGGGGCGAACGGCGCCCTCACGACCCTCGGGACGGACCTCCTGATCGCCCAGGACGTCGCCGGGGCCGACCTCGTGCACTCGCACACCTGGTACGCGAACGGCGCCGGTCACCTCGCGTCGCTGCTGCACGGCATCCCGCACGTCGTGACCGCGCACAGTCTGGAGCCGCTCCGCCCGTGGAAGGCCGAGCAGCTCGGCGGCGGGTACCGCGTGTCCAGCTGGATCGAGCAGTCCGCCTACGAAGGCGCCGCGGCCGTCGTCGCGGTCAGCGACGGCATGCGTCGCGACATCCTACGGTCGTACCCGAGCCTCGACCCGGCCAAGGTGCAGGTCATCTACAACGGCATCGACCTGACCGACTGGCAGCCACGCGTGGACGACGAGCTGCTGCGGTCCCTCGGCATCGACCCGTCCCGTCCCTCCGTCGTCTTCGTCGGTCGGATCACCCGTCAGAAGGGGCTGCCGTACCTGCTCCGCGCGGCCCGACTGCTGCCGCCCGACGTGCAGCTCATCCTGTGTGCCGGCGCTCCCGACACCCCGGAGATCCTCGCCGAGGTCAAGGGGCTCGTCGAGGAGCTGCAGCGCGAGCGCACCGGGGTCGTGTGGATCGAACGACTGCTCCCGCGTCACGAGCTGTGCACCGTCCTCACCGCCGCCACGACCTTCGTGTGCCCGTCGATCTATGAGCCGCTCGGCATCGTCAACCTCGAGGCGATGGCCTGCGGTGCCGCCGTGGTCGGGACGGGGACCGGCGGCATCCCGGAGGTCGTGCAGGACGGTGTGACCGGCAGGATCGTCCCGCTCGCGCAGGCCTCCGACGGCACCGGCACCCCGCTCGACCCGGAGCGCTTCGTCGCCGACCTCGCCGCCACCCTCACCGAGGTCGTCCAGGATCCCGCCCAGGCGAGGGCCTACGGGGCCGCTGGTCGCCGACGCGCGGAGTCCGACTTCAGCTGGTCGCGCATCGCCACCCAGACGGCGGAGCTGTACCGCAGCCTGGTCTGAACCACCTGCGGACACCTCGGAGGACGGCGACGCGCGACGAGTCTTGGCGGATAGGCTAGGACCATGCCGAGCGTGTTGCAGTTCTCCGATGTGTCCGTCGTCCGTAATCTCAACCCCATCCTCGATGGCGTCGACTGGACGGTGACGGGCGACCAGCGATGGATCGTCCTCGGCCCGAACGGCGCCGGCAAGACGACGCTCCTGCAGCTCGCGGCGACGCTCATCCACCCCTCGAAGGGCACGGTCTCCGTGCTGGACGAGACGCTCGGCCGGGTCGACGTCTTCGAACTGCGCCCGCGCATCGGCTTCGCATCCTCCGCCCTCGCGAAGCGGGTGCCGCCGGAGGAGACCGTCCTGGACGTCGTGCTCACGGCGGCCTACTCGGTCACCGGGCGCTGGGTCGAGCAGTACGAGGACATCGACGTGAAGCGCGCGTCGCGGGTCCTCGCGGAGTGGAAGCTCGACCACCTCGCCGACCGCCGCTTCGGCACGCTGAGCGACGGCGAGCAGAAGCGCGTGCAGATCGCGCGGGCCATCATGACCGACCCCGAACTCCTCCTGCTCGACGAGCCGGCCGCGAGCCTCGACCTCGGCACGCGCGAGGAGCTCGTCGAGCTGCTCGGCGGCTACGCGAGCGCCGACGACTCACCGGCGATCATCATGGTGACCCACCACGTCGAAGAGATCCCCGTCGGGTTCACCCACGTCCTGCTCGTTCGCGACGGCGGCATCGTCGCCGCCGGCCCGATCGCCGAGACACTCACGGCCGAGCACCTCAGCGAGACCTTCGACCTCCCGATCGAGCTGAGCGAGGAGGACGGCCGGTTCCACGCCCGCTCCGTCCGCGCCGGACGCTCGGCCGTCGCCCCCTCCTGACCGCCACGCCTCGGCGAGTCGTCCTCGGCTGGCGAGCAGATGCGCGCCGAGTCTGGTAAAGTCGACCTTTGGCTCGCGGAGCCAAGAGCTTTCTGCCTCGTGCCTGGAGTTCCGAGCGCGGGTACTACCCACACCATCCACTCAACAAGGACTGCTGATGAAATCTGACATCCACCCCACGTACGAAGCCGTCGTCTTCCGCGACCTCGCCTCCGGCGCGACGTTCCTCACGCGCTCGACGGTCTCGTCGGGCAAGACGATCGACCTCGACGGCGTCACCTACCCGGTGATCGACGTGGAGATCTCGTCCGAGTCGCACCCGTTCTACACGGGTAAGCAGCGCATCATGGACTCCGCCGGTCGCGTCGAGAAGTTCAACCAGCGCTTCAAGGGCTTCGGCAAGTAGTCCTTCCGCTGGAATACACGAACGCCCCGATCCTCGGATCGGGGCGTTCGTCGTCGTGGCGAGCCGTACGGCTCAGATGCCGATGGGCAGCTGGTCCGCTGGGACGATGATCGGTGCCTCGGGCCGGGCGGCAGGGCGTCCGGTGCGGATGGGCCAAGCACCGTCGGCGATGAACTCGGGATCGCGCACGCGGCGCATGTAGGACTGGAAGCTCTCCGCCTGCTCGAGCGACCAGGTCCGCTGGGCCTCGTGTAACTCGTCGACGCTCGTCGGCAGGGCGTCGGCATGAAGCCGACCGATGGCCTGAGCGACGCGTCCGGCGGCGACGGCGTCCACCCCCGCGTCGTGCGCACCCTCGAGCGGAACGCCGTGTAGGGCGGCGACGACCTCGAGCGTCCGCTTGCCGCGCCGGAAGGTGTCGAGCCGCCGGTCGAGGATCAGCGGGTCGACGACGGGGGACGGGTCGGTGATCGAGGTCACCCCGTGTCGCTCCGCCTCGAAGTGCAGGAGGGAGAAGTCATAGGGCGCGTTGTAGGCGACCACCGGGGTCCGTGCGGCGAACAGCTCGGTGAGGACGGCGACGATCTCGCCGACGACGGCCGGTGCCGGACGCCCCTCCGCCCGGGCCCGCTCCGTCGTGACGCCGTGGATCTCGGCGGCGCGAGGGGGGATCTCGACCCCGGGGTCGGCCATCCACGACCACGAGCGTTCGACCGAACCGTCCGCGGTGATGACACCGACGAAGGCGGTCACGATGCGACTCGTCTCCACCTCGATGCCCGTCGTCTCGAGATCGAAGACCGCCAGGCGGTCCGTCCAGTGGGGATTCGCGTCGACCGTGTTCACGCCTTCACCCTATGACGCGCCTCCGACAGGGGCCTGTGCCACGCCGGGGCGGCACGGTCCGCATCAACGGGTGAACGCGGAGCCGGACTGCCTAGACTGAGTGGATGCCCGTCGAATCACCGTACGCCGACCAGCTCGACCGCATCCCCGTCCGGGAGCGCTCGCTCATCGTGGACGGAGCCGAGACCCGGTTCTGGGACTACGGCGACCACGAGGCGTCGACGACGATCGTGATGGTGCACGGGTTCCGCGGCGACCACCACGGCCTCGAACCGGTCGTCGCGCAGCTCTCCGGGTTCCGGATCATCGCTCCGGACCTCCCCGGCTTCGGCAGCTCGGCCCCGTTCCCCGAGGCCACCCACTCCGTCGAGGGGTACGCCGCCTGGCTGGGACGGTTCATCGAGGAGCTGCACCTGACCGGCCGTGTCGTCCTCCTCGGGCACTCGTTCGGCTCGATCGTGTCGAGCGCCGCCGTCGCCGGGGGACTCCGACCGGACGACCTCGTCCTCGTGAACCCGATCGCCGCCCCGGCGCTCCAGGGCCCTCGAGGTGTCCTGACGAGGCTCGCGGTCTTCTACTACTGGTCGTCCGCGAAGCTCCCGAAACGCCTGGGATTCGCCTTCCTCCGGAACAAGGGCGTCGTGCGCATCATGAGCGTCGCGATGTCGAAGACGAAGGACCCGACGCTCCGTCGGTGGATCCACGCCCAACACGACCAGTACTTCAGCGCCTTCGCCGACCGGGAGGTCGTCCTCGAGTCGTTCACCGCCTCGGTCAGCCACGACGTCAGCGAGTACGCCGACCGGATCCCGAGCCGCACGTTGCTCATCGCCGCCGAGCGTGACGACATCACGCCCGTGGCCGCGCAGTACGCGCTCGCGAAGCGGTTCGCCGACGCGCAGCTGCACGTCATCCCGCGCGTCGGACACCTCATCCACTACGAGGAGCCGCACGACGCGGCGCAGCGCCTCACCGCGTTCCTCGCGGACGACCGCACCGACGCCTGAGGCGTCAGGCGTCGGTCGCCTCCTGCGAGACGACGCTCGTGAATGCGGACGGGACCAGGCGGGCGGCGATCCCGGTGAGCGTCTCACTGGCACCAGCGTCGAGCTTCACGTCCGCGCGGCCGTCCGCCTTCGTGACGCCGCGGTTGATGACGACGATCGGCAACCGCTTCCGGCGGGCGAGTTCGAGGAGCCGGATCCCCGAGTTGACCACGAGGGACGACCCGGCGATCACGAGTGCGTCCGCGCCGCGCACGAGTGCGGCTGCCTCGGCGTACTTCTCCGTCGGGATGAACTCGCCGAAGAAGACCACGTCCGGCTTCAACATGCCACCGCAGACCGTGCACACGGGGACGACGATCTCGTCCACGCGCCCGACCTCGGCATCGCCGTCCGGGTTGATCGTCACGTCCGTCTCGGTGTCGAGCCACGGGTTCAGGTCCGTCATGCGCTCCGCGATGCTCGACCTGGCGTAACTCTGCCCGCAGGAGAGACAGCTGACGCGGTCCATCGACCCGTGCAGGTCGACGACGCGGCGCGAGCCGGCCCTGACGTGGAGGCCGTCGACGTTCTGCGTGATGACGCCGTCGGCGATGCCTGCCTCCTCGAGGAGCGCGATGGCCCGGTGGCCGGCGTTCGGGCGAGCGCCGTCGAACCGCTTCCACCCGAGGTGGCTGCCGGCCCAGTAGCGTTTGCGCGCGGCGTCGTCGTTGGACAGGAACTGGTCGACCGTCATGGGGGTCCGCACCGGAGCACCCTGGCCCCGGTAGTCGGGGATGCCGGAGTCCGTGCTCACGCCGGCCCCGGTGAGGAAGGCGACACGGCGGTCCGCGAGCAGCTCGATCGCCCGTTCGAGCCCGGCCTCGGCCGTCTCGTCAGCGGGATCCCCTGCTGCGATCAGCGTGCTCATGCCTGCTCCGTCCATCCGTCCGCGATGATCGGAGTGCTCCGGGCCATCGCTTCCCCTGAGTCTAAACGGCCTCGTTTTCGATCGTGTTCCCACTCTGGCAAGGTGGAGGTCGAACATCGCGTCGAGAGGACGTCTCCCATGCAGGTCATCCGGATCACCGATCTCGACGACGGACGACTCGACGACTACGCGCGACTGACGGACGTCGCCCTCCGCCGGGTGTCCGAACCCGCGGGTGGCCTGTACATCGCCGAGTCGACGAAGGTCATGGAACGTGCGCTGCGCGCCGGGCACCGACCGCGATCGGTCCTGCTGCAGGAGAAGTGGCTCGAGGACGTCTCGCCACTCCTCGAGGGCCACGACGTCCCGGTCTTCGTCGGCGAGCCCGCACTCCTCGAGCAGCTGACGGGCTTCCACCTGCACCGGGGAGCGCTCGGGGCGATGCACCGCCCACCGCTCGCCGACCCCGCCGAGCTCCTCGCCGACGCCCGCCGGGTGGTCATCCTCGAGGACATCGTCGACCACACCAACGTCGGCGCCATCTTCCGCTCCGTCGCCGGCCTCGGTGCCGACGCGGTCCTGATCACCCCGCGCTGCGCCGACCCGCTGTACCGTCGAAGCGTCCGCGTCAGCATGGGCACGGTCCTGCAGGTGCCGTGGACCCGCCTGCCGGAATGGGACGTCGCTTCCGGCGTCCTGCGGGATGCCGGCTTCGAGACGGCCGCCTTGGCCTTGGCCGACGACGCCGTGGACCTCGACACCTATGCTCGGACCGCGCCGGAACGGCTCGCCATCGTGCTCGGCGCCGAGGGCGACGGTCTGAGCGCCTCGGCCCTCGCCGCCGCCGACACGATCGTGACCATCCCGATGCTCCACGGCGTCGACTCGCTGAACGTCGCGTCGGCCAGCGCCGTCGCCCTCTGGGAGCTCCGGGTCCGCTGACCACGGTCCCACGCTGCTCGAGGACGCCCGGTCGGCGGCACGTCGCGACAGGGTACGCGCAGGAGCGCCGGGTAGCATGACCGGGTGCCACTCACGAGACGACAGATCTACCGCCGCCGCCGTCTCGCCGTCTTCGGCGTCCTCGCCCTCCTCATCGGGCTGTTCGGCTACAGCGCTGGCGCGCTGCTCCGTCCGGTGCCGGCCGCGGCTGCGACGCTCGAATCCAGCGACGCCCTCACCACCTCGCTCGTCCAGCAGACCACACCGGTCGCCTGGCCAGGGTTCGGTCGGGGCGCCATCGGTGCCGTCGGGTTCGACGGCGTCCTGAGTTCGAGTGGCGAGCAGACGCCGTTCCCCATCGCGAGCATCACGAAGACGATCACCTCCCTCGTCGTGCTGGAGGCCAAGCCGCTCGCCGCGGGGGATCAGGGCCCGTCCATCACGCTGACCGACGCCGACGTCGGGTTCTACTACGACACCATCGCGGAGAACGGTTCAGCGGCACCCGTCGTCGCCGGGTCGGTGTTCACCCAGCGGCAGATGCTCGAAGCACTGCTCCTCCCGTCGGCGAACAACTACAGCATCTCGCTCGCCGTCTGGGCCTTCGGTTCGGTCGACGCGTACCTCGACGCGGCGCGCGCCTGGCTCGATGCACGTGGGCTGACGGGCACCACCGTCACGAACACGAGCGGCCTGGGCGAGACGAACGTCAGCACCCCGAGCGACCTCGTGACCATCGGCAAGCTCGTGCTCGCCGACCCGGTGCTCTCGTCGATCGTCAAGGAGCCCACGGCGGTGCTGCCCGCCATCGGCGAGGTCGAGAACACGAACGCCCTCCTCGGCCAGTACGGGGTGACCGGCATGAAGACGGGGACCGACGACGCCTCCGGCGCCTGCCTGCTGTTCTCCGCCGACCTCCAGGCGGAGGGGCGGACGGTGACCGTCGTCGGCGTCATCCTCGGCGCCGACGACCACACCGTGCTCAACGAGGCCGTGGTCTCCCTGTTGCAGAGCGTGCCGGCCGGATTCCACCAGGTCCAGCTCGCCACCGCCGGGCAATCGGTCGGCTCGTACTCGACCGCATGGGATCAGGCCGCGAAGGTCGTCGTGGCGTCCGACGCCTCCGTGCTCGTCTGGCAGGACACCCCGATCACGGTCGAGAGCCGCGTCAGAGCCATCGACGCCGGTGCCGCCGGTTCGACGGTCGGGAAGCTCAGCTACACCGTGGGAGCGGGCGCGGAGGGTGGTGCGGCGACGATCGACGTCCCGCTGGCCCTCGACGCGGACGTCGCCCCGGTCACGCCCTGGTGGCGCCTGACCAACCCGTGACCGCAGCAGACGCCGGAGCCCGGGTGATCGGCCGGACGGTCAGACGTCGAGTTCCTGGTCCTGCGCTGCGACCGTGAGGAACGGGCCGGCGAGCGGTCGCTTGGCGGTGATGTGGTCGCCGGACGACTGGTGCCGCACCCGACGGAGCACCCACGGCACGAGGTACTCACGCGCCCAGGCGAAGTCCTCGGTCCGGGCCTGACGCCAACGCCTGACGGGGAGCGGCTCCGGCTGCAGCGGCTTGAGGTCGTTCTCCACGTTCAGCGCGTGCAGGACGAGGCGGGCGACCTCATGGTGGCCGAGCGCGTTCAGGTGCAGGCGGTCCGGCGCCCACATCCGCGGATCCTGGATGGCCTGGAGTGCCCACTGGTCGGCGATGATGCAGTCGTGTCGGGCGGCGATGGCCCGCAGGTTCTCGTTGTAGATCGCGACCTTGCCGCGGATGCTGCGGAAGACGGGAGAGAAGCCGACGTCCACGCCGGTGAACAGCACGACCGTCGCTCCGTCGCTCCGGAGGCGGATGATCGCCTGCTCGAGTCGTCTGGCGATGTCGTCGGGGTCGGTGCCGGGCCGGATCACGTCGTTGCCGCCCGCCGAGATCGTGATGAGGTCCGGGTGCAGCTCCAGGGCGGGCTCCACCTGGTCGTCGAGGATCTGCTGCGCGAGCTTGCCGCGCACGGCGAGGTTGGCGTAGGCGAAGTCCGAGTTCTGCGCGGCCAGCACCTCGGCGACCCGATCGGCCCACCCACGGTGCCCGCCCGGCGCGCCCGGCTCGGGATCACCGATCCCCTCGGTGAACGAGTCGCCGATGGCGACGTACCGCGACCAGGGATGGTGCTGTTCGGTCATGGGTGGTTCCTCCTGCTGTGCATCCGGAACCTCCAGCGTACGCCCGCCCCTCGGCTGGCGGATCAGTCGCGAGTCGGACATCGGGATGGGTGTCGAGGCCGCACACGATGGTCGGCGGTGTCGGTGCGGCCGGGTACAGTGGTCTCCAGTGAACGCGGAAATCTCTTCGACCCAGCACCTGGGCGGGTCCGCAGCCGAACACCTCTCACCGGCCTTCCCGGAACGCGCAGCGTGGGGCACGGCGAGCAAGCTTCGAGCCTGGCAGGCCGAGGCGCTCGAGCAGTACTTCACGACCGAACCCCGTGACTTCCTCGCGGCGGCGACACCGGGCGCAGGCAAGACGACGTTCGCGCTACGGCTCGCCTCCGAACTCCTCCATCGCGGCACGATCGACCGCATCACGGTCGTCGCCCCGACCGATCATCTGAAGCGCCAGTGGGCCGAGGCCGCGAGCCGGGTCGGCATCCGCCTCGACCCGAACTTCGCGAACCGCGACCAGGTCTTCGGCCGCCACTACCACGGTGTCGCGGTCACCTACGCCCAGGTCGCGGCGAACCCGCCCGTGCATCAGCGCACGACCGACTCGGGTCGCACCCTCGTCATCCTCGACGAGGTCCACCACGGCGGCGACGCCCTGAGCTGGGGCGACGGCATCCACGAGGCCTTCTCGCGGGCGACCCGTCGGCTGTCGCTGACCGGGACCCCGTTCCGGTCCGACACGGCACCGATCCCGTTCGTGGTCTACCAGCCGGACCACCAGGGCATCCGGACCTCCGTCACCGACTACAACTACGGGTACGGTCGCGCGCTCCAGGACGGGGTCGTCCGTCCGGTGCTCTTCATGGTCTACGCCGGTCACATGCGCTGGCGGACCAAGGCCGGCGACGAGATGGAGGCCCGTCTCGGCGAGGGCAACACGAAGGACATCACGTCCGCGGCCTGGCGCACCGCCCTCGACCCGCAGGGCGACTGGATCCCGGCGGTCCTGAAGTCCGCCGACCTCCGGCTGTCCGAGGTCCGTCAAGCGGTCCCGGACGCCGGCGGACTCGTGATCGCCACCGATCAGACGACCGCGCGAGCCTACGCGGCCATCTTGCACGAGCTGACGGGGGAGCAGCCCACGGTCGTCCTCTCCGATGAGAAGGAGGCCAGCGATCGGATCGCCGACTTCTCGGGGAACACCAAGCGCTGGATGGTCGCGGTCCGCATGGTGTCGGAAGGCGTGGACGTCCCACGACTCGCCGTCGGCGTCTACGCGACGTCGTCCGCCACGCCGCTGTTCTTCGCGCAGGCGATCGGGCGATTCGTCCGGGCACGTCGACGCGGCGAGATCGCGAGCATCTTCCTCCCGAACGTGCCGAACCTGATGGCCCTCGCTGAGAAACTCGAGCTCGAACGTGACCACGCACTCGACCGCCCGAGCGACCCGGACGCGGAGGGCGACCTCTTCAACCCGGAGGACGCGATGATGGCGGCCGCGGAGCGCGAGGACAAGGCTTCCGACTCACTCCTCGAGGAGTTCACCTGGCAGGCCGTCTCCTCGGACGCGCACTTCGACCGGGTGGTGTTCGACGGCGACGAGTTCGGCGAGCTCGCCCAGCCGGGCACCGAGGAGGAGTTCGACTTCATCGGGTTCCCCGGGCTCCTCGAGCCTGAACAGGTGCACGAACTGCTCGTGCAGCGCCAGAGCCGCCAGGCCAAGCGCGGGGCGTTCGTCGACAAGAACGCCGCCTCGCCGAGTCCGCAGGCGGACATCCCCGCTCCGCTCTACCGCACCCTCAAGGAGCAGCGCCAGGTGCTCAACACCCTGGTGGGCCTTTACGCCAAGCACACGAAGGAGCCGCACGGACTCGTGCACGCGGAACTGCGACGCGTCTGCGGCGGGCCCGCCGTGGCACAGGCGAGCGTGACGCAGCTGCAGTCACGCATCGACCTGCTCCGGCGTCGCCTGGGTCACGGGCACTGAGGACAGCGCTTCTCCGCACGCGTGCTCCTGCTTCGCGGTCGGCCCGCCGGAGCTGCCCTTCGACAGGCTCAGGGACCGGCGGTGCAGGCTCAGGGACCGGGGGAGGTGCGCCGGTTCTCGCTCTGGCCGAAGACGATCTCGGGTGTCCGCGTCTCGTGGAGTCCGGCGGGAAAACAAGAACGGCCGGAGCTTTCGCTCCGGCCGTTCGCCGTCTCAACACGGTGTGCGCGAAGGGGGACTTGAACCCCCACGCCCGTAAGGGCACTAGCACCTCAAGCTAGCGCGTCTGCCATTTCCGCCACCCGCGCGTGTTGTGATCGTGTCCGGCTTTCGCTGGGCACGAGAAGAAACTCTAGCACGGATTTCGACAGCCGTTCACCACCTCGTACGGCCAGACGAAGTTCCCGACGCCCTCCGGCCGTGCGCCGACCGAGCAGAACAGGGGAGAGGTGCAGCGGTCAGGGCCGACGGGTAGCGTGGAACCATGACCTCCGGCTCAGACGCATCCGACCTCACGCTCGACGAGACCACGCGGATCGCGCGGGACCTCATCCGCATGGACACGACGAATTACGGCGAGGGCCGCTCCAACGGCGAGACGGAGGCGGCCGAGTACGTCGAGGCATACCTCCGCGACCTCGGACTGGAGCCGGAGCTGATCGACGCCGCTCCGGGCCGGACCAGCGTGGTCGCACGGGTCACCGGCGCGAACCCCGAGAAGCCGGCGCTCGTCGTGCACGGGCACCTCGACGTGGTGCCCGCCGACCCCGCGAACTGGTCGGTGGACCCCTTCGGCGGCGAGATCAAGGACGGCCTGCTGTGGGGACGCGGGGCCGTCGACATGAAGAACATGGACGCGATGATCCTCGCGTCGCTCCGCGAGATCCTCGGCAGCGGCCGTCGCCCGGAACGCGACCTCGTGATCGCGATGTTCTCGGACGAGGAGAACGGCGGCGTGTTCGGCTCGCACCACCTCGTGACGGAACGACCGGAGCTCTTCGCCGGCGCGACCGAGGCGATCAGCGAGGTCGGCGGGTACTCGATCACGTTCGGCGGACGCCGCTCCTACCTCCTCCAGACCTCGGAGAAGGCCCTCGTCTGGATCAAACTGGTCGCGACCGGACGAGCGGCCCACGGATCCCGCTACGTGCAGGACAACGCCGTCACCCGCCTCGCGGAAGCGGTGGCGGCCATCGGACGCACCGAGTGGCCCGTCCGACTCACCGACACCACCGAGCAGCTGCTCCGTGAGATCGCCACCATCCTCGGCACCACGCCCGAACGGCTCGGCCCGGACGAGCTCGCCCTCGCGACGGGTACGGCCTCCGGCTTCATCCAGGCCTCGCTCCGCACGACGAGCAACCCGACCCTGCTGCAGGCCGGGTACAAGCACAACGTGATCCCCGATCGCGCCGAGGCGCTCGTCGACATCCGCACCCTGCCCGGCGAGGAGGACGCCGTGCTCGCGCGCGTCGCGGAGATCGTCGGTGAGGACATCGAGATCGTCGTCATGCACCGCGACATCGGCCTCGAGACACCGTTCTCGGGTCCGCTCGTCGACGCGGTCGTCGAGACCCTCGGGCGCCATGACCCCGGCGCCCCGGTGCTCCCGTACATGCTCTCCGGCGGTACCGACAACAAGGCGCTCTCGCTCCTCGGCATCACCGGGTACGGCTTCGCTCCGCTGCGCCTGCCGGAACACCTGGACTTCCCCGCGATGTTCCACGGAGTCGACGAGCGCGTGCCGCTCGACGCGCTAGGGTTTGGCAGGCAGGTCCTCACGGACCTTCTCCTCGACTACTGACTTCCCACGGTCCGTCTCCGCGCCCTCCGAGCCGCGAGACGCTCCAGGAGCCGCCCCGCCGACGACTGCCGGATCCGGCCGAATACCAGCCATCCGGCTGCAGAAAGGTGCCCTGTGGACCTCATCAACGCCATCATCCTCGGACTCGTCCAGGGACTCACCGAGTTCCTGCCGATCTCGTCGAGCGCACACCTGCGCATCCTCGGCGAGTTCCTCCCGGGGGCGAAGGACCCTGGCGCGGCGTTCACCGCGATCACCCAGATCGGTACCGAGGCCGCCGTCGTGGTGTTCTTCTGGCGCGACATCGTCCGCATCATCTCCTCCTGGTGCAAGGCCCTCGTCGGCAAGATCCCGAGGGATGACGCCGACGCCCGCATGGGGTGGCTGATCATCATCGGCAGCGTCCCCATCGTCGTGCTCGGCCTGTTGTTCCAGGACGAGATCGAGACGACCTTCCGCTCACTGTGGATCGTCGCGATCATGCTCATCGTGTTCGGCATCCTGCTCGGCGTCGCCGACGCCGTCGGAGCGAAGAAGCGACGACTGAAGAGCCTGACCTACCGCGACGGCGCGATCTTCGGAGGCGCCCAGGCCCTCGCCCTCATCCCCGGTGTCTCCCGCTCCGGTGGCACGATCACGGCGGGGCTGTTCATGGGCTACGAGCGCCGTGCTGCGGCGCGGTACGCCTTCCTGCTCGCGATCCCCGCGGTGTTCGGCAGCGGCTTCTACCAGGTCTTCAAGAGCATCGGCGAGCCGAGCCCGTACGGACCGGTCGAGACGCTCGTGGCCACCGTCATCGCGTTCGTCGTCGGCCTCGCGGTCATCGCCTTCTTCATGAGCTACATCTCGAAGCGCAGCTTCCTGCCCTTCGTCGTCTACCGCATCGTGCTCGGCGTCGTCCTGCTGGTGCTGCTCGGCACGGGCGTGATCAACGCGTGAGGGCCTGGTCCGCCCCGGTCGTCCCGCAGCTGCCCGGCTCCGGCACGGCCCCGTGTCTCTGGGACACCCCGAGCGCCGGGCTCATCGAGGCCTCCGCCGAACGCACGGCGCGGTTGTACGTCTGCGGCATCACGCCCTACGACGCGACCCACCTCGGCCATGCGTCGAGCTACCTCGCCTACGACACCCTGCAGCGCGTCTGGCTGGACGCCGGCTACGAGGTGCACTACGCCCAGAACGTCACCGATGTGGACGACCCGCTGCTCGAGCGGGCCACCGCGACCGGCGTCGACTGGGTCGAACTCGCAGCGAGCCAGGTCGAACTCTTCCGGAGCGACATGGAACGCCTCAGCATCCTTCCCCCCGAGGACTACGTCGCGGTCACCGAGGTCATCGGACCGATCGCCGACGCCGTCGCGCTACTCATCGAGCGCGGTGTCGCCTACACGGTCGCCACCCCGGACAGTGCCGCCGGAGACGACGTCTACTTCGACGTGCGCGCCGCGGCCGACGACGTCTGGCACCTCGGTGCGGAGAGCGGGCTCGACGAGGCGACGATGGCCGCGTTCTTCGCCGAGCGCGGGGGAGACCCCGACCGCGCCGGGAAACGCGACGCCTTCGATCCACTGCTCTGGCGGGCGGCGCGCGACGGCGAGCCGAGCTGGGAGTCACCCGTCGGCCAAGGACGCCCCGGTTGGCACATCGAGTGCTCGGTCATCGCCCTCCAGCACCTCGGATCCGACTTCACGGTCCAGGGTGGCGGCTCCGACCTCGTCTTCCCGCACCACGACCTGAGTGCCGGGCACGCCGCAGCGCTGTCCGGTCGCCCGCTCGCCAAGGTGTTCAGCCACGCCGGCATGGTCGCCTACGAGGGCACGAAGATGTCGAAGTCCCTCGGCAACCTCGTCCTCGTCTCACGCTTGGCCGCCGACGGAGCAGACCCCTCGGCCATCCGACTCGCGATCCTCGCGAACCACTACCGCAGCGACTGGGAGTGGCACGACGAGCACCTCGTCCTGGCCGATCGCCGGCTCGGGACCTGGCGTTCGGCCTTCGCGACGGACGCCGCGAGTGGAGCGTCCGCCGTCGAGCTGCTGCAGGCGATGCGGGTCCGACTGGCGGACGACCTCGACACCCCGGGTGCCATCGCACTCGTCGACGCCGCAGCGACGACCGGCGTCGACGACGCCGACCTCGCGCGGTCGGCCGTCGACGCGCTCCTCGGCGTTCGCTGAGCAGGACGACGGCTCACCGGAGTCGCGCGACTGCGAAGGGACCGGGTTACTCGCGGTCCTTCCGCCAGGGCTCGTCGCCCTTGCCCTCGTCCCGACGGAGGTACCGCTCGAACTCCTTGGCGATGGCCTCGCCGCTCGCCTCGGGCGACTCGACGGTGTCGCGCGCCTGCTCCAGCTGCTGGATGTAGGCGGCCATGTCCTCGTCTTCGGCGGCGAGCGTGTCGATCCCGCTCTGCCACTCGCCGGACTCCTCGACGAGGGCTCCGCGGGGGATGACGACGTCGATGAGCTCCTCGAGCTTGTCGATCAGCGCCAGGACGGCTTTCGGGGAGGGTGCGCTGTGCACGTAGTGGGGGACCGAGGCCCAGACCGACAGACTCTGGACGCCCTGCCGCTCGGCGGCGTCGGCCAGCACACTGAGGATGCCGACCGGCCCTTCGTACGTGCTGCGCTCGAGCTGCAGGGCCTGCCGCAGCTCCGCGTTCTCGCTCGACGCGAAGACCGAGATGGGTCGCGTGTGCGGGACGTCGGCGAGCATCGCACCGAGCATCACCATGCCGGTGATGCGCTGCTCGGTGATCACGGCGAGGATCTCGTCGACGAACGCCTTCCAGCCGCGGGAGGGCTCGGCGCCGAGCAACACGTAGACGTTGTCGCCGCCGCCCTCGCTGACCCGGAGCGCAGCGTCCTCCGCCAGAGGGGTCGCGGGCTTCGCCGCTTCGGGGTCGGGCCCCGAGATCGTGGTACCGGGCCAGGTCAGGGACCGTTTGCCGTCCTCGTCGACGCCGACCGTCGGCCGGTTGAACTGGTAGTCGTAGTAGGGCTCCGGGTCGATCTCGAGCAGCGGGCGGAGGGCGAGCGAGTCGCGAAGCACGCGCACCGCGCCGCTCGCCGCCTCGCCGGCATCGTTCCAACCCTCGAACGCCACGACGAGCAGGCGACCGCCCAGCGGCTCCTTGGTGTCTTCCGTCACGTCTCACTCCTCGGTGCACGGGGACCTTCCGCGACCATCCATCCAGGATAGGCGCTTCACCACCCGGTAGCATGGCACCCCGTGACCACTCTCCTCCCTGCCGCAGTCCTCTGGGACATGGACGGCACCGTCGTCGACACCGAGCCCTACTGGATGGAGGCCGAGACCGAGCTGGTCGCGGCCCACGGTGGCACCTGGACCCACGAGGACGGCCTCCTGCTCGTCGGGAACGGCCTCTGGGACTCGGCCGCAGTGCTCCAAGGCCGCGGGGTCGCGATGGACGCGGACACGATCGTCGCCCACCTCACGGACCACGTGCGGCGCCTCATCCAGGAACGCGGCGTCCCGTTCCGTCCCGGGGCCCAGGAGCTGCTCCACGAGCTCCGGGAGGCCGGCGTGCCGACCGCACTCGTCACCATGTCGATCCGGTCCATGGCCGAGGACATCGCGAGCGGCATCCCGTTCGACGCGTTCGACCTCATCGTCGCCGGCGACGAGGTCGAACAGCCCAAGCCCCACCCGGACCCCTACCTCAGGGCCGCCGAGGCACTCGGTGTCGACCCGCGCGAGTGCATCGCGATCGAGGACTCCGCCACCGGTCTCGCGTCCGCGCTCGCGGCTGGGACCATCGCCGTGTCGGTCCCGCACATCGTGCCGATCCCCGAGGGCCCGCACCACACCACCTGGGACACCCTCGCCGGGCGCTCCGTCGCCGACCTCGCCGAGCTGCGCTCGACCGCGAGCGGCTCCACCAACCACCCCGAGACAGAGGCAGCACAGCGATGAGCGCGAACCACCAGCCGGCGAACAGCGGGCCCTTCCGCGAGGGCGACCGCGTCCAGCTGACCGGACCGAAGGGGCGGAAGAACACCATCACGCTGGAGGCCGGCAAGGTCTTCCACACGCACCGCGGGATGATCGAGCACACCACGATCATCGGCCTGCCGGACGGCAGCGTCGTCGCCAACACCGAGGGCATCGAGCACCTCGCGCTCCGGCCGCTGTTGGTCGACTTCGTGATGTCGATGCCTCGCGGTGCCGCCATCATCTACCCGAAGGACGCGGCCGAGATCATCGGCCAGGCGGACATCTTCCCCGGCGCGACGGTCGTCGAGGCCGGTGTCGGTTCCGGCGCGCTCTCCCTCTGGCTCCTCCGGGCCATCGGACCGTCGGGCAGGTTGGCCTCCTTCGAGCGTCGGGACGAGTTCGCCGACGTCGCCCGCGGCAACGTCGCGACCTTCTTCGGCTACGACCCGCAGAACTGGTCGGTCACGGTCGGCGACCTCCAGGAGACCCTGCCCGACACGATGCCCGCTGAATCCGTCGACCGCGTGGTGCTCGACATGCTCGCACCGTGGGAGTGCCTCGACGTCGCGTGGGAGGCGCTGAAGCCCGGCGGCGTGATCCTCTGCTACGTCGCCACCGTCACCCAGCTGTCCCGGGTCGCCGAGGCGATCCGAGGGACGGGCGGCTTCACGAACCCGCAGTCGAACGAGACGATGATGCGCGGGTGGCACGTCGAAGGGCTCGCCGTGCGACCGGACCACCGGATGATCGGACACACGGGCTTCCTCATCACCGCACGGAAGCTCGCGCCCGGTACGGTCCTGCCCGAGCTGAAGCGACGCGCCTCGAAGAGTGACTTCAGCGCCGAGGACGTCGAGCTGTGGACGCCGGGCGCCCTCGGGGAACGCTCCGCGAGCGCGAAGATCCTGCGGAAGCGCGCCAGGAGCGCCGGGGCGAGCGCAGAGCTCTCCCGTGCGCGGGGCCTCGACGGCGAGAGTGCGGGGCCCGACGAGTCGATCGAACCGTCCGCCGCTGAACCGCCGCTCGGCGACGATCGTTGACCCCGGTTCACGTCGACTAAACTGTGCGACGGCGACCTGCCGTCCCACCCGTACCACCGAAACGAGGATCCGTGCGCACTGCACCAGCTCTCATCGCCGCAGCAGGCCTCCTGCTCGTCTCCCTCACCGGGTGCACCGCGCCGGGCTCGGCCTCGTGCGACACCGCGGCGTCCGCCGGCGACGCGACGAAGCTCATCAGCGTGTCGGGTGACTTCGGCGCCACCCCGAAGGTGGAGCTTCCGAAGCCGCTGTACACGAAGACGACGGAGCGCCAGGTCGTGATCCAGGGCGACGGTCAGCAGGTCTCGGCCGACGGCACCGTCAACCTCAACCTGATGCTCCTCAACGGACGCACGGGCGACGTCCTGCAGCAGACGGACTTCAACGGGCCCGCGAGCACCCTCATCGCCCTGTCCGGAAGCCTCCCCGGCTTCGCGAAGGCGTTCGCCTGCACGACGGTCGGATCCCGTGTCGTCGCGGCGATCTCACCCGAGGACGCGTTCGGCCCGAGCGGTGGCAGCGAGGCGAACGGCATCAAGAAGGACGACGCGATCATCCTCGTCGCCGACATCCAGGGCGCGGCGCTGCCCAAGGCCGACGGCGCCGAGCGCCCGATCCCGTCAGGGTTCCCCTCCGTCGTGACCGCTCCGAGTGGTCAGCCCGGCATCACCATCCCGGCGGCCCCAGCACCGACCGAGACGAAGCACACCCTGTCCCGCGTCGGCGACGGTGCCACGGTCAAGGCCGGCGACCAGGTCATCGTCAACTACACCGGCGTGCTGTGGGATCAGAAGAGCGTCTTCGACAGCAGCTGGGAGAAGGGCCAGCCCCTCGTCTTCCAGGCCGATGGCGGTCAGATGATCAAGGCCTTCAACGACGCGGTCGTCGGCCAGCAGGTCGGCTCGCAGATCATCCTCGTGGTGGCGCCGAAGGACGGCTACGGCGAGCAGGGTTCGGGCAGCGTCCCGGCCGGCGCCACGCTCGTGTTCGTCATCGACGTGCTCGGCACCCAGCGCGCGGCGCAGTAACCGACACGCCTCGGATACGGCCCGTCCCACGCCCGCGTCGCGGGTGGGGGACGGGCCGTCCGTCGGTAGACTGGACCGGTGTCCTCAGCCCGCGAGTCCCCGAAGCCGGTCCCGGTGGAGGAGCGACTCTTCAGCCTCGTGCTCGCGCTCCTCGCCACGCAGACCGGCCTGACGAAGAACGAGATCCTGTCGACCGTCCAGGGGTACCGCCAGCAGTATTCGAGTGGCGGCGGCAACGCCAGCCTCGAGCGACAGTTCGAGCGCGACAAGGACAACATCCGCGAACTCGGCGTCCCGCTCGAGACGATCGAGCAGCCGGGTGAACCCGGCAACAACCAGTCGATGCGCTATCGGATCCCGAAGGGCGCCTACGAGCTCCCCACCGACGTCCGGTTCACCCCGGCGGAGCTGTCACTGCTGTCGCTCGCAGCCACCGTTTGGCGTGAGGGGTCACTCTCCGGCCAGTCGCAGCGCGCGATGACGAAGTTGCGGTCGCTCGGCATCGAGCCCGACGAACCGATCATCGGATACGCGCCGAGACTCCGCACCCGGGAGGCCTCGTTCGAACCGCTCGACGCGGCGCTCGAACGTCGGTCCGTGGTCGCCTTCCCCTACCTGAAGCCCGGCGAGGCGCGGCCACGCGTCCGCACCGTCGCACCGTTGGCGCTCGTCCAGCACGAGGGTCGCTGGCATCTCTACGCGACCGACCGGACGGTGGACGAGCCCCGGACGTTCCTCCTGTCGCGGATCGTCGGTCCGGTCAAGCCGACGGGGGAGTCGTTCCCCGCCGACGACCGCGACCACGCCGCCGACGCGATCGACGGCCTGCGCCGCGTGTCCTCGTCGCAACGCGCCCTCGTCCGTGTCCGGCCCGGGACCGACGCCGCGGCCCGCCTCGGCAACCGCTACGGCGTCAGCGACACGGAGCGCACGGAACTCACCATCCCGTACCTCGACCACCACATCCTCGCCGACGAGCTCGCCGGGTTCGGCCCGGAGGTCGTCGTCCTCGACCCTCCGGCGCTCGTCGAGGCCGTGGCGTCCAGACTCGAGCTGGTCGTCGCCCGCCACCGCGCGACCGACGACCCACCCCACCCCGAGGAGACCGCCCGTGGCTAAGCGACCGGCGGCGCCCCGCGCCCAGGACAAGCTGATCTTCCTCCTCTCGCTCGTGCCGTACCTCATCGACCGCGAGCGGGTCACGGTCGACGAGGCCGCGCGGCACTTCGGTCTGTCCCCGCGCCAGATCCGAGAAGCGGTCGAGCTCTTGACGGTGTCCGGCGTGCCGGGCGACACCCGGCAGTACCTCGCCGGCGACCTCTTCGACATCGACTGGGGCAGCTTCGAGGAGGATGACGAGATCGTCCTCACCCACCGGGTCGCCCTCGACGACAGTCCTCGCTTCTCAGCCCGCGAGGCCTCCGCCCTCATCGCCGGCCTGCAGTCGCTCCAGCGCCTTCCCGAGTTCGTCGACAGCGACGTCATCGGCGGCGTGATGGCGAAGCTCGCCCGCGGGGCGTCGTCCGCACCGGGCCAGCTCGCGGTCACCGAGTCCTACTCAGCACACGCGGTCGGTATCATCCGGTCGGCTCTGGCCGCCGGCCACAGCGTCGCGTTCGACTACGTCGACGCGAGTGGGGCGACCGAGGCGAGACTGGTGGACCCGCTGCGTCTCGAGTCCCAGGATCAGGACTGGTATCTCTACGGGTGGTGCCACCTGCGCGAGGCGACGCGTCGCTTCCGTCTCGATCGGATGACCGAGCTGCGGGAGACCGACGCCGAGGTCGTGTTCCGCGAAGCGGACGTCGTCGTCCCGACCGCGTTGTTCGAGCCGAGCGACTCCGACCGCAACGTCACCGTGCTCGTCCGACGCTCGGTCCTGCCGCTCATCGACGACTACGTGGTCGCCGTCGACAGCGCGCCAGGCAGCTCCGCAGCCCGCGAGGACAGCGACGCCGAGGTGACCGCGACCCTACGCCTCGCGCACCATCACGGCCTCAAACGACTGGTCGCCGCACACCCCGGGCTCATCACCGTGCTCGGCCCGGCGGACGCGCGCGACGCGGTCGCCGATTGGGCGGCCGCCGGTCTCGCGCAGTACCGCACGACATCCGCGAGCTGACTCCCGAGACTCCCGGCAGCAGAGCGGGAGATGCAGGGTAGAGTGAGTGGACCTCGACCTCGAAGATCAGGAACGAAGACTATGTTCGGCAACGCATTCACCGGGTGGCACCTCGTCATCATCCTCCTCATCGTCCTGCTGCTGTTCGGAGCACCGAAGCTCCCGGGTCTCGCCCGCAGCGTCGGCCAGTCGATGCGGATCTTCAAGAGCGAGGTCAAGAGCATGCGCGACGACGAGCCCGCCTCGCCCGACGCGACGGGCACGGTTCCGCCCGCGAGTACGACGCCCGCCGACCCGACTCCGGCCGCGACGGCCCCGCAGAAGCCGACCGACCCGCCGGTCAAGCCGTAACCCTGAGGACCACCCGAGCCCGATGACGCCAGCACCTGGCCCCCGACGAGTGCGCCTCGAACAGGCTGCTCAGGAACGGACGATGTCGCCGTGGCCCTGACCGACAAGCGTCCCAAGAAACAGAACCGCGAAGGGCGAATGTCGCTCGGCGAGCACCTCGTCGAGTTGCGGAAGCGGCTGTTCTACTCCGCCATCGGCATCATCGTCGGCATGGTCGCGGGTTTCATTGCCTCCGAGTGGATCATCGAGGCGATGAGCGCCCCCATCCTCGTCATCGCCGACGATCGCGGGCAGGCGTTCCTGAACTTCACCAACGTCACGAGCGCGTTCGACCTGCGGATGAAGATCGCCCTCACCGCCGGCGTCGTCCTGTCCAGCCCGGTGTGGCTCTACCAGATCTGGGCGTTCCTCGTGCCCGGCCTGACGCGCAAGGAGCTGAAGTACGCGATCGGGTTCTTCGCGACCGCCGTGCCGCTGTTCCTCGCGGGCTGCTACGCGGGCTGGTTCGTGTTGCCGCACATCGTCGAGCTCATGCTCGGCTTCACCCCGACGGCGGCGGCCAACTTCCTCGACGCCACCACCTATTACGACTTCGTCCTGAAGCTGGTGCTCGCGGTCGGTGTCGCCTTCGTCCTGCCCGTGTTCCTCGTCCTGTTGAACTTCGTCGGCGTGCTCTCCGCAGCGGCGATCATCAAGGCGTGGCGGGTCGCGATCCTCGTCATCGTGCTCTTCACGGCCATCGCCACGCCCGCCGCCGACATCGTGTCGATGTTCGTCCTGGCGATCCCGATGGTCCTGTTGTACTTCGCGGCCTACGGCGTCGCCGTCCTCCACGACCGCAGTGCGGCCAAGCGGCAGCGACGCATCGACGCCGAACTCGGTAGCGCGGGGCTCGCATGAGCGACACCGCTTCCCCTGCCGAGCGGTATCGGGCAGCAGCGGTCCGGAACGCGACACCGAGGCTCCAGGAGTTCCGCGCGAGGCAGCGTTTCGACCTCGACGCGTTCCAACTCGAGGCGTGCGAGCGGATCGAGAACGGCAGCAGTGTCCTCGTCGCCGCACCGACGGGTGCCGGCAAGACCATCGTCGCCGAGTTCGCGATCGCGCTGGCCATGCACGGCGACCGCGGCAAGGTCTTCTACACCACGCCGATGAAGGCGCTCAGCAACCAGAAGTTCCAGGAGCTCACCGCCGAGTACGGGTCCGAGCACGTCGGCCTGCTCACGGGCGACACGAACGTGAACGGCAACGCCCGCATCGTCGTCATGACGACCGAGGTCCTCCGCAACATGCTGTACGCGGACTCCGACGCGCTGACCGACCTCGCCTTCGTGATCATGGACGAGGTGCACTACCTGGCGGACCGGTTCCGCGGAGCGGTGTGGGAGGAGGTCATCATCCACCTCCCGCAGGCCGTCCGGATGGTGTCGCTGAGCGCGACCGTGTCGAATGCCGAAGAGTTCGGTGACTGGCTGCAGGCCGTCCGCGGCGACACCGCCGTGATCGTGTCCGAGGAGCGACCGGTGCCCCTCACCCAGCACGTGCTGATGCGCAACAAACTCATCGACCTGTTCGCCGCGCCGAGCCTCGCCGACACCCACCAGGTCAACCCGGAGCTCGTCCGCATGGCGCAGTTCGGTGGCCGTGCGCCGAACAGCCGTCAATACAAGGACATCAGCCGCTACAACCAGCGCCGCGCCCCGCATCGGGCCGAGAAGCTCGACCGTGGGCATTTCGTCCAGATGCTCGACGACCACCACCTGCTCCCGGCGATCTTCTTCGTCTTCAGCCGTGTCGGGTGCGACCAGGCCGTCAAGCAGGTCCTCCGTTCCGGCATCAGGCTGACCGAGGCGCACGAACGCGACGAGATCCGCCAGATCGTCGACGAGCACTGCCGGACCCTGCTCGACGAGGACCTCGCCGTCCTCGGCTACTGGGAGTGGCTCGACGGTCTGGAACGGGGCGTCGCCGCCCACCACGCCGGTCTCCTGCCGGCGTTCAAGGAGGTCGTCGAGGAGCTCTTCCGGCGGAAGCTCGTGAAGGTCGTCTTCGCGACCGAGACCCTCGCGCTCGGCATCAACATGCCGGCCAGGACGGTCGTCCTCGAGAAGCTCGAGAAGTTCAACGGTGAGGCACGCGTCCCGATCACCCCGGGGGAGTACACCCAGATCACCGGGCGTGCCGGACGCCGCGGCATCGACGTCGAGGGCCACGCCGTGATCCAGTGGACCGAGGGGCTGCACCCGCAGTCCGTCGCCTCGCTGGCCTCCCGACGCACCTACCCGCTCAACTCCAGCTTCCGTCCGACCTACAACATGGCGGTCAACCTGATCGACCAGTTCGGCCGTCAACGCACCCGTCAGATCCTCGAGTCGTCCTTCGCACAGTTCCAGGCGGACCGGGCCGTCGTCGGGATCGCGCGGAAGGTGCGCGAGCAGGAGTCCTCGCTCGCCGGCTACGAGAAGTCCATGGCCTGCCACCTCGGGAACTTCGTCGAGTACGCGGGCATCCGGCGCGAGCTCACGGACCTCGAACGCAAGGGCGAGCCGAACGGCTCGCGCGCGTCGAAGGACCGTCGCCAACGCAAGCTCGCCGAACTCCGCAAGCGGATGCGGGCTCACGCCTGCCACGTCTGCCCGCACCGCGAGGACCACGCTCGCTGGGCGGAACGATGGTTCAAGCTCAAGAAGCAGACCGACCAGCTGCGACAGCAGATCCAGACGCGGACGGGCGCGGTCGCTCGCGTGTTCGACCGGGTCGTCGACGTGCTGCTCGAGTACGAGTATCTGGCACGCGACGAGCACGGCGCGGTCGTCGTCGCGGCTCCCGGCCGCACCTTGAAGCGCATCTACGGAGAACGGGACCTCCTCGTGGCGGAATGCCTGCGAACCGGTGCCTGGAACGACCTCGATGCCGCATCCCTCGCGGCGATGGCCGCCGCGATCGTGTACGAACCACGGCGTGAGGAGCAGAATACCCCGGAGCGTTTCCTGCCCCGCGGCCCGTTCCGCTCCGCGCTCGAACGGACGCAGGACCTCTGGAGCCGGCTCGACGACAGCGAACGGGAGCACCGCCTCCCGGGGAGCAACCCGATCTCGACCGGCCTCTCCCTCGCGATGCACCAGTGGGCCAAGGGTGCGAACCTCGACACCGTGCTCATCGAGGCGGAACTCGCCGCCGGCGACTTCGTACGGTGGTGCAAGCAGACCATCGACCTGCTCGATCAGCTCCGCGTCGTCGACGGACCGGTGGGTCGTCATTCGCGTGAGGCGCTGGACTCGATCCGACGCGGCATCGTCGCGTACAGCTCGCTGTGAGGTCTCTGCATCGTCGGAGCGACCGGCTCCGACCGATCGACGCGCTGGTCGACCGTCGTTCGCCGCTCCCGCTCTGGCTCGCGGCCGTCGTGGCCATCGCCGCCGGTCCTGTCCTCGACGCCGGCTTCCCGGACCGCGGGGTCTGGCCCCTGACGTTCGTCGGCATCGCCCTCGTCCTCCTCACCCTCATGGGGCGCAGCATCGGCGGTGCGCTCCTCGTCGGCTTCCTGGCGGGGGAGTCGTTCTACCTGATCCACATCGAGTGGGCGACCGCCTACCTGGGTCCCGTCCCGTGGGCGGCACTGTCGACGCTCGAGGCCATCTTCTTCGCGCTCGGAGCCGTGCTCATCACCCTGGCGTACCGCTGGGTGCCGCGTGCCTTCCCCGGGATCGGGGGACGCGTCTGGTTGGCCGCCGCGGTCGTCGCCGCCCTGTGGACCGCCCGCGAGACGCTCGTGAGCACTTGGCCCTACGGCGGATTCCCGTGGGCGAGGATGGCGCTCAGCCAGTCCGAGAGCCCGTTCGCACCGCTCGTCGCCTGGGTCGGGTTCTCGGGGCTGTCGTTCCTCATGGTGCTGCTCGTGGCACTCGCCCTGCAGCTCGCGGCGACCGCCGAGCTCTCGACGGTCAGCAGGGTCGGGACCGCGGTCCTCGCGGTCATCGCGGTGCTCGTCGTGCCGGCATGGCCGACGGCGACGACCGGGAGCATGCGGGTGGCTGCCATCCAGGGCAACGGCCCCGCCGGCTACTTCGATGCCGCAGCACCCGGCACCGTCATGCAGACGCAGATCGACGAGACGCTGCAGGTGCTCGACGCGGACGTCGACGTCGTGGTCTGGCCCGAGGGCAGCGCAGACCTCGACCCGCAGCGGGTTCCCCAGTCGGCTGCGGCCCTCGACGCGTTGAGCCGTCGCATGGACGCACCGTTCGTCGTCGGTGCGATCTCCCAACGCGGCGACCGCTACTACAACTCGTCACTCCTCTGGGACGCCTCGGACGGCGTCCGCGACGTCTACGACAAGAAGCACCCGGTCCCGTTCGGTGAATACGTCCCGGACCGGAAGTTCTGGGAGCCGTTCGCACCCGACCTCATCGGCCTCATCCAGCGCGAGTACACCCCGGGTACGAAGGACAACGTCTTCGACATCGACGGCGTGCTCGCGGGGATCAGCATCTGCTTCGACATCGCCGACGACCAGCTCACCCGCGACGCGGTGGCGGGCGGCGCGCGGATCGTGTTCGCCCAGACCAACAACGCGGACTTCGGTCAGACGGACGAGAACCAGCAACAGCTGGCGATCGCACGGCTCCGGGCGATCGAATCGGCTCGGTCCGTGGTGAACATCTCCACGGTGGGGACCAGCCAGATCATCGGGCCCGACGGCTCGACGATCGACAGCATCCCGGCTTTCCGTCCCGGGTCGATGGTCTCCGAGGTGCCGCTGACGGACACGGTCACGCCGTCGATGGCATTCGGCCACCAGCTCGAGACGTTCATCGGTGGCATGGGACTCGCCTCGCTGGTTCTTGCCGGGTTCGCCGCCAGGCCCCGGCGCGTCTCGAACCGTCCCCGGACATGACGATCGGCTGATCCGATACCGGATCAGCCGATCGAGGGGAGGCCTGTCAAGCGCTCGGTGTCACGCGCTCTTCTGCTGGCCGCGACGGGCGCGGAGATACGAGAGCCGCTCTTCGAGCAGCTCCTCGAGCTCATCGCGCGAGCGGCGCTCGAGCAGCATGTCCCAGTGGCTGCGGGGCGTCTTCACGTCACCGCGGTCGACGACGACGGGCTTCGAGTCGACGAGGAGGACGGCCTCCGCACCGCAGTGCCGGCACTCCCACAGTTCGGGGACTTCCGCATCGGCGGCGAAGGTCATGGTGGTCTCGCGCTCGCAACTCTGACACCGGTAGATGTGGTTGCTCCGCGCCGAGAATATGACGCCCTCTTCCGTTTGTAGACTCTGGGCGCCCAGGCGCATTCCGCGCAAACTGCGATCTGCCATTGTGTGGTCTCCTCTCGCTCGGCATCCACAGTTATAAACCCACAAGCTGGGTAAACTGTTCCGTTCACCCATCCGGCTCTCAGCTCCTGCCCAGCTGCGGAGATGCCAGGTGTGGCGAGCCGACCCGTCAGCGCGAGCGGACCAGCTCGAGCGCGAGATCGCAACGGTCGGTGAAGAGGCCGTCGACGCCGAGATCCAGCAGGCGTCGCATGTCGGCGGGGTCGTTGACCGTCCACACGTGCACCTCGATGCCGAGGGCGTGCATCTGCGCAAGGAGACGCTTCGTCACGACGGGCACGCCGCGGAACCGTTCGGGCACCTGGAGCGCCTGGACACCGCCGAGCGACCGGCGGAGTGCTCCGCGGAGCCCGAGGGCGGCTGCGGGGAGGACGCGGAGCAGGATCCGGGCCGACGCGGATGAGGCCACGGAGTCGGCACCGGCCTCCAGTCCCACGGCCCGCACGATCGCGGAACGTCTGCCCTCGTCGAAGGAGGTGACGAGCACCCGATCGGCGGCACCGGCGCCGACGATCGCCGCAGCCGCCGGTGCAGCCGCTGCCGCGGCCTTGATGTCGAGGTTGAAGCGTGCCCCGGGGAACTCGGCCAGCGCCTGGGACAACGTCGGGATGCGATCGCCGCCGAGGTCGATCCGCTGGAGTTCCGCGAGTTCGAGGTCGGCGATCGGTCTCGGATCGCCCGTGATGCGGCGCAGGGACGGGTCGTGGAAGAGGACGGCGTGTCCGTCACGCGTGCAGTGCGCATCGGTCTCGACGTACTCGGCGCCGGCAGCCAGCGCACGGCGGAAGGACGACAGCGTGTTCTCGGGGACCCCCGGCCCGGCCAGCCCTCGATGGGCGAGGACCCGAGGACGGGCCGGACGGAAGTAGGGGAGGACCGCTGTCGTCACCGCGTGCTCAGCCCTCGGGCTGGACGGGGGTCGTCGGCGCCGGTGGCGTCTGGGGCGACGAGGCCGACGCGGTGGTGAAGGAGGGCGCCTGCGCAGCTGCGGCCGCCGCCCGTGCCGTGGCCGCAGGGTCGCGGGTGTTCCCCGGCCCGAAGGCGGAGCCGATGCCCTTGAGCGCCTCGGTCAGTTCGCTCGGGATGACCCAGAGCTTGTTCGCCTGGCCTTCCGCGAGCTTCGGGAGCATCTGCAGGTACTGGTAGCCCAGGAGCTTCTCGTCGGGGTCGCCGTCGTGGATGGCCTTGAACACCGTCTGGATGGCGGACGCCTCACCCTGAGCACGGAGCACGGCTGCCTGGGCATCACCCTCGGCGCGGAGGATCTCGGCCTGCCGCGCACCCTCGGCCGTCAGGATCGCCGACTGCTTGGTTCCCTCAGCGGTGAGGATGAGGGCACGACGGTCGCGCTCGGCCCGCATCTGCTTCTCCATGGAGTCCTGGATGGAGAGCGGCGGGTCGATCGCCTTGAGCTCGACGCGTCCGACGCGGATGCCCCATTTACCGGTCGCCTCGTCGAGCACGATGCGGAGCTTGCTGTTGATCTCGTCGCGGCTCGTCAGCGCCTCCTCGAGGTTCAACCCACCGACGACGTTCCGGAGCGTGGTCGTGGTCAGCTGCTCGACGGCACCCAGGTAGTTCGCGATCTCATACGTCGCGGCTCGCGCGTCGGTCACCTGGAAGTAGACGACCGTGTCGATCGAGACGACGAGGTTGTCCTCGGTGATCACCGGCTGCGGCGGGAAGGAGACGACGGTCTCGCGCAGGTCGATGAGTGGCCGCAACCGGTCGATGAAGGGGATGAGCAGGTTCAGACCCGGCAAGAGGGTCTTGTGGTACTTGCCGAGCCGCTCGACCACACCGGCGCTCGCCTGCGGGATGATGCGGATGGATCGGAACAGCACCACCAGCACGAAGATGACGACGATGGCCGCGATCACCCAGCCGATGATCGCTCCTGATGAGATGTCGTTCACGACTACTCCTTCTGCTCGCCCAGCGGTGCCGGGTGGGTTGGGACGGGGACGACGACGGCGGTGGCACCGTCGACGACGGACAGGACGATGCGCGTGCCGGGCTCGAGGGACGACGCGGGGGAGTCGTGCGGGGTCCTGGCGGTCCAGACCTCGCCGTTGCCGAGCTTCACCTGGCCACCGTGCGGGGTCACCGTCGAGAGCACGAGCCCCGGCATGCCGAGGAGCGCGTCGACGTTGCTCTTCGCCGGGTCCGCGCCGCGTTGCAGCGCTCGGAGCAGCGGCGGCCTGACGGCCAACAGGAGCAGGAGGGCGGCAGCGGCTGCGATGAGCAGCTGGAGCCACCACGGAGCGCCGAGGAGGCCGGAGAGCAGCCCGACGGTGCCGCCGAGCGCGAGCATGAGGAAGGTGAACTCGAGCGACAGGATCTCGATGATGACGAACACGAGGATCAGGACCAACCAGGCGATCCAGGCGTACTCGGTGATGACGTCCATGGTGCGGATTCCTCCCGGATCGGCTCTCGCGTCTGCCGCCTCGCAGTCCGGGGGAGCGCGAGACGGTGCGCCGGTCGGTTTCAACGCTATCAGCTGGGTGGACCGCCGAACCGGATCCGTCTGCCGGTTGTTGGTAAGGTCGTTGGCTGGAACCAGCCGCCGATGAGCGGCCCCAGATCTGAAGGAGCCCTCACGTGACGAACCCCCTGGCCGCCGGATCACTCTCCGGGAAGAACGTCCTCGTGACGGGCTCGTCCCGCGGCATCGGTGCCGACACCATCCGGTACTTCGCCGGTGCCGGCGCCAACGTCGTGATCAACTACCGGAACAAGGAGGCTCGCGCCGTCAAGCTCGCCGACGAAGTGCGAGCCCTCGGTGTGCAAGCCCTGGTGGTCGGAGCCGACCTCACCGACCCCACCTCGGTCGCCGCCATGTTCGCGACCACGAAGGCCGAACTCGGCGACCTCGACGTCCTGGTGCTGAACGCCTCCGGAGGGATGGAGAGCGGCATGGCCGAGGACTACGCCATGCAGCTCAACCGGGACGCACAGGTGAGCGTCGTCGAACACGCCCTCCCGCTGCTCCGCCCCGGCTCGCGGATCGTGTTCGTCACGAGCCACCAGGCGCACTTCATCCGGACCACGCCGACGATGCCCGAGTACGTCCCGGTCGCGACGTCCAAGCGTGCAGGCGAGGACGCGCTCCGCGCCAAGCAGGACCAGTTCGACGCGGCCGGTGTCGAGTTCGTGGTCGTCTCAGGCGACATGATCGAGGGGACCATCACCGCGACCCTCCTCGAACGCGCCAACCCCGGTGCGATCAGCTCCCGCAAGGAGTCGGCCGGTCGTCTCTACAACGTGGGTGAGTTCGCGGCCGAGGTCGCCTCGGCCGCCGTGGACCCGATCCCCGAGGACCACACCCGCTACGTGGGGGACACGAGCGACTTCATCGCCGAGTAATCGACGATCCTGACACGACGACGAACGCCCGGTCCTTCGAGGGACCGGGCGTTCGTCGTCCTGCCACCAGGTGTCAGCCGGCGAGACCGGCCCGCTTCACCTGCTTGCCGAAGGTGATCGCCTGGATGATCTCGACGACGCCGGCCGCGATGAGGAAGAACGCGGTGACGAGCAGGAGGGTCACGGCGGCGAGCAGCGGGTTCGCGAGGACGAACACGCCTGCGACGACGCTGATGACGCCGTAGAGGATCGTGATCCACCGCGACACGTCGGGTGCCGAGTCGAACAGCGAGGCCACGCCCTCGACGATCCAGGAGACACCGATCACGAAGACGAGCGCGCCGATGCCGAGCAGCGGATCGATGAAGATGTAGACGCCGGCGGCCAGCAGCAGCACACCGAACACGATCGTGAGGACCCGCCAGAGTCCGCCGTGCTCCCGAGCGACGACGCCACGCGTGATGCGGGCGATCCCGGCGACCAGGAAGTAGACGGCGAAGATCCACGCGACGGCGACCAGCGAGGCCTTCGGCGCGACCAGCAGAAAGACACCCAAGAGGATCGTGAGGATCCCACCGACGGCGAAGGCCCATCGGACACCGGAGATCTGGCTCGCGGTCAGCTTGGCGGAGTTCAGCGTGTAGGTGGTGGTGGATGATTCGGACATGGTCGGCTCCTGACGGTGGACAGTGCGGCGCTCCCGAGCAGACCGGGTGCGTTCCACCAGTGTGACGCATTCACACAGGTGTTTCACAGCATGACCTTTCATGTCGCGCGGGTCCAGTGCCGATCGAGGCGAGACGCCGACGATGACGACGGATACGCTGATCGCCATGAGCGAGACGCCGATGCACACCAGGGCCGCCGACAGCCACGACGTCATCCGGGTCAGGGGCGCCCGCGAGCACAATCTGCGCGACGTCGACGTCGACCTCCCGAAGCGCCGCCTCACCGTGTTCACCGGTGTGTCCGGCTCGGGGAAGAGCTCACTCGTCTTCGGGACGATCGCCGCCGAGTCGCAGCGGATGATCAACGAGACCTACAGCGCGTTCGTCCAGGGCTTCATGCCGTCGCAGGCGCGGCCCGACGTCGACGTGCTCGAGGGACTCACCACGGCGATCATCGTCGACCAGGAGCGGATGGGCGCGAACTCACGTTCGACGGTGGGCACGGCGACGGACGCGAACACCATGCTGCGCATCCTCTTCAGTCGTATCGGAGACCCGCCCATCGGGTCTCCGCAGGCCTTCTCCTTCAACGTCGCCTCGATCAGCGGCGCCGGAGCGGTGACCATCGAGCGCGGGGGACAGAGCACGAAGGAACGGCGGAGCTTCTCGATCACCGGCGGCATGTGCCCTCGGTGCGAGGGGATGGGGACCGTGAACGACATCGACCGTTCCCAGCTCTACGACGCCACGAAGTCGCTCAACCAGGGTGCACTCACGATCCCCGGCTACACACCCGACGGCTGGGGCGTGCGGATCTTCACCGGATCCGGATTCCTCGACGCGGACAAGCCCATCCAGGACTACACGGAGCGGGAGCTCCACGACTTCCTCCACAAGGAGCCGGTGAAGGTCAAGGTCGGCGACATCAACATGACCTACGAGGGCCTGATCCCGAAGGTGCAGAAGTCGTTCCTCTCGAAGGACCGTGAGGCGATGCAGCCGCACATCCGCGCATTCGTCGACCGCGCCGTCACCTTCACCACGTGTCCGGCGTGTGAGGGGACCCGCCTGAGCGAGGGCGCACGGAGTTCGCGCATCGCCGGTCGGAACATCGCCGAACTGTGCGCGATGCAGATCAGCGACCTCGCGGCGTGGACCCGGGCGCTCGACGCACCGTCGGTGCGCCCACTCCTGACGGTCCTCCAGGAGACGCTGGACTCCTTCGTCGCCATCGGTTTGGGGTACCTGTCCCTCGACCGCACGACTGGCACCCTCTCTGGTGGGGAGGCGCAGCGGACGAAGATGATCCGCCATCTGGGGTCGTCGCTCACCGACGTGACCTACGTGTTCGACGAGCCGACCGTCGGACTGCACCCGCATGACATCCAGCGGATGAACGAACTGCTCCTGCGGCTCCGCGACAAGGGGAACACCGTCCTCGTGGTGGAGCACAAGCCGGAGACGATCACGATCGCCGACCACGTCGTCGACCTCGGCCCCGGAGCCGGGACCGGCGGGGGACAGGTGACGTTCCAGGGGAGTGTGGACGGCCTCCGAGCGAGCGACACCCTCACCGGGCGCCACTTCGACGACCGCGCCGCGCTCAAGCCGGCGCTGCGTCGACCGACCGGTGTCATCGAGATCCGCGGCGCCGACCGGCACAACCTGCAGGCCGTCGACGTCGACGTGCCGCTCGGCGTCCTCGTGGTCGTCACGGGTGTCGCCGGCTCGGGCAAGAGCTCCCTCATCCACGGCTCGGTCGCCGGGCGTGCCGGTGTGGTGACGGTCGACCAGAGCCCGATCCGCGGCTCGCGTCGCAGCAACCCGGCGACGTACACGGGTCTGCTCGAGCCCATCCGCAAGGCGTTCGCAAAGGCCAACGGGGTCAAGCCGGCGCTGTTCAGCTCGAACTCGGCGGGTGCATGCCCGAACTGCAACGGCGCCGGGGTCGTCTTCACCGATCTCGGCGTCATGGCGAGCGTCTCGACCGTCTGCGAGGTGTGCGAGGGTCGCCGGTTCGATGCTTCCGTTCTGGAATATCAGTTGGGGGAGCGGGACATCAGCGAGGTGCTCGCGATGTCGGTGACGGAAGCCGAGGCCTTCTTCGCCGACGGGCCGGCCCGGACGCCAGCCGCGCACCTCATCCTGGCGCGACTCGCCGACGTCGGGCTCGGCTATCTCAGCCTCGGACAGCCGTTGACGACCCTGTCAGGAGGCGAACGACAGCGACTCAAACTGGCGACGCAGATGGCCGACTCGGGCGAGGTCTACATCCTGGACGAGCCGACGACGGGCCTGCACCTCGCCGACGTGGAGAACCTGCTCGGGCTCCTGGACCGGTTGGTGGACTCCGGCAAGTCGGTCATCGTCATCGAGCATCATCAGGCGGTCATGGCGCATGCGGACTGGATCATCGACCTCGGACCCGGCGCAGGTCACGACGGCGGACGTCTGGTGTTCACCGGGACGCCCGCAGCACTCGTCGCCGATCGCTCGACGTTGACCGGAGAACATCTCGCTCGGTACATCGGCTCCTGACGCGCCCCGGTCGTCGCCGCGATCCTCAGGTCGGTGATGCAGGCGGACGTGACCCGATCGGACCCCGCTCGCGGCGGGCTGGAAAGAGCTGATAATGCACATTATGTCAACTCATCTGAACCTGCCCCGCCCCGCGGCTCGGGTTCGGAGGTCCTGGCCCAGGATCACCGCGTGGACCCGGTCGCGGAGGTGCAACTTGGCGAAGATCCGGTTGACGTGCGTCTTGACCGTGGACGGCGACAGGTGGAGTGCGTCGGAGATCTCACGATTCGACAGCCCGGCGACGATGCATCCGAACACGTCGAGCTCGCGCGGGCTGAGCGGGTCCAGCGGGTGGGCTGTCCCACCTGCTCCCCCGTGCTCGCGCGACCGTCCACCGGAGGCATAGTGCTCGATGAGTCGCTTCGTGATCCTGGGTTCGACGACGGCATCACCGGCATGGATCGTCCGAACAGCCTCCTGCAACCGGTCTGGTGGGGTGCTCTTCAGCAGGAAGGCGCTGGCGCCGGCGTCGAGGTCCCCGAACGCGTACTCGTCGATGTCGAAGGTGGTGAGGATGAGGACGCGTGTGGCCGGGTGGACCGTGGTGATGATCCTGGTCGCTTCGACGCCTCCCATCCCGGGCATCCGCACATCCATGAGGACGACGTCCGGTCGCAGTTCCCGTGCACGCCGAATCGCCTCCTCACCCGTCGCCGCCTCCCCTACGACCTCGATGTCCGGCGCGGAGTCCAGGGTCAGCGCGCTGCCCACCCGGACGAGTTCCTGGTCGTCCACCACCAGCACGCTGATGATCGAGGGACTGGTCGTGCTCACGTCGCTGCTCCTCGGTCGATGTGCAGCGTCGCGCTCGTCGACCAGCCCCCGCCCGCGCAGGGCCCTGCTTCGCTCGTGCCGCCGTACGCCGCGGCTCGAGCGGCGATACCCGGGGAAGTCAGCTCTGACCGGGACCGAATTCATAGAGTGCGTGCTCTAGAGTGGGTGCACTAGGAATACGGGAGTAGTCATGCCGAGAATCGTCGACCTACAGCGGTTCACCGCGCGCCAGACCGCGATCCTTGCTGCGGCCTACCGCTGTTTCGCCACCGAGGGGTATGAGACCACGTCGACGGCTGATATCTGCCGAGCGGCGGACATCTCCTCGGGGACCCTGTTCCACTACTTCCCCACCAAGCTCGACATCCTGGTCACGCTGCTGCGCGTGAGCGCCGCCTGGACCGAGGAGCAACTGCACCTCGCCACGCGCGCCGGGGCTGGGCGCCCTGCGTTGACCACCTATCTGGGCGCACTCGACCGCCAACGGGCCGCCGAGCAGACGGTCGGTTTCGCTCGCGCGGTCCAGGGCATGGCGCATCTTCACACCGTGGCGGCCGTCCTCGACGTCGAGCGTGACATGGTCGACCGCTTCCTCCTCGACCACATCACCGAGGCGGTTCGCACCAGCGCAGCCTGCTCCGACGCCACGCCGGAGCAGCTCGTCCGATGGGTGCGCTGGCTCGTCGACGGCAGCGCACTGCACGAGACGCCGGCGTCGAGCACGACGGGTGTCAGCGTCGCCGTCCGGTCGCTGCTCCTCCTCGGTTGACGGCGCAGACCACCGCGGTCGTCAGGCCGACGGAGCAGGTCGATCGGGGTCCTGGTCCCAGAGCGGCATCCCGAACTCGTTGACCGGGACGGCGGACTGCGCCGGGTCCGGAAGCCGCTCCCCCGTCGGGCAGGTCATGAAGTGATCGTGCCCGGAGGAACGGTCGAAGGTGTGCTCGGCGAGCGGATGGCCACAGACCGTGCACTGGCGGTCTTCGGTGTCCGACGTCTTCGTCTGCTCGTTCATGCGGGTCATGCTACGCCGACCGTCGGCGTCGACCACCCCGTTGCGCACGGGGCGCCGACCTGCTTCCGCCCCGAGCGCGACCCGTCAGACCTCTCCGAAGCCGGATTCGATGAGCGACGCCAGTGCCCCGATGGCATCCTTCGCGTCCGGACCGTCCGCCTGCAGCTCCACGACCGCCCCTTTGACGAGGCCCAGTGACATGATCCCGAGCAGGCTCTTGGCGTCCTTCCCGTTCACGACCACCTTGGCCGCGAACGTGCTCGCCAGCTTCACGAATTCCGCAGCGGGTCGAGCGTGGAGCCCGTCCTTGTTCCGCAGGGTCACGGAGGCTGCGGCGTGGGGCGCTGTCGGGTCGTCGGACCCACCCGCCCGAGTCGCCTCGTCGGCGCCCTGCTGGGCAGGGTCACCGCCGGCTGCAGACCGCGCGGCGTTCACGACCTCGTCGAGCGACGCGCCGGTCTGCGCGGCAACGGCCGCGGCGACCCCGCCTTCGACGAGCGGGGCGTCGACGATGCGTACCCGGCCTCGGACGTCGTCGTCGAGGAAGTCGAGTGCCGTCTCAGCGGTCAGGATCGCCGATCCCAGATCGCACAGCACCACCACCCCGGCCCCGGAGTCCACGGCGGCGATCCCGGCGGAGACCAGCTCGAAGCTCGTGCCGATCCCTCCCTCATCGGTACCGCCGGCTGCGGCGAGGGCCGCGTCGGGCGCCATCTGGCGCGCCAGGGCGATGAGCCCCTCCGCGATCAGCGCGCTGTGCGAGACGAAGACGAGGCCGACGGCTCCCCCGCTCATGCAGCACCCTCCCCAGCGGCCGCGGCCGCAGCTTGCAGGAGATAGGAGGTGGACTGCGCCCCAGGGTCGCGGTGCCCGATGGCCCGTTCTCCGAGGTAGCTGGCGCGCCCCTTGCGGGCGACGAGCGGTTCGGTCGCGGCGGCGCCACCCCACGCGGCGTCCGCGGCTGCGGCCAGCACCCGTGCCGGCGACTCCCCCGCCGCCGCAGCCGCGGATGCAGCGTCCACGGCGGGTGTCCACGCGTCGACCATGGTCTTGTCGCCGACCTCGGCCTTACCACGGAGCACGATCCCGTCGCGTGCCGCCGTCAGCAGGGCGACGACGGCATCGGCGTCGAGGTCATCCTGGCCGGCCACGGCGATCGACGCCTTGAGCAGCGCGGTGCCGTACAGCGGGCCGCTCGCGCCTCCGACGGTCGAGATGAGCGTCGTCGCGGCGAGCTTGAGGATGTCCGCGGGCGTCGCATCAGCAGGCTGCTCGTCGAGCTTCGGCAGGATCGCGGAGAACCCACGGTCGAGGTTCTCGCCATGGTCGCCGTCCCCGATGTCGCGGTCGAGCGTGATCAGCTCCACCCGATGCTCTGCGACGACCGCCGCACTCCCCCGCATCCAGGCGATCGCCCAGGCTCCGTCCAATCCCATCCGTCTACCGTCCCCACCGGAGCGCCGCGGTCTGCACCGGGGCGTCCCACAATTCGATCAGTTCGTCGTCGAGTTTCAGGAGGGTGATCGACACACCCTGCATCTCGAGGCTGGTCGTGTAGTTCCCCACGAGCGACCGTGCCACCTCGATCCCGCGCTCTGCGAGCGCCTCGGCCACGCGGCGGAAGACGATGAAGAGCTCGACCTGCGGCGTCCCGCCCATCCCGTTCACCAGGACGAGGGCCCGCTCGCCCGGGGCGTACGGCAGGTCTTCGAGGATGGCGTCGAGCAGCCGGTCGACGATCCGGTCGGCGGGCTCCAGCGGGATGCGTTCACGGCCGGGCTCACCGTGGATCCCGATGCCGATCTCGATCTCGTCGTCGGCCAGGGTGAAACTCGGCTCGCCCGCGTGCGGGACGACGCACGGGGTGAGTGCCACGCCCATCGTGCGGGTGCGCTCGTTGACCTTCGTCGCGAGGTCGGCGACCTCGTCGAGTCCTCCCCCGGCCTCGGCACGTGCGCCGGCGAGCTTCTCCACGAGGACGGTGCCGGCGACACCCCGGCGCCCCGCCGTGTAGAGCGAGTCCTTCACCGCGACGTCGTCGTCGACGATGACCGAGCGCACCTCGATGCCCTCGGCCAGCGCGAGGTCGGCCGCGGTCTCGAAGTTGAGGACGTCGCCCGTGTAGTTCTTGACGATGTGCAGGACGCCGGCACCACCGTCCACCGCCTTCGTGGCGGCGAGGATGGGGTCCGGAGTGGGCGAGGTGAACACCGGGCCGGGTACGGCGGCGTCGAGCATCCCGAATCCGACGAACCCGCCGTGGAGGGGCTCGTGCCCGCTGCCGCCGCCGCTCACGATCCCCACCTTCCCGGCGACCGGGGCATCGGCTCGGGCGATGAACACCGGGTCGAGCGATACGGTGACGAGGTCGGGGTGCGCGGCGCCGAATCCGGCCACCGCCTCGAGGACGACGTCCTTGGGATCATTGATGAGTTTCTTCATTGAATCCTCCTGCAAGATCGTTTCGGGTCCGCCGACCGGGTACGCCGGCATCGGGTCTCAACCTACGCGCTGCGGCCCAACGCCGGTAGGGCCGGAAGACCCGGCCACGGCGCGGATCAGCGCGAGCCGAGCGTGCGGGTGGCGTCCACCCAGGCGTCGAGTGTCGCGGTCGCCGCGCCCGAGTCGATGACGGCCGCGGCGGACGCGAGAGCGGCGGCGAACCGCTCGAGGATCGGCCGCTGGGCCTGCGTCGGATCCTCCGACAGTTCGAACGCCACGATCCCGGCCGCGGCGTTCAGCAGGACGATGTCGCGGACCGGACCCTCCTCGCCGGCGAGCGTGGTGCGCACGACACCGGCGTTGTGCTGGGCGTCACCGCCGATCAGGTCGTCGATCGACGCACGGCGGATGCCGAGTTCCCGGGGATCCAGGTCGTGCTCGGTGACGGCTCCGCGGGTGATCTCCCAGAGGTGGCTGTGTCCCGTCGTCGTCAGTTCGTCGAGCCCGTCGTCACCCCGGAAGACGAGGGCGGTCGCCCCGCGCGTCTGGAAGACGCCCACGAACAGCGGGATGCGGTCGGCGTGCGCGACGCCGACCGCCGACGCCTCCGGGCGGGCCGGGTTGACGAGTGGGCCCAGGAAGTTGAAGACCGTCGGCACGCCGAGCTCCGCACGGACCGCTCCAGCGTGGCCGAAACCGGGGTGGAACGCCGCCGCGTACGCGAAGGTGATGCCCGTCGACGCCAGCACCTCCCCCACCAGATCCGTCGGCAGAGCGAGGTCGACGCCGAGCGCCGAGAGCACGTCACTCGATCCCGAGGCGGAGCTCGCCGCGCGGTTGCCGTGCTTGATGACGGGGATGCCCGTCGCCGCGGCGACGATGGAGGCGGTCGTCGAGATGTTGACCGTACCGAAGCGGTCGCCGCCGGTGCCGACGATGTCGAGGGCCCGGGACGGGGCGACGAGCGGCTTCGCGTGGTCGAGGATCGCGTCGCGGAACCCGACGATCTCGTCGACCGTCTCCCCCTTGCGCCGCAACGCGATGAGGAAGCCGGCAAGCTGGGCGTCCGTCACCTGGCCGGTCATGATGCGTTCCATCGCCCACGTCGACTCCGACACACTGAGATCGGTTCCGGCGAGCAGGTCGCCGATGAGCGTCGGCCAGGTCGTGAGAGGCATGTCGACGATCTTACAAGCGCGACTCGCCGACGCCTCGAGCTGCCTGTGGAGGCGAAGATCACATGAATCCCGCAGCAGAACCGAAGATTCCGGTCAGGAAATAAGGCTAGCCTTACTGATCCGAGCGTGCTCGCCGCCCCCGAAATGCGAAAAACCGCTCCCGCTTTCGGCCATAATGGAGGGGTGACGAGCACCTCAATCAACCTTGCGCCGAGCGCGCCCCGAATCAACCGACCGAACACGGTCGCGGTTGGAACGATCGTCTGGCTGGGCAGCGAGGTCATGTTCTTCGCCGGCCTCTTCGCGATCTACTTCACGCTGCGATCGATGGCCCCCGAGCTGTGGGCGGCCGAAGCCGGTCGCCTGAACGTCCCGTACTCGACGATCAACACGATCATCCTCGTGTCCTCGTCGTTCACGTGCCAGTTCGGCGTCTTCGCAGCGGAGCGCATGCAGCCCCGCATGACGGGCTGGAGCCCGCGCAAGTGGGGCATGGTCGAGTGGTTCTTCCTCACCTACGCCCTGGGCGCCGTGTTCGTCTCCGGCCAGATCCTCGAGTACGCGACGCTCGTCAGCGAGGGCATCTCCCTCAGCTCGAACGCGTACGGCTCGGCGTTCTACCTCACGACCGGCTTCCACGGCCTGCACGTGACCGGTGGCCTCATCGCCTTCCTCCTCGTGATCGGCCGTGCCTACGCCGTCAAACGATTCGGCCACAAGGAGGCGACGAGCGCCATCGTCGTCTCGTACTACTGGCACTTCGTCGACGTCGTGTGGATCGGCCTCTACTTCGTCATCTACATCCTGCGCTGACCCGGAATGACTGACTCCATGAAGACTGACCCCACCCAGACGACGACCACCAAGGCGTCCAAGAAGGCCGCCCGCGCCACGCGCAAGAGCGGCCGCCGCAGCCCGTTCGCCTCGGCGGCGCTGCTCGCGATCGGCCTCCTCGTGACCGGTGGCGCCTACGCAGCCGTCAGCGTCAGCACGGCCAGCGCAGAGCCCGTCGCCGCCGCCAAGTCGCAGGCCTCCGTCGACGAGGGCGAGAAGCTCTTCTCCGCGAACTGCGCCACCTGCCACGGCCTCGACATGCAGGGCACGACCGCCGGACCGAGCCTCCTCGGCGTCGGTGCCGCCGCCGTCGACTTCCAGGTCGGCACCGGCCGGATGCCGCTGCAGAACCAGGGCCCGCAGGCCCCGGAGAAGCCCGTGCAATTCACCGAGGAGCAGATCTCCTCCCTCGCGGCCTACGTCGCCTCGGTCGCACCCGGCCCGGAGATCCCCGAGGAGCAGTACCTCGACGGTGAGGGCGACGCCTCCAACGGCGCACAGCTCTTCCGCATCAACTGCGCGATGTGCCACAACGTCGCAGCCGCCGGTGGCGCCCTGACCGAGGGCAAGTACGCTCCCTCGCTCGTCGGCGTCAGCGCCGCCCACATCTACGAGGCCATGATCACCGGCCCGCAGAACATGCCCGTCTTCAACGACATGAACCTCTCCCCCGAGGACAAGCGCGACATCATCACCGCGCTCAAGTTCATGGAGAAGAACCCGTCACCGGGCGGCAACGACCTCGGCTCGCTCGGCCCCGTCTCCGAGGGCCTGTTCCTCTGGATCTTCGGCCTCGGCTCGATCGTGGCCCTCACCGTCTGGATCACCGCGAAGTCGAACTGACCGACGCGGATCGACAACACGTAAGAAGGAGCACCATGGCTCACGACAACTCGAGCGGCTCGGGTCACCCAGCCGCCGACTCGTCTGCCGATCCGTCCGCCCACGGGCAGGAGCTGCAGGTCGCGACCGGTACCGGGGTCATCTCCCGCGACGCCGTCGTCGACCCCGGCCTGCCTCCGCACCGGAAGCGCGTCACGGACCTCGACCCCAAGAAGGACAAGCGGGCCGAGCGCGCCGTCTACACCCTCTTCTACCTGTCGATCGCCGGCAGCGTCTGGGCGGTCGCCGCCTACATGGCGTTCCCGATCGAGCCCGAGGACATCGCCTCGGTCCGCCTGAACAACCTGTTCATCGGTCTCGGCATGGCGTTGGCCCTGCTCGCGATCGGTATCGGCGCCGTGCACTGGGGCAAGGCCCTCATGCACGACGAAGAGGGCATCGACTACCGTCACAAGGTCGGCGGCAACCAGGCCAGCCGCGATCGCGCGGTGGAGATCATGCACCAGGCGAACGTCGAGTCCGGCATCGGACGACGCGCGCTCATCCGCAACAGCCTCATCGGCTCCCTCATCGTCTTCCCGCTCCCGGGCATCGCGCTGTTCCGCGGTCTCGCGCCGTACGACGAAGACCCCGTCGAGCTCATGCAGCACACGATGTGGAAGGAAGGCACGCGCCTCGCCCGTGACCCTTCCGGTACGCCCATCAAGGCGTCCGACGTGACCCTCGGCAGTGCGTTCCACGTGATCCCCGAGAACCTCCACGAGGCCGATCACGTCCTCAACGAGAAGGCGAAGGCGATCGTGCTGCTCATGCGGCTGAAGCCCGAAGACCTCGTCGAGGAGGAGTCCAAGAAGGACTGGTCCTACGACGGCATCGTCGCCTACTCCAAGGTGTGCACGCACGTCGGTTGCCCGGTCGCGCTCTACGAGCAGCAGACGCACCACCTCCTCTGCCCCTGCCACCAGTCGCAGTTCGATGTCACGAACCACTGCGCGGTCATCTTCGGACCGGCCGCCCGGCCGCTTCCGCAGCTGCCGATCACCGTCGACGACGAGGGCTACCTCGTCGCGCGGAGCGACTTCCACGAACCTGTCGGCCCGAGCTTCTGGGAGCGTCATTGAGCACCTCGACCGCAACACGCGCCCCTGAGCAGGCCAAGGCCGCTCCGGCGAAGAGCTCCGGTGGATTCACCGGCGCCGCAGCGAACTACCTCGAAGAGCGGACGTCCATCTCGGTCGCCGTCAAGGAGTTCGGCCGCAAGATCTTCCCCGACCACTGGTCGTTCCTCCTCGGCGAGGTGGCGCTCTACAGCTTCGTCATCATCCTGCTGTCGGGCTCCTTCCTCACCTTCTTCTTCCAGGCGTCGATGGCGGAGGTCCACTACGACGGGTCCTTCGTCCCGCTGAAGAACATCGAGATGTCCGTCGCCATGGCGTCGACGCTCGACATCTCCTTCGACATCCGCGGCGGCCTCCTGATGCGTCAGGTGCACCACTGGGCGGCCCTGCTGTTCGTGGCGTCCATCGGCCTGCACATGCTGCGCATCTTCTTCACCGGTGCGTTCCGCAAGCCGCGTGAGCTGAACTGGGTGATCGGTTTCGTCCTGTTCATCCTGGCCATGGCCGAGGGCTTCACCGGGTACTCGCTGCCCGACGACCTGCTCTCCGGTAACGGTCTGCGGATCATCGACGGCATGGTCAAGGGTCTGCCCATCATCGGCACGTGGACGACCTTCCTGCTCTTCGGCGGGGAGTTCCCGGGCACCGACATCGTCGGCCGCCTCTACACGCTCCACATCCTGCTCCTGCCGGCGCTGGTACTGCTCTTCATCGCCCTGCACCTGGTGTTCGTCGTCGTGCACAAGCACACGCAGTTCCCGGGCGCCGGTCGCACCGAGCAGAACGTGGTCGGATTCCCCGTCCTCCCCGTCTACGCGGCGAAGGCCGGTGGCTTCTTCTTCATCGTCTTCGGTGTCGTGATGCTCATCGCCTCGCTGTTCACGATCAACCCGATCTGGAACTACGGACCGTACGACCCCTCCCCGGTCTCGGCGGGTACGCAGCCTGACTGGTACATCGGGTTCGCCGACGGCGCGCTCCGACTGGTTCCGCCGCACCTCGAGTTCGTCCTCTGGGATCACACGTTCTCGTTCAACATCATCCTTCCCGTCCTCGTCCTGGGTCTGTTCATCGTCACGGTGTTCATCTACCCGTTCGTCGAGGCGTGGATCACGGGTGACAAGCGTGAGCACCACATCCTCGACCGTCCGCGCAACGCGCCGACCCGCACCGCCATCGGTGCTGCCGGTGTCACCTTCTACGCCGCCCTCTGGGCTGCTGCGAGCTCGGACATCATCGCCACGCACTTCAAGGTGACGATGGAGGGCGTGATCCACACGCTGCAGGCGATCCTCATCCTCGGACCGTTCATCGCCTACTTCATCGCGAAGCGCACCTGCCTGGCGCTGCAGAAGAAGGATCGCGAGATCCTCCTCCACGGCTACGAGACCGGGCGCATCGTCCGCCTCCCCGGTGGCGAGTTCATCGAGGTCCACGAGCCCGTCGACGAGTACGAGCGCTGGCGCCTCGCGAGCTACGACGACCACAAGCCGTTGATGATCCGTCCGAACGCCAAGGGCAAGATCACCGGTGTCCAGAAGGCTCGCGCCGCGATGTCCCGCTGGTTCTTCGAGGATCGGATCGCTCCGGTCACGAACACGGAGATCGAACGTTCCCACGGCGACCACCACTAGGCGGATCCTCTTGGAAAGCCCCGCAGTCCTCACGGACTGCGGGGCTTTCGTCATTGGGGGCGGGGATCGCCGAACTGCGCCGCGGCAAGACGCGTGCGACAGCGGACGTCCGTGCAGTCCCGCTCCCCCCTTCTCCGGGCGCCGAAGGCCGCTGCGGATGAGGTGAGCCCTTCGACACCCGCAGGGATCCGCGTTCGCTCACCGCGGTTCACCGGCATTCCTCTGCGAAAGCACACGATGGGAGCCGATCGACCGGCCCCGGGGGCGACGTTCCCGACCCAGGGTGATCGTGGCCGTACCGAGGAGACACCGGACTACGGCTGCCCTTCGACGGGCTCAGGGACCGGAATGCCTGCGCCAGAGCTCTTCGTACGCACCCTGAGTCCTCTGTGGGCGGCGCGCGCCCCCGACAGGCTCAGGGCCAGGTTCGCACTCTGCGCCAGGGGCTCTTCGATACGCACGCTGAGTCCTCTGGGCGGCGGTGTGCGCCCCTCGACAGCCTCAGAGACCGGGGGCCGCTCCCCTGGTCTATCAGACGTACGCAGGGGTCACCGGAGTACGGCTTCCACTGTGAGCAGCCTGGCCGGCCGGAAGGGTGACGGTCACGACCTTCGGGGGTGGTCCCCGCCATGCCGGCTGCTTGTTCTCCACGTCCAGGCGCGCACTGGAACACGAAAGAGCCCCCGAGCATGGCTCGGGGGCTCTTCGATGACAGCTTGGGGATCAGCCCAGCGGGAGGATCTTCTTGTAGAACTCCGCCGTCACGTTGTAGCCGAGACGACGGTAGAAGTCGCCGGCTCGAGAGGTGGACATCGTCAGCTGGCGCGCACCGCGCTCGACGGCGTAGTGCTCGTTCGCCTCCACCAGGGCCGAACCGATGCCGGCGCCGCGGGCGGTCTCGTCGACGACGAGCTCCTGCAGGTGGGCGGTCAGGCCGGCCGCGTGCAGCAGCCGGGACACCGTCATCAGGGTGTATCCAACGACACGATCCGATTCGTCGACCGCGACGTACAGCACGTTGGTCTCGTCTTCACGAGGGCGCATGACGTTGTTGTACGCAGCCATGAAGTCGTCCGCAGCAGGCGGGATGGACCCGGTGATCAGCTGGCCGGCCAGCGCGAAGACGGCTGAACGGTCGTCGGACTGACCACGGCGGATGCTGAACGAGGCGACCATCAGCGTGCGAAGTATCCGCGGTAGTACTCGTAGTTCCAACCGACGACCGCGATGACGACCAGCGGGATGCCGATGATCGCGATCCAGAACCCGACCGCCAGACCCAGCACGAGCAGACCGCACGCACCGGCGAGGATGATGGGCCACCAGCTCCACGGGCTGAAGTGCCCGATCTCCGGGTCGCCGTCGTCGATGTTGGCCGTGAGCGTGTCCTCGGGGAGCTCTGCGCCCTGGCTCTTGTGTACCCGGCTGAGGTAGAAGCCGAGGAAGGCGCTCAGGATCGCGGCGAGAGCCAGGGTGACCGTGCCGACCCATTCGACCCGGCCGTGCAGCGGGTCGACGAGCGACCACACGGTGTAGACCGCGCAGAGGAGGGCGCAGAACACCGTCAGGATCGTGAAGAGGATGATATTGGCGCGCATGGCGGCTACTTCACCTTTCCGGCGTCGATGTCGAGCGTGGGTGCGTCAGGCGCGTCCTTCGCGGGACCGACGCCGACCGGGATACCGACCTCGGGGTGGTGGAGGTCGAACGCCGGGCGCTCCGAGCGGATGCGCGGGATGGAGACGAAGTTGTGACGCGGCGGGGGCGAGCTGGTCGCCCACTCGAGCGATCCACCGTAACCCCACGGGTCGTCCTCGGTGACTCGCGGAGCCTTTCGGATCGTGATGTACACGTTCAGGAAGAAGGGCAGCAGCGAGATGGCGAGGATGAAGGAGCCCACGGTCGACAGCTGGTTCATCCAGGTGAAGCCGTCCTCGGGTGAGTACGTCGCGTAGCGGCGCGGGAACCCGATGACGCCCAACCAGTGCTGGATGAGGAACGTCGTGTGGAAGCCGATGAAGAGCAGCCAGAAGTGCCAGTAGCCGAGCTTCTCGTTGAGCATCTTGCCCGTCCACTTCGGCCACCAGAAGTAGAAGCCGGCGAACATGGCGAACACGACCGTGCCGAACACGACGTAGTGGAAGTGCGCCACGACGAAGTAGGAGTCGGAGACGTGGAAGTCGAGCGGCGGCGAAGCGAGGATGACACCGGTGAGCCCGCCGAAGACGAAGGTGATCAGGAAGCCGATCGACCAGAGCATCGGGGTCTCGAAAGTGACCGAACCGCGCCACATCGTCCCGAGCCAGTTGAAGATCTTCACACCGGTCGGAACCGCGATGAGCATCGTCATGAGGGCGAAGAACGGCAGGAGCACCGATCCGGTGACGTACATGTGGTGCGCCCACACGGTCACGGAGAGCGCAGCGATCGCGATCGTCGCGTAGATCAGGGTCTTGTAGCCGAAGATCGGCTTGCGGCTGAACACCGGGAAGATCTCGGACACGATGCCGAAGAACGGCAGCGCGATGATGTAGACCTCGGGGTGCCCGAAGAACCAGAACAGGTGCTGCCACAGGATGACACCGCCGTTGGCCGCGTCGTAGATGTGGGCGTCGAACACGCGGTCCGCTGCGAGGCCGAAGAGGGCCGCTGCGAGCACCGGGAACGCCATCAGGACGAGGATGGACGTCACGAGGACGTTCCACGTGAAGATCGGCATGCGGAACATCGTCATGCCGGGCGCGCGCATCGTGATGATCGTGGTGATGAAGTTGACACCACCGAGGATGGTCCCGAAGCCGCTGAGCGCCAGGCCGAGGACCCAGAGATTACCTCCGAGCCCTGGCGAGAACGTCGTACTCGACAGTGGCGCATAGGCGAACCAGCCGAAGGCGGCGGCACCCTGCGGGGTGAGGAAGCCACCGACGGCGATGAGGCTACCGAAGGCGTAGAGCCAGAACGCGAAGGCGTTCAGTCGCGGGAAGGCGACGTCCGGTGCGCCGATCTGCAGCGGCATGAGCGCGTTCGCGAACCCGGCGAAGAGCGGCGTCGCGAACATGAGGAGCATGATCGTGCCGTGCATCGTGAAGAGCTGGTTGTACTGCTCCTTGGTCTCCACGATCGTGCCGCCGGGCTCGAAGAGCTGGGCGCGGATGATGAGCGCCATCACGCCGCCGAGGCAGAAGAAGATGAACGAGGCGATCAGGTACATGTACCCGATGGTCTTGTGGTCGGTGGAGGTGATCCACTTGACCAGGATGTTGCCCTTGCGCTCGACCGAGGTGCGTCCGACGACGCTCGCCTGGCCTGCGGGAAGCGTGGTGGAGGTCATTCCCCGTCTCCGTGCTCTTCGAGACCTGCCGGCGCCTTGGTGCCGGGGAGGTTGCTGTTGCGATCGTATTCCGTGCCGTAGTCGCCGATGTTGCCCGACTCGGCCAGGTCTTCGAGGTGCTTGTCGTACTCGGCCTGCGAGACGACCTTCACGTTGAAGAGCATGAGCGAGTGGTACTCGCCACAGAGCTCGGCGCACTTGCCGGCGTACGTGCCCTCGCGCTCAGGGGTGAAGGACATGTAGTTCGTCTTGCCCGGGATCATGTCCTTCTTGTAGAGGAAGTCGATGACCCAGAAGGAGTGGATGACGTCGCGCGACTGCAGCGCGATCTTCACCGTCTTGCCGACGGGCAGGTAGAGCGTGGGGAGTGCGTCCTGGTCGATGACGCCACCGGGCTTCTCATCGGCCTGCACGCCTGCGGTCCAGACGTCCTGGCCGTTGACGGCCTCGTCGTACACGAAGTCCCATGCCCACTGCTTGGCGAAGACCTCGATGGCCACGTCGGGATCCTCGTACTGGGTCTCGATCGCGTTCTGATCGCGCGCCGTGAAGGCGAAGAAGCCGAGGACCAGGATGAGCGGGACGATCGTGTAGAAGATCTCGATCGGCATGTTGTACCGCAGCTGGACCGGGAGACCGGTCTGCCCCTTGCGGCGTCGGTACACGATGACGGCCCAGATGATGAGCCCCCACGTGATGACACCGACTGCGAGCAGCACCAGCCATGCCGTCACCCACAGGCCAGCGATGCGGTCCGTGTGGTTCGTGACGGGAGATTCGCCCTCGACGAATCCCGGCAGGTAACCATGCAGTTCCGCCTGCGTACAACCCGCCAGGACTATGGCGAGTGTGGCTGCGACCGGAATGGCAGCCCATCTGAGACGACGAGTCGAGCGCACCTCTGAAACCTTTCGAATACACACCTGTGGATCGCCCCCCAGTCTAGTGGGGATGGGCGGTGAACGCCGGACCATTCGCGTCCGCGGTGCGGGATCGTGACCGGAAAGACGAAGGGGAAACCACCCGGGACCGGGTAATTTCCCCTTCAGGAAGAATCTGGCTCAGTGGAAGCTGTCGCCGCAGGCGCAGCTGCCCTCGGCATTGGGGTTGTCGATGGTGAACCCCTGCTTCTGGATGGTGTCCTCGAAGTCGATCTTGGCGCCGTCGAGGTAGGGGACGCTCATCTTGTCGACGATGACTTCGACACCGTCGAAGTCGACCGTGGCGTCGCCGTCGAGCATGCGCTCGTCGAAGTACAGCTGGTAGATGAGGCCCGAGCACCCACCCGGCTGGACGGCCACGCGGAGACGGAGGTCGTCGCGACCCTCCTGCTCGAGGAGGCTCTTGACCTTCTGCGCCGCCGTGTCGGACAGGCCGACGCCGTGAGCCGCGTCGATCTTGGTCTCGGTCAGGATGGTGTCGCTCATGATGCTCCTCGCGAGGTCTGGCGGCGCCGGGTCGACGCCTGTGTGCGATTCTACCGCCTGCCGCGCCGGACGCACCCCGTGGTTCCGGCGGCGCGTCCGGCGCCGACTACGCGTCGGCGGACGGGCGGGGTGCGGCCGCCAGGCGAGCGAGGAGCACCGCCTCCGTGAGGATCGCCTTCTGGAAGACGCCGAGGTGCAGCGACTCGTTCGGGCTGTGGGCGCGCGAGTGCGGGTCCTCGACACCGGTGACGAGGATCTGGGCGTCCGGGAAGACCCGGACGAGGTCGGCGATGAACGGGATCGATCCGCCGACACCCGTCTCCACGGGCTCGACCTCCCAGGCGTCGGCCATGGCGCGCTTCGCCTCGGCGACGGCCCAACCGCTCGTGTCAACGAGGAACGGGCTCCCCTGGTCGACCTCGTCGATCGTCAGCTGTGCGCCGAACGGGCTGTTGGCGAGGAGGTGGGCCTCGAGTGCACGGTAGGCCTCGGCCGGATCTTGCCCGGGGGCGATCCGCGCACTGATGCGCACCGACACCTCCGGGATGAGCGTGTTCGAGGCGTTGGCCACCGACGGTGCGTCGATGCCCGTGACGGTGATCGCGGGCTGCGACCAGATCCGGCTGAGGATGGAGCCGCGTCCGATGGGCGAGACCCCCTCGGACAGACCTGACTCGGCGCGGAGCTGCGCCTCGTCGAACTCCGGGGTGACGGCGTCGTGCGAGGTGAGTCCGTCGACCGCCACCGAACCGTCGGCGTCCCACAGGGTCGCGAGCAGGGTGACCGTGGCCAGCATCGCGTCCGGCACCGCTCCCCCGAGCATCCCGGAGTGGGAGGCGTGGTCGAGGGTCTTCACGCGCAGCCGGAACGTGACGTTGCCGCGCAGACCGATCGTCAGCGCCGGCGTCCGCTCGTCCCAGTTGTCGCTGTCGGCGACGACGATCACGTCCGCCGCGAGGGTGTCGCGGTGCTCCTCCAGGAAGGAGCCGAAGGACCGCGAGCCGAACTCCTCCTCCCCCTCGATGAACAGTACGATCCCGAGGTCGAGATCGGAGCCGAGAACCTCGGTGACGGCTCGGATCGCGGCGATGTGGGACATGACGCCGGCCTTGTCGTCGGCCGCGCCCCGTCCGTAGATGCGGCCGTCGCGAACGGTCGGTTCGAACGGCGGCGAGTCCCACTTGTCGTCGCTTCCGGGGGGCTGGACGTCGTGGTGCGCGTAGAGCAGCACGGTCGGTCGGCCGTTCCGTGGTTCACGGCGGGCCAGCACGGCGGGCTGTCCGAGCTCCGCTCCGCCGTCGATGGCGGACCGGCGCACCGAGACCTCGTCGAAGACACCGAGACCGCGGGCGAGCGCCGCGACCGCTTCGGCACTCCGCGCCACCTCGGCCGCGTCGAACGCCGACCACGACACCGAGGGGATGCGGACCAGTGCCGACAGATCGGCGATCGACGACGGCAACGCACCGGCGACGGATTCGCGCAGCCGATCGAGGACTTCCTGGTCGTTGCGTGGGTCTTGGGTCGATTCCGTCGTGGTACCTGTCGTCATGCGAGTAATCTTAAGGGAATCCCCGAATCAAGGACGTTCCATCGTGGCCAAACAGCAGAGCACCCCGGCATCAGAGCCGATCGTCGAGACCGCAGCGCAGACGGCTGAGCGCCTCGCCCGCGGCGCCAAGGAGGCGAAGGGTCGACCGACCCCGTCCCGGGCGGAACGCGAGGCGCAGAACAAGCGTCCGCTCGTCCCCTCCGACCGCAAGGAGGCGTCGAAGGCGGCGAAGGCGCAGCAGGCCGAAGCACGGCGGCGGGCGCAGGCCGGCATGGCCGCCGGCGACGACAAGTTCCTCCCGGCACGCGAGCGCGGTCCGCAGAAGAAGTTCGTCCGCGACTACGTCGACGCCCGGTTCAACATCGGCGAGTTCATGATCCCGGTGATGTTCCTCGTGATCATCCTCACCTTCATGCCGGTGCCCGAGATCCAGGTCTACGGCATGCTCACCCTCTGGGTGTTCTTCATCATCGCGATCGCCGACTGCTTCTTCCTCGGCTTCCGCGTCCGGAAAGCGCTGCGGGCGAAGTTCGGGCAGGACGAGCGTGGCGTGCGCTGGTACGCCGCCATGCGCGCGCTGCAGCTGCGCCCGCTCCGTCTGCCGAAACCGCAGGTCAAGCGCGGCCAGTTCCCCAACAAGTAGTCCCACGAAACCGAACGCCCGCCGGTCCCAGACCGGCGGGCGTTCGTCGTCGACGGCGTGTGACGATGCTCAGCGGCCGGTTCGGGCCAGTCGGTCGAGCCCGCGGTTGATGTGCCGCGCCCAGAGCGGCCCACGGTAGAGGAACGCCGTGTAGCCCTGCACCAGCGTGGCTCCTGCGTCCAAGCGCTCCTGCACGTCTTCGGCAGTGTCGACGCCTCCGACCGAGATGACGCACAGCTCCGGGGGCACGATCGCCCGGAGCCGCCGCAGGACGTCGAGCGAGCGAGCCGCAAGCGGCGCACCGGACAGCCCACCGGCTCCGGCCGCCTCGACGATGGCGGGATCGGTGGCCAGGCCGTCGCGAGAGATGGTCGTGTTCGTCGCGATGACGCCGTCCAGGCCGAGTTCCACGACCAGCCCTGCGATGCGGTCGACCTCCGCATCGCTGAGGTCGGGTGCGATCTTGACGAGTAACGGCGTCGAACCGGCGGCGGCACGGACGGCCTCGAGCAGCGGTGCAAGCTGGTCGAGCTCCTGGAGGCCGCGAAGCCCCGGGGTGTTCGGCGAGCTGACGTTGACCACGAGGTAGTCGGCCACAGGCGCGAGGAGCGTCGCGCTCCGGACGTAGTCGGCCGTGGCGTCGGCGACGTCCACGACACGGCTCTTGCCGATGTTCACGCCGAGGACGGGTCGGCGGCTCACCCGCGCGGTCCGTTCGAGCCGACGCCTGGCCTGGTCGGCTCCCCCGTTGTTGAAGCCCATGCGGTTGACGACGGCCCGATCGGCGATGAGTCGGAACAATCGGGGCTTGGGATTGCCCGGCTGCGGGATCGCCGTGATCGTGCCCACCTCGACATGGCCGAACCCGAGGAGTCCGAGGCCGAGGACGCCCTTGCCGTCCTTGTCGAAGCCGGCGGCGACACCGAAGGGGGTCTCGAACCGCAGCCCCAGCGTCTCCACCGACTGGTCGAGTCGCGGTGCCGTCCAGCGCCTGATGACGGGGCCGAGGCCGGTGGCGGGAAGGGAGCGGATGACGTCGAAGGCCAGGTGGTGTGCGCGTTCGGGATCGAGCTTGGACAGCACCTGCGAGAAGAGGAGACGGTACACGGCTCAGAGCTCCTCGGACGGCACGGGGGCGGCACCGGAAGCGTGCTCGACGCGGAGCAGCGCGATCGCGGACTCGAAGTCGTCGAGCGATTCGAAGGCCTGGTAGACACTGGCGAAGCGGAGGTACGCGACCTCGTCCAACTCACGCAACGGCGCGAGGATCGCCAGACCGATGTCGTTCGCGTCGATCTGCGAGGCGCCGGTGGCGCGGATGGACTCCTCCACCCGCTGAGCCAGGACGGCGAGGTCGGAGTCCGTCACCGGGCGGCCCTGGCAGGCCTTGCGGACACCGCTCACGACCTTCTCCCGGCTGAAGGGCTCCACCACGCCGGAGCGCTTGATCACGCCGAGGCTCGAGGTCTCCATGGTGCTGAAGCGCCTTCCGCACTCGGGGCACTGGCGGCGTCGGCGGATGGCGAGTCCGTCGTCGCTGGTGCGCGAGTCGATCACACGGGAATCCGGGTGGCGGCAGAACGGGCAGTACATCAGCGGGCTCCCTCGGGGGTGGTGGGGGCGGTGGTGTCGTCCGCAGCACGGATCTCGGCATCGACGAGCCCGAAGCGGGCCGTCACCGCCTCGCCGTGCGCCGGCAGGTCCTCCGAGCCTGAGAGGGCGACGATGTGGGCCGAGACCTGACGGAGCGCCGGTTCGTCGTACCGGACGACCTGCTGCGGCCGGAGGAAGGTGAAGGCTCCGAGGCCCGAGGAAAACCGCGCCTGGCCGCCCGTCGGGAGGACGTGGTTCGACCCGGCCAGATAGTCGCCGAGGCTCACCGGGGTGTGGTCGCCGAGGAAGATCGCGCCGGCGTTGGTGATGGCGCCGAGGAGCGACTCCGGGTCGCGGGTCTGCACCTCGAGGTGCTCCGGCCCGTACGCGTTGCTGAACGCCACGGCCGCCTCGAGGTCGTCGACGAGCACGATGGCCGACTGCGGCCCGCCCAGGGCCTCGACGACGCGCGCTCCGTGACGGGTGCCTGCGGCGTACCGCTGCAGCCACTCCTCCACCGCGGTGGCGAGCGCCGCACTGTCGGTGACGAGCAACGATGCCGCCGCCTCGTCGTGTTCCGCCTGGCTCACGAGATCGGCTGCGACGAGCCGGGCATCGGCCCCGGCGTCCGCGATGACCAGGATCTCGGTGGTCCCGGCTTCGGCGTCGATCCCCACCTGCCCCTTCACGAGGCGCTTGGCGGCCGCCACGAAGATGTTGCCCGGGCCGGTCACGACGTCGACCGGGTCGAGGGCGAGGTCGGGTACTCCGTAGGCGAACGCACCGATCGCTCCGGCGCCGCCCATGGCGTAGACCTCGGTCACCCCGAGCAGCCCGGCGGCGCCGAGGATCGTCGGGTGGACGCGTCCGCCGAACTCGCGCTGCGGGGGCGAAGCGAGCGCCACGGAGCCGACGCCGGCCTCCTGGGCCGGTACGACGTTCATGACGACACTCGAGGGGTAGACGGCCTTCCCGCCCGGGACGTAGAGGCCGACACGGCCGACCGGGGCCCAGCGCTGCACGACGGTCGCGCCGTCGGCGAGCTCGGTCGTGCGCTCCGGCGGGACCTGCGCTCCCGTGGCGGTCCGGACCCGGTCGATGGCCTCCACGAGCGCGGCGCGCACGGCCGGCTCGAGCGCTGTGACGGCCGCGTCGATCTCGGCCTGTGGGACGCGGATCCGCTCGGGGCGTCCCCCGTCGAACCGGTCTGCCTGCGCCGAGAGCGCCTCGGAACCGCCCGCTCGGACGTCGTCGATCAGCGCCTGAGCGGCATGCGCTGCCGCGGTGATGTCGACGACGGGACGGGGCAGCATGTCCAGGAGCTCGGTGCGGCTCGGCCGCACTCCCCTGAGGTCAATGGTGGTGATCATGGCCGTCACAGCCTATCGTCCGCAGCGGTCCGTCCCGGCTGCCGCCCGCGTCCGGGCGGGGTCAGCCGAGACAGTTCGGGCCGAGCAGGGACTTCAGCTCGCCGAAGAGTCCGGACGAGAGGCTGACGCGATGGGGCAGCTCGAACACCCGCGCGATCTCGCCTCGGATGAGCTTCAGTCGGACCTCGGTCGATCCAGCGTGCCGCGTCAGCACGTCGCTGAGCGTGGTCACCGTCTCGGTCGTCGCCCGGGCGTCCGCCATCGACAGCTGGAGCATGCGGTCGGCACCGGCCTCGGGCAGTTCGGGCGAGAAGATGCTGTACGCGTGGAGGTTCATCCCGTCGTCTCGGACACTGACCCGTCCGCGGACCACCACGATCGAGTCGCCGACGAGTTCGGATGCGAACTCCTGGTACGCCTTGCCCATGAACATGGCGGTCATCTCGCCGCCGAAGTCCTCGACCTGGATCATGCCGTACTGGTTGCCGGAGGCCTTGGCGATCCGGTGCTGGACACTCGTGACGAGCCCCGAGATCACGACGGTCTCGCCGTCCATGCCCTCGGAGGTCATGAGGTCGGTGATGGTCGTCGTGGCGTGCTTCGCCAACTCGATCTCGAGTCCGGCCAGCGGGTGGTCCGAGACGTACAGCCCCAGCATCTCCCGTTCGAAGTTGAGTTTGTCGCGCTTGCTCCAGTCAGGACGCGCGGGGACGCTCGCGAGCGGAACCTCGCCGACCTCGGCGAACAGGCTGTCGAAGTCGAAGCCGATGCTCCCGGACGCCTCGGCACGCTTGTCTTTCACGACCGAGTCGACGGCGTCCTCGTGGATCTCGTAGAGCGCGCGCCTGCTGTCGCCCATGGAGTCGAACGCGCCGGCCTTGATGAGCGACTCGATGGTCCGCTTGTTCGCCACCGGTAGCGGCACCTTGCGGAGGAAGTCGTGGAAGGAGGTGAACCGGCCCTCGCGCTCGCGTGCCTGTCGGATGAGCTCCACGACGTTCGAACCGACGTTGCGGACGGCACCCAGACCGAACCGGATGTCCTCCCCGACTGCGGCGAAGAACCCGATGGACTCGTTGACGTCGGGCGGCAGGACCTGGATCCCCATGCGGCGGCACTCGTTGAGGTAGAGCGCCATCTTGTCCTTGGAGTCGCCGACACTCGTCAGCAGACCGGCCATGTACTCGGCCGGGTAGTGCGCCTTGAGGTACGCCGTCCAGTAGGAGATGACCCCGTAAGCGGCGGAGTGCGCTTTGTTGAACGCGTAGTCCGAGAACGGGAGGAGGATCTCCCACAGCTTGTTGACGGCCTCCATCGAGAAACCGTTCGCGACCATGCCGCCGGAGAAGCCCTCGAACTGCTTGTCCAGTTCGGACTTCTTCTTCTTACCCATCGCACGACGGAGGATGTCTGCCTGCCCGAGGGAGAAGCCGGCGACCTTCTGCGCGATCGCCATCACCTGCTCCTGGTAGATGATGAGGCCGTAGCTCGTCGACAGGATCTCGGAGAGCGGCTCCTCGAGCTGCGGGTGGATCGGGGTGATCTCCTGCAGGCCGTTCTTCCGCAGCGCGTAGTTCGTGTGCGAGTTCGCGCCCATCGGCCCGGGCCGGTACAGGGCGATCAGCGCCGAGATGTCCTCGAAGTTGTCGGGCTTCATGAGGCGCAGCAGCGCGCGCATCGGTCCGCCGTCGAGCTGGAACACCCCGAGGGTGTCGCCTCGGGACAGGAGTTCGTACGCACCGCGGTCGTCGAGTTCGAGGTCTTCGAGGACGAGTTCGATGTCGCGGTTGCTCTTGATGTTGTCGAGGGCGTCGTTGATGATCGTCAGGTTGCGCAACCCGAGGAAGTCCATCTTGATCAATCCGAGGGACTCGCACGCCGGGTAGTCGAACTGCGTGACGATCTGGCCGTCCTGCTCGCGCTTCATGATCGGGATGATGTCGATGAGCGGGTCGCTCGACATGATCACGCCGGCCGCGTGGACACCCCACTGGCGCTTCAGGTTCTCGATGCCGAGCGCGGTCTCGAAGACGGTCCGCGCCTCCGGGTCGGTGTCGAGGATGCCACGGAGGTCGACCGCCTCCTTGTACCGCGGGTGCTTGGTGTCGAGGATGCCCTCGAGCGGGATGTCCTTGCCCATGACCGCCGGCGGCATGGCCTTCGTCAGCTTGTCGCCCATGCCGAACGGGAAGCCGAGGACGCGCGACGAGTCCTTGAGCGCCTGCTTGGCCTTGATGGTGCCGTAGGTGACGATCTGCGCGACGCGCTCGTCGCCGTACTTCTCCGTGACGTACTTGATGACCTCGCCGCGGCGGCGGTCGTCGAAGTCGACGTCGAAGTCGGGCATCGACACGCGGTCGGGGTTGAGGAACCGCTCGAAGATGAGCCCGTGGCGGAGTGGGTCGAGGTCGGTGATCTGCATCGCGTACGCCGCCATGGAACCCGCACCGGAACCACGACCGGGACCGACCCGGATGCCGTTGCGCTTCGACCACTGAATGAAGTCGGCGACGACGAGGAAGTACCCGGGGAAGCCCATCTGCACGATGACGCGCGTCTCGTAGTTCGCCCGTTCCCGGACGTCGGCGGGGATCCCGTTCGGGTACCGCAGGTTCAGCCCGGTCTCGACCTCCTTGATGAACCAGCTCTCCTCGTTCTCGCCCTCCGGCACAGGGAATCGCGGCATGTAGTTGGCCGAGGTGTCGAAGGCGACATCGCACCGCTCGGCGATCGCGAGGGTGTTGTCGCACGCCTCGGGATACTCGCGGAACAGCCGGCGCATCTCGTCCGCGGACTTCAGGTAGAACTCGTCGGCGTCGAACTTGAACCGGTTCGGGTCGTTGAGGGTGGAGCCGGACTGCACGCAGAGGAGGGCGGCGTGGGCCTTGGCGTCCGCGGCGTGCGTGTAGTGGAGGTCGTTCGTCGCGAGGAGCGGGAGACCGAGGTCTTTGGACAGCTTGATGAGGTCGGCCATGATCCTGCGCTCGATCCCGAGCCCGTGGTCCATGATCTCGCAGAAGTAGTTCTCCGCGCCGAAGATGTCGCGGAAGTCCGCCGCGGCCTTGACCGCCTCGTCGTACTGGCCGAGACGGAGTCTCGTCTGCACCTCGCCGCTCGGGCAGCCGGTCGTCGCGATGAGGCCGGCGCTGTACTGGCTCAGGATCTCGCGGTCCATGCGCGGCTTGAAGTAGTACCCCTCGATCGACGCCTTCGACGAGAGCCGGAAGAGGTTGTGCATCCCCTCGGTGGTCTCCGAGAGCAAGGTCATGTGAGTGTAGGCGCCGGCGCCGGAGACGTCGTCTCCCCCACCGTCGCCCCACTTGATCCTCGTCCGGTCGCCGCGCGCGGTCCCCGGGGTGATGTATGCCTCGGTGCCGATGATCGGCTTGATACCGGCATCGGTCGCCGTGCGCCAGAAGTCGAAGGCGCCGAACATGTTGCCGTGGTCCGTCACGGCGACGGCAGGCATCCCCTGCTCGACCGCGGCCTGGATGAGCGGCTTCACGCGGGCTGCTCCGTCGAGCATCGAGTACTCGCTGTGGACGTGCAGATGGACGAACGAATCGGTGGACGTGGGCACGGACGGCGCCTCCGGGGATCGTGCTGTGGGGTTCGGCGCGGACGCCGAGGTGGTCTGTGATCCAGCCTAACCGTCACCGCCGACGGTCGGCTCCGGCGATGCCGTCAGGGACACCGACGGGATGGGCGGGCGTCGGCTCAGTCGAGCTCGAGCACGGACAGCGCGTGCTGGAGGTCGGCCGGGTAGGCCGCCTCGAACCGAACGAACTCCCCCGTGGCCGGGTGGGCGAACCCCAGCTTCGTGGCGTGGAGCCACTGGCGGGTGAGTCCCAACCGCGCCGACAGCGCCGCGTCGGCCCCGTACATCGCGTCGCCGACGCAGGGGTGCCGCTGGGCCGCCATGTGCACGCGGATCTGGTGGGTGCGGCCGGTCTCCAGGTGCACCTCGAGCAGCGAGGCGTACGGGAACGCCTCGAGCGTCTCGTAGTGCGTGATCGACGGCTTGCCGTCGGCGGTCACGGCGAACCGCCAGTCGTGACGCGGATGGCGGCCGATCGGTCCGTCGATGGTGCCGGCGAGTGGATCGGGATGCCCCTGCACCACAGCGCGGTAGATCTTCTCGACCTCGCGGTCGTGGAAGGCCCGCTTGAGCCAGGTGTAGGCTCGCTCGGTCTTCGCGACGACCATGAGGCCGCTCGTCCCGGCGTCCAGCCGATGGACGATGCCCGCGCGCTCGGCGGCTCCCGAGGTCGAGATGCGGAAGCCCGCCGCCGCGAGGGCGCCGAGCACCGTCGGTCCCTCCCAACCGACCGAGGGATGCGCCGCGACGCCAGCAGGCTTGTCGACGACGACGATCTCGTCGTCGTCGTGGACGATGCCGAGGTCGGGGACGGCGATCGGGACGATCACGGCCTCCCGTCGAGGCGTCCATTCGATCTCGAGCCAAGCGCCGCCGAGCAGGCGATCGGACTTGTCGACCGACTTCCCGTTCATGGTGACGCCGCCGGCCAAGGCCACCTCGGCCGCGTAGCTGCGCGAGAAGCCCAGGAGCTTGGCGAGTCCGGCGTCGACGCGCTCGCCGTCGAGTCCGTCGGGGACGTACAGGCTGCGGGACTCGTTCACGGACGACCTGCGTCCGGGCTCGCGTCGCCAGGCTCCGCAGGATCGAGGACGGCCGCGTCGGCTTCAGCCTCGCGGTCCTCCGCTTCCTGGGCGGCCCGTTCACTCGCTCGCGTCGTGCGCGTGCCGTCGAGGTTGACACCGAAGAGCGTCAGGAGGATGAACAGCGCCATGCTGACCACGATGCAGATGTCGGCCACGTTGTAGATCGCGGGGAGCATCCAGGGCGTCGAGATGAAGTCGACGACGTGGCCGAGGCCGAAGGACGGCTCTCGGAAGAGGCGGTCGGTCAGGTTGCCGAGCACGCCTCCGAGGAGCAGGCCGAAGACGATCGCCCAGGCGCGCGAACGGATGCGGCGCGCGAACCAGACGATGACGACGACGACCACCGCGGCGAGGATCGAGAAGATCCAGGTGTAGCCGGCACCCAGCGAGAAGGCGGCACCCGAATTCTTGACGAAGTACAGGACCAGCGCCTGTCCGAAGACGGGGACGGACTCACCGACCGTCAGGTTGGTGGTGACGAGGAACTTCGTGAACTGATCGGCCGAATAGGCCACGACGGCAACCAGCGCCAGGACTGCAAGAGTCCTGGCGCTGGCCTTCGACGGTGATGCGGGAGACAACCGGGTGTCTGCGCTAGACCGCTGCGCTGTCGGCGGTGACGCCGGACTTCGCATCGGGTGCGGAGCTCGACGACGAGGCGTCGAGGTCCTTCAGCTGACCCTCGATGTAGCCGCGGAGCTGCGAGCGGTACTCGCGCTCGAAGTTGCGCAGCTCGTCGATCTTGTGCTCCAGTACGGAGCGCTCCTGCTCGAGGATCTGCATCTGTGCGCGCTGCTTGGCCTCGGCCTCGGCGACGACACGTGCCGCGGTCGCGTGACCTTCGGCGATGAGTGCGTCGCGACGCTGAGCGCCCTCTGCGACGTGCTCGTCGTGCAGGCGGCGGGCCAGCTGCAGGAGGTTGTTGGAGCTCTCAGCCGTGTTGTCGGTCGACTCGGCGGCAGGAGCCGCTGCGGGTGCGACGACCGGAGCCGGTGCGGGAGCTGGCTCAGCCTTGGCGAGCGCGGCGGGAGCGGAGGAGCCGCCCTTCTGCAGCTCGGCGACCTTGGCCTCGGCCGCGGTCAGCTTCTGCTGGACCTCGTCCTTCTCCTGGATAAGGCGACGCAGTTCGACGACGACCTCGTCGAGGAAGTCGTCTACCTCGTCCTGGTCGTAGCCTTCGCGGAACTTGGTCTGCTGAAACCGCTTCTGGACCACGTCTTCGGGAGTGAGCGCCATAGCGAACCACCTTCACTGTCGAATCGAAAATCTGTGTACAACGCCCCCACGCTAGCAAAGTCTGACCCAGTGGGTGAGACATGTTGTCAGCGTCGGAGCTTCCCGTCAGGTGACGGGCGTTCTATCGTAGCCGCACAATCGTCGTGAACCCTGCGCGGGCGCCGACGTCGGCGGCTACAGGAGTTGGACGAGCGTCATCGCGATGATGCAACACAGCATCGTGAGCGTCCAACCGAAATCGAGCGCGACGGGACCGACCGCGACGCGCGGCAGGACACGGCGAAAGAACCGGATCGGCGGGTCGGTGACCGTGAAACTGAGCTCGGCGAGGACCAGGCCGACGCCCGACGGTCGCCACTGCGGGCGGAGTACCCGAGCCAGGTCGAGGATGAACCGCGCCCAGAGGACGAAGAAGTACAGGAGCAGCGCGAGATAGAGGATCGTGCCGATCACGGAGATGAGAGAAGCCACCCCTCGATTATGACTGAGCGAAGAAGGTCGCCTCGGTCGCTTCCGGTGCGCCCTGCCCGTTGTCGCCGGAAACGGCGACGTGCTCGGGCGAGAGCAGGAAGACCTTGCTCGTCACTCGCTCGATCTTCCCGTAGAGGCCCTGCGAGAGGCCACTGGCGAAGTCGATGAGGCGTCGGGCGTCGCCGTCGCTCATCTGAGAGAGGTTGATGATGACCGGGACCCCGTCGCGGAAGCTCTCGGCGATGATCTGAGCATCGCGGTACTGCTTGGGGTGCACCGTGAGGATCTCGTTGAGGTCGGAGCTCGGGGCGACCGGCTGACGGACCGGGACCGGCTTGCGCAGCGGGGTCACGGGAGCGGCCTTCTCGACGCGCTCGACCCGCTCTGCGCGCTCGGGACGTTCTGCCCGGCGAGGCTCGGCCTGCTGCGTGGGCTCGGCCTGGGCAGCGTGCTGCTGCTCGTACTCGAGATCATCGTCGGCGAGCCCGAGGTACACCATGGTCTTCTTCAGTGGGTTCGACATCGTTTCCTCCGTGATCTGCGGTCCTTGCACCTTCGAGATTAACGTCACACCGGACGATTCCCGGTGATTGCCGTGCCGATGCGTAGGTGTGTCGCGCCCGCTTCGATCGCCTCGACGTAGTCGTGGCTCATCCCGATCGACAGGCCGTCGGCCTGCGGAGCGAGGGATCGCACCCGCGCGGACGCCGCGACGACGCGCGCGAACGCATCGGCCGGCGGCTCGTCGAGGGGCGCGACGGCCATGACGCCTCGCAGGACGACACCCTCGGCCTCGAGCGTCTCCGTGGCGAGCGCTTCCAGCGCCGCATCGCCGACCACACCGCCACGACCCGGGTCGTCGGTCAGATTCACCTGGAGGAACACCTCGAGGAGGCGGTCCGGTGATGAGAGCGCCCGCAGGAGTTCGGGTCGGTCCACCGAGTGCACGGCGTCGACGTATCGGCGCACCTGCTTGGCCTTGTTCGTCTGCAACTGGCCGATGAAGTGCCACCGCAACCCGAGTCCGGCGGCCGCCTCGGCCTTGTCGCGGGCCTCCGGGTGGCGGTTCTCCCCCACGTCGGTGACCCCCGCGGCCACGAGCTGCTGCACGAGTGTGACCGGATGGAACTTCGTCACGACGATGAGCGTCGGCTCGTCGGCGCGACCGGCTGCACGAGCGGCGTCTGCGACACGCCCGCGGATCGCGGCGAGGCGATCGAGCAGAGCCGGATCGGGCTCCGAAGAGCCCGATCCGGCCGCAGTGATCGTGTCGCCCACTACTTCAGGAAGTCGGGGATGTCCAGCTCACCCTCGTCGTCGAACGAGGGGTCGACGACGGCGGTCTCGACGACCGCATCGGGCTGACGGTGCGTCGCACCGGAGAAGGGCGACGACGCGTTCTGCCTGGAGCTCCAGTCGCCACCGGAGGCGACCGGTGCCGCAGCAGGTGCCGAGCGGTGCTCGGACGACTCGGAGGCCGTGTTGGCCGAGGTGCCGATCGGAGCGCTGGGAGCCTCGTCCGAGGTGCTCATGACGCCGCCCGAGATGACCGCGTCGGCCGGCGAGGCCGCCGTCCTGGTGAGGGGCTCGCCACCGTCGAATCCGGCGGCGATGACCGTCACGCGCACCTCGTCGCCGAGGGTGTCGTCGACGACCGCACCGAAGATGATGTTCGCCTCGGGGTGCACGGCCTCCTGGACGAGCTTGGCGGCGTCGTTGATCTCGAAGATTCCGAGGTTCGAGCCACCCTGGATGGACAGCAGGACACCGTGGGCGCCCTCGATGCTCGCTTCGAGGAGCGGGGAGGCGACGGCGAGTTCGGCCGCCTTGATGGCGCGATCCGCGCCGCGCGAGGAGCCGATACCCATGAGGGCGGAGCCGGCTCCCTGCATGACCGACTTGACGTCGGCGAAGTCGAGGTTGATGAGGCCGGGGGTGGTGATGAGGTCGGTGATCCCCTGGACACCGGCGAGGAGCACCTGGTCGGCGGTCGCGAAGGCCTCGAGCATGCTGATCCCGCGGTCGCTGATCTCCAGCAGGCGGTCGTTCGGCACGACGATGAGCGTGTCGACCTCCTCCTTCAGGCGGGCGACGCCGAGTTCGGCCTGGGCCTGACGACGACGACCCTCGAAGCCGAACGGCTTCGTGACGACACCGATGGTCAGCGCACCGATCGACTTCGCGATCCGCGCCACGACGGGTGCGCCACCCGTTCCGGTACCGCCACCCTCACCGGCGGTGACGAACACCATGTCGGCGCCGGCGATGGCCTCTTCGATCTCCTCGGCGTGATCCTCCGCCGCGCGGCGTCCGACCTCGGGGTCGGCGCCGGCGCCGAGGCCGCGGGTGATCTCGCGGCCGACGTCGAGCTTGACGTCGGCATCGCTCATCAGCAGCGCTTGCGCGTCCGTGTTGATGGCGATGAATTCCACGCCTCGGAGGCCGAGCTCGATCATGCGGTTGACCGCGTTCACGCCGCCGCCGCCGATACCGACGACCTTGATGACGGCGAGGTAGTTCTGGTTTGTAGTCACTTCAGGCCTCCGTGAGAACTCTCAACCTCTAGTTAAGGTTTAAAGTTATGCTGCGTATGCATTTTCTGTCCTGAGCACGACGTTAGGGCCCAGCCCCGACCGTGTCGGGACGCTTCCGGGCGTGTCGGCACATCGACGGGAATATCCCGGCGCGCTTCCTCAGCGGACGATGGCGGCGGATGGCGACGACACGTCGTACTGGTTCACCTGGGACGGGTCGGTGGCCGCCATCGTGGTCGCGAGGATCCGCGCTTTCAGGACCGAGTCCTCCGCACTCCCCCACACGACTTCGGCGGGCGAGTCCACGAGCGTGAGGGTGACGTCGTCCGCGGTCGACGCCGAGACGGACGCCACGCGGGCGCGGAGATCGGCCGGGAGCGCGCGGATCACCGCCGCCGCGGCGACGAATCCCTTCGAGGTCGGGCCGCCGGTGACCATGAGCGTGGGATACCCGGCGATCGGTTGGTCGCTGCGCTCGATGGTGACCCCGGCGGCGTCGACGAGGGTGTACACCGATCCGGACTGCAACACGCCCACCGGCTCGCGTTCGACGATCCGCACGACGAGCGTGCTCGGGGGCTGGGATTCGAGGGAGTAGCTCGCGATGAGCGGGTATCCGACGAGCACCGCCTTGACGGCGCCCGCATCGACCAGCGCGAGTGGGCGACCCAGCTGGTCGCTGAGCGCCTCGGTGATCTCGGCCTGATTGACCCGGCTCGCACCGACGACCTCGATGGACCGGACGGCCAGCAGCGGCGAATAGGCTCCGGCGAGCGAGACGACGATCAGGACGCCGAGGATCGCGGCCGCGATCACCCAGGGACGGTGGCGGCCGCGCTTGCGGGCCGTGAACCGACGGATCTCCTGGCGTTCGTGACGACGTCGCAGCTTGGCGGCCTCACGCGGGGTGAGGAACGCCTCATCCTCCGGTTCGTCCGGGCGCTCCAGGGTCGCCGTCGCCGAGGCGGAGGACGTCGCCGCCGGTTTCGCCCCGACCTTCGACGATGGTGCCGGCGTCGATGAGGCTGACGCCGACTTCGACTTCGACTTGGACCTCGAGCCCGACGGCTGGGACGGTGCGCCGGCACCCGACGGCTTCGGCCGGAGCCGCGCGGCGTCCAGCTCGATGACGTCCGTCTCCTGCTCTGTGACGGGCTCAGCAGGCGCGGCGGCGCGGTCGACCGGCGCGGACGCCGACGGTCGCGCCTGGCGCTCGGGGCGCGGACTGGCCGCGGGGTCGAAGCCGTCCGGGCGCTTCACCGGACGCCCATCAGACGGACTCGCGACCGGCGATGGCCTCGAGGAGCTGCGGCACGATGCGGTAGACGTCGCCGCATCCGAGCGTGATGACGAAGTCACCGGGTCGCACGACCGTCGCCGTGTAGTCCGCGGCGCGCTGCCAGTCGTCGATGTACGCGACGCGGTCCGCGTCGGAGAACCGGGTCGACACCGTGGCACCGGTCACACCGGGCTCGGGGTCCTCGCGCGCGCCGTAGACCTCGAGCACGACCGTGTGGTCGGCGTACTGTTCGAGGGCGTCGGCGAACTCCTGGGCGAACAGGCGGGTCCGGCTGTACAGGTGCGGCTGGTGGACCGCGATGATGCGACCGTCGCCGACCACCGTGCGCGCGGCGGCGAGAGCGGCGGCGACCTCGGTGGGGTGGTGCGCGTAGTCGTCGTAGACACTGACACCGTCGACGACCCCGTGCAGCTCGAATCGACGCTGCGTTCCGCCGAAGGCGCTGATGCCTCGGAGCGCGTCCGCCGGGTCGAACCCGACACCGACGAGGACGGCGAAGGCACCGGCGGCGTTGATGGCGTTGTGGCGCCCGGGCACGCGGAGGGTAGCCGCGTAGCTGGTGCCCTCGTAGCTGAGCTGGAACGAGACCGGCCCGGTGGAGCCGACGTCGTGCAGTCGGACGTCCGCGTCGGCGGCCTCTCCGAAGGTCAGCACGCGCTTGCCGTCGGCGGCCGCGCGGAGCGCCGGGGTGATCCGGACCGCGCCGGCGTCGTCCGAGGAGATGACGACGAGCTCGCGAGCCTGCTGGGCGAAGGTCACGAACGCCTGCTCGAACGCTTCGAGCGAACCGTAGTGGTCCAAGTGGTCGGGGTCGATGTTCGTGATGAGCGCGACGGCCGTGTCGTAGAGCAGGAACGAACCGTCGGACTCGTCCGCCTCGACGACGAACAGTTCTCCGGCGCCGCGGGCCGAGCTCAGCCCGAGGGACTCGATCACGCCACCGTTGACGAAGCTGGGATCGGCACCGAGTTCCAGCAGCGCCGTGATGATCATGCCGGTCGACGTCGTCTTCCCGTGGGCCCCCGCGACGGAGATGAGTCGCGTCCCGGAGGTCAGCCACGCGAGCGCCTGCGACCGGTGCAGGATCGTCAGGCCCCGTTCCTTCGCGAGCAGGTACTCGGGATTGTCCGCCCACAGCGCCCCGGTCACGACGAGGGTGTCCGCGTCGCCGACGTTCTGTGCATCGTGGCCGATGGCGACGGGGACGCCGAGCTCGCGCAGGGCGTCGATGTTCTTCGACTCGCGCACGTCCGAGCCGGTCACGCGCGATCCGGCGCTCACGAACAACCGTGCGATGCCGCTCATCCCGCTGCCGCCGATGCCGACGAAGTGCACGACGCCGAGGTCGGCGGGGATCTCGACGGTGGGGTCTGGCTTGATCACGGTGTCACGCTTTCTGGGAAGACTGGATCACCGGCCGCGCACGCGCTGCACCGATGGTTGGAGCGCCTCATCGATGAGGGCGATGACGCGAGCCGTGCCGTCGGAGACACCGACGCTCTTGGATTGGGCGGCCAGGTCGTCGACCCGGTGCCGATCGCTCAGCAACGGGACGAGGTGCTCACGCACCCAGGCCGGCACGAACTGCGCGTCATCTACCATAACCGCTCCCCCTGTACGCACGACGTCGGCGGCGTTGAAGCGCTGCTCACCGTTGCCGACCGGGTAGGGCACGTAGACGGCCGGGAGCCCGACCGCGCACAGCTCGCTGACCGTGGCGCTACCGGCACGCGACACCGCGAAGTCGGCTGCGGCGATGGCGAGCTCCATCCTGGAGCAGTACTCGAGGAGGTGGTAATGGTCGACACCGGGATCCGAGATCTCGCTCTTCGCACCCGTGATGTGGAGCACCTGCCAGCCGGCCGCGACGACGTCTTCGGCACTCTGGCTCATCGTCGCGTTGATCCGTCTCGCGCCGAGCGAACCGCCGGTGACGAGCAGTAGCGGTCGGTCCGACACGAGGCCGAACTCGGCGAGGGCCGCCGGCCGGAGCGTCTCGCGGTCCAGCTCCTCGATCTCGCGACGCAGCGGCATGCCGACGAAGCGTGCGTTGCGGATGGGCGTGTGATGGAAGGCGACACCGACGTAGGGCGTGTACCTCGCGCCGAGCCGGTTCGCGAGGCCCGGACGCGCGTTCGCCTCGTGGATGACCAGCGGGACGCCGGCGCGCCTGGCCGCCGTGTAGGCCGGTGCGGCCGCGTAGCCGCCGAAACCGATCACGACGTCGACCCGGTGCTCCCGGATCATCGCGACCACGGCTGCGACCGTCCGGCGGAGGCGACCGGGGAAGCGGAGGGCATCGATGTTCGGCCGACGGGGGAAAGGCAGTTTGGGGATGGTGAGCAATTCGTAGCCGCGTTCCGGGACGAGTCGTGCCTCGAGGCCCTCCGCCGTGCCGACGACGAGGATCGTCGCTTCAGGGTCTCTGGCTCGGAGTCCGTCGGCCACCGCCAACAGCGGGTTGACATGGCCGGCGGTGCCGCCGCCGGCGAGGAGGTAGGTGGTCATCGGGTGACTCCGGAGGATTGGGGACGTCGAGCGGGTGACCGACGGGACTGCTGGGACGTGGGACGCCCCCGCTCCCGGGCGAACGACAGGACGATCCCGATCGCGACGAGGGTGGTGAGCAGCGCCGTGCCGCCCGAGGACAGGAGCGGTAACGGCACGCCGAGCACCGGGAGGACTCCGAGGACGACGCCGATGTTCACGAGTGCCTGGCCGATGATCCAGGCCATGATGGCGCCGGTGGTGATCCTGACGAAGGAGTCGTCGCTGGTGCGGATGACTCTGATGAACATGACGGCGAGGAAGACGAACAGCCCGAGGACGAGGACGGCACCGATGAGGCCCAGCTCCTCGCCGATCGCCGCGAAGATGAAGTCGTTCGAGATCGCCGGCAGCCACCCGTACTTCGCGCGCGAGTTGCCGAGGCCGACGCCCCAGAGGCCGCCGTTCGCCAGCGCCCACGTGCCGTGGGTCGACTGCCAGTCGGCGTTCTCGTAGTCGCCCTTGCCGTCGCCGAAGAACGCCATGATGCGCTGCATACGGTTGGCGCTCGTGACGGCCATGATGAGGAACAGCACGGCCCCTGCGACCACCGGGATCGCGATGTAGCGCAGTCGCACCCCGGCGAAATACAGCGCCGAGAACACGATCAGGGCCATGATCACGACGGTACCGAGGTCGCCGCCGAGCAGGACGAGGCCGATGGAGAGACCGGCGAAGGGGATGACCGGGATCAGGGCGTGCTTCCACTCGAGGAGACGCGGTTGCTTGATCGTCAGCACGAGCCCGAGCCACACGACCAGTGCGAGCTTGACCGCTTCCGAGGGCTGCGCGGTGAAGCCGCCGATCTCGATCCAGTTGCGGTTGCCACCGATCTCGTAGCCGAGCGGTGTGAAGACGAGCAGTTGCAGGCCCATGGCGACCAGGAGGAACACCCACGCCCACTTCTTCCAGAACCGTGCCGGGAAGCGGCTCACGATGAGCATGAGCGGAACACCGATCATCGCGAACGTCGCCTGGCGCCAGAACAGCCCGAAGTACCCGTCGCCGGCCTCGTAAGACTCGACGGAGGATGAGGACAGCACCATGACGAGCCCGAGCCCGACGAGGAACAGGGTGACACCCAGCAGGAGGAAATAGTTCTTCGACTCCGGACGCAGCACCTTGCCCAGCGAGATCCGCGCACTCGACATGCCTCTCGGCGACGTCGGTGCGTCGGGTGTCCCACTGCCTGAGGCGACCGTCGTCATCCGGGACGACGACGACCGCACGCGGCGCGGGTCAGCGCGAGGCGGATCGATCATCCGCCTCACCTCCCAGCTCTGCTTCGACGGCGGCCTGGAACAGGCGACCACGGTGTCCGTAGTCCGTGAACTGGTCCATCGAGGCGGCTGCAGGGGCGAGGAGCACGGTGTCCCCTGCCTGCGCGACCTCGGCGGCCCGGCGAACGGCCTCCGGCATGACGTGTTCAGTCTCCGCTGCGTCGACCTCGATGACGGTCAGGGTCGGCGCGTGTCGCGCGAATGCCGAGAGGACCTCCGAGCGGTCGGCGCCGATCACGACGGCCGCGCGCAGGTGGTCGGCGTGCCGCTCCACCAGATGATCGATCGAGACGCCCTTCAACAGGCCTCCGACGATCCACACCACCGAGCGGTAGGCGGCGAGCGAGGCGTCGGCGGCGTGCGGATTGGTGGCCTTCGAGTCGTCGATCCAGTCCACCTCGAGCCGTCGCGCGATGAGCTGGATCCGGTGCGCGTCCAGGCCGAACGACAGCAGGGTGTCGCGCACGGCCTCGACCGTGATGCCGGCGGCCCGGGCGAGTGCCGCTGCCGCCAGGATGTTGGCGACGATGTGCGGGGCGGCGAGCCCGCGCTGGGCGAGCGCTTCGACCGTCGTGATCTCAAGGGCGCTCGTCCGACGGTCGTCGAGGAACGCGCGGTCGACCAGGATGCCGTCCACGACGCCGAAGTCGCTCGGTCCGGGGACGTCGAGGCCGAACCCGACGGCGCGGGCGCCGTCGACGACCTCGGCCTCCTCGACCATCGACATCGTCGCCGCGTCAGCGCGGTTGTAGACGCACGCGATTTTCGTGTTCTCGTACACCACGGCCTTCGCCGCCCGGTACGCCGCGGCGGAGCCGTGCCAGTCGAGGTGGTCGTCGGCGAGGTTCAGGCAGACGCTGGCGAGCGGCGAGACGATGCTCCGACCGCCCTGCAGACCGAGGGTGTGCAACTGGTAACTCGAGAGCTCGACGACGAAGAAGTCGAAGCCCTGCGGATCACGGACGGCGTCCAGGACCGGGACGCCGATGTTGCCGCAGGGCGCCGCGCGGAAGCCCGCCTCGACGAGCATCGACGCCGTCAGCTGAACGGTCGTGGTCTTGCCGTTCGTTCCGGTGACGCAGATCCACTCGGCCGGGGTGCCGACCTTGTCGCGGACCCGCCAGGCGAGCTCGATGTCGCCCCAGACGGCGACCCCGGCGGCCTGCGCCCACGTGACGACGGAGTGGTCGGGGTGGAATCCGGGTGAGACGACGACGAGCTCCGGAGCGAACTCGACGAGCTCGGACGGAACGGTCGACAGGTCCCGCTGGATGAGCCGCGCACCGATGACGCCGACGAGTTCGGCGCGTTCGTCCGCGGCGTCGCCGGCCAGGACCAGGACCTCCGAGCCGAGCTCGGTGAGGGTGTCAGCGACGGAGAACCCGGTCATCCCGAGCCCCAGGACGGCGACCCGCAGACCACGCCAGTCGGCGTGCCAGCTGCGGAGCCCGTCGAGGCGCTCAGCGCTCATCGGCTCAACCACTCGAGGTAGAAGGACCCCACGCCCGCTGCGACGAGCAGACCACCGATGATCCAGAACCGGACGACGACGGTGACCTCGGCCCAACCCTTGAGCTCGAAGTGATGGTGGATGGGGCTCATGAGGAAGATGCGCTTGCCACGGGTCGCCTTGAAGTAGACCCGCTGGACGATCACGGAACCGGCCTCGATGACGAAGAGACCACCGACGAGCACCAGGAGGAGCTCGGTCTTGCTGAGGATGGCCAGGGCCGCGAGCGCTCCACCGAGCGCCAACGAACCGCTGTCACCCATGAAGATCTGCGCCGGCGAGGTGTTCCACCAGAGGAACCCGATGAGCGCACCCACGATCGCCGCGGCGACCACGGCGAGGTCGAGTGGATCTCTGACGTCGTAGCACTTGTAGGCCACGTCGGAGGCGAGCGAGGAGCTGAAGCACGACTGGTTGAACTGCCAGAACCCGATGATGATGTACGAGCCGATCGCGAGGATCGAGGCGCCGGTGGCGAGCCCGTCGAGCCCGTCGGTGACGTTCACGCCGTTCGACGTCGCGGCCACGATCACCGAGGTCCAGAGGATGTACAGCAGGATGCCGATCACCGGGATGCCGATCGCCATGAAGTTGATCGGGATGTCGCGGATGATCGAGATGTTCGTCGACGCCGGGGTGAAGCCCTCGGTGTTCGGGAAGTTGATCGCGAGGACGGCGAAGACCGTCGCGACGATGAGCTGTCCGGCGACCTTCGCCCACCCGCCGAGGCCGAGGCTCTGCTTCTTCCGGACCTTCAGGAAGTCGTCGATGAACCCGACGATGCCGAGTCCGACCATCATCAGCAGGACGAGGAGCGCCGAGACGCCGACCTGCTCCTGGAAGATCAGATAGCTCGCGAAGAAGCCGACGAGGGTGCCGACGATGATGATGACGCCACCCATCGTCGCGGTACCGCGCTTCGTGTGGTGGCTCTGTGGTCCGTCGTCGCGGATGAACTGGCCCCAGGCCAGCTTGCGGAACGCTCTGATGAAGAGCGGTGTCAAGAAGAGGGAGAACGCCAGTGAGATCGCTCCCGCGGCCAACAGGACTCTCATGCGTACAACTCCCCCAGTCGATCGCCCAGCAACCGGAGTCCGGCCGCGTTGGACGATTTCACGAGCACGGTGTCGCCCGGGGCGATCTCCGCGCTCAAGTACGCGAACGCCTCGTCCGCGGTCGCGAAGTACACCGACTCCCCGTCCCACGATCCTTCGTTGATCGCGGTGATGTGCATGCGGCGGGCCTCGGGGCCGACCACGACGAGGCGGCCGATCCCGAGCCGGACGACCTGGAGACCGATCCGGTCGTGCTCCTCGCCCGCCCAGTCGCCGAGTTCGCTCATGGCGCCGAGGACCGCGATGGTCCGGCCGCGTTCAGCACCGATCTGGGCGAGGGTCCGGATCGCGGCCGACATGGAGTCGGGGCTCGCGTTGTAGGCGTCGTTGATGATGGACACGTCGTCGCGTCCGCCGAGGGGCTCCATCCGCCAGCGCTCCGCCCGGCTCACGCTCGCGAGGGCGTCGACGATGAGGTCGATCTCCACACCGAGTTCGTGGGCGGCTGCGGCCCCGGCGAGGGCGTTCATGACGTGGTGCTCACCGAGCACCTTGAACCGGACGGGCGCAGAGGAACCGTCGGGCAGGTGCAGCGTGAACGCGGTTCCGGACGCCGTCGCGACGATGTCGGTCGCTCGAACGGCGGCGCGGTCGTCGAGGCCGAACCAGAGGACGCGTGCCCGGGTGGCGTCGGCCATGCCCGCCACCCGTGGATCGTCGAGGTTGAGGACGGCGACGTCCTCCGGGAGCAGCTCGGACACCATCTCGGTCTTCGCCGTGACGGTCGCTTCGATCCCACCGAACTCCCCCGCGTGGGCGAGTCCGACCTTCAGGACCACGCCGATGTCGGGCTTCGCCATGCGGATGAGTCGGGCGATCTCGCCGATGCCGCTGGCACCCATCTCCGCGACGAGGAACCGCGTCTCGTTCGTCACGCGCAGCATGGTGATCGGTGCTCCGACCTCGTTGTTGAAGGAGGCCTTCGGGCTGACCGTCTCCCCGACGCGCTCGAGGACCGCGGCGAGGAGGTTCTTGGTCGTGGTCTTGCCGTTGGATCCGGTGATGCCGACGATCCGGAGTCGTCCGAGCGCGCGCACCCTCGTGATGACCTCGGTGGCGAGGGCGCCGAGCGCGGTCACGGAGTCCTCGACGACGATCTGCGGCACGGCGACGGGCAGCTCCCGTTCGACGATGAGCAGGGCGGCGCCGTTGGCGACCGCCGCGTCGGCGAACAGATGTCCGTCGGTCTCCTCGCCGGGCTTCGCGACGAAGATGTCGCCGGGCGTGATGAGTCGGGAGTCGGTGTCGGCGACGCCGGACACGACGAGGCCGGGGTCCGCCGGACCGGGGATCAGTCGGCCGTCGGTCGCCGCGGCGATCTCGGTGAGGGTCAGGTCGATCATCAGAGCCACCCTGCCTCACGCAGCGCGTCGCGCGAGTCGTCGCGCGCCGAGTACGGGAGCTTCACGCCGGCCACCTCGTGGTAGTCCTCGTGCCCCGGTCCTGCGTAGAGGATGGTGTCGCCCTGCCCGGCCAGCGCAAGCGCCGTACGGAACGCGGTCGCCGGATCGGCGACCTCGTGCAACTCGCCGTCCGGCGCTGCTTCACGGGCTGCCTCGAGGAGCACGCGCCGGATCGACGCCGGGTCCTCGCTCCGGGGATGGAAGTCGGTGACCACCACGACGTCGGCACCCCGGGCGGCGATCGCACCCATGTCGCGACGCTTCGTCGTGTCGCGGTCTCCGTCGGCGCCGAACACCATGACCACGCGGCCCGGCGTGACGGCCCGGATGGCTGCGAGGGTGTTGAGGAACGCGTCGGGGCTGTGCCCGTAGTCGATGTACACGACCGGGCCGCGGTCGCCGCTGATCCGCTCGGCACGCCCGGGGATGTAGGCGTCGATCCCACCGTCCCGCTCGAGGGCCTGGGCGATCATGTCGAACTCCACACCGGACTCGACGAGCATCACGATCGCGAGCGCGGCGTTCGCCGCCATGAACCAGCCGAGCAGCGGCACGCTCGTCACGAGCGCTTGGTCGCCGGGGCCGTCGAGGCGGAACGTCGTGGAACCGGCGGTCTCCTCGAGGATCGTCATGCGCCAGTCGGCGTCGATCTCGGGGCGGGTCGTCAGGGTCGTCACCGGGATCCGGCTCTGCTCGACGAGCCGGCCGCCCCACTCGGAATCGATCGTGACGACGCCTCGTCGAGCGCGATCGGGTTCGAACAGCTCCCGCTTGGCCGCGAAGTACTCGTCGAAGTCGCCGTAGTCGTCGAAGTGGTCGTGACTGAGGTTGGTGAAGCCGACGACGTCGAAGACGATGCCGTCGACGCGGTGCCTGGTCAGCGCCTGGGCGGAGACCTCGATGGCGACCGCGCGCACCTCGGACTCGCGCATGCGCGCGAGCAGCGCATGCAGCTCGCTGGCCTCCGGCGTGGTGAGGGAGCTCGTCACCGCGAGGTCGCCGATGCGCCGCTCCGCGGTCGAGCTCAGCCCGGAGACGATCCCGAGTTGCGCGAGCATGCCGCTCAGGAGGTAGACCACGCTCGTCTTGCCATTGGTGCCGGTCACGCCGAACAGTGTCGGTGGCTCCTCGGCGGTGCGGTAGACCCAGGCGGCGAGGTGGCCGAGGGCTGCGCGCGGCTCCGGCACGACGATGATCGGCAGGCCGGCCGCGGCCGCCAGCTCTCGTCCGGCGTCGTCGGTCAGCACGGCGACCGCGCCGCGTTCCTTCGCCTGCTCGGCGTACGCGGCACCATGGGCGCGGACACCCGGCATGCCGATGTAGAGGTCACCGGGCTCGACGGCACCGGAGCTCAGGCTGACACCGCTGATCTCCACGCCGTCGGCCGAGCCGTGCAGGTCGAGATCGAATTCGGTCACCAGCTGCGAGAGCGCCCGCCGCTGCGGATGTTCCGGCCTGAGGCTGATCGGGCCCTGATTGTTCACGCTGAGCCCATCCTTCATGAGGTCGTTCAAAAACTGAGCGGCAGGTTCGGTGCCGGCTCCGTGGACGGCTGCACTCCCCTGCTCTTCAGCACCTGGGTGGTCACATCCCGGAAGATGGGAGCGACTGCAGCCGATGAATTCATCTTAACCGGGTCGGCCAGGTTCACCGAAACGACGAACTGCGGCGCCTCTGCAGGAGCGAAACCGGCCATCGAGACGAGGTAGCTCGAGCTGTAGCCTCCATCGCCGTCGGGCTGCTGTGCGGTGCCGGTCTTCATCGCCACCCGGTAGCCGGGGACGTCGACGTTCTTGGCCACCCAGCTCTCCTGGTCGACCATCTCGAGCATGTCGCTGACCTGCTTCGCCGCGTCCGCGGAGACGACCTGGGTTCCGGTCGCGTCGGGGACGTCGGTCATGGTGCCGTCCGCGTTCCGGCAACCCTCGACCAGCTGGACGGGCATGCGGACACCGCCGTTCGCGATCGTCTGGTACAGGCTGGCGCCCTGGATCGCGGTCGTCGAGAAGCCCTGACCGAACATGGTCGCGTAGTCCGTCTGGTTGTCCCAGTCCGCAGCGTCCGCCATGAGGCCACCGGACTCGCTCGGGAAGCCGACCTCGGTCTTCTGCAGCTGACCGAACTTCTGGAAGTACGCGTAGCGGGTGTCGGCGCTCATCTTCTCGCCGAACTGCGAGATCCCCGTGTTCGACGACTGCACCATGACGCCCGCGAGCGTGAGGTTCATGTCCTCGTGGAACTCGCTGTCGTTGATGTCCGCACCGTTCGAGGGCTTGTACCGGAACGGAGCGACCACCTGTGAGTTGGGGCTGGCGACGCCCTGGTCGATCAGTGCCGCAGCGGTGAGCGACTTGTACGTCGATCCCGGTTCGAACGGCGCGGCGAAGGCCCGTGAACCTCGGTCCTCGGACGGCGTCGCGCTGACGTTGCCGGGGTCGACGGCCGGGTACTCGGCGACGGCGAGGAGCTTGCCGGTCTTGACCTCCATCACCGTGACGACGCCCCAGCTCGCACCGACCGCTTCGGCCTGCGCGGCGAGCGACTGCTGTGAGAACCACTGGATGTCCTTGTCGAGCGTCAGCACGACGTCGCCGCCGTCCTTCGCCGGCTTCGTCACCGTGGTGCCGGGGAGCGGCAGACCGCCGCTGCCCTTCTCGTACGTCGTGCGTCCGTCCTTGCCGGCGAGGCAGGAGTTCTCCATGAGTTCGACGCCCGCCTGGGCCTCGCCCTCCTCGCCCACGAAGCCGACGATGTTGCCGGCGACGGCGCCGTTCGGGTAGACCCGGTACGGCTCCTCCTGGAAGGTCGTCCACGGGATCTCCAGCGCCTTGAGCGCTCGGAGCTGGTCGAGGGTGAGCTTCTTCGCGATGAGCGCGTAGAGCGAGTCCTTGTCCGCGGCGAGGGCGTCCGTGATGAGCGCGAGGATCTCCGGACCGGGCTTCCCGATGATCGCGCCGATCTCGTTCGTCGCCTGTTCGAGGGTGATCGTCTGCTCGGTGCCGTCGACATCACGTTCGAACGGGCCGGCGTCCTTCGGGGATGCCGCCATGCTGTAGCGCATGACCGCTTCGGCGAGCACCGAACCATCGGAGGCGAGGATGCTGCCGCGGGTGGCGAGGATCGTGTCGCCCGTCTCGGTCTTCTCGAGCGATTCGGCGCTCAAGGCACTCGCGCGGACCACCTGGATGTCGACCAGACGGAGGACGAAGAGCGTCATCACGATGGAGACCGCGACGATGGTGAACGCGAGGCGTCGGCGCGTGGTCTTCGTGTGTCTCACCATGATGCCCGCACCGCGTCCTCTCCTGACGTCGCACCTCCGAGCAGGGCGTCGTCCTCCACCGTTATCCGTCCGGTCATCGTGTGGTCGGCGACGGCAGCCCGTCCTGCAACGGTACGGGCGGTGTGACAGCTTCCTGGCTCGACGCGCCGTCTGCGGCGGCGGCGTTCTGTCCGCCGACGAGCGGGAGCGTCGCTGCCTGTGCGTTCGGCACGAGGGCGGCGTTGAAGATCGGACTCGTGCTCGCCGACGCCGGCGTGGGCGTCCCCAGCACAGCGCCGTCGGAGAGCCGGAGATAGGTCGGGAGCGAGTTGCCCACCATGCCGAGTGCCTGCGCGTTGACGGCGAGGTACTGCGGCGAGGCCAGGCGGTCGAGGTCCTCGGCCAGCGCGGCCGAGGTGCGGCCGAGTTCGACCTGCTTCCCCTCGAGCTGCTGGATCTGGTAGGCGCCCTGGCTCAGCCCGACGCTGAGGAGCAACTGGCCCACGACGATGGCGACGACCGCACCGACGACGATGACCGCGTACATGGGCCGTGGTCGGAGCTTCGAGCGCGCCCCGGTCGTGACCGCACGGATGTGCTGCCGTTCGGGGGCGGTCCGGGTCGGCTGCGGCCGAGCGCGTCCGAACCGTTCGGGCGCGAGATCGAGTGCTGCGGTCGCTCCGCTCATGCTGGCCTCCTCAGCCGTTCGGCCGCGCGGAGTCGCACGGGTTTCGCTCTGGGGTTCTCGTCGATCTCGGCCTCGGTGGCGAGTTCGGCGCCCTTGACGAGGAGCTTCAGCTCCGCGCTGTGCTCCGGGAGCTCGACGGGCAGCCCCGCCGGCGTGGTCGACTTCGCCCGCGCCTGGAGCTCGCGCTTGACGATCCGGTCCTCGAGTGACTGGTAGGACAGGAACACGATCCGGCCTCCGACCCGAAGCAGGTCGAGCGCGCGGGGCACGGCGGACTCGAGGACCGACAGCTCCGCGTTGACCTCGATGCGCAGCGCCTGGAAGACCCGCTTGGCCGGGTGGCCGGTGCGACGTGCGGCCGCCGGCGTGGCCCGATCGATGAGCTCGACGAGCTGACCGGAACTCGTCAGGGGTCGCTGCTGGCGTTCCTCGACGATGCGGCGCGCGTAGCGCTGCGCCAACTTCTCGTCGCCGTACTCCCAGAAGATCTTCCGAAGTGCGACCTCGTCGTAGGTGGCGAGGATCGTCTCCGCCGTCAGCTCGCTCGAGGCGTCCATCCGCATGTCGAGTGGCGCGTCCTGCGAGTACGAGAAGCCGCGTTCGGTCCGATCGAGTTGCAGTGAGGAGACACCGAGGTCGAACAGGATCCCGTCCACCTGTGGGAACCCGAGCTCCTCGGCCGCCTCGTCGATGTCGTCGTAGACGGCTTTGACGAACCGGACTCGCGACCCGAAGCGCTCGAGTCGCTCCTGAGCGATTTCCAGCGCATCGAGGTCGCGGTCGAGCCCGATGAGGGTCAACTGCGGGAACCGCTCGAGCATGGCTTCGGCGTGGCCCGCCATGCCGAGCGTGGCGTCGATGAGGACCGCGCCCTCGTGGGACACGGCTGGGGCGAGCAGCTCGATGCATCGCTCGAGGAGGACCGGGGTGTGGATGTCGTTGATGGCCATATGCGTAATCCGGACGGTCCCTGACCCCTGATCCCCATCCGTTCCGACCTGGCACCGGGGAAGTGTGTCAGGGCGGGCTCCGACCTGGCACCGGGGAAGTGTGTCAGGGCGGGACGGCTGGGAGTCAGGGGGCAGGGCGCTAGAAGAGTCCGGGGATCACCTCCTCGGCGGTCTCGGAGAAGACGCTCTCCTGTTCGGCGAGGTAGGACTCCCATGCCTCGGCGTCCCAGATCTCCGCGCGGCTGCCGGCGCCGATGACCACGAGGTCGCGGCTGAGCCCGGCGTACTGGCGGAGGTTGGACGGAATGGTCACGCGGTGCTGCTTGTCGGGGGTCTCGGCGCTCGCTCCGGAGAGGAACACGCGCAGGTAGTCGCGGGCCTGCTTGCTGGTGACCGGAGCCTGGCGGATCTTCTCGTGGAGCGCCTCGAACTCCCGCGTGCTGAAGACGTAGATGCAGTGCTCCTGGCCTCGAGTCATGACGACCCCGCCGGAGAGCTCATCGCGGAACTTCGCCGGCAGGATGATGCGGCCTTTTTCGTCGAGTTTGGGGGCGTGACTACCGAGGAACATACGCCCCCGCCCCCAATCGTTCTGGCCAACATCTTGGTTGGGCTCCACTTTACTCCACTTTGCACCACCAATGCAGCACATTCCCCCACATTGAACCATTTGCTCATGAAAAAACCCCGCAAAGTCGGGACTCTGCGGGGTGGAGGGAAATGGAGGGGTTTTGCCATACTCGGGACGATCAGGGAGGGCCCGAAACGACGAAACGGGGCCGATCCGTAGATCGGCCCCGTTTGGAGTCGTGGTGCGGCGGTGCCGCGAGGGAGGGAAGTGGAGTCAGGTGGCCGACCGAGGAGCGACCAGGGGACCGGGCCTCGCTACCGCTCGTCGCCCGACTGGCGCTTGTCCCAGCGGTCGTTGAAGCGGTCCATCAGACGCGAGGACTTCTGTCCTGCCGGCGCAGCCTGACGAGGTCGCGGCTGTTCGAGTGGAGCCCGGGTCGGCTTCGTCGCCACGAGCACGCCCGTGAGCATGATCGCGAACCCGAGCAGACCGACGATGGGCTGCTGGATCACGACTCCGAGCACGAGGCCGATCGCCCCGACCACCGCGATGAGGGAGCCGAGCGCGATTCCGCGGTAACTCGGTTTGCCCGCGCCAGCGCTGACCTTGGAGACGAAATCGGCATCGCTGCGGTAGAGGTGGCGTTCCATCTCATCGAGGAGCCGTTGCTCCTGCTCTGAAAGTGGCATCTGATTCCCCTCAAGGTCACACGACGCGACGTTGTTGATCGAGTCTAGCCACCGAAGCATGACTAGGCTAGGTGCGTGATCGAAAGCAATGAACTCGCCACCCTGGTGGGCCGCGGGCTCTCCGACTTTCTCTCCTCGCGAAGCTCCATTGTCGCGCAGATCGGCCCGGAGCTCTCCCCGTTCCTCGACTTCTCCCGGGAATTTCTCAGCGGTGGGAAGCGGTTCCGAGCACAGTTCTGCTTCCGGGGCTGGCAGGCCGTCTCGACCGGGAGGCACGCCAGCGGTCAGGGCGGCCTCGAGACCGTCATCGCGGCCTGTGGAGCACTCGAGCTGTTCCACGCCGCAGCGCTCGTCCACGACGACATCATCGACAACTCCGACACGCGCCGGGGTGCACCGTCTGCTCACGTCTCCTTCGCGGAGTTGCACCGTCGCAGCCGATGGGACGGCGACCCGACGACCTTCGGCACCGGGGCCGCCACGCTCCTCGGCGACCTGCTCCTCGGCTGGAGCGACGAACTCCTCGACGACGGACTCGACCAGCTGGACGACCGCACCGCCGCTCGCGCAGCGCGGGCCGAGTTCAACCGGATGCGGACCGAGGTCACGGCCGGCCAGTACCTCGACATCCTCGAGGAGCGCGCCTGGCGCGACGCCGCCGACGACGAACAGCGTCGCCGCGCCGAGCGCGTCCTGATCTTCAAATCGGCCAAGTACAGCATCGAGTCCCCGCTCGCGCTCGGGGCGCTCCTCGGCGGCGGGAACGAGCAGCAGCTCGCGTCGCTCCGCGGGTACGGCCTCCCCCTCGGCATCGCCTTCCAGCTGCGCGACGACCTCCTCGGCGTCTACGGCGATCCCGCCGTGACCGGGAAGCCGAGTGGCGACGACCTCCGCGAGGGGAAGCGAACCATCCTCATCGCGCTCACGAGGGAGGCCCTCCAGCCGGGCGCGCGCGCCATCCTCGACGAGCTGCTCGGGGATCCCGAACTCGACGACGACCAGATCGGCCTGCTCCAGGCGACCATCCGCGACAGCGGGGCCGTCGACCAGGTGGAGAAGCTCATCCAGGACCACGTCGCACGGGCGCTCTCCGCATTGGGCGAGGCTCCGATCAACGACGACGCCCGGGCCCACTTGCGCGGCCTCGCGGTCGCGGTCGCACGCCGCGAGACCTGAGCCGTCCGGCTCGGACGGCGCGGGATCAGGCGAGCGCCTGAGCCACCCGGCGAACCTCGGATCGACGTCCCTCGCGGAGGGCTTCGATCGGCGAGGTCCCGATCGCGTCGTCGTCCTCGAGCATCCAGACCATCGCGGCCTCGTCGTCGAAGCCGTTGTCGGACAGCAGCGTGAGCGTGCCGCGCAGGTTGTGCACCGGCCCGCCGTCCGCGATGAACGACGACGGCACCTGCAGCACGCCGTCACGTCGGACGGCGAGGAGGTCGCGCTCCTCGAGGTACTGGCGGATGCGGCGGATCGGCAGCCCGAGTTCGGTCGCCAGATCGGGAAGGGTGAACCACACGAGTTCGGAATTCTGCTCAGTCACGCACAGCAGTCTGCCACGACCGCGCTCCGCTCGGCGCCGTCGGATCGCGTTCGGGTAACGATCCAGGCACCTCGCCGCCCTCCCGGGGTGTTGACAGCTCTTCGCGCTCGACGTTCCATACACTCGACTGGTGAGTAGCAACCAGCAGACCGATCCGATGATCGGCCGTCTCCTCGACGGGAGATATCAGGTGCGCTCACGCATCGCCCGCGGCGGCATGGCGACGGTCTACCTCGCCACGGACCTGCGGCTGGAACGGCGCGTCGCGATCAAGGTCATGCACGGCCACCTCTCGGACGACACGACCTTCAAGAACCGCTTCATCCAGGAGGCGCGCTCCGCCGCCCGGCTCGCGAACCCGCATGTCGTCAGCGTGTTCGACCAGGGCCAGGACTCCGACATGGCATACCTCGTGATGGAGCACCTGCCGGGGATCACCCTCCGCGACCTCATCCGCGACAACGGCACACTGACCCCTCGGCAGGCCGCCGACATCCTCGACGCCGTGCTGTCCGGTCTCGCCGCCGCGCACCGCGCCGGCATCGTCCACCGCGACGTCAAGCCGGAGAACGTCCTCCTCGCCGACGACGGACGCATCAAGATCGGCGACTTCGGCCTCGCGAGAGCCGCGAGCGCGAACACGGCCACCGGCCAGGCACTCCTCGGGACGATCGCCTACCTCTCCCCCGAACTCGTCACCCGTGGACAGGCCGACGCGCGGAGCGACATCTACGCGCTCGGGATCATGCTCTACGAGATGCTCACCGGCGAGCAGCCCTACAAGGGCGAGCAGCCGATGCAGATCGCCTACCAGCACGCCAACGAGTCGGTCCCGGCACCGAGCGCCAAGAACCCCGCCGTCCCGAAGGAACTCGACGACCTCGTCTTCTGGGCGACTGAGCGCGAACCGGACGATCGTCCGTCGAACGCCGGCGAGATGCTCGAGCGCCTGCGGTCCATCGAGTCCAGTCTCGGGTTCACCTCGGTCGCCACCGGGGCGCAGCCCACGATCGTCATGCCGGCCTCCTACTCGAGCGAGCACGCCGACGACGTCACCCAGGTCATCGGCCGCAACACCAAACCGCAGCAGGTCCCGGTGCGCGCCGACGCGACGGACGGTCCGGGCAAGCTCGCCACGAAGGCGCGCAAGCGCAGCCGCGTGGGCGTCGCGCTGTTCACGATCGTCCTCATGCTCGCTGCGCTCGCCGGCGGGACCGGATGGTACTTCGGCCAGGGCCCCGGCTCGCTCGTCCAGGTCCCGAACGTCGCCGACGGGAGTTTCGACCAGGCGTCCGCCAAACTCGTGGAGCTGGGCTTCGTGCCCGTCGAAGGCGCGACGTTCAGCCTCACCGTCCCGGCCGGTACGGTCGCCGGCAGCGATCCGCCGTCCGGCTCGATGATCGACAAGGGCAGCTCGGTGACGGTCCTCGTCTCCCAGGGGCCGCAGCCGGTGGACATCCCGGTCCTCGCCGGGCTCGCACAGTCCGACGCCGAACAGCAGTTGGACGCGCTCGGGGTCGCCGTCGGCACCGTGAACCAACAGTTCGACCCGAGCATCGCCAAGGACATCGTGCTCGCGGCGACCGACGCGACCTCGGGCGCCGACTACAGCCAGGGCGGACCGTCCTTCCAAGGCTCCACGGTGACGTTGCTCGTCTCGGCCGGACAGGTGCCCTCGGTCTCGGGGATGACGCCGGACCAGGCGCGCGACGCCCTCGAGTCCGTCGGGCTCGGTGTCGGCACATCCGACGAGGCGTTCGATGACACGATCCCCGCGGGGCAGGTCATCGGCATCCAGGCCAAGACCGATGCGGACGGGAACGAGACGGCGTTCATCCCGGGCGACGACGTGACGTTGATCGTGTCCAAGGGCGTCGAGTTGGTCGCCGTCCCCGACACCACCGGCCAGACGATCAATCAGGCCATCACGACACTCCAGGAAGCGGGGTTCACCGTCGGCGACATCGCCGTGGCAGAGGCCTTCCGCGACATCTTCAAGGTGAAGAAGACCGATCCCCCGGCGGGCAAGTCCGTCAAGAAGGGCTCGACCGTCAACATCACCGACTTCGGTCTGTGACCCGGTCGGACGGCGCTCGTCCGCTCGTCGGAACGAGCCGTCGCCGTCCTGCTACGCTCGCCGCATGAGCCCGGAGGACCTCGCTGAACTCGCCTGCCTCCGACGGGCGCGCGACCTGATCGACCGCGACTACGCCGAACCGCTCGACGTGCCGCTGATGGCGTCGACGGCGCTCATGTCACCGTCGCACTTCGCGAGGCGGTTCCGTGCCGTCTACGGCGAGACGCCGTACGGCCACCTCATGACCCGGCGGATCGAACGGGCGATGGCGCTCCTCCGGGCGGGGAGCTCGGTGACGGACGCCGCTCTGGCCGTCGGGGCCACCTCGCTCGGATCGTTCAGCTCGGCCTTCACCGCCATAACGGGCGAGACGCCAAGCGCGTACCGTCGGCGCGAACATCATGCGGTCGACGCGATGCCGGACTGCGTCGCCAAGACGACCACGAGGCCTGCCCATCGCCGGGTGTCCGGTCCGAGCGGATCGAGCAGGATCGGAGAAGCGGGCCTTCAGCGCCCGGCGTAACGTCGTCGTCATGACGATCTCACTCCAGTACTGCAACATCACGGTGAACGACGTGGACGAGGCCATCGCCTTCTACGCCGACGCACTCGGACTCGAGGTCCGGAACGACGTCGCCAACGGCGGCTTCCGATGGGTGACGCTCGGCAGCGACGCGCAGCCCGGCCTCGACATCGTCGTCTCCGAACCGCACGCGGGTCGTTCGCAGGCTGACGGGGACGCGCTGCAGGCCCTCCTCACGAAGGGGGTGCTGCCGATGCTCGTCTTCCGAGCCGACGACCTCGACGCCACGTTCGAACGGGTCCGCGCGTCCGGCGCAGACGTGCTCCAGGAACCGAAGGAGATGGGCTGGGGCGCGCGCGACTGCGCGTTCCGCGACCCGTCGGGTAACCTGGTCAGGATCTCCCAGGCGTAGGTGTCGCGGACGACGAAGCGCCCATGCCGAACCCGGCATGGGCGCTTCGTCGTGTGAGACCTACTTCGCGGCGGCGAGCTCCTCCGCCACGAGGAAGGCGAGCTCGAGCGACTGCATGTGGTTGAGGCGCGGATCGCACAGCGACTCGTACCGCGTCGCCAGGGTCGCTTCGTCGATCTGCTCGGAGCCACCGAGGCACTCGGTGACGTCGTCGCCGGTGAGCTCGACGTGGATGCCGCCGGGGTGCGTCCCTGCGGCGCGGTGGGCTTCGAAGAATCCCTTGACCTCGTCCACGACGTCGTCGAAGCGGCGCGTCTTGTAGCCGGTGGGCGTCGTGAGTCCGTTGCCGTGCATCGGATCGGTGACCCACAGCGGCGTCGCGTCGGCACCCTTGATCGCCTCGAGCAGCGGAGGCAGGGCGTCCCTGATCTTGCCCGCACCCATCCGCGTGATGAACGTCAGGCGCCCGGGCTCGCGCTCGGGGTCGAGCTTGTCGATGAGACGCAGCATGTCGTCGGCCGAGGTGGTGGGGCCGAGCTTCACGCCGATCGGGTTGCGCACGCGCGACAGGAAGTCGACGTGCGCGCCGTCGAGCTCACGGGTCCGCTCACCGATCCACACGAAGTGGGCCGAGGTGTTGTACGGCGTTCCGGTCCGCGAGTCGATCCGCGTCATCGGTCGCTCGTAGTCCATGAGCAGCGCCTCGTGGCTCGAGTAGAACTCGACACCGCGCAACTGGTCGAAGTCGGCTCCGGCCGCCTCCATGAACTTGATCGCACGATCGATGTCGCGGGCCAGTCCCTCGTACCGGTGGTTCACCGGGTTGGCGGCGAACCCCTTGTTCCAGCTGTGGACCTCGCGGAGGTCGGCGAACCCGCCCTGGGTGAACGCCCGGATGAGGTTCAGCGTCGATGCGGAGGTGTGGTAGCCCTTGACGAGCCGAGCGGGGTCGGCCGTGCGCGACTCCGGGGTGAAGTCGTAGCCGTTGACGATGTCGCCGCGGTAGGCGGGCAGGGTGACGTCGCCCCGCGTCTCGGAGTCGTTGGAGCGCGGCTTGGCGAACTGCCCGGCCATCCGGCCCATCTTGACGACCGGCATCGACGCACCGTACGTGAGCACGACGGCCATCTGCAGGACCGTCTTCACACGGTTGCGGATCTGCTCGGCCGTCGCACCGGCGAAGGTCTCCGCGCAGTCGCCGCCCTGGAGCAGGAACGCATTGCCGCTCGCCGCCCGGGCCAACCGGTCGCGCAGGATGTCGACCTCGCCGGCGAAGACCAGCGGAGGGAGGGTCGCGAGTTCGGCGGAGGCACGCGCCACCGCGGCCTGGTCCGGCCATGACGGCTGCTGCTTGATCGGCAGCTCACGCCAATAGTCCAGTCCGGCGATCACCGAGGGTTCGGCCATGACGACTGGTTCTGTAGCGTGGGACACGGATTTCCTGTTTCTCTTCGACCGGACGCGCTCCGGAGCCCGCCCGGAAGGGGGAACGGACCGCGATCGCGGCCCGGTTTTTCAGCTTAGCGTCACGCCGACGCGGCGCGCTCCTTGACGCTCGTGGCGTAGACGTCGCGATAGTCCTGGCCCGAGAGCTTGCGGAGCTCGACCATCAACTCGTCCGTGACGCTGCGGAGGATGAAGCGGTCCCCCTCCATGCCCTCGAACCGCGAGAAGTCGAGCGGCTTGCCGATGACGATCCCGATCCGACGGATCCGGGGCAGCTTCGTGCCGATGGGCATGACCTTCTCGGTGTCGATCATCGCGACGGGGACGATGGGGACCCCGGCCTCGAGCACCATCCGCGCGACCCCGGTGCGGCCTCGGTACATCGTCCCGTCGGGACTGCGCGTGCCTTCCGGGTAGATCCCGAGCAGATGACCGCCACCGAGGACCGCGAGTCCGGTGTTGAGCGAGGCTTCGGAGGCCTTGCCTCCCGACCGGTCGATCGGGAGTTGCCCCGTGCCGAGCATGAAGGTCTTCGTGGCCCAGCCGCCGAAGCCCTTGCCGCGGAAGTACTCGCTCTTGGCCAGGAAGGAGATCCGCCGATCGACGCACAGCGGGAGGATCACCGAGTCGATGAAGGACAGGTGGTTGCTGGCGATGATCGCGCCGCCGTGCTCCGGGATGTTCTCGGCACCGATCACCCACGGCCGGAAGATCGACTTCAGGATCGGGCCGGCGACCAGGTACTTCATGAACCAGTAGAACATCGTGCTCCTCCGTCTTGCCGTCGTCGTCAGCCGAGGACGAGGGCGCTCCTGGCGAGATCGCCGGCGCCGATGACACCGGCGTCGTTCACGAGCTGCGCGATGCTGAAGGACGGCTCCGGGTGGAACCCGCGCGCCGGGAGGTGCGTCAGGAACGCCTCACGAACGGGGTCCAGGAGGAGGTCGCCGGCCTGGGCGACGCCGCCGCCGATCACGAAGATGTTGGGGTCGAGGATGGCCGACATGCTCGCGAGGGCCTGCCCCAGCAGATCGGCGAGCTCGTTGAGGCACCGGAGGGCGCCGGGATCACCGGACTCGAGCAGGGCGGAGACGTGGTGTCCGTTCAGCAGCCCGCCGGCCGCCACCCGGGCTCGGGCGAGGGCGGCACCGTCGCCACCGGCGTCCGCTGCCTCGTTCGCGAGTCGGAGCAACGCGTTCCCCGAGCAGTACTGCTCGACGCAGCCACGCGCGCCGCAGCCGCAGGGCAGACCGTCCGGGATGAGGCGCATGTGTCCCAGTTCCGCACCGCTGCCGAAGCCACCGGTGAGGAGCCGGTCGTCGAGGACGATCGCTCCACCGACACCCGTGCCGATCGTCACCATGACCATGCTGCGTTCCTCGCGCCCCGCACCGAACCGGAACTCAGCCCAACCCGCGGCGTTCGCGTCGTTCTCGATGGTCACGACCTTGTCGGGCAACCGCGCGGCCAGCCGGGCCTGCAGGGGTTCGTTCCGCCAGGCGATGTTCGGCGAGTAGTAGACGGTCGAGCGAGTGGCGTCGAAGAACCCGGGGGCGGCGACGCCGACGCTCGAGATGCTGCCGTCGTCTAGGGATCGGACCATGGCGACGACGTCGTCGATGATGGCGTCGGGATCGGAGGCCTGCGTCGGCGTGCGCCCGGCCGCGAGGATCCGGCCGTCGTCGTCGACGACCCCGCCCGCGATCTTCGTCCCGCCGATGTCGATGCCGATCGCGTTTGCCATAACGGTGCCGTCTCCCTGTCCTGATGTCGCCGATACCGGCAGCGGCGTGTGACCGACCGTCAGTCGAGTCGGTCGCCCGCGCGCCGCAGTCGAGTCTACTGAGCGTCTGCGCGCCACAGAAACCGCGCAAACACCCGTGCTCTAGGATGGAGCCACATCTTGCCGACCTGGTACCGAAGGAGTTGCCGTGGAACAGTTCGACGTCCCTGCAGTCGTCGCAGCAGACCCATCCGCCAATGCGACCGATCTGCTCGTGAAGCGCCTGGCTGCTGCGCCCGACGCCGCACTGTTCGCCGTTCCCCGCGGGTCGGAGTGGGTGGACGTGACCACCGCCGAGTTCCACGCCCAGGTCGTCGCCCTGGCGAAGGGGCTCGTCGCCGCGGGGATCGAACCCGGCGACAAGATCGGGCTCATGTGCAAGACCCGATACGAGTGGACCCTCATCGACTTCGCCGTGTGGTTCGCCGGAGCACTCCTCGTCCCGATCTACGAGACCAGCTCGCCGAGCCAGGTGCAGTGGATCCTCAGCGACTCGGGAGCGACGAGCGTGCTGGTCGAGACGCCCGACCAGTTCGCCCGCTTCGACGAGGTGCACGGCGACCTCCCCGATGTGGCACGGGTCTGGCAGATCGACCTCGGCGACCTCGACAAGATCGCGGCCGCCGGCGTCGACGTCCCCGACGAGGAGATCGAACGCCGCCGCAACCTCGCGGTGGGTTCCGACATGGCGACCCTCATCTACACCTCCGGCTCGACCGGCCGGCCGAAGGGCTGCGTCCTCACCCACTCGAACTTCGTCGAGTTGTCGCGGAACTCGGCCGTCGCACTCAAGGACGTCGTGTCCGCTCCCGGCGCCTCCACCCTCCTCTTCATCACGACGGCGCACATCTTCGCGCGCTTCATCGCCGTGCTGTGCGTGCACTCCGGCGTGAAGACAGGCCACCAGCCGGACACGAAGCAGCTGCTCCCCTCGCTCGGCACCTTCAAGCCGACGTTCCTCCTCGCGGTCCCCCGGGTCTTCGAGAAGGTCTACAACTCCTCCGAGCAGAAGGCCGAGGCCGGCGGCAAGGGCAAGATCTTCCGTGCGGCCGCCGAGACCGGGATCGCCTACTCGAAGGCCCTCGAGAGCGGTTCGGTGCCGTTCGGCCTGAAGGTGAAGTTCCGGGTCCTCGACCGCCTCGTGCTGTCGAAGATCCGCACGGCCATGGGCGGCCGGGTGCGGTACGCGGTCTCCGGCAGCGCTCCACTCGGTCCGCGACTCGGTCACTTCTTCCACGCGCTCGGCATCGTGATCCTCGAGGGCTACGGCCTCACCGAGACCACCGCGCCTGCAACGGTCAACCTCGCCCAGAAGTCGAAGATCGGGACGGTCGGACCGGCACTCCCCGGCGTTTCGCTCCGCATCGCCGACGACGGCGAGGTCGAGGTGCGCGGGATCAACGTCTTCAAGGAGTACTGGCAGAACCCCGAGGCCACGGCGGAGGCCTTCGACGACGGCTGGTTCCGCACCGGCGACATCGGGTCCTTCGACGCCGACGGCTTCCTCACGATCACCGGGCGGAAGAAGGAGATCATCGTCACCGCCGGCGGGAAGAACGTCGCCCCGGCGGCGCTCGAGGACCCGATCCGCGCGACCCCGGTCGTCGGACAGGTCGTCGTCGTCGGCGATCAGAAGCCGTTCATCAGCGCCCTCATCACGCTCGACACCGAGATGCTGCCGTCATGGCTCGCCAACAACGGCCAGGACGCGTCGATGAGCGCCGCCGAGGCTGCTCGGAACCCCGCAGTGCTCGCCGCCGTCCAGCGCGCCATCGACGAGGCCAACACCAAGGTGTCCCGCGCGGAGTCGATCCGCAAGTTCGTCATCCTCGACGACGAGCTCACGGAGGCGAGCGGTCACCTCACGCCGAAGCTCAGCATCAAGCGGAACGTGATCCTCAAGGACTTCGCGGAGACGATCGAGGGCATGTACCTCGGAGCGGGTTCGCCCGAGACCCAGGGGATGTCCCTGAAGTAGCGCCTCGACGGGCTCGGCGGTCGGTCGACGACCGCCGGGCCCGTCGACCGGCGTCTAGAACCAGTCGCTCTCGCGGACCTGCTTCATCGCCTCGCGGCGGTGCTCCTTCGACAGCCGGTCGAGGTAGAGCATGCCGTCGAGATGGTCGGTCTCGTGCTGCAGGGCCTGGGCGAGGAGTCCTTCACCCTCGACGACGAGCTCCTGCCCGTCGAGGTCGATGCCGACGGCACGCGCGTAGGGATGGCGCGGCGTCGGGAACCAGAGTCCGGGCACCGACAGGCAGCCCTCGCCGATCTCCTCGAGTTCACCGCGCACCTCGACGAGCTTCGGGTTGATGAGGTACCCGATGACGCCGTCGACGTTGTAGCTGAACACGCGGAGTCCGACGCCGATCTGCGTGGCGGCGACGCCGGCACGACCGGGGAGCTCCACGCTGTCCACGAGATCGCGGACGAGGCTGCGGATGTCTTCGTCGATCGTGACGACCTCGGCCGTCGGAGCCTTCAGGACCGGGTCACCGAAGTGTCTGATGGGTCGTGTCGTCACGGGTTGGATCCTTCCGGGCGGGACAGGTGTGGTGGACGCGGAGACCGGCCGCGTCGCCTCGAGGAGGGACGCGGCCGGTCTCGGGAGGGTCAGGCGCTCGGCTTCACGACGACGAGCAGGTCGCCCGCCTCGACCTGCTGGGTCGCCGGGATGGCGAGGCGCTCGACGATGCCGGCGACGGCGGTCGTGATCGCCGCCTCCATCTTCATGGCCTCGATCGAGGCGACCGGCTGGCCCGCCTCGACGCGGTCGCCGACGGCGACCTTGACGGTCACGACGCCGGAGAACGGCGCGGCCACCTGGCCGGGGACGGAGGTGTCGGCCTTCTCGGCAGCGCGGGAGTCGACCTCGATGCTGCGGTCGCGGACGAACACCGGTCGCAACTGACCGTTGAGGGTCGCCATGACGGTGCGCATGCCCTTCTCGTCGGCTGCACCGATCGCTTCGAGCCCGACGAACAGCCGGACGCCCTTGTCGATCTCGACGACGTGCTCCATGCCCGGCTCGAGGCCGTACAGGTAGTCGGCGGTGTCGACGACGGAGAGGTCGCCGTACAGGTCGCGCTGCTGCTCGAACTGCTTGGTCGGCGCCGGGAACAACAACCGGTTGAGGGTCGAGCGGCGCTCGGCGGACTCGCCGTCGAGCGAGGCCTGATCTTCAGCGGAGATCGGCGTGATCCCGATGTCGACCGAACGACCGGCGAGGACCTTCGAGCGGAACGGCTCTGGCCATCCGCCCGGGAGTTCCCCGAGTTCGCCCGCCATGAACCCCACGACGGAGTCCGGGACGTCGTACTTGTCAGGGTTGGCCTCGAAGTCGACCGGGTCCGCCTTGACGGCGGCGAGGTGGAGCGCGAGGTCGCCGACGACCTTGCTCGACGGGGTCACCTTGGGCACCCGACCGAGGATCTTGTTGGAGGCCGCGTACATGTCCTCGATGAGCTCGAAGTGGTCTGCGAGTCCCAGGGCGATCGCCTGCTGGCGGAGGTTCGACAGCTGACCGCCCGGGATCTCGTGCGTGTACACGCGACCGGTCGGGCCCGCGAGTCCTGACTCGAACGGCCGGTACATCGCGCGGACGGCCTCCCAGTAGGGCTCGAGGTCGGCGATCCCCTGCAGGGAGATGCCGGTGTCGCGCTCCGTGTGGGCCAGCGCGGCGACCAGCGAGGACGCGGACGGCTGACTCGTCGTGCCGGCCATCGGCGCGCTCGCGACATCGACGGCGTCGGCGCCCGCGTTGCTCGCCGCGAGGAGGGTCGCCAACTGTCCACCGGGGGTGTCGTGCGTGTGCACGTGGACCGGCAGGTCGAACCGCTCGCGGAACGCCGCGACGAGCTTGGCCGCCGCGGACGGACGGAGGAGCCCCGCCATGTCCTTGATGGCGAGCACGTGGGCACCGGACTCGACGATCTTCTCGGCGAGACGGAGGTAGTAGTCGAGGGTGTAGAGGTCCTCGGCCGGGTTCAGCAGGTCACCGGTGTAGCAGACGGCGACCTCCGCGACGGTCGTCCCCGTCTCCAGGACCGCATCGATGGCGGGGCGCATCTGCGACACGTCGTTGAGGGCGTCGAAGATCCGGAAGATGTCGATCCCGGTGTCGGCGGCCTCCCGCACGAAGGCGTTCGTCACCTCCGTGGGATACGGCGTGTAGCCGACGGTGTTCCGGCCGCGCAGCAGCATCTGGATCGCGATGTTCGGCATCGCCTGACGCAGCGAGGCCAGTCGCTCCCACGGCTCCTCACCGAGGAAGCGGAGGGCCACGTCGTACGTCGCGCCACCCCAGGCCTCGACGGACAGCAGTTCGGGGGTGAGCCGGGAGACGAACGGTGCGACCGCCAGGAGGTCCTTCGTCCGGACGCGCGTGGCCAAGAGCGACTGGTGGGCGTCGCGGAAGGTGGTCTCGGTCACGGCGAGGGCGGTCTGAGCGCGGAGGGCGTCAGCGAAGCCCTTCGGGCCGAGCTCGAGCAGTCGCTGACGCGAGCCGGCCGGGGCGTCGGTGGTGATGTCGATCGCGGGCAGCTTGTCGACCGGGTCCGCGCCGGACGGACGCGACCCGTTGGGCTGGTTGACCGTGACGTCGGCGAGCCAGTTGACGATCTTCGTCCCGCGGTCCTTCGAGACGTGCCCGCGCAGGAGCTGCGGACGCTCGTCGATGAAGGAGGTGCTGAGGTCGCCGGCCACGAACGAGGCGTCCTCGAGGACCGCCTGCAGGAAGGGGATGTTCGTGGAGACGCCGCGGATGCGGAACTCGGCGAGGGCGCGCTTGGCGCGCGTGACGGCCGCCTCGAACGTGCGCCCGCGGCAGGTGAGCTTTGCGAGCATCGAGTCGAAGTGGGGGCTGATCTGTGCGCCGGAGGCGACCGTACCGCCGTCGAGCCGGATGCCGCCGCCGCCCGGAGAGCGGTAGGTCGTGATCTTCCCGGTGTCTGGACGGAAGCCAGCCGTGGGGTCCTCGGTGGTGATGCGGCACTGGAGCGCGAAGCCGCGGAGGTGCAGGGACTCCTGCGTGAGGCCGAGGTCGCCGAGCGACTCGCCGGCGGCGATGCGCATCTGCGACTGGACGAGGTCGACGTCGGTGACCTCCTCGGTCACGGTGTGCTCGACCTGGATACGCGGGTTCATCTCGATGAACACGTGCTGTCCGGCCCGCTCCCCCGCGGTGTCGAGGAGGAACTCGACCGTCCCGGCGTTGACGTAGCCGATCGACTTGGCGAACGCGATGGCATCGCGGTACATGGCCTGACGAGTGTCCTCGTCGAGGTTCGGGGCCGGCGCGATCTCGACGACCTTCTGGTGCCGGCGCTGCACCGAGCAGTCGCGCTCGAAGAGGTGGATGGTCTCGCCGTCGGCGCTCGCCAGGATCTGGACCTCGATGTGCCGGGGGCGGACGACGGCCTGCTCGAGGAACATCGTCGGGTCGCCGAAGGCGCTGTCCGCCTCACGCATGGCGGCCTCGAGGGCGCCGCGGAGGTCCTCGGCGTTGTCGACGCGGCGCATGCCTCGTCCACCACCACCGGCGACCGCCTTCGCGAAGATCGGGAACCCGATGTCGGCGGCACCGGCGAGCAACTCTTCGATGTCGCGGCTGGCCGGCGTGGACTTCAGGACCGGGACCCCGGCCGCGATGGCGTGCTCCTTCGCGGTCACCTTGTTGCCGGCCATCTCCAGGACAGAGGACGGCGGACCGATGAAGGTGATGCCGGCGGCTCGAGCGGCCTCGGCCAGTTCCGGATTCTCGGAAAGGAAGCCGTACCCGGGGTAGATCGCGTCGGCACCCGACTCCTTCGCGACGCGGATGATCTCCGAGACGTCGAGGTAGGCGCGCACCGGATGACCCTCCGTGCCGATCTGGTAAGCCTCATCGGCCTTCAGCCGATGCATCGAGTTGCGGTCCTCATAGGGGAACACCGCAACCGTCTTCGCCCCCAGCTCGTACGCGGCACGGAACGCCCGGATGGCGATCTCTCCGCGATTGGCGACAAGAATCTTCCTGAACATGGAACCCTTCCCACAACAGCCAACTCAGCAAACGTTGAGATTCCCTAGCCTAGTCACGGTAACGTTGAGCCTTGTGCATGTACTCAGCGTTAGCTCCCTGAAGGGGGGCGTCGGCAAGACCACCGTCACCCTTGGCCTGGCTTCCGCCGCGTTCTCGAAGGACATCCGCACGCTGGTCGTGGATCTCGACCCCCAATCCGACGTCTCGACCGGCATGGCCGTCGACGTCGCAGGGCACCTCACGGTGACGGATGTGCTGACCTCGCCGAAGAAGAAGATCGTCGAGCAGGCGATCGTGGCGAGCGGCTGGACGAAGATCCACCCGGGCAAGATGGACGTCATGATCGGCAGCCCGTCTGCGATCAACTTCGACGGCCCGCACCCCAGCATCCGCGACATCTGGCGCCTGGAAGAGGCACTCGCGCACGTCGAGGAGGAGTACGACCTCGTCCTCATCGACAGCGCCCCCTCGCTCAACGCGCTCACCCGCACCGCCTGGGCGGCGAGCGATCGCGTCGCCGTCGTCACGGAGCCGGGCCTGTTCTCGGTCTCCGCAGCCGACCGCGCCCTCCGCGCCGTCGAGGAGATCCGTCGTGGGCTGAGCCCCCGGCTGCAGCCGCTCGGCATCATCGTCAACCGGGTGCGTCCGCAGTCGATGGAGCACCAGTTCCGCATCAAGGAACTGCGCGACATGTTCGGTCCCCTCATCCTCAACCCGCAGCTGCTGGAGCGCACGTCACTCCAGCAGGCTCAGGGTGCCGCCAAGCCCGTCCACGTCTGGCCGGGAGACACTGCGCAGGAGATGGCGAAGAACTTCGACTCGCTCCTCGACCGCGTGCTGCGCACGGGCCGCGTCGGCGAGTACGCCGACGGCGCTCCCCCGGAGCCGGCTGCCGTCACGAGTCCCGCTGCCGTCGAGGCACCCTCCACCGACAGCTGAGGTCGCGGCGAGACCGTTCGGTCGGCTCACGGACCAGGCGCTCGCTCGGGTCGCCCTTCGACAGGCTCAGGGACCGGCAGGCGCGCTCATGGACCGGCCGGAGCTCCAGGACCGGCAGGAGCACCCAGTACCCCGGGATGCGCGCTCAGGGAATGTGTGGCGCGCGTCGGTGAGCCCTTCGACAGACTCAGGGACCGGCGCCTTCGACTCGGGTCAGGCGCTACGAGCGGAGCGACGTGCGGCGAGCTCATCCATGGGGTCAGCAGACTGTGCGTCGAACTCGATGAGCGTGGACTCCACCTCGCGCAGCACCTTGCCGACGGCGATGCCGAAGACGCCCTGTCCGCGGCTGACGAGGTCGATGACCTCGTCGTTCGAGGTGCAGAGGTAGACACTGGCGCCGTCGCTCATGAGCGTGGTCTGGGCGAGGTCGACGATGCCCGCTTCGCGGAGCTGGTCGACTGCCGTGCGGATCTGCTGCAGGGAGATGCCCGTGTCGAGCAGGCGCTTGACGAGCTTGAGGACGAGGATGTCGCGGAAGCCGTAGAGACGCTGCGTTCCGGATCCGGATGCACCGCGGACGGTGGGCTCGACCAGACCCGTCCGGGCCCAGTAGTCGAGCTGGCGGTAGCTGATGCCGGCTGCACGGGCGGCGACCGCTCCGCGGTAGCCCTGGCCCTCTTCGAGTTCTGGAAGCCCGTCGGTGAACAGCAGCCCGAGGTCACCGTACCGTGACGCCCCGTCGCGACTGAGTTCACTCATGTCTGCTTCTCCTCGATGTTCGCTGCACGGTCGGTACGGTCTCGACGGGGGCGTCGAGCCGGCTTGACCACTCCCACCACGCTACCGATCCGCCCCGGTCAACGCTGCGACATCCGTTCGAAACGGACGGCGTGTCGTGACGAGTGATCGAACTGTGACCTGGCCGTGATGGATGAGGGCAGTCTACGCCCTGGGAGGTCGATCAGGAGGATTGGTGTCGCTCGAGTGCCGAGCGGACGAGGTTCGACCGCACACCCTCGAGCTGTGCGGCGATCTCCAGCGCCCGGTCGGCGGTACGTGCCCGGCCGGCGGCATCGTTCCGCTTGGCGACGGCGCTCAACGCGCTCTCGATGAGCCCGACTTCGCGCTCGATCGAGGCGCGGAACCCGCGGAGGTGCCGTGGTTCGATGCCGGAGCGCTGCAGCTCCACGAGGATCCGCAGGAGGGACGCGACGTCCTCGCCGTAGTTCTCGGCGGGCAGGATCAGCGACGCGCTCACGGCGTCGTTGAAGAGCATCGGGGTCGCGCCGGCTTCGCGGATCAGCTCGTTCCGCGAGAATCTGCGGACCCCGGGGTGGATCGACGGCGCGCCGACGGCTTGCCCACTGCCAGGGAACAGCGGCGATCGTCCCGCGTCGACCTCGACGAGGTAGGTGCGGATGACCTTGAGGGGGAAGTAGTGGTCTCGCTGCATCGACAGGATCAGCCGCAGGCGTTCGAGGTCATCGCTCGAGAACTTCCGGTAGCCCGACTTCGTCCGTGCCGGGGACACCAGCCCCTGCTCCTCGAGGAACCGGAGCTTCGAATTGCTCAGCTCGGGGAACTCCGGAGTGAGTCGTGCGAGGACCTGCCCGATGCTCAGCAGCGGAGCGCCGTCGCTTCGCGCGTTCGCGCTGGCTGCCGCCACTAGCTTCCCAGCTGGGAGGCGAGGTCGATCCGCGACGCGTAGAAGGTGAGGCGGAACTTGCCGATCTGCACCTCGGCGGCATCGCGCAGGATCGCCTTGTCGATGCGGACACCGTCGAAGTACGTGCCGTTCAGGGAGTTGAGATCGCGGATCTCGAACGCGGTCCCGTGACGGTGGAACTCGGTGTGCCGACGCGACACCGTGACGTCGTCGAGGAAGATGTCGGCCTCGGGGTGACGTCCGACGGTGGTGACGTCGGCGTCGAGGAGGAACCGCGCACCGGCGTTCGGACCACGACGGACGATCAGCAGCGCGGAACCGGACGGCAAGGCCGCGATCGCCTCGTGCTCCTCAGCGGTGACGTCGGAGTCGATCGCCGCGAGGGCCGCTCCGAGGTCTTCACCGAAGGTGAGTGTCGTGTCGACTTCCCGATCGCCCGAGCCGCTCGTCGGGGCACCGTCATCGACAGCTCCCGGCGTGTACGCCCCGGTCGCGGGATACTTCTCATCGTGCTCAGCCACCGTCGACCTCCTCTCCGTCAAGCGTATCCGATGTGGCGTCACTGTCGAGCCGCCCGGTCGAGGGTGATCCGTCGGATCGGGCCCGTTCCCGCTGCTTCGAACGGGCATCCCCCGAGATGCGCACGGTCTGCAGCAGGTAGAGGATGCCGGCCCACCAGTAGAGCGTCGCTCCGGCGATCACCGACACCCAACCGAGCGGCGTCGCGATCATCGCGACGGCTGGGAACGCCTGACCGAGCATGAGGACCGGGAGCCCGATGAACAGGAGTGCCGTGCCCCACTTCCCCACGCGGATGACCGGGAGCACGCCCGTACCGGACCGGTGCAGGACGACGGCGAGCCCGACGAGCAGCAGGTCGCGGGCGAAGACGACGAAGAGCAACCACCACGGGATGAGTCCGCGGGCCGCGAGACCGATCAACGCTGCGAGGATGTAGAGGCGATCGGCGGCCGGATCGAGTTGTCGACCGAGCTTCGTCATCTGGTCGAACCGTCGCGCGATCCACCCGTCGAGGAGGTCGGTGACGCCCGAGAACGCGAGCGTCGCGAGAGCCAACAGGTCCTGCCCCTGCACGAGGAGGATCAGGAAGACCGGGACGAGGAGGATCCGGAAGACGCTGAGCGCATTGGGGAGGGTGACGACGCGGTCTTCACCGGTCCGTCGAACCCCGCGCCCCGCCCCGTCAGTCACGGGTCGAGTCTACCGATGGGCTGCTCTACCATCGGAGGATGGACAGCCCGTCGAGCGTGCGCGTCGACGCATGGATCTGGGCGGTGCGGCTGACGAAGACCCGCTCGGCCGGCGCGACCGCCTGCCGAGCCGGCCACGTCCGGGTCAACGGCGAGCGGGCGAAGCCGGCACAGGCCGTCAGGATCGGCGACGAGGTCCGACTCCGCGTGGCGGGCTTCGACCGGGTCGTGGAGGTCCGACGCCTCATCGCGAAACGGGTCGGGGCGGACGTCGCGACGGAATGTCTCATCGACCGCTCTCCCCCGCTGCCGACGCCGGCGGAACGGCAGGTCGTGGCCGTCCGAGACCGGGGCGCCGGTCGACCGACGAAGCGTGAACGACGCGACATCGAGCGGTTGCGAGGGCGCTGACGCGCTGCTGACGACCCGACCGGCCTCATCGGCGACGCATCGTCCCCGTCCAGGGAACACTCAAGCGCCGCCAAGGTGGCTCGGGCATGCTGGGCCGATGTTCCGCCGCCATCCCGTGCTCAGCACCCTCACCGTGGTGTACCTCGCGCTCGTGGCGGCCATCACCCTCGGCCCACGGCCCTTCGACGGCCGGACCGAGTCCCTCGTGTACCGACTCGTCGACCTCCTCGCCCGGTGGGAGTCGACGGCGTGGGTCACTTACGAGCGCCTCGAATTCGGAGCGAACATCGCCATGTTCGTCCCGATCGGCGTCTTCTTCCTGCTCCTGCTCGGACGGCGGCGCTGGTGGCTCGCCATCCTCGTCGCAGCCGCGCTGACGGTCGGCATCGAGGCCGCGCAACTCGCGATCCCCGGACGCGTGAGCGATCCCCGCGACCTCCTCGCGAACACGTCCGGGGCCGTCGCCGGGGTCGTCCTCGGCCTGATGCTGACCGCCGGGCGCGCCCGCCGGCTCCAGGCCTCGTCACGTCGCCGCGCGGCCCTGCAGCACTGAACTGCTCGCGACGGTCCTGATTCACAGGAGGCTGAGAGGCGTTCCAAGGCCGCTTCAGTAGAGTGCGAGCGGGCCGTCGGCCCGTCGGAGACAGAGCTGGAGCGCACGCCCATGACCGGACCAACGTCGTCGGACAACCTTGAGGAGCTGAAGCGCCTCAAGGACGAGTTCACGCGGTTCATGATGCTGTACAAGTTCGGCATCGACGAGATCACCACGAAGCTCAACATCCTCAAGGAGGAGTTCACGCAGATCCACGACTACAACCCGATCGAGCACATCAGCTCGCGGTTGAAGTCGCCGGAGAGCATCATCGGCAAGATCGAACGCAAGCAGTACGGGCAGGACATCGACGACATCCGCGAACACATCACGGACATCGCGGGCATCCGCGTCACCTGCAGCTTCATCTCCGACACGTACAAGGTGTTCGAACTCCTGACGAGCCAGCAGGACATCACCGTGGTGAAGGTCAAGGACTACATCGCGAACCCGAAGCCGAACGGGTACCAGAGCCTCCACGTGATCGTCGAGGTTCCGGTGTTCATGTCCGACGGCGTCGTGCAGGTGCCCGTCGAGATCCAGTTCCGGACGATCGCCATGGACTTCTGGGCGAGCCTCGAACACAAGATCTACTACAAGTACGACAAGGCCGTGCCGGACAGCCTGCTCGCCGAGCTCAAGCACGCCGCTGAGGCTGCCTCCAGGCTCGACGCGAAGATGGAGCACCTCCACGGTGAGGTCCTCGCGCTCGACCGGGCGACGACCTCGCGGACCACCGCCGACGGGCACCCGAAGCCTCCGTCACTCGCCGACCGGGTCATGACCGAGCTGATCGACGGGCTGGACCCGCGTTAGAGCGCCTTGCGCATCTGCACGGCCATCGTCTCGTAGCCGAGCGACTCGTACAGGCCGCGCGCGATCCGGTTGAATCCGAAGACGTTCAGCCCGAGCGTCTTCGCGCCCTGCTCCTTGGCCGCCGTCTCGGCGAGCTGCATGGCCTGCCGGCCGAGCCCACGCCCGCGGAACGACTCGTCGATCTCCACGTCCCAGACCCACCACTCGTCCGGGTGGCTCGTGCTCCGCGGTCCGATCCAGAGCACGCCGACTGCGGCTTCGTCGAGGACCACCTCGAAGACGAGGTGTCCGACCTGGAGCCGGCCGGCCGGGAACGTCTCGGCGAGGGACTGTGCAGCCTTCGCCGTCGCCTCTGCCTCGGTCTCCCCCGCCTCGATGCGTTCGAGGCGGTACTGCGCGTTCGCGGCGAGCATCCACCCCCGCAGTCGATCGGCGGGCATGCGGACGAGCGTGGCGTTCATGAGGACATCCTCCCAGACCGTCGCGACCCGGTCGCTCGCCGTCCCGCGCAGGGTCGTCGCCGGGCTCGGGAATAGTTCCCGCCCGAAACGAGCTGGACTCCGAAGGACACACGATTGGGACCCGCCCGCCGTCATCCGGAGAATCGAGACATGCCGATCCACACCGCCCCGCAGCCGAACGCGATCGCCGAGCACGACGCCTGGCGCGAGGAGCGTCGAGCCGCCGTGACCGCGCCGCTCGGCAACCTCGCCCTCGTCGAGACGCGGTGGCTCGCGGAGGAGACGCCGGCCACCGTCGATGCAGCCGCAGCCGCCATCGCCGCCGAGCAGCCGAGCGGCGTCACGGTGACGACGCTCCGCCGCACCCACCTCGACACGGGCCAGGACGAGGTCGGCATCCGCCGATGGGACGCGAACGCACCCGCCATCCGCGCGTTCGACGGCATCGAGGTCTTCCCGTACGACCCCGCCTGGGTCCAGACGGCGCGGTTCACGCCCGTCGACGGCTCGCGGACCGTCCCGTTCGAGCACATCCGAGACAACGGCGGATCACGGGAGCTCGTCGTCCCCGGCGACATCGTGTTCACGCGGGACGGCGTCGAGTACACGATGAGCGCCTTCGACGACGGCGGCACGCTCCTCCTCGTGTTCGGCGACGCGACGAACGGGCGCGATGACGAGTCGGGCACCTACGGCGCCGGCCGGTTCCTGTTCGTGCAGCGGACCGACGACGGCGGCTTCGGCACGGCGGGCGAGGTCGTCCTCGACTTCAACCGCGCGTTCGTGCCGCCCTGCGGCTTCTCCGTGCAGTACAACTGTCCGATGCCGCCGCCGCAGAACCGGTTCGCCGGAGACGTCCTCGCCGGAGAACGGATCGTCCGGTTTCGCGAAGGCTTCGACCTCTACGCCGTCTGACCCCCAGCACCCCACAGCCTGCACCAGCATCATCACCCCCACACCACAGGAGTATCCGTGAAGAGAACCATCGGGCTCGTCGCCCTGTCCGTCGCCGCCGCCGTCGCCCTCGCCGGCTGCGCCGGTGGTGGTGGCAGTTCGGCGACGGGCGACGACGCGACCATCGCCGTCGGCTCGCTCTACGAGCCGCAGAACCTCAGCAACACCGGCGGCGGCGGCCAAGGCGTCACGGAGGCCTTCACCGGCAACGTGTACGAGGGCCTGTACCGCCTCACGGACGACGGCGAGGTCGAACCGGTGCTCGCCGCCGACAGCACGGTGAGCGACGACGGCCTGACGTACACCTTCACCCTCAAGGACGGCGTCACCTTCCACTCCGGCGACCCGCTCACCTCGGCGGACGTGAAGTCGAGCATCGAGGCCGTGACCGCCGAGGACTCGCAGTCGGCACGGAAGAGCAGCTTCGCGGTGATCTCCGGCATCGCGACCCCCGACGACAAGACCGTCGTCATCACCCTCTCCGAGCGCTCCATCTCCTTCATCTACAACCTGAGCTACGTCTGGATCGTCAACGACGCGGCGAAGGACCTCAAGACCACCGAGGACGGCACGGGTCCGTACACGCTCGGCGACTGGAAGCGCGGCAGCACCCTGAGCCTCGAGCGCTGGGACGACTACTGGGGTGAGCCCGCCAAGAACGCGGAGGTGGTCTTCACCTACTTCACCGACGCGACCGCGCTCAGCAATGCGCTCGTCACGAAGCAGATCGACATCATCACGAGCGTGCAGAGCCCCGACCAGCTGAGCCAGTTCACCGACAACGCGGACTACGTCGTCTCCGACGGCGACTCCACGACGAAGGAGCTGCTCGCCTTCAACGACCGGGTCGCCCCGTTCGACCAGGCGCTCGTCCGCAAGGCCGTGTACTCGGCGATCGACACCAAGAAGCTGCTCTCGTCGATCTGGGGCGACTACGGCACGCTCATCGGGTCGATGGTCCCGCCGACGGACCCCTGGTACGAGGACCTCACGCAGGTGAACCCGTACGACCCCGAGCTCGCCAAGCAGCAGCTCGCCGAAGCGGGCTTCGCCGACGGCTTCACCTTCACCCTCGACACCCCGAGCTACGACCCGCACCCGGCCGTCGCCGAGTTCCTCCAGAGTGAACTCGCGAAGGTCGGCATCACGGTCGAGATCAACACGATCAGCGCGGACGAGTGGTACTCGAAGGTGTTCAAGGAACGCGACTTCCAGGCGACCCTCCAGGAGCACGTGAACGACCGCGACGTCGTCTGGTACGGCAACCCGGACTTCTACTGGGGCTACGACAACCCCGAGGTGACCCAGTGGGTGTCGGAGGCCGAGCAGGCGACGACCACCGAGGAGCAGACGGCGAAGCTGAAGCTCGTCAACGAGCAGATCGCCGAGGACGCGGCGAGCGTGTGGCTCTACCTCTACCCGCAGATCGTCGTCGCCGCGAGCGACGTCTCGGGGTACGGCGTCAACGGCCTGAACTCGCAGTTCTTCGTGGCGGACATCGTCCGCAAGTAGTCGTCGCCCGGGCCGACCGGCACCGCCCGGTCGGCCCGGGCCTCGCTACGCTGAGGTCCACCATGCTCGCTTACCTGCTGCGCCGATCCGCGTTCCTCGTGGTGTCGTTCCTCGTCGCCATGACGGTGCTGTTCGTGCTGCTCCGGCTGCTGCCGGGCGACCCGTCGAACGCCCTGCTCTCGGTGAACGCCACGCAGGAGCAGATCGACGCGGCGCGCGAGCAGGTGGGAGCCGACCGGCCGCTCGGCGAGCAGTTCGCCGCCTGGTTCGGCGGCGTCCTCACCCTCGACCTCGGTTCCTCGTTCGTGAGCTCGCTCCCGGTCGGACCCGAGATCGCGTCGCGCCTCCAGGTCACCGTGCCGCTGACGCTCCTCGCGTTCCTCCTCGCCGTGGTGCTCGCCCTCGTGGCCGGTGTCGTGTCCGCACTCCGGGCCGACCGCTGGTACGGCATCGCGTTGTCCGGCCTCTCGCAGCTCGGGATCGCCGTGCCGGTGTTCTGGGTCGGCATCCTGCTCGTCAGCGTGTTCGCGGTGACGCTCCGACTGTTCCCGTCCGGCGGCTTCCCTCGCGACGACTGGGCAGATCCTGCCGCGGCACTCACGAGCCTCGCCCTCCCGGTCATCACCATCGCCATCGTCATGAGTGCGTCCATCACCCGATACGTCCGTTCCGCCACGCTCGACGTGGTCGGGAGCGACTATCTGCGCTCCGCACGGGCGCAGGGAGCCGGCTTCGGTGAGGCCCTGCTCCGACACGGTGCCCGGAACGCCGCGGTGCCCGTCGTGGCGATCCTCGGCATCGAGCTCGCCACCACCTTCCTCGGCGCCGTCGTGGTCGAGAGCGTCTTCAGCCTGCCCGGCCTCGGGTCGATGCTCCTGACGGCGATCCAGCAGCACGACTACCCGAACATCCAGGGCATCCTCCTCGTCTCGACCCTCGTCGTCCTCCTGACGGGTTTCGTCGCCGACATCGCGCAGCGGCTCATCGATCCGCGTCTGCGCACTTCGATCTCGGGGAACGGGCTCCGATGAGCGCCGTCGACGCCCGGACCGCGCTCGCCGACCGACGCCCGGTGCGGCGCCGCGCCCGGTCCGCGACGCTGACCGTCGGACTCGTCCTCGTCGGCGTCATCGCCGTCCTGGCGGCCGTCTCGCTCGTGTGGTTGCCCTTCGCCCCCACGGACACATCCGGCGGTCGTCTCGAAGGCCCGACCGGCACCCACTGGCTCGGTACGGACAAGCTCGGTCGCGATTTGATGACCCAGCTCATGATCGGTGCGCGCATCGCGCTCGCGACCGGGGCGGGGGCCGTCGCGGTCGGCGCGGTCATCGGTATCGCCGTGGGACTCGCTGCGGCCTTCGCGTCGGCCTGGCTGGACGACACGATCTCCGCCGCGCTCGACGTCGTGATCGCCTTCCCGGTGCTCCTGCTCGCCATGCTCATCGTGGCAGCCCAGGGCGCGTCACTCGGCACCGCCATCATCGCGATCGGACTCGCCATGTCGGCCATCGTGGCCCGCCTGACCCGGATCCTCACGAAGCGGGTCCTCAGCGAGCAGTACGTGGTCGCGGCCAGGACTGCCGGGACGAGCTGGGCCGGTGTCATCGGCCAGCATGTGCTCCCGAACATCTGGCCCACCCTGAGCGTCAACCTCGCGCTGCAGTTCGGCATCGCCGTCCTCGCCGAAGCGAGCCTGTCGTACCTCGGCCTCGGCGCGCCACCGCCGAACGCCTCCTGGGGACGCCTGCTGCAGGAGGCCCAGGCCACCGTCACGACGGCACCGGTCGGCGCGATCGCTCCGGGTGTCGCCGTGGTGATGCTCGTGGTGGGCGTGAACTTCATCGCGGACGGCCTGCGGGACCTCGGCGATCCGACGAGGAGGCGCGGCGCATGAGCGATCTCCTCGACATCTCCGGACTGACCATCACCCGAGGCGTCCGGCGCGGTGCTCCCGACGGCGCTGACCAGCCGCTCCTCGACGGGCTGGACCTGACCATCGCCGCCGGGGGTCGCCTCGGACTCATCGGCGGTTCCGGGTCCGGGAAGTCCTTGACCTCCCTCGCGGTGATCGGGCTGCTCGGCGAACAGCTGAGCGCGAGCGGCAGCGTCGAACTGGCCGGCACCCAGGTGATCGGTGCCCCGGACCGCGCGCTGCGGCCACTCCGCGGTCGGGTTGCCGGACTCGTCTTCCAGGAGCCGCTGACCGCACTCGACCCGCTCATGCGGGTCGGCGCCCAGCTCGCCGAGCCCCTGCGTCGCCATCTGGGACTCCGGGGCGAACGGCTCAAGGAGGCCGTCGAAGCAGCCCTCGTCGAGGTATCCCTCACCGACACTGCGCGCATCGCCGCCTCCTACCCCCACGAGCTGTCCGGCGGGCAGCGGCAGCGCATCGCGATCGCCATCGCGCTCGCCGGTCGCCCGCAGCTCCTCATCGCGGACGAGCCGACGACGGCGCTCGACGTGACCGTCCAGGCGGAGGTGCTCGCGCTCATCGACCGGCTCGTCCGGGAACGCGGCATGGCGCTCCTGTTCATCAGTCACGACCTCGCCGTCGTGTCGACCATGGTCGACGAGGTCGTCGTGCTGAGCGAGGGTCGGGCCGTGGAACGCGGCGCGGTGGCGCAGGTGCTGACGGCACCGCAGCACGAGGACACCCGTCGTCTGGTCACCAGCGCACGCGCGCTCGACGACGCGCTGGAGGACCCACGATGACCGATGCACCGATCACGACGACGCCGATCCTCGAGCTGGATGCGGTCGGTTTCCGGTACCGCGGCGGTCAGGAGGCCCTGGCCGACGTGTCGCTGGCCGTCGGCGCAGGAGAGGCCGTCGGGATCGTCGGTCAGTCCGGCGCCGGTAAGAGCACCCTCCTCCGGCTGCTGCTCGGCCTCGACCGGCCGACCACGGGCTCGGTCCGGTTCGACGGTGGCGCACTGGACCCCCGCGATCGGACACGGGTCCGTCGGTTCCGCGCATCGGTGCAGGCCGTCTTCCAGGATCCGTACTCCTCGCTCGATCCTCGGCAGCGCATCGGGCGCATCGTTGCCGAACCGCTGCGATCCCTCCGTCTGGCGACCACCGAGCAGGCGACCGTCCGCGCGACCGAGGCACTCGAGGCGGTGGGACTGCCCGCCGACGCGGCGTCGCGGTTCCCGCACGAGTTCTCGGGCGGCCAGCGGCAGCGGATCGCCATCGCCCGCGCGATCGTCCCGAACCCCCGGCTCCTCCTCGCCGACGAGCCCGTCAGTGCCCTCGACATGAGCACCCGGATCCAGATCATCGAGCTCCTCGCCGAGCTGCGGGCCTCGAACGGTCTGGCGCTCGTGATGGTCTCGCACGACCTCGGCACGGTGGCCGCGCTGTGTGAACGCACGATGGTCCTCCGACACGGGCAGGTCGTCGAGGCCGGCGCCACCGCGCAGGTCCTCCACGATCCCGCCGAGGCCTACACGAAGCAGCTCATCGCGGCGATCCCCCGCCTCCCGCGCTGAGTCGACGACGAGGCCGACGCCATCGGCCCGGCCGAGCCGGGAATACGGCGCCGGCGGACGGTGTTCGACTCCGAGTGGCCTCGGCCGCATCGACTCTCCACAGGAACAGGACCCGTGACGCAGGATTCAGCGCAGCCCGACGACCACGACGAGGACCAGCCTGGGGCCGAGCGCCCCTGGCTCAGCGACGAGGAGCGGGCGGCACTCCGCAAACCACTTCCGGAGCGGGCGGTCGTCACGAGCCTCGCGTTCACCGGTCTCGTCGCGGCGTTCATGATGACGCTCGTCACCCCACTCGTGCCGACGCTTCCCACGATCCTCGGCGTGCACGCCTCCGACAGCATGTGGGTCGTGACGGCCACGCTCCTGTCGGCCGCGGTCGCGACCCCGATCGCCGGTCGGCTCGGCGACCTCTACGGCAAACGACGGATGGTGCTCATCCTGCTCGGGATCATGATGGCCGGATCGGTGCTCGCCGCCTTCTCGTCCACGATCGTCCCGCTCATCGTCGCCCGTGCCCTCCAGGGGATGGCGATGGGCGTGATCCCGCTCGGCATCAGCATCCTGCGCGACGTGCTCCACGCGAAGCGGCTCGGCCCCGCGGTCGCGCTCGTGAGTGCCACCCTCGGCATCGGTGGTGCCGTCGGTCTCCCGATCTCCGCCGTGATCTCGCAGTACCTGGACTGGCATGTGCTGTTCTGGGTCGCGGGTGCACTCGGGCTCATCGGCTTCGTCCTCGTCGCGCGCTTCGTCCCGGTGAGCACCCTCCGGAGCGAAGGCGGTTTCGACTGGATCGGCGCGATCGGTCTCGCCGCCGGCCTCGTCCCGATCCTCCTCGCCGTCTCGAAAGGCAACGAGTGGGGTTGGACGAGCGTCGGGACCCTCAGCTGCTTGATCGGCGGCGTCGTCGTGCTCCTGCTCTGGGGGTGGTTCGAGGTACGGTCCTCCAGCCCGCTCGTCGACCTGCGCATCGCCGCCAGGCGGACGGTGCTCTTCACGAACCTCGCATCCATCACGGTCGGCTTCGCCTTCTTCGGCAGCACGGTCGTCCTCCCGGGCATCCTCGAGGCGCCGGTCGGCACCGGGGTCGGTCTCGGGCAGAACATGCTCATCGCGAGCCTCTGCCTCATGCCCAGCGGTCTCATCATGTGGGCGATGTCGCCGGTCGCCGCTCGACTGACCGCGGCCAAGGGCGCCCGGTTGAGCCTGCTGATCGGCATCACGATCATCGCGGTCGGCTACGCGATCGCGATCGGACTCATGACCGAGGTCTGGCACACCGTGCTCACAGCCACCGCGGTCGGCTTCGGGGTGGGGTTCGCCTACGCCGCCATGCCGACGCTCATCATGGGTGCCGTCCCGCCCAGCGAGACGGCGGCGTCCAACGGACTCAACTCCGTGATGCGGACGCTCGGTTCCACGATCGCGAGTGCGGTAATCGGCGCCATCCTGGCCTCCCAGGTCGTCACCGACGGAGCTGTCACGACACCCAGTGCGGACGCATTCCGTCTGAGCTTCGCGATCTGCGCTGCAGCAGCCGTCGTCGGACTCGTCTGCACGATCCTGCTGCCGCGGCACCTGGCCAAGGACACCCGCTCCAGCCTCCACGAGGGCTGATGGGCGATCAGCCCACGATCCCGAGCGCGAACGGGAGGACCGGGCCGGATCCGGCGCGGCGGAGCGCGCGACCGGCGACGGTGAGCGTCCACCGACTGTCGGCCCGGTCGTCGACGAGCAGGACCGGCGCGCCCTCGAGCGCTGCGAGCTGCGCCCGGAGTTCGGATCCGACGGTGAAGGCGTCCCAGACGCCCGCCAGACGGTAGGCGCTGTTGCCGCCGGGACCACCGCGCGGGCCGTCGCCGACGAGGTCGAGCTCCCCGAGGTACGGCAGTCGCCCGAGCGACGCGATGCCCCTCGCCACCGAGTCGACGAGCTGCGGACGCGACCGTGACGGCACACTGACCACGGCGGCCGGCCGTTGCGTCCACGGCCAATCCGCCAGGACGCGGACACTCGCGTCGATGACCGCGCGCGAGGCGGGAGCGTCGGGTGCACCCGCGGCGAAGAGCTCACGCAGCACACCACCCCAGCCGAGGTCGGTGAGCCGAGCGAGCGCGCGCCCGGCCTCGAGGCGGTCGTCGAGCGCAATGCGTCCCTTCACCGCTGCGCCGTCGGCGGTGACGCCGAGGCGGTCGGCTCCCGTGGGCCACTGCGCCCGCGGTTCGAGCTCCACGCCGACCCGACCGAGCGCTTCCGACGCGGAGGCGGCCGCCGCACTGTCGAGTTCGGTGGGGAACCACGGCCCGGCGCAGCGGTCGCACCGGCCACAGGGCACCGCGCTCGCGTCGTCGAGCTCGCGTTGCAGCACGAGCATCCTGCACTCGTCGCCCCGCTCGTAAGCCAGCATCGCCTGTTGCTCCGCCACCCTGGCCTCGGCGATCCGCCGGTACCGCTCCCGGTCGTAGACCCACGGCTGCCCGGTCGACACCCATCCCCCGGCCACCCGCTGCACCGCGCCGTCGACGTCGAGCACCTTGAGAAGGAGTTCGAGGGGTGTGCGACGCAGGTTGACGAGCGCCTCGAGCGCGGGCGTGGACCGCGGCTGACTGTCGAGTGCGTCGAGCACCGCGGTGGCCCGCGCTTCGTCCGGCATCGACGCGGTCGCGAAGTACTGCCAGATCTCCTCGTCCTCCGCCCCGGGCAGGAGCAGGACGTCGGCATGCTCGGTGGCGCGGCCGGCGCGACCGACCTGCTGGTAGTACGCGACCGGCGAGGACGGAGCGCCGAGATGCACGACGAACCCGAGGTCCGGTTTATCGAACCCCATGCCGAGCGCGCTCGTCGCGACCAGCGCCTTCAAGCGGTTCTCCTTGAGGAGCCGCTCCGACTCCTCGCGTTCATCGGGATCGGTCCGGCCCGTGTAGGCCCGGACCTCGTGACCGGCCTCGCGCAGCAGCCGCGCGGTGTCCTCCGCGGCGGACACCGTGAGCGTGTAGATGATGCCGGACCCGGTGAGCCCGCCGAGGTGGCTGAGCAGCCAGGTGAGGCGGTCCCGGGACTCCGGCAGCCGGAGCACGCCGAGCCGGAGGGACGCCCTCGCGAGCGAGCCGCGGATGGTGAGCACCTCGGCTCCGTGGGAGCCTGCGGCGCCGGGTGCGGTGAGCTGCTCGGCGATGTCGCGGACGACGCGTGCGTTGGCCGTCGCGGTGGTCGCCAGGACCGGGACCTCGGCCGGGAGGCGTCCGATCAGTTCGGCGAGCCGCCGGTAATCGGGTCGGAAGTCGTGTCCCCAGTCGGAGATGCAGTGCGCCTCGTCCACCACCAGCATGCCCGTGCGGGCCACGAGAGTCGGGAGCTGTTCATCGCGGAAGCGTGGATTGTTGAGCCGCTCGGGTGACACGAGCAGGACGTCGACCTCGTCGGCCTCCAGGCGCGCCCGGACGTCGTCCCATTCGTGTGCGTTCGCCGAGTTGATCGCCACCGCGCGCACGCCGGCGCGCTCGGCGGCCGCCACCTGGTCGCGCATGAGCGCGAGCAACGGCGAGACCAGCAGCGTCGGCCCGGCGCCCCGTCGGCGCAGGAGTGCGGTCGCGATGAAGTAGACGGCGGACTTGCCCCAACCGGTGCGCTGGACGACGAGCGCACGACGATGTTCGTCGACGAGCGCGAGGATCGCTTCGAGTTGACCGTCGTGGAACGTGGCCCCCGGAACGCCCGTGAGTGCGGCGAGCGCCGCCGTCGCCTCGGCGACCGATCCGGTGGGGGTCGGTTCGGGGTGGGCGGGGGTGGGCGCGCTGGGGTGGGACATGCGGCAAGTCTGTCAGGAGCTGCTGACGGTGGACTGCGTCGGCGTCTCGGAGGGGCGGTGTCCCGTCGGTTGGTCGGTTGTGGAGGAGCCGCTATCGACCGTCCGCTGCGGCGACGAGTTCGGCGATGTCGAACTTGGTCTGCCCCATCATGCATTGCATGGCCCGTGCCGCGCGTTCCCGGTCGGGGTCGTTCTGCAGTTCGGCGAGGATGCCTGGCACGATCTGCCAGGACAGTCCCCAGCGGTCCTTGAGCCAGCCGCATTGGCTCGGGGCGCCGCCGTCGGCGATGAGGGCGTCCCAGAGCCGGTCGATCTCGTCCTGGGTGTCGGCTCTGACGGAGAAGGAGAACGCCTCGGTGAACGAGAAGATGGGCCCGGCGTTCATCGCGCTGACGGGGAGTCCCTCGAGCTCGAACTCGACGACCATCGCCTGGCCGGCCGGCATGGGTCCGCCCTCCGGGTAGCGGCTCACCGAGGTGATCCGGGAGTCGGGGAACAGTGACACGTAGAAGGTCGCCGCCTCCTCGGCTTGCGAGTCGTACCAGAGGAACGGGGTGACGCGGTGCTCCATCATGTCGTGCTCCCTCTCAGCCCGGGCGTCGTCGCTCAGGCGCTCTTCTTGCGTTTCGTCGCGGTCGACGGTTTCGACGCCGCGGTCTTGGCGGTACCCGTCTTCGCGGTACCGGTCTTCGCCGAGCTGCTCGTCGCGGCGGGCTTGGCGGCGCCGGATCGCTTCGCTGTACTCGCCGTCTTCGCGCCGGTCGTGCCACGTTGCCGTTCGATGCTGCGTTTCAGCACCTCCATGAGGTCGATCGGCTCGGCGCCCGTGTCGTCGTCGGGTTCGGGCTGCTCGCCGAAGGTGGCGGCGGTGTCGAGTGCGTCGCCCTGCTCGAGTTTCGCGTCGATGAGCTTCCGGAGCTGTGCCTGGTATTCGTCGACGAACGCGTCCGGGCGGAAGCGGGACGAGAAGGACTCGACGAGCGCCTCCGACATCTCGAGTTCCTTGGCGGAGATGCGGACGCGTTCCTCGAGGGCCGGGAACCGCACCTCCCGGACCTCGTCCTCCCAGAGCAGTGTCTGCAGGAGGATGACGTCCTCGCGCACCCGGAGGGCACCGAGACGCGTCTTCTGGCGGAGGGCGAACCGCACGATGGCCGTGCGGTCGGTCTCCTCGAGCGTCCGCCGGAGGAGGACGTAGGCCTTCGACGAGGAGGAGTCCGGTTCGAGGAAGTAGCTGCGGTCGAACATGATCGGGTCGAGGTCGTCGCTCGGCACGAACTCGACGACCTCGATCTCGCGGCTGCGTTCCTCGGGGAGTGATGCCAGGTCGTCGGCGGTGAGGACCACCGTCTGCTCGCCGTCCTGGTAGGCCTTGTCGATGTGGTCGTAGCTGACGACCTTCCCGCAGACCTCGCACTTGCGCTGGTACCGGATGCGTCCGCCGTCGGCGTCGTGGACCTGGTGCAACGAGAGGTCGTGGTCCTCCGTGGCGCTGTACACCTTCACCGGGACGTTCACCAGGCCGAAGGTGACCGCACCCTTCCAGATCGCGCGCATGACCGCTCCCGTCCGCGGGCGGATCCGCCCGCGCTGTCGTGGTGACCAGTAGACACCCGGAACATCGTCAAGGGCTAGCCCTTGACGCCCGTGGGCGGCAGGCTGATCGCCATGGCGAGGACGAGCGGTGGCGGCGGGCAGACGCAGTGGGTCGACGTCGACGGACGCCGGATCCAGCTCACCCATCTCGACAAGGTGCTGTACCCCGAGACCGGCACGACGAAGGCCGAGGTCCTCGCCTACTACGCCGCGGTCGCCGAACACCTGCTCCCGCACCTCGCCGATCGGCCGGTGACCAGGAAACGCTGGGTGCACGGCGTCGGCACGGCTGCGTCGCCGGAGTCGGGGTTCTTCCAGAAGGACCTGGGCGCCTCGGCTCCCGACTGGGTCCAACGGCTCCCCATCGAGCACAGCGATCACACGAACGAGTACCCGATCGTCGACGATCTCGCGACACTCACGTGGCTGGCGCAGCTGGGTGCGCTCGAGCTGCACGTGCCGCAGTGGCGGTTCGACCGATCCGGCGAGCGCCGACCGCCCGACCGTCTCGTCCTCGACCTCGATCCGGGTGAGGGGGTGTCCCTCGCCGAGTGCGCGGGGGTCGCGGGCCTGGCGCGGGCGGTGTTGGTGGACATGGGGTTGGATCCGGTTCCGCTCACGAGTGGGAGCAAGGGGATCCACCTGTACGCGGCGTTGGACGGTCGGCAGAGTTCCGCGGAGGTGTCGCTCGTGGCGCATGAGCTCGCGCGGGCGCTGGCCGCGGACGAGCCGGGCCTCGTGGTGAGCGAGATGTCGAAACAGCGACGCACGGGGAGGGTCTTCGTCGACTGGAGTCAGAACAACGGGTCGAAGACGACGATCGCGCCGTTCTCGTTGCGGGGTCGGTCTCGGCCGACGGTGGCGGCTCCCCGCCGGTGGGAGGAGCTCGACGATCCTGGGCTGGCGCAGCTGGAGTTCCCTGCGGTGCTCGAGCGGCTGGCGGACGGTGAGGACCCGTTGCGGGTGCTCGGCGACCCGCGTCCGTCGATCACGATCCGCCCGTCGGAACACGAGGACCGGCTCGTGGAGTACCGGCGGAAGCGGGACGCGGAGCGGACGCCCGAGCCCGTCCCGGACGGACCGCCGGCGCCTCCCGCTGCCGGGACGCCGCCCTCGTTCGTGATCCAGCGGCACGAGGCCAGGAAACTCCACCATGACTTCCGACTCGAGCACGACGGCGTGCTGGTGTCCTGGGCCCTGCCGAAGGGGGTGCCGACGGATCCGAGCAGCAACCATCTGGCGGTGCGCACGGAGGACCACCCCATCGAGTACGGCAGTTTCGAGGGCACGATCCCCGCTGGTGAGTACGGGGCCGGTGAGGTGACCATCTGGGACGCGGGCACCTACGAGCTGGAGAAGTGGCGCGACGACGAGGTCATCGGGACCCTGCACGGCCGGGCGGGAGGTGCGCTCGGCGGGCCGATGCGGTTCGCGCTCATCCGGACCGCGGGCGGGACGGGTCGGGAGGCGCCGTCGTGGCTCATCCACCGGATGCGCGCCCCGGGCGACCCGCCGGCTCCCCCGGTCGCACGGCCTCGAGGGATCCCCACCCCCATGCTCGCGAGTGTCGCGGCACCCGGCGAGCTGGTCGACGACGGATCCTGGGCGTTCGAGATGAAGTGGGACGGCATCCGTGCGATCGCGAGCGTCGACGGCTCGACGGGGCGGGTGCGGTTGTCGAGCCGGAACGGTAAGGACCTCACGACGGCGTACCCGGAGGTGGTCGAGGAACTCGCGGCGTCGCTCGGCGGCCGTGCGGTCGTCCTCGACGGCGAGATCGTGGCGTCGGGTCCTGACGGCCGTCCCGACTTCTCGCTGCTGCAGCGTCGGATGCAGCTCACCGCGGAGCGGGACGTCGAACGGGAGCGCCGTCGGACGCCGGTCCGGCTGCTGCTGTTCGACCTGCTCGAGCTGGACGACACGGATCGGACGGAGCTGCCCTACCGGGAGCGTCGCGAACTGCTCGAGCGGACGATCGGATCCGGGACCGTCGTCCAGGTGCCACCGACGATCGACGGCTCGCTCGACGATGCGCTCGAGGTGAGTCGGGGGTTGCGTTTGGAGGGGGTGATGGCGAAGGAGCTCGACGGACGCTACCGCCCGGGTCGGCGCAGCAGCACCTGGGTCAAGTTCAAGCACGAACGCATGGAGGAGGTCGTCGTGGCCGGCTGGCGTCCCGGTCGGGGCGGGCGCTCGGGTGGGATCGGGTCGCTCCTACTCGGGGTGCCGGGCTCGGACGGGTTGCTGCACTACGCGGGACGGGTCGGAAGCGGCTTCAGCGATCGGGAGTTGGCGGCGACCGCGCTCCGCTTCGAACGGCTGGGCCGGGCATCGACGGCCCTCGTGGGTGTCCCGCCGGCCGATGCGGCCGACGCCAACTGGGTGGAACCCGTCCTCATCGGGGAGGTCCGCTTCAGCGAGTGGACACCGGACGGACGGTTCAGGCATCCGGTCTGGCGTGGGTGGCGCCCCGATCGGACGGTGGACGACCTCGAAGCACCGGACCGCGGACGCTGAACCCGCGCATCGACCGCGGACGTCCCGTCAGGACAAGCGGCCGGATTCGGCGAGGAGGGCGAGGACGGCCGAGACCCGAGGGTTGCTCGAGGTGTCGTGCTCGATCCCGAGTGCGGCGTAGATCGCCGTGAGGTGGTTCTGGACGGACTTCTCCGCGATCCCGAGCCTGGTCGCGATCCCCGTGTTCGAGCGACCGGTCGCGAGCAGCTGCAGCACGGCGTACTGCCGATCGGTGAGCGACTCGAGACTCGACCCCGCTCTGGGCCGGGTCCGGTCGATGAGTTCGGGATCGAGCATCGTCTCGCCACGAGCGGAGACCCGGATGGCCTCGAGCAGGATCTCGCGCGTGAGCGACGAGGTCTTCGACAGGTAGCTCCAGCCGTCGCGGACGTCCGCCGGCATCTCGAGCAGCATGTCCATGAGGTCGTAGGCGGAGAGCAGGACGACACCGAGGCCGGGTTGCGCCCGGCGGAGGGAGACGCCGAGGCTCACCCCGTTGCCGTCGGGCAGCTCGATGTCCATGGTCAGCACGTCCACCGTTCCCGGGAGGAACAGCCTGCGGGCATCAGCGACCGTACCGGCACGCCCGACGAACTCCACGCCTGGCGCCCCGTCGAGCAGCTCGGCGAGCATGCCGCCGAGCAGCGGCTGATCCTCGATCACCCCGACACGCAGCGGCCTGGTGGTCGCGGCGTCCGTCGTCGCGTCACCGACCGTGGACAGCGCGGCGGGCGAGGGGTCGGAGTGCGACTGGTGGTGCATGTTCCGAGTATCCCGGATCGACCGGGGAACGACCGAGGGGGAAGCTCCCGACCGGCCGCACGTCGATGTCGGCGGTGGCGCGCACGGCAGGTCAGAATGGAGCCATGACCCAGGAGGCCCGGACCCCTCGCGCTGAGCGCTGGAGCGACAGCCGGGCGTTCATCACGGCCAGCGGCGCCATGGCCGCGGTCTTCGGACTCGCGGTGTCCTTCCAGAGCGTCTACATCTACACCTGGGTCGCCCCGGGCGGGACGCGTGGCATGCTCGCCGAACGGGTCACCGCGAACCTCGTCTCGTTGAGCGCGGCGATCCTCGTGCTCGCACTCCTGCTGTGGTCGAGGTGGGGGCCGTCGCTCCACGAATGGTGGCGCCCCAAGGTGCTCGCGGGTGTCCTCCTCGTGGCGATGCTGACGGGGCTGCTGCGAAGCGGACTCCAGCTCCTGCTGGGCGTGTACCGCGACCCGAGCCTGCAGACGGTCCTCGTCGAAGCCGGAACGACGACGCTCGCCCTGGCGGTCTGCGCGACGTTCGGGTTCAGCCTCAGTGCCGCCCGGCGACGCGCCCGCGAGGAGGAGCGCGCGCACGCCGATCAGCGACACCGGGCCGACCTCGCCCTCCAGTCCCTGCAGGGTGAGGAGCTGCGGGTGAAGCGGGAGGTCGCGGAAGGCCTGCACGGCACCCTGCAGCAGCACCTCGTCCTCATCAGCGCCCAGCTCGCATCCGTCACCACGGCACTCGAGCAGGGCGGCCCGGACGTCGCGTCGGAGGCGGCCAGGACCCTGCGGTCGCTCGGCGAGGAACTCCGCACCGTGCGCGAGCGCGACGTGCGGGAACTCAGCCGGCTCCTGTCACCGCCGCTACTCGAGGTCGGGATCGCACCGAGCATCCGCGCGATCCTGCAACGGCTCCCCCCGTCGATCACCACCAGTCTCGACGTCTCGCCGGACTTCCGGCTCCTCGACGACCCGATCGACAACGTCTTCACGACCGCGGAGCGCGCGGTCGTCGTCCGCACGCTCGAGGAAGGCGTGACGAACGCGCTGACCCACGGGGCAGCCGACCGACTCGTCGTGGACCTCCGGGTCTCGTCACCCGCCACCGAGCGGCGAGGGAGGATGGCGGGCGCCGTCGAGCTGCGCGTCGTCGACAACGGCTCCGGTCTCCGCGAGGACGCCGAACCGTCCGGCGGCCTGCTGCAGCTGGATCGACGGGCCGGCGCGTTCGGCGGGTCCCTCAGGGTCGGCCCGGCACCCGACGACGAGACCGGCGGCACCGTCCTGACGCTGACGATGCCCTACCGCTCGCCGGTGATCCGCTGAACCGGATCAGGCGGTCGAGGTCTCGGTCAGCAGTTCGCGGACGCGCGGGACGACCGCGGAGCCGTACAGACCGATGCTGTCCATGAGGTGCTCGTGCGACAGCGAACCGTTGCTGATCTTCAGATCCACGCGGGACAGCCCCAAGCCGTCGACCGCGGTCGCAACCTTCCGTGCGACCGTCTCGGGCGAACCGACGAACAGCGCACCCTCCGGGCCGGCCTCCTGCTCGAAGTGCCCGCGCGTCATCGGGCTCCAGCCCCGCTCGCGGCCGATCCGGTCCATCATCGCCCGGTAGTGCGGCCAGAGCTGCTCCTGCGCGAGCTCATCGGTCTCGGCGATGTGGGCAGGCGAGTGCATGCCGACGGGCTGGGTCGGCAGCTGGAACTGCGCGAGTGCGCGGTGGTAGAGGTCGACGAAAGGGGCGAACCGCAGCGGCCCACCGCCGATCACGGCCAGCATCATCGGCAGGCCGTATCGAGCGGTCCGCACCACCGACTCGGGGCTTCCGCCGACACCGACCCACGTCTTCAGCTTCCCGTGCTCCACCCGGGGGTAGACCGACTGCTCCCGGAGCGGCGCGCGCGTCTTGCCCGACCAGGTGACCGGTTCCTGCTCGAGGAGGGCGACGAACAGCTCGAGCTTCTCCTCGAAGAGCTCCTCGTACTGTGACAGCTCGTACCCGAAGAGCGGGAACGACTCGGTGAAGGATCCGCGGCCCAGGATGGCCTCGGCCCGCCCTCCGGAGATGCCGTCGAGCGTCGCGAACCGCTGGTAGACCCGCACTGGGTCGTCGGAGCTCAGCACCGTGACCGCGGATCCGAGATGGATGCGCTCGGTGCGGGCCGCGATCGCCGCCAGGACGACCTCGGGTGACGAGACCGCGAAGTCCTCACGGTGGTGCTCCCCCACGCCGATGAAGTCGAGGCCGACCGCCTCGGCGTGGACGCCCTGCTCCACGACGTTGCGCAGGACCTGCGCCTGGGACAGTGGCGCGCCGTCGGCGTCGACCGTGACGTCACCGAAGGTGTCGATGCCGAACTCGAGGGGTGTGGTCATGAGGTTCTCCAACGTCGTGTGGCTCGCCGCGAGCTGTCACGGCGATTGTATGTGTTTGCATACATATCGGTGAACCCCGTCACTCCGACGGGTATTCCCGACCCACCCAGGGTGGCAGAACCGGACGCCGGCTGGGAGCGCCTTCTCAGCCGTCCCTGGCAAGCTGGAAGACCTGCACCCCGAGCCTTGGAGCCCCTGTGTCGCCGCGCCGCCTCTTCCGCCTGATCGCGATCGCCGAGGCGATCACCTGGACCCTGCTCATCATCGGGATGATCCTCAAGTACGTCACGAAGACGACCGACCTCGGCGTGAGCATCGGTGGCGCGCTGCACGGCTTCGTGTTCCTCGTGTACGGCGCGACGGTCCTGCTCATCGGGATCAACCAGCGCTGGCCCATCGGCACGATCCTCGTGGGCCTCGTGAGCGCCGTCGTCCCGTACGCGACCATCCCCTTCGACCTCTGGGCGGACCGCACCGGCCGACTCGACGGGGCGTGGCGCCGCGAGGCGGGCGCCGACCCGCGCGACCAGCGCATGCTCGACCGCCTGACGCGCTGGCTCGTCCGACACCCGATCCTGCTCGTGGTCGTCGGCGGCCTCGTGGTCGTCGCCGTCTTCACGGCCCTGCTCGTCGTCGGGCCGCCGGTCCCGAAGGGCTGATCGTCAGGGTCCCTGCGGACCGCTGAAGCCCACGCCTACCCTCAGCCGAGCAGCTCGACCAGATCCCGCGTGATCTCGGAGCGGGCCTCATCGGTGGAGATCGTCGCCGTACCGTCGCCGGGCTGCACCCCGTAGTCACCGAAGCTCGCGTGGTTCGCCCCCTCGATCTCGATCATCGTCGCGTCAGCGGGCAACCGGACGCGCGCGTCGGCGACCTTCTCCGGGGTACTCAGTCCGTCGTCGCTCCCCGCGAGGCTCAGCACCTCGAGGGAGGAGCCGGAGAGGTCGTTCGCGCAGTAACTCCCGAACAGGACGAGACCCGTCACCGCGGGATCCTCCGCGAGCTGGCAGGCGCGCACCCCACCGAGTGAGTGGCCGCCGACGAACCAGGTGTCGACGTCCGGGGCGGCGGCGGTGAACGTCTCCAGCGGCCGTTGGTCGAAGAACGCCAGGTTGAGCGTCGGCTTCGTGATGACCACGGTCACGCCGGCCTCCTCCACGACGCCGGACAGCTTGTACAGGTAGGCGTACGGGTCGACCTTCGCCCCGGGGATGAAGACGAGACCGGTACCGGAGGCAGGACGCTCGGCGTCCGCGGTCGGGGCGAGGACCACGGCGTCGCCGACGTCGGTGACGGAGACCGCGGGGTCCTCCCACACCGCGAGTGCGGCGGGACGGGTGCCCTGCATGACGATCTGGGTCCAGACGACCAACCCGAGGACGACGACGAGCACCGCGCAGAGGATTCCGATGAGGATCGACTTCAACCGCCCCGCCCGCCGTGGTCGGCCAGGGTGCTCGGTCACATCGCTCATGTCGTTCCTCCACGCTCGGCGCCCCGCGAGGATCACGGCGGACCGGCTCCCTCCAGTATCCCAAACCCGGCCCGGCGCGCGTCGGTCGCAAGGCACGCTGCTGCCCGCTGGGCGCTCGGGTCCCGGTCGCGCTGTCAGGCGATCGGCCTATGCTCGACGGGTGACCACCACTCGCACGAAGCACCCCACCGGGCCGTCGATGACGATCGGCCTCATCACGCACCCGACGAAGAACATCGACGACTCCGTCCGCATCCTCCGCTCATGGCAGCTCGAACACGGCGCGCGCCTCGTCGGACTCCGCGCCGAGGCCAACCGGCTCGGCGACGACGTCGAACTGCTCGACGAGGACGCCTTCGCGTCGTCGGTCGACGTCGCCGTGGCGATGGGCGGCGACGGCACGATGCTCGGGGCGATGCGGCTGCTCGCCGGCCGATCCGCACCGGTGCTCGGCGTCAACTACGGCAACGTCGGCTTCCTCGTGGAGGTCGAACCGGCCGCACTCGCGGAGGCGCTCCAACGGGTCAGCGACAACGAGTTCTCCCTCGAACCGCACCACGGCCTCGAGGTGACGATCACCACCGGCGAGCAGGTCGCCCATCTCCTCGCCTTCAACGACGTCTCCATCGCCCGGCGCCCGGGAACCGGCGTGGTCATGGCCGACCTCGCCGTGGACGGCACCGCCTACGGGTACTTCAAAGCCGATGCGATCGTGATCGCCACCCCGACCGGATCGACCGCCTACAACTACGCGGCCGGCGGACCGGTGCTGTCCCCCGCCGTCGCCGCCACCGTCGTGACGCCGGTCGCCCCGATGTCGGGCATCGACCGCTCCTTCATCCTCGGGCCGGCGGAGCGCCTGCAGTTCTCGATCGGGACGGCGACCAAGCAGGCCGCCGTCGAGATCGACGGCCAGGTCCTCGCCGATGTTGCAAGTGGCGCGGTCGTGACCGTCCGGCTCGTGCGCGACGCAGCCAACGTCGTCCGTCTCGACCCGAGCCGGCACTCGCGCAAGGGCCGGATGAAACTCAGCCTGCTCGACCTCCCGTTGCGGCGCGATCAGCTGCTCGACCTCGTTCCACCGGACATCCGCGCGCGCGTCGAGCGTCCGTCGCGGGTCCGCCGGACGCGGAGCAAGCCGGCCGACCCCTCGCACTGAGTCCCGCGCCCGCCCGCAGCGCGGCGCCGGGGCGGGGCGGGGCGGAGCGTCACGACGTCGGCAGGACGACCCCGATCGGTTCGCGCTTCTCCGCCTGGAAGCGGTCCTCCGTGCGTCCGTAGGCCCAGTACCCGGACAGAGAGAGCTGGGAGCGGTCGAGCCCTCGTTGAGTGAGGAACACCTCGCGCAACGCCTTCATCGACTCCCGCTCGCCATGGGCGAAGACCTGCACGCGTCCGTCGGGCCACGGGTGTCCGCTGATGGCGGTCGCGAGGAGCGCGGCCGTCGATTCATCGCGGGCCGCACGGCCGACCCAGATCAGCTGCACCCCGGCCGGGTGGTCGAGGTCGACGAGGTCGTCCCGGCCACCGATCTCGAGGAACGCGAGCCCTTTCGCGTCCGCCGGGAGCGCCTCGAGGGCGGCGGCGATCGCGGGGATCGCCGACTCGTCGCCCGCGAAGAGGTGCCAGTCGGCGGTGGGGTCGGGTCGGTAGGCACCGCCGGGTCCGGCGAGCACGACGCGGTCTCCCGGCTGCGCGGCAGCGGCCCATGGGCCGGCGATCCCCTCATCGCCGTGCACCACGAAGTCGATGTCCATGGTGCCCGCCGCCTGGTCCACGCGTCGCACGGTGTAGGTGCGGGTGACCGGGAGGTCGGCGGGTGCCAGCGTCTCGCGGAGCGCCGCGAGGTCGTACGGCGGCTCGAGGCCGAGTTCGGGCTTGGCGAAGGAGATCTTCACGTAGCTGTCGGTGGCGTCCTTGGGCTGGAAGTCGGCGAAGCCGGGACCGCCGAGGGTGAGGCGCACGAGGTGCGGTGTGACCCAGGAACTGCGGACCACCTCGAGGATGATCTGTGGACGTGGGGCTCGAGGTCGCGGTGTCGTCGTCATGATTGTCTCCATTCTGCCGCCCATCGGACGGTCTCGGCATCCCCGATCCCGCTGTCATACTTGAGGGATGGCTACGACCGCAGGCTGGTACCCGCACCCCGACGATCCGACGAAGGAACTCCACTTCGACGGCGAGACCTGGGGCGACTCGAGGGTGCTGCGGTTCCAGCGGGACAAGCCCTCGCAGGCCGAAGCCGCGGGCTGGTACCCGCACCCGACCGACGAGGAACGCCAGGTCCACTTCGACGGACGAGCGTGGACGGACACTCGGGTGTTGCAGCTCAGCGGCGGCGCTTCCGGTGACGGTGGGCAGGCGCCGGTCTACGTGTCGCCCGCCGAACTGCCGGCACCGGAACGCGAGAGCCGCGCCTGGACGATCACCAAGGCCGCCCTGTCGTTCGGGCCCATCGTCGCCATCGCGGTCGTCGGCGTGCTGGCGATCGTGAGCGGCAACACCGGGGGCTGAAGGCACCCTCCACAACGACGAAGAGCGCCCCGCCGAACCGGCGGGGCGCTCTTCGTATTCACGGGTCCTACTTGGCTGCGACGGCCTCGGGGGTCGCGATCGACGAGGCGAGCACCTCGTCGAGGCCCGCGGACGCCTCTTCGTCGGTCATCGACTGCGCGAGCGCGAGTTCGGAGACGAGCACCTGGCGCGCCTTCTGGAGCATGCGCTTCTCGCCGGCCGACACGCCGCTGTCCTGGTCGCGACGCCACAGGTCGCGGACGACCTCGCCGACGCGGTGGACGTTGCCACTGGCCATCTTCTCCTGGTTGGCCTTGTACCGACGCGACCAGTTGCCGGGCTCCTCGACGAACGGCTCGCGGAGCACGCCGTAGACGGCCTGGACGCCGTCGTGGTCGATGACGTCGCGCACACCGACGAGGTCGGCGTTCGCGATCGGCAGCTTGATGGTGAGCTCGGACGTGTGCACGCGAAGCGTCATGACGTCCTGCTCGACACCCTTGATCGTCACCTTCGACAACTCGGTGATGGTGACCGCTCCGTGGTGCGGGTAGACCAGGGTCTCTCCAACGATGAACTGCATGGTTCCTCTTCTCTTCTCAGGTCGTCACCGGTACTCGCGCACCGGCGTCGTCGTGCTCCGGCGGTTCAGCGGCCGGATGGTTCGGGGGTCTGTGGTGGCGGTGACGCGCCGACGGGTCGTTCGTCGAGCAGCCAGGCGGGCAGCAGGGCGACCAGGGCTTCGACCAGTTCGTCGTCCGAGACGTCGATGCGTCCGCGGCGCCAGCCGTCGACGAGGGAGAGCGTGCCACCGGCGACATAGGCTGAGACCAGGCCCGCCGGGATGCCGACCGGGACCTCGGTGCGCTCGAGCAGCGAGCCGATGAGGTGGTCGGCGTGCTCGCCGACGAGGCCGTCGAACGCGCTGCGGGCGACGGGGAGCTCGAGCACGCTCGAGTAGAGCGGTGCGTCTTCGAGGAGCTGGGCGACGAGGCGTCGGTAGGCTTCGCGGGCGCGCTCGGCGCTGCCCAGCGACTCGCCCGCGGGACGCACCGAGACACCGGACGCGGCAAGGCCGGCGAACTGCACCCGCAGGTAGGCCGCGGTGAGGTCGTCGAGGCTGGAGAAGTGGGCGTAGAACGAGCTGCGGCTAATGCCGGCGACCCGGACGATGTCGCCGACGGACACGCGTTCCGGCCGACCGGCGAGGATGGTGGCGACGGCGTCGAAGATCGTCTGCCTGGTGCGCTCGGCACGTGGGTCGCCCGTCACTCGGAGGACGGGAGCGAAGCGCTCGACACGCGACGGCGGAGCGGGACGTTCAGTGGTGGACTGCTCGACACCGAGGGCGGGAACTCCTGATGTGCGAGGCATTCCCACCAGTGTACCACGACTTCTCGGACAGCTGTCCGAGACAGGTGTCGGCTCGGGGACCGAAGCGGTGCGGACAGACGTTTCCCGGTCACTGAGCTTGTCGAAGTGCCCACGAAGAACCCTTCGACAGGCTCAGGGACCGAAACGTTCACGGTGAACTTCTTCCGGTCACTGAGCTTGTCGAAGTGCCCACGAGGAACCCTTCGACAGGCTCAGGGGCCGGAAACGGTCAGAACGGTGCGGGATCCGGTTCGGTCCGATACTGCTTCCCGTCGGGTGTCGTCCAGTCGAGGACCCCGCCCGGCCGATGCTCGAGGTCCCATCCGGGGAGATGCTTCATGCGATGGTGATGTCGACACAGGCAGGCGAGATTCCCGACATCTGTCGTTCCGCCGTCCTCCCAGGCGACCGAATGATCGAGGTCGCAGGCCCTGGCTCGCCTGCCGCAGCCGGGTGCGCGACAGGTGCCGTCTCGGAGGCGGACCGCCCGTTGCAGATCGGCCGGAACCCGGTACTGGTTGCGGCTGACGGAGAGGATCGCGCCGGTTTCGGGTTGGACGAGGATCCGGGTGAAGCTGGGCGCGTTCACCGCGATACGTGCTGCGGTCTCCGGGTCGATCGGGCCGTAGCCGTCGAGGGTCGCCGGGGCATCGCTGACGCCGGCCATGCTGAGTGCCGGCACCGTGATCTGCACGGTGGGCTTGATGTGCTCCTGCACTTCGATCGGGTGCGGGAGCACTGGGCTCGACATGACGTCGTCCGGGGTCACTCCGGTGAGCGCGAGCGCCGCGAGGGCATCGGCCTGCAGCTGAGCGCACGTGCGGGTGTCACCGGCCTTGCGCGATTCCGCGGCAGCCGCCTCGATCCGCTCGATGATGCCTTGCGCGATGGGTGCGGTGGTGAAGAGGTGCACCCATGCCATGCCGTCGACTGCGGGTTCGAACTCGGCCCGGCGGTCAGCCTCGGAGCGGACGGCGCGGGCGGTGATGGATTCCGGGTGGAGACACTCCCGCAGGACGCGGGCTCGGTTCTTGAGGCCTGCGGCGGTCATGCGCTCCGCCTCTGGCAGGACCTGGTCGAGAAACGCTGCCCGTCCCGCGGTCGGGACGTCGCAGAGCTGGTCGGTGATCACCTGCGCATGCCGCGCCGAGATCCGGCCGGCCTCCAGGGACGCCAGCACAGCCGGTGCGTCATTCACCAGACGTTCGGCGTCGTTCGTCGCAAGCTGGACCGTCCGCTCCGGCATCCGGGTCGCCATCGCGAGGGCCGCACACGTTGACCGGCGTGAGAGCGCCTGACGTTCAGCCGGCGGGAAGATCGCCGGGACCGTGGCGTCCGCGAACGCGTCGGCGTAGGCGGCGGAACGGGCCAGGAGGCGCGCCTTCCGCGCGTCCAGGACGGCCTGCTGCCGGTGGAGCTCCGCCCACTCGTCCGAGAATTCAGCCAGCTGCGCGGCGTACTCGTCGCCAGCGCGGATCGCGGCGGCGGGGGTGATCTCGGTCATGGAACCAGTCCACCATGGACCACTGACATTCCAGATGGTAAGTGGTTCCGGTTGTGGAAGTCCCTCGTGTGCCCTTCGACAGGCTCAGGGACCGAGCGCCTTTCGGGCAGACCGCTCCCCCTCGCCGGGCTTGTCCAGGTGGAAGTGTTCCCCGGCTACGCGGCTGCCGGCGCGGCGATGTTCACCATCCAAGCGACCCCGAAGCGGTCCTGCACCATGCCGAAGGAGTCGCCCCAGGGGGCCACGCTCAGCGGCTGCTGGACGGTGCCGCCATCCGAGAGCCGCTGGAAGTACTCGCGGAGTCGGGCCTCGTCGGTGTCCGGCCCGCTCAGCGACATCGAGAAGTTGCTGCCCTCGCGATAGTCCATGTGCTTCGGGATGTCCGACGCCATGAAGACCACACCAGCATCACCCGTGAGCTGGGCGTGCATGACCAGATCCAGCTCGTCCGGTTCGACCTCGGCACCGAAGTCACGGAAGGTCGAGAGCAGCAGCTCGCCGCCGAAGACCCCCTGATAGAACTCCATCGCCTCGCGGGCTGTCCCGCGGAAGCCGAGGTACGGGTTGAGCGTCGTCATGATCGTCCCTTTCGCCTGGGCGGGCGCATCGTCGCGCTCGTCTCGCGATCATTCTCACGCTCCGGCGTCGGATGCGCGAGCACGTTCCGGTGTCTCCGTCACGAGGGGCCGGGACGCCCACGGCTACTAGGCTCGTCTGGTGCCCTCGCAACCCCAGCCCCTCCGCATCGCGATGATCTCGCTCCACACCAGTCCCGGTGACGAGCCGGGTTCCGGTGATGCTGGCGGGATGAACGTCGTGGTCCGTCATCAGGCCGTCGCGATGGGCGCAGCGGGCCACGAGGTCGACGTCATCACCCGGCGGTCTTCGGCCGACCAGCCGTCCGCCGCCTCCCTCGCCCCCGGCGTGACCCTGCGCTTCCTCGACGCCGGTCCCGTCGAGCCGGTCGCGAAGGGTCGGCATGAGGAATTCGTCGAGGACTTCCGCTCGGAACTCGCCCGACTGCCGCGATACGACGTCCTACACGCCCACCACTGGTTCTCCGGCATGGCCGCACTTCCCCTCGCGCGGGAGCTGGGGATCCCGCACGTGCAGAGCTTCCACAGCATCGCCGCCGAGTCCACCACGCCGCTCTCGCACGGCGAGCGCGCCGAGTCCCCCGGGCGCCTGGCCGGCGAGGCACGGCTCGCCGCGGAGTCGGACGCAGTCGTCGCGATCAGCGCGGCCGAGGCCGACACCGCGATCACCCGGCTCGGAGCCCGCCCCGATCGGGTGTCGATCGTGCCACCCGGTGTCGACGGGACGCTGTTCCACCCGCTCGACGGTCCTCGTGCAGGTCGCCCGACCGCGGTGGTCGCCGGTCGCCTGCACCCGCTGAAGGGCTTCGACCTCGCCATCGAGACCATCTCCGCGGTCGCGCCCGAGCTCCGCCCCGAACTCGTCATCGCCGGGGACGTCTCGGTCGACTACGACCGCTACGCTGAGGAACTCGCCGCCCTCGCCCGCGACCTCGGCGTCGCCGACGACGTCCGATTCGTCGGGCCGCAGTCGCGCGTCGGGCTCGCCACGCTATTCCGCGAGAGCACGCTCGTGCTCGTCCCCTCCCATTCGGAGACGTACGGTCTCGTCGCACTGGAAGCCGCGGCGAGCGGCGTGCCCACCGTCGTGGCGGCCTCGGGCGGCTTGCGGGAGGCCGTCGTCGACGGCGAGACGGGCATCGTCATCGACTCCCGCGACCCGCAGGTCTGGGGCGCCGCGGTCTCGTCCATCCTCGGCGACCCGGAGCGGCTCGCGCAACTCGGTTCGGCAGCGCGACGTCGGGCAGAGCGGTTCGACTGGCAGCGCTCGGGAGACGCCCTCGTCGACGTCTACCGGACCCTGCTCGACACCACTCCGGCCGCCGCCACCGCTCCGGCGACCTCCGTCTCGTGAACCGCGGACTCCTCCCGCTCGTCGACAGCGGGCGCACCGTCCTGTTCGCCCACGCGCACCCCGACGACGAGACGCTCGCCTCGGGTGCGCTCATCGCCGAGCTCGTCGACAAGGGGGCTCGCGTCCTCCTCGTGACGGCCACGCGAGGCGAGCGCGGCGAGGTCGTCGACGGCCCGCTCCGGTCCCTCGCCGGCTCCGCTGCACTCGCGTCCCACCGCGAGTCGGAGCTCGCCGCCGCCTGCCGGACGCTCGGCGTGGCCGAGCAGTTCTGGTTGGGGACGGGTCCGGCGGCCCGGCCGGGGACGTCGACGCGGTACGTGGACTCTGGCATGCGGTGGGTGCGCGAGGGACTCGCCGGCCCCGCTGACGACGTCTCCCCCGGCGCGTTCTCACTCGCTCCGCTCGACTTCGTCGCCGACGACCTCGTCGCGCTCATCGGACACGTCTCGCCGGACCTGGTCATCAGCTACGACCACGGTGGCGGGTACGGGCACCCGGACCACCTCCGCATGCACGAGGCCGCGATCGTCGCGGCGCGGAGGAGCGGGGTGCCGTTCGCGGAACTCGTGCACCACCGCACCGACCTGGAACCGTTGGGCGACGACGCCGTGTGGTTCCCGCTCGAGCACCGCCTCCCGATCGTCGCCGCGGCGCTCGCGGAACACGCCAGCCAGCTGACGGTCGACGGCGAGCAGCTCGTGCACTCCGGCGGTCAGCGCGAGGACATCACCACCTCGGTGGGCCTGCGACTCCGGTCCCGCTAGGTGGTCGCCGGCTGGTTCCGGTGCTCCCGCGGCATGCGGGCCGCGAGCACGGGGACGAGCAGCATGAGCACGACCGCGGAACCGAAGGCCGCGGGGAACGAGAAGGCGTCGAGCAGTGCGCCGGCGACCAGCGGGCCGACGATGGCGCCGAGATCGGACGTCGCCTGGAAGACCGCGACGGCCCGGCCTCCCCGACCACCCGCGGCGTCTCCGACGGCAGCCGCCGGAGCGGTCCCGAGGAAGGCCGCCGCGACGCCGTAGACGCACAGGGCGACGACAAGCAGCCAGAGCTCGCCGACGAACGGCATGGCGAGCAGCGCCCCTGCCGCGACCGGGAACGCGACGAGCATCGCGGGTCGCCGTCCGACGGTGTCGACGAAGCGGCCGGCGGGACCGAGCGCGAGCGTCTGGGCGACAGCGGCGATCGCGAACGCGATCCCGGTCCAGGCGGCTTCCTCGTGGAGCGCCTCCACGACGAGGACCGGCACGAGTGCGCCCCGGACGCCCATCGACGCCCACCCGTTCGCGAAGTTCGCGAGGAGCGCCGCCTGGTACCGGCGATCGGCGAGGACGGTGCGGAACGGCTCGGCCTGCGTGGCGGTCTCGACCGGCGCGGCGATCCGACTGCCGCGCAGCATCACGAGTCCGAGGACGCCGGCGACCGCGAGGGTCCCGGCGTAGAAGAAGAAGGGTGCCGTGAGCGAGATGGTCGCGAGCAGGCCACCGACGGCCGGTCCGGCCATGCCGCCGACGAGGAACCCGCCCTGGTAGAACCCGACCGCCCGTCCACGACGGTGCGGTGGGGTGGTGCGCAGCAGCAGTGTCATCGCGGCGACGGAGAACATCGCCGACCCGATCCCTCCGACCCCGCGGAGCAGGAGTAGCTGCGGATAGTCCGCCGCGAGCCCGACGAGCGCGCTCGACACCGCGACGATCCCGATGCCGGTGGCCAGCACCACCCGCTCGCCGATCCGATCGACGAGCGCACCCACGAACGGGTTCGCGATGAGCCGCATGAGCGCGAAGACCGAAACGACCGCCCCGACCTCGAGGTAGCCGACGCCGAAACTCCGCACGTACACGGGCAGGACCGGGATCACGACACCGAACCCGAGCATCACGAAGAACGCGACACCGCCGAGGACGAGGACCTCGCGGCCGAGGGGCTCACGAGGAACGGCTCCCGCTCCGCCTGGACGACGGAACGGGAGCCGGATCATGCTCTCAGGGTATCGGTGCGATCAGCCGATCGTCGCCGTGTCGATGACGAAGCGGTAGCGGACGTCGCTGCGGACCACGCGGTCGTAGGCGCCCTCGACCTCGTCGGCGCCGATGAGCTCGATCTGCGAGCCGATGCCGTGCTCGGCGCAGAAGTCGAGCATCTCCTGCGTCTCGCGGATGCCGCCGATGTTCGAGCCGGCGAGCGAGCGGCGGCCACCGACGAGCGAGAACACCCGGAACTGCTGCGTGTTCTCGGGCAGTCCGACGAAGACCATCGAGCCGTTGAGCTTGAGCGTCGACAGGTAGGCGTCGATGTCGAGGTCGGCGGAGACCGTATTGATGATGAGGTCGAAGCGTCCGCGGAGCGACTTCAGGGTGCCCTCTTCACCGGTCGCGTAGTAGTGGTCGGCCCCGAAGCGCTTGCCGTCCTCCTCCTTCGAGGTCGTCTGGCTGAGCACGGTCACCTCTGCGCCGAGGGCGTGGGCGATCTTGACGCCCATGTGACCGAGGCCACCCATCCCGACGATGGCGACCTGCTTGCCGGGACCGGCGCCCCAGTGCTTCAACGGCGAGTAGGTGGTGATGCCGGCGCACAGCAGGGGTGCCGCGACGTCGAGCTCGATGCCCTCGGGGATGCTCAGCACATAGTTCTCGTCGGCGACGATCTGCTTGCTGTAGCCGCCGTAGGTGGGCTCGCCGTCGTACTCACGGCCGTTGTAGGTGGCGACGTTGCCCTTCAGGCAGAACTGCTCCTCGCCGGCGAGGCAGTTCTCGCACTCGCGGCAGGAGTCGACGAAGCAGCCGATGCCGACGCGGTCGCCGACCTGGTGCTTGGTGACCGCGTCGCCGACCTCGGTGACGATGCCGGCGATCTCATGGCCGGGGACCATCGGGAAGATGGCCTTGCCCCATTCCTCGCGGGCCTGGTGGATGTCGCTGTGGCAGATGCCGGCGTAGTGGACGTCGATGACGACGTCGTTGGCGCGCGGCGCACGGCGCTCGATGGTGCCGACCTCGAAAGGCGCGTCGGCGGTGGGCTTGATGATGGCGGCGACGGTGGTCATAGGACTCCTCGGGCTGGGGGTGTTGGGGGTGCCGTGGGGCGGGATGCACGCGCCGGACAGCACGTTCGACGCTAGCAGCCCACTCCACCGGACGAACCCCCAAGGGACGATCACCCGAGCTGTGCTACGAGCGGCGCGGAGGTGTGAATCCCTGCAGAGTTGCTTGGCAGTTCCCGCAGAGGATCGGCCTCAGGGTGGCATCCTGCCGCGAACCCGAGCAAGGTGGGGAACTCGTATTCGCGAACGGAACGGAGAACACACATGCTCACCCTGACCGAGAACGCCGGCCGAGTCGTCAAGACCCTCGCCGAGAACGCACCACTCACCCCGGGACTGGTCGTCCCGGACGACGCGTCGTCGCTCACGCACGGCGCCGGACTGCGCATCAGCAGCAGCTCCGACGACAACAACTTCGAAGTCACCATGACGGCGACACCGCACGAGGCCGACCAGGTCATCGAGAGCGCCGGAGCGACCGTCTTCCTCGAGGAGTCCGCAGCCGTCGCCCTGAGCGACGCGGTCCTCGACGCGCAGATCGACGAGCAGGGCGGCGTCCGCTTCGCCCTCGGCAAGGCCGAATAGCGCCCTGATTCAGCAGAACGCCCGGTGATCCACGATCACCGGGCGTTCGTGTGTCCGGGTGGGCTCAGTCCTCGGTGTGTCTGGCGCGACTCGGCTGCACCCGCGGCGGCTCGCCCGGCATCTTCGGGAAGTCGGGAGGGAACGGGAGCTCCCCCAGTCCTTGCTCGAGGTCCCGCTCCCACCACTGCAGGAGGACGTCGATGCGCCCGGCGGTGTCGTGCATGCCGGCCCACGGGTCTCCGGTGGTCCGGAGTCGCTCCGGGACGGTCCGCACGGTGAAGGCGCCCGGGTCGATCTCGGGGAGTTCGTCCCAGGTCACCGGACATGAGACGGTCGCCGAGGCCAGCGCACGGGGGCTGTAGGCGCCGGCCATCGTCCGGTCGCGGTTCGCCTGGTTGTAGTCGACGAAGATGCGTTCACCGCGCTCCTCCTTCCACCACGAGGTCGTGACGCGGTCGGGATCCCGTCGCTCCAGTTCCCGAGCCGCCGCGATCACGGCGTGCCTGACGTCGAGGAACTCGTGCTCCGGCACGATGGGCGCGAACACGTGGACACCTCGGTTGCCGGAGGTCTTCACGAACCCGGTCAGTCCGACCTCCGTCAGCAGCTCCCGCAGCGAGCCCGCAACGCGCACGGCGTCGGCGAAGTCGGTCCCCGGCTGCGGGTCGAGGTCGATCCGCAGTTCGTCGGGATGGTCGGTGTCCGATGCCCGTGACGGCCACGGATGGAACACGACCGTGTTCATCTGCGCGGCCCAGACGACCGCAGCGGCCTCGTCGAGGACGAGTTGCGGATGCCGCCGGCCACTCGGATACACGACGTCGACCGCCCGGACGTACTCGGGTGCTCCTTTCGGCGGGTTCTTCGAGAAGAACCATTCACCGTCCACACCGCCCGGGAACCGCTGGAGGGACACCGGGCGGTCGCCGTTGGCGGCGAGGAAGGCCGGCGCGACCTCGATGAGGTATTCCGCGAGCTCCCGCTTCGTGACACCGGACTCCTCCCAGAGCACGCGGTCGGGACTGGAGAGACGCACCTCGCGGTCGCCGTGCGGTCCGGGGACGGTGAGGACGATCGCGGTGCTGGCCATGTCGGACACCGTACGCGCCCCGCCCGGCGTGGTCACGAGGGTGGTGCTCGTCGCCGCAGCGGAGTAGAACGGGAGCTGTCCATCGAACCCGCCGTCACCACCCTGCCGAGGAGCCACCATGCGCGAGGTCCACGCCTCCCTCTTCCAATCCGTCGACGGCGTCGTCGAGTCGCCCGATCAGTGGCAGTTCGACCACTTCGACGCCGACATGGGCGCCATGATGACCGAGGCGATCGCGCCGATCGACGACGTCCTGCTCGGACGCGTGAGCTACGAGCAGTGGAGCGGGTTCTGGCCGACGGTCGGCGAAGACGACCCGTTCGGCTCCTTCATCAACCCCGTGCGGAAGCACGTCGCATCACGCACCCTGGCGGGCCCGTTGTCCTGGAAGAACGCGACGCTCATCCCCGGCACGCTCGAGTCCTTCGTCGAGGAGCTGAAGCGGCAGGACGGCGGGCGCATCGCGGTGCAGGCGAGCATCTCCGTCGTGCGGCAGCTCCTCTTCGCCGGTCTGCTCGACCGGCTCACCCTCATGATCCACCCCGTCGTCGCCGGTGCCGGGCGTCATCTGTTCGAACCGAGCGACCCGGTGACACGCCTGGAGCTCGTCCACTCGGTGCGGACGAGCTCCGGCAACGTGCTCTCGACGTACGCTCCCCGCGCCTAGGCGGGTCGCCGCACGGCCGACTCAGCCCAGGTGGACGGCCTGCTGGTCGCCCGAGGGCAGGAGGTCCTCCTTGCGACCGCGGATGCAGACGATGGCGATGACGCTCGCGATCACGAGGCCGACCGCAGCCGCGATGAACGCCGCCGAGTAGCCCTGGGTGAACGCCACGAGCTGCGACGCCTGATCGGTGACCGTCGCCTGGTCGGTGACACTCGCATAGACCGTGGTGAAGACCGACAGGCCGATCGACCCACCGATCTGCATGGAGGCGTTCGCCGTCGCGGAGGCCGCACCGGCGTCGTGCGGGGCGACACCCGTCAGCGCGAGGTTCTGCATCGGGACGAAGATCATCGCCATGCCGATCCCGAGCACGAGGAGCGCCGGCAGCACCTGGACGAAGTAGTCGCCGTCGGCCGTGATGCGGCTGAGATACACGAGGGCGGCCGCCGCGATGAGCGGACCGATGATGAGCAGCGGGCGCGGGCCGATGGCCGGCAGGAGCTTCGTGGCGATCGGGGCGACGATCATGATCGCGACGGTCATCGGGAGGGTCGCGATGCCGGCCTCGAGCGGCGGGAAGCCGAGCACGATCTGCAGGTGGAACGTCAGGTAGAGCAGGGCACCGATCATGACGCTGCCGACGATCATCTGCATGAGGAAGGCACCGCCGCGGACCCGGTCCGCCACGATGCGCAGCGGGAGCAGGGGCTGCGCGACGCGCATCTCGATGAAGACGAAGAGGGAGAGCAGTCCCGCACCGAGCGCGAGGAAGCCGATGGTGTCGGCGCTCCCCCAGCCGCCCTCGGCGAGCGTGAAGCCGTAGACGAGGGAACCGAGGCCCAGGATGACCGTGATCGCGCCGAGCCAGTCGTAGCGGTTGTCGCCCTCGGCCTTGCTCTCGGTCACGAGGATGAGGCCGGCGATGAGTCCGACGATCACGAACGGCACGTTGACGAGGAGGCACCAGCGCCAGTCGACGAACTCGGTGAGCACGCCGCCGAGGATCAGGCCGACGGCCGCTCCCGCACCGGCGACGGTGCCGAAGACGGCGAAGGCCGTGTTGCGGTCGCGTCCGTGGGAGAAGGTGACGGTGAGGAGCGCGAGTGCGGCAGGTGCCATGAGCGCTGCGAACACGCCCTGCAGACCGCGAGCGACGATGAGCTCGGTCCCGCTCTGGGCGAACCCACCGAAGGCCGATGCGGCGCCGAAGCCGACCATGCCGACCAGGTAGGTGCGCTTCCGGCCCCAGTAGTCGGCGATGCGGCCACCGAGCAGCAGCAGGGCGCCGAACGCGAGGGCGTAGGCCGTGACGACCCACTGACGCTGCGTGTCGGACAGCTCGAGCTCCTGCTGGGCTGCCGGAAGGGCGATGTTCACGATCGTGCCGTCGAGGACGACGATGAGCTGCGTCATCGCGAGGACGACGAGGACCCACCAGCGGCGGGCCGGGGAACCGGACGGTGCTTTGGTGGGATGCGATGCGGTGGCTGCGGATGCAGACAAGGAGGACCTCCGTGCGAGGGGTGGGGGTGCTGGGGGTTTCCAGCCCCAGATCGATGCTCGGCACACGGCGCGAGTGCAGCACGGTGCGGACGATCAACCACCCCAACCACGAAGTCGGGCAGAGGACCAGGATAGCGGATGCCGACGTCGCTGCACCCGTGAGGCCACGCGGATCACTCGGAGGTGACGAGCTCCAGGACGGCCTCCGGGTGTTCCACCGCCGCGAAGTGCCCGGTCGCCGGCAGTGTGCGCAGTCGGAGGTCCGGGACGAGGGCGGTGAGGACGGCTGTGTCGTCGGGCCCGATGAAGACGTCACGGTCGCCCATCATGCCGCGGACGGGACACCGCACGCCGCGCCAGACGTGCAGGTCGTAGGCGGCGGCCGCGCGGGCAGCCAGGAGGAACGACGCCGGCCGGACGTCGGCTGTGAGCGCGTCGACGACCGACCGGTCGAGGTCCCGGCGTCGTCCGAACAGCGGCGACATGAGCGGTGCGAGCAGGCCGATCCGGTTCAGCGCGCGGACGAGTCCCGGCCCGCGTTCGCCGAGCGCCTGCAGCACGCGCATGCCGAGGAGCATGCCCGCGAACCACGGGAGCCGGGCGCCGCCACCGACCGGCTGGCGGATCGCCTCGACGACTCCGATCCCCGTCGGCGAGACGAGGTCGACCCGGATCGTCGCCTCGGGCTCGCGGACGGCGAGGTCGAGCGCGACGAACCCGCCGAGCGAGTGCCCGACGACGCGCCAGGACCGGTAGCCGAGCGAGCGAGCGACGGTCGCGACGGCTGCGGAGAGGTCTCCGACCGTCACCGGGTCGGCGGTGGGTAGAGCCGACTCGCCCCACCCCGGGAGGTCCACGGCGATGACGTCGTCGACGACCGCGCCCCTCTCGTCGTCGGCACGGAGGAGGGGTGACCACGTGGTCCAGGAGCCGGCGGCGCCGTGCAGCAGGATGATGGCCGGTCCGCCCGCTTCGCGACCCGCCCGGACGGTGACCGGTCCGATGTCGGTGTCCACCGTGACGCGTCGCAGGCCGAGCGCGGTCGCGTCGGCGGTGATCACGGAGGGGTCGTCCGGCGGGGCAGGACGCGAGGAGTTCACGGGCATGCGTGTCATTCGGAAACGAGGTACCGCTCGGATCGGTGCTCGATCGACGACGCCGGTCCCCCGGTGCGGCGCGCAACCCCCCTTCCGGTCGGGAACCCGGCCGCTACCGTGGTCTGATGCCTGAGAACGCACGCGCCGCCGCAGACCAAGCCGCTGGAACCGCACAGAACAGCACGACCCTCCGCACCCTCGCCCGCACCGGCCACGCCGTCAACGGATTGCTCCACGTCCTCATCGGCGGGATCGCGATCTCCATCGCCCTGTCCGGCGCGGGCGGTGGATCCGGCGGCGGCGGTGACGCGGACCAATCGGGTGCGCTCAAGACGCTTGCAGGCACGCCCGGCGGGATCGTGATCATCTGGGTCGTCGCCGTCGGACTGTTCGCCCTCGGTCTCTGGACGGCGATCTCCGCCTTCCTCGTGCGCGAATCCGACACCCGCAAGCGGTGGAGCAAGCGGATCTCGACCGCCGGACGCGCGATCGCCTACCTCGCCGTCGGATCGACCGCGCTGACCTTCGCCCTCGGCGGCAGCCAGGACTCCTCGCAGTCCAGCCAGGGCCTCACGGCGACCCTCCTGTCCTCCCCCGGTGGGGTGTTCGTCGTCATCGTCGTCGGCCTCGTGGTCATCGGCATCGGCGGCTTCTTCGTCTTCAAGGGCGTCACGCGGAAGTTCCTCGAGGATGTGCACCCGCCCACCGGCACGACGAAGCGTGCCGTCGTCGTCCTCGGGGTCGTCGGATGGGTCGCGAAGGGCGTCGCGCTCGTCACGGTCGGGATCCTCTTCATCGTCGCCGCTGCGACCCAGGACCCCGAGAAGGCCTCCGGCATGGACGGCGCCATCTCGGCGTTGGCCGCGCTCCCGTTCGGCGTCGTCATCCTGCTCGTGGTCGGCGTCGGGCTCATCGCCTACGGACTCTTCTGCGGTGCCCGGGCGCGCTGGGGCAGCCTGTAGGACGGTGAGGCGGGCGTCTCTGGCGGCGACGCGGAGGGGTCGGCTCCAGACCATGTCCTGCAAACGCTTGCGTTGCGACTACCGTTAGGAGTATGACGTCTTCTGATTCCACGACGCAGCCCGAGGCGGAACCCGCCGGCGCTACGCAGACCTTCTCCGACCTCGGCCTCGACGACGCGGTGCTCAAGGTACTCAAGGACGTCGGCTACGAGACCCCGTCCGCCATCCAGGCGGCCACCATCCCGCTGCTGCTCGAGGGACGCGACGTCGTCGGCCTCGCACAGACGGGTACCGGCAAGACCGCGGCGTTCGCCCTGCCGATCCTGTCCCGCCTCGACATCACGCAGAAGACGCCGCAGGCGCTCGTCCTCGCACCGACCCGTGAGCTCGCCCTCCAGGTCTGCGAGGCGTTCGAGAAGTACGCCACCCACCTGCGCGGCGTCCACGTGCTGCCCGTCTACGGCGGTCAGGGGTACGGCGTCCAGCTGTCGGCCCTCCGTCGCGGTGTCCACATCGTCGTCGGCACGCCGGGTCGCATCATGGACCACTTGGAGAAGGGCACCCTCGACCTCACGGAGCTCAAGTACCTCGTGCTCGACGAGGCCGACGAGATGCTGAAGATGGGCTTCGCCGAGGATGTCGAGACGATCCTGGCCGACACCCCGAAGGACAAGCAGGTCGCGCTGTTCTCCGCGACGATGCCGTCGTCCATCCGTCGCATCTCCGCGAAGTACCTGAACAACCCGGAAGAGATCACGGTCAAGACGAAGACCACGACCTCGGCCAGCATCACGCAGCGCTACCTGACGGTCTCGTACCCGCAGAAGGTCGACGCCCTGACCCGCATCCTCGAGACCGAGAACTTCAGCGCGATGATCATCTTCACGCGCACGAAGAACGAGACCGAGACGCTCGCGGAGAAGCTCCGGGCGCGCGGCTACTCGGCGGCCGCCATCAACGGCGACGTCGCCCAGGTGCAGCGCGAGCGGACCGTCAACCAGCTGAAGGCCGGCAAGCTCGACATCCTCGTCGCGACCGATGTCGCCGCGCGCGGTCTCGACGTCGAGCGCATCAGCCACGTCGTCAACTACGACATCCCCGTCGACACCGAGTCCTACGTGCACCGCATCGGCCGCACGGGCCGCGCCGGACGCACTGGTGACGCGATCAGCTTCGTCACGCCGCGCGAGCGCCACCTCCTGAAGGCCATCGAGCGGGCCACCCGCCAGCCGCTCACGCAGATGCAGCTGCCGAGCGTCGACGACGTCAACGCCACGCGCCTCACCCGCTTCGACGACGCGATCACCGAGGCACTCGGCCAGACCGACCGCATCGAGCGCTTCCGCGAGATCATCGGCCACTACGTCTCCCACCACGACGTCCCGGAGGCCGACGTCGCCGCGGCCCTGGCCGTCGTCTCCCAGGGCGAGACGCCGCTGCTCCTCTCGGCCGAGGACGAGCGCCGCCGCCGCGAGGAGTTCGACAACACCAACCGTGGCAACGACCGCGCCGGTCGCGACCGTCGTGACTCCAGCGACCGCGGCTCACGCTTCGACCGCGGCGACCGCGGCGATCAGGGCGACCGTCCCGAGCGTCGCAGCCGTCCGTTCAGCGGACCGATGGCCCCGTACCGCATCGCGGTGGGTCGTCGCCAGAAGGTCGACCCGCGTCAGATCGTGGGCGCGCTCGCGAACGAGGGCGGTCTGAAACGCGAGGACTTCGGCGCGATCCAGATCAAGCCGGACTTCTCGATCGTCGAACTCCCCGCGAGCCTCGGCAACGACGTCTTCGACCGTCTCGAGAACACCCGCATCAGCGGCAAGCTCATCGAGCTCCGTCCCGACCGTGGCGGCCCCGCCCGCCGACGCGACGACGAGGGTGGCACGAGCGGCGGCTCGTACGACCGCAAGCCGCGTTCCTAGCTCGCACGCACACGACGAGGGCCGGACGGAATCCCAGGATTCCGTCCGGCCCTCGTCGTTCCGCACCCGGCGGGGTGGGTCCGTCAGTCGCGCGGGTCGAGCACGCTCGTGACCACGGCGTAGTCCGCGTCGAGTGCGACCTCGAGCTCGTCGCCGTTCTCGAGGAGGACGTCGACCTCGAACGCCTCGCCCGGGTCGTCGCTGCGGTCCACATCGGTCACGGTGCCGCCCTTCGCCTCGGCGAGCGCTGCCTTCGAGGCCGCGTCGAACTCGGTGTCGGTCAGCGGCACGTCGTCGGCGTCACGGGCGTCACGGTCATCGGTGGCAGCCGTGGTGTCACCGTCGTCGATGGCGGTGCCGCCGTCGCGGTCGGTGTTCGACGCCGCCGTGACGCGGTCGTCGTCGGTGTCTCCGAACTCGTCCACCGCGTAGGCGGCGCCGGCTCCGCCGAGGGCGAGGGCCCCGACGACGATCGCGGTGATCCACACGGGCTTCCGGCGCCAGAAGGCCGGCTTGCCGGTGGTCGCCGGGGTCGCGGGGATGGCGGTGTGGTCGGTCGCCTCGAAGCGCTCGACGGGTTCGATGCGCTCGGTGGCTGCGGTGGGCTGTGTGGGATCGGTGGGCTGGGAGGCGGTGTTCTCGTTCATGTGCCCCAGACTGTCCGAGGAGCGCTGAAGCCGACCTGAAGCGAGCTGAAGCCGCGTTCAGGAAGCGGACGACGCCGGGAGCGTGACGATGAACGCCGCCCCGCCGAGCGCGCTGTCGACGAGTTCGATCGACCCACCATGCAGCCGCACGACGTCGGCCACGATCGCCAGGCCGAGGCCCGAACCGCCGGCGTCGCGCGAACGACTCTCGTCGAGGCGGACGAACCGTTCGAACACGTGTGCGCGGGACTCGACCGGCACACCGGGGCCGTCGTCCTCCACGGACATCCTGACGATCCGACCGTCGGTGGCGGATCCCAGTCGGACCACGGATCGTGCGTGCCGGACGGCGTTGTCGACGAGGTTCCGCGCCACGCGGGCGAGGAGCACCTCGTCGCCGTCGACCCTCGCCGCCGCGACGGCCGCGGACTCGACGCGCAGTCCACCGGCGGATCGGAGACGTGCAGCCTCCGTCAACAGGAGGTCGTCGACGTCGACCGTGCGCCGCGCGGTGCCCGTCGCCCCTTCGTCGAGCTTCGCGAGCAGCAGGAGCGACTCGACGAGCCCCTGCATCCTGGCGCCCTCCTCGAGGACCGTCGAGGACAGCTCGGCCGGATCGACCCGGTCCGGGTGGAGCGCCGCCACCTCGGCGTACTGCCTGATCACCGCGAGCGGTGAGCGGAGCTCGTGCGAGGCGTCCGACACGAACCGCCGCTGCGCCGTCTGGGCGTCCTCGAGCCGCTCGAGCATGCCGTTCATCGTCCCGGCGAGGCGACCGATCTCGTCGCCGGTACCGGGGACCTCGATCCGTCGGTGCAGCTCGCCCGCCCCCAGCTCAGAGACCTCGCGCCGGATCCGCTCCACCGGCGCAAGCGCACGCCCGACGAGCAGCCAGGTCAGTCCGCCGACGAGGGCGACGAGCACGGGCACCGCGATGAGGAGGAGCATCGACACGAGTCCGACGGCGTCGTCGGTCTCCTCGAGAGAGCGGCCCGCGAAGACGACGAGGTCACGGCCGTCGACGTCGACGTCCTCGCTGGCGAACACCACCGGCTCGTCGTCGACGACCGAGACGAACACGTCACCGTCCGGGATCGGCGTCGGGAGCTCGATCTCGTCGTCCGTCCGGTCCACGACACGGCCGTCCTCGACCAGGACCAGGAGCCGACCGTCGTCCTCGGGCAGCGTCGTCGCGTCCGCCGCGACCAGCTGCGCCGAGGCGCTCTCCGCCTCGGCCGATGCGCTCTGTTCGACGCCGGAACGGAGCGCTGCTGAGAAGAGGCCGACGAACGCCACGGAGCCGACCCCGAGGAACAGTCCGACCGCGAGCACCGATCCCAGTGCCGCGCGGGCTCGGACCGAACGCCACAGCCGCTGTCGGGGCGCGACCGTTCCGTGCGGCCCGCCGTCAGCCACGCCCGCCCGCCAACCGGTATCCGAACCCACGCACCGTCTCGATCGAAGCCCGCTCGAAGGGGCGGTCCACCTTGTTGCGGAGATGCCCGACGTAGACCTCGACGATGTTGGGATCGCCCTCGAAGTCGTCGTCCCAGACGTTCTGCAGGACCTCGCGCTTCGACACCACCTCGCCGCCGCGTCGCATGAGGAACTCGAGGACCGCGAACTCGCGCGAGGTCAGGTCGATCGGGACGTCGCCCCGGTGGACCTGCTTCGACGCCGGGTCGAGCCGCAGTTCGCCGACCTCGAGCACCGCCGGCCGCTCCCGCGATCCACGTCGGACGAGTGAGCGGATCCGCGCGACGAGCACCGCGAAGGAGAAGGGTTTGCTCAGGAAGTCGTCGGCACCGGTGTCGAGGGCTTCGACCTGGTCCCAGTCGCCGTCCTTCGCCGTGAGCATGAGGATCGGGGTCCAGTCGCCCGCGTCGCGGAGCTGCTGACAGACGCGGTAGCCGCTGAGGCCCGGCATCATGATGTCGAGGATGATCGCGTCGTAGCGGTGTTCTCCGGCCATCCAGAGTCCGTCGACACCGTTCGCCGCGACGTCCACGGCGAAGCCCTCCGCCTCGAGTCCCCTCCGAACGCCGTCGGCGAGTCGCACCTCATCGTCCACGACGAGTATCCGCATCCGGTGCGACCTCCAGGCTCCGTGCCGGTCGACGGTCGAGCGGCGCGTCCCAGTCTGGCGCGGACAAGCTGAAGCAGCGCTGAAGCGGGACGGTCCGGCGTGGACCCCCGTCTAGGCTGGGCGCATGGGTGATGAGGACCGCAGGAAGCGAGCCGCCGAGCAGGAGGCCCGGGCGCTGCGGGCGCTCGAGTCCATCAGGAACGGCGGCGATCTCGGCAAGGAGACCCTCGACCTCTCGAACGAGTACTCCGACGGACTGCGCACCCGCGTCGCAACGTGGTTCCGTGGCGCCAGGCGCCGGAAGGACTGAGCGTCGTCAGTCCGCCTGCTCCGGGTGCACCGGGTAGTGGCTCGTGATGGAGACGCGGTTGAAGGCGTTGATGACGATCGCCAGCCACCGGACCGCGGCGATCTGACCGTTCGTGAGCGTCGACAGGTCGTCGTCCGGCAGTCGCCGGCGATGCTGCACGTCCGCGATGAGGGTGACGTCCTCGGTGATCGCGAGTGCGGCCTGCTCCACCGGGCTGAAGTACTCGCTGTCGCGCCAGGCGGACAGGATGGCGAGGCGTTCCGTGGTCTCGCCGAGCGCGATCGCGTCAGCGACGTGGAGACGCAGGCAGTACGCGCAACCGTTGATCTGCGAGGCCCGGATCCGGATCAGCTCGATGAGCCGCTTGTCGATGCCGGCGTCGAGAGCCGCGCGACCCGCGGCGCGGCCGGTCTCGACGAGCGCCTGGTAGACCTCGGGTGATTCCTTGTCGAGCCAGACGTCGGCGCTCATGGGGTTCCTCTCGTCACTGGGCGGGCGCGGTCCCGCACGCATTCGTCCAACGCTAACGCGCATGGCGGGACGACGTCAGCGTGCCGCGTCATCGTGGCGGGATGTCCTGGCGTGTGACCGGCACGGCTGGTGCGTCGTCGTGGGGTCGCAGTTCCACCCGACGACTGCCGCAGGCGGCGCACCGGAGGTAGCGCAGCGACCCCTCCGAGGTGGTGTGCGCCGACTCCGTCGCCCAGGCGTGGGGGCAGGCGTCGAGGGCGTTCGGCGAGGGTTCGGAGGACTGCGGGGGTGCGTCGAGGAGGGTCATGACTCCACCATGATGTAATGGCGTTATGCATCTCAACCCTTACGGTTCGTACGCCGTCCTCCTGGCCGCGTCGCTGGCGAACGACTGGCCCGACGACCGGGACGGCATCGTCGCCCGCACCCGCGAACACGGGATGACGATGCCCTTCGCGGAGGTGGCCCGTGACCACGCCCGCGTCCGCCAGGTCGTCGACGAGTGGCTGACCGTCGTCGACGCGGCCGACGATCAGGCCAGGGCGGCCGCGCTCAACCGCCAGATGGCTTCCGCCGCCGCGTTCCCGCGGCTGACGGACCACGACGGCGAGGGGTGGCACCTGCACTACCGCGACGAGCATCAGGCGCTCCCCGAAGTCCTGGCCGCGGTGATCAGCGTCGGGACCGCCCTCCACCTGACGACGAGGGGGATGCAGCGTCTCGGTCGGTGTGCCGCGGGGACCGAACCCGGCGACACGTGCCGGCGGGTCGTCGTCGACGTCACCCGCAACGGTCGCCAGCGCTACTGCTCGGTGCGGTGCGCCAACCGGTCGGGCGTCCGCAGGCACCGCGCACGTGCGGGCGGCTCAGGCCGCTGATCGGGCGTCGGGCAACAGGAACCAGACGCTCGCTCCTCCGAGCCCCGACTCGTCGATCTCGATCCGGCCACCGTGCGCCTCGACGATGCGTCGACAGGTCGAGAGGCCGATGCCGAGGCCGGCGATCTCGCTCCCCGCCGCGCGTTCCATGAGGTCGAAGACGCGCTCACGCTGCTCCGGAGCGACGCCGGGACCGTTGTCCTCGACCGCGACCAGCACCCCGGCGGAGACCCGCTCGGCCTGCACCAGCACGCGCGGGACGACTCCGGCGGCTGCACTGAACTTCACCGCGTTCGCGATCAGGTTCTGCAGCAGCGCACCCAGCAGCGTCTCGTCGCCGTCCACCTGGAAGGGCGTGTCGACCTCGACGGTCGCGCCGGTCGAGGTGATGGTCGCGTCGAGGTCCTCGACCACCGAGGACACGAGCGGCTCGAGGTCGATCGGGACGCGTCGCGGACGGGCGCCACCGATCCGGGCGAAGTCGAGCAGGTCGGTGATCATCGCCGCCATCCGGTCGGCGGCGGACTCGGCTCGCGCGAGCGCCTTCGCCGCGTGTGGCGCGTTCACCATCTCCGGGCTGTCGGTCGCGAGCTCGAGGAACCCGGAGACCGCCATGAGCGGGTTGCGCAGGTCGTGGCTCACCTGGCCGGCGAACTGGGCGAGCTGCTCGTTGGACTGGCCGAGCTCGTAGGTGAGGCGGAGCAGCTCGAGGACGTCGACGACCTGCCTCGCGAGGAGGTCGAGCGCCTTGCCCTGTTCCGGAGTCAGCTCACGGACACGGTCGTCGAAGATGCACAGGGTGCCGATCGGGACGCCGTCGGGGGTGACGAGCGGGCTCGATGCGTAGAAGCGGACGTTGGCGAGCTCACCGGTGACGAAGGGATTCGCCGCGAAGCGCGGGTCCTCACGAGCGTCTGAAACGATCGTCCGCACCTGCTGTTGGAACACGACCGCGCACATCGAGTCCTCACGCGAGCAGCTCGCTGGTTCCAACCCGACTGCAGCGATCTGGTGCTGGAACCGGTCGTCGATGATGTTGATGACGGCGGTCGGCACGCCGCACATCGCCGCGGCGAGGTGGACGAGGCTCTCGAGGTCCGTCTCGGGCGGACGACCGACGACCTGGTATTCGGCGATCGCGGAGCGCCTCGTGATGTCCTCTGCGGTGATCACGCGCGCCCTTTCGTCGTCGGAATCCGGAACGTGTCCATGCTACCCATCCAGGGCACATGCGCTGCCCCGACTGTCGGATACGTCCGGGATGTCCCACTCGCCACCCGGACGGTCGACCGTCGCTCAGGCGAGCTGCAGGCGCCTCCAGGCGAGTTCGGCGAGCACCGCGGCCTGCAGGTCCAGGACGTCGTCGTCGAACACCGCGCGTTCGGAGTGCAGGGCGACGGAGCCCTCGTCGGGGGCGGCACCGACGAAGACGAGTGTGCCGGGGACCTCGTCGAGGATGTAGGCGAAGTCCTCCGACGCCATCGACGGCACCTCCTGGCGGACGACCCGGTCGGGCTCCACGAGCGAGTCGAGCGTGCTGAGGACGAACCGCGTCTCCTCCGGGTCGTTGACGGTGACGGGGTAGGACGCGATGAACGTCGACTCGAGGGTGCAGCCGTGCGCCTCGGCGATCGCGGTCAGCAGCTCGGGCAGCTGCTCACGCACCGTCTCGAGCGTCGCCTTCGACAGTGTGCGGATGTTCGCCTCCAGGCTGACGGCCGAGGCGAGCACGTTGCTGGCCTCGGAGTCGCTGCTCAGCCGGGTGATGGAGATGACGGCCTGGTCGGTGGCCGGAAGCCGACGGGCCGCGAAGGTCTGCACGGCGAGGATGAGGTGTGCGGCGACCGGCACCGGATCGACGGCGAGGTGCGGGAACGCCGCGTGACCGCCCGTCCCGCGGAGGGTGAGCTGCAACGCGTTGGCACTCGCCATCATCGCGCCCTCGCGCGTGACGAGCTGCCCGCGTGGGGTGCTGCAGTCGACGTGCAGCGCGTACGCCGCGACGGGTCGCTCTCCGGCGATGTCGAGCAGGCCTTCCTCGAGCATGATCCGCGCGCCGGCCTGGCCCTCCTCCCCGGGCTGGAACATGAACACGACCGTTCCGGCGAGGTCGTCGCGACGGGCGACGAGCAGCCGGACGGCGCCGAGGAGACCCGCCATGTGGAGATCGTGGCCGCAGGCGTGCATGGCCCCGGAGGTCGACGCGAACGGCAGCCCGGTCGCCTCGGTCACCGGCAGACCGTCCATGTCGGCACGGAGCAACACGGTGGGGCCGGGGGCGCCGCCCCGGAGGACGGCGACGACCGAGGAGAGTCCGATGCCCGTCGTGATCTCCAGGCCGAGCCCCGCGAGTTCGCGCAGGATGATCCCCTGTGTCACTGGCAGGTCGAGGCCGATCTCGACCTCCTGGTGCAGCTCACGTCGGACGGCGATCAGCTCGTCGCGCATCGCGGTCGCGTCCCCCTGGAAGCCGGTCATGAGCGGACCCCCTCGTCCTGCGGCGAGCGCCGGTACACCTGCTCGCCGCGGATCCACGTCTCGGCCACCCGGACGGTGGCGATCTCGTCGGCGGGGACGGAGAAGACGTCGCGGTCGAGGACGGCGAAGCTGCCGTCGTATCCCGTGGCGATCCGGCCGACGCTGTCGAGCGGCGAGAGCAGGCCGGCTCGTCCCGTGTACAGCAGGAGCGCCTGGGCGACGCTGATGGCTTCCTCGGGGACGAAGTCGGCGCCGTTGTAGGCCTGGCGTCGGACGGCGGCCTCGACGGAGAGCATGACGTCGTCGGCGCCGCTCCAGGCGGTGGCCGGGCGGTCGGAGGAGAGCGCGAGCGGCCCGATGGTGCGGAACAACCGGGCGATCGGGTAGGCGTCGGGGACCTGTTCGGCGCGGAGGGCGAGCTCGTAGCCGTCGTATTCGGCGAAGAAGAACACGGTGTGGGTGGCGATCCCGAACGTCATGCGCGCGGAGCGGAGCCGTTCGGCGTACTCCTCGCTGATGATGGTCGCGTGCTCGATGCGGACGGAGGGGATGCCGTCGAGCCAGGGCTCCTGGTCTTCGAAGAGGCTCGCGACGCGGTCGAGGGCGCGGTCGCCCATGGCGTGCACCGCGAGCTGAACGCCGTTGCGGCGAGCCCAGGCGCCGGCTGCGAGGACGTCGTCGTCCTCGACGAGTCGGAGTCCGTGGTCGCATGATTCGGGATACGGTTCGGCGACCCAGGCGGTGCGGTTCGAGTAGGCCCCGTCGAGGACGACCTTCACCCCGCCGATGCGGATCCGCCCCTCGCGATCGTCCGGAGTGAGCTCGGCGAGTGGCGCGGAGGGGTCCCAGCCCGGGTAGAGGGCGACGCGGGTGCGGAGCCCCTTGGCGGCAGCGGCGCGGAAGGCGTCGAGGGGGTCGTGCAGTCGGTTGGACAGCAGGTCGCACACGGCGACGATCCCTCGCGAGGCCAGTTCCTCGCCGATCGCGACGAGCGAGGCGACCTGCTCGTCGCGTTCGGGCACCGGGATGAACCTGGCGACCGCGTCAACCGCGGCGATCTCGGTAAGGATGCCGTTCGGCTCGCCATCCGGTCCGCGTTCGAAACGCGCACCGGACGGGTCGGGCGTGGTGGCCGTGATGCCTGCGAGGCGGAGCGCCGCGGTGTTGCAGACGGCGGAGTGGGCGTCGCAGCGCCAGACGAGGACGGGGCGTTCGGTGGACACCGCGTCGAGGTCGGCCGTGGTCGGCATCCGTCCCTCGGGGAACTTCGTGTCGTCGAACCCGCGGCCGAGCACCCAGGCGCTCGGCGCGGTCAGCGTCGCCTGGTGCTCTCGCAGCCGCTCCACGAGTCCGTCGATGGAGACCACCGACGGCGGGAAGCACTCGGCGGCAACGGCGGTGGCGGCCATGAGCGCCGGGTGGGTGTGGCTGTCGATGAGGCCGGGGAGCACGGTGCGTCCGCCGAGGTCGACCGAGGGTTCTCCCGCGACCGCGGACGCCTCCCCCACCCAGTCGAAGCGGCCGTCGACGATGCGGAACGCGGAGGCGAAGCCCGTCTCGTCGGTGCCGGTGAACACCCGGGCGTTCGTGAAGAGCTGCGAGCGGGTCGGCGTCGCGGTTTCGGTCTGCGTCATGGTGGGGGTATCCGTCTCGGTCTCAGCTGCCATCAGATCGCGCGCCAGGTGAAGCGTCCGCCGAGCAGGGTCGCGGCGACCGGCATCGACCGCAGCCGTTCGGTGTCGGCGTCGAACGGGTCGAGGTCCGTGATGACGAGGTCGGCGGGCTGCCCGACCGCGATCGAAGTGCGGACGCTCGCGGCCAGGGCCACGTCCAGCGGGAGCCGTTGCTCGGGGTGCCAGGCGTCGCGGCCGTCGCGACTCCGGCTCGTCGCGGAGGCGATCGCCTGCCACGGGTCGAGTGGCGAGACCGGAGCGTCCGAGCCGAGCCGGAGGCCGACGCCTGCGCGGTGCAGGGATCCGAACGCGAACGCGCGACCCGTGCGGCCGCTCCAGTGGCGGTCGGCGACATCGCGGTCGTCCATCGCGTGCTCGGGCTGCACGCTCGCGATGAGCCCGAGGCTCGCGAACCGGGCGAAGTCCTGCTCGCGCACGAGCTGGGCGTGCTCGATGACGCCGCGCATCCCGAGCGCTTCGAAGGTGTCGAGGACCTCGGTGTTGGCTCGGTCGCCGATCGCGTGGACGGCCGCCTCGATCCCGGCGCCCCTCGCTCGTTCCAGCAGTCGGCGGAGCTCGTCGACCGAGACGCTCTCGACCCCGCAGGCGTGTGCACTCGACGGGTCGACGCCCGGATACGGGTCCCAGCACCAGGCGGTCCTCGTGTTGAGGGAACCGTCGACGACGACCTTGAGTCGCCCCATGGTGAGGAGTCCGGCCGGGTCGATCGCGTCGCCGGTGCGGAGTCCCGCCGCGATGACGGACTCCAGCCTGTCGGGCCACGCGGCGGCTTCGATCCGCAGGCTCGTCGCGCCGTCCGCGATGCGCTCGGACCATTCGCCGAGATTGTCGGTGTTCTCGAACTCGACGACCCCGACGACGCCGCGTCGGGCTGCCGCTTCGGCGGCATCCCGGTAGGCGTGCGCGGCGAGCCCCGAGTGCTGATCGATCCGCTGCAGCGCCTCGATCCACGGCGCTTCGGCGACGACCCCGCTCGCGTCGAGGTCCAGACCGAGTCGTCGCGCGGCGCGCGTGTTCATCCAGGCGCAGTGGAGGTCGCCGCTGACGAGGACGACGGGTACGTCCGATTCGGTGGCCTCCAGCGCGGCGAGCGTCGCCGGCTGCGCCCACAGGCCGTCGCGGAACCCGTACCCCATGAGGAACCCGTCAGTGAGGGGTGCATCGGTGTCGACCGCGCGACGGACGGCCGCGAGGACGTCGGCCGCGCTGGCGGTCTCCGTCAGGTCGATCCGTCGCCGCTGGATCACCCACTGGGTCATGTGGACGTGCGCGTCCCAGAGCCCCGGTCCGATCGTGCGTCCGGCGACGTCCACGACCTCGCCGGACGCCGGGGCCGTCCCGGCCGGTCCGATCCCGGCGATCCGACCGTCGCGGACGAGGATGTCGACGGGCTCGCCGCCGGAGGGCCGTGCGTTCCGGAGCGTGAGGTCGGTCGCGGTCACCGTGCCGGTGTCCCGTCGTCGGTGGTGGGCGCAGCTGTCCCCGTGTCGAGCCCGTGGAGGGCCGCCATGCGGGCGGCGAGGCTCGGGTTCCGGTACGGACCCGGCTCCCCGAGCGCCGTGACGACCCGTTCGACGACCTCTGCCGGCTTGTCCTGGCTCATCTTCTCCTTGGCCTCGAACCGGGTCACGCGCAGGCGGAATCCGACCGTCCCATGGACGATGCGTGCCGCGTACTCGCTGTTCGCGATCGTCCCGTTCATGAGGTACGGCTCGGGCAGCACACGCTCGAAGTGGGCGACGAGGCGGTCGAGCACCTGCAGGTTCTCCTCGTCCGAGAGCAGTTCGGGCACCCCGTACAGGTGCGCGACCGCGAAGTTCCAGGTGGGGACGGCCGGCGACGTGTCGTACCAGCTCGGCGACACGTACCCCTGGGGGCCGTAGACGATCACCATGGCCTCGTGCTGACCGAGCTCATGCAGTCGCTCATCCGGCCGCCCGACGTGGCTGAGGAGCACGATCCCGTCCTCGTCCTCCTCGAGCAGGACCGGATAGTGCGACGAGACGAGCCCACGACCGGGGACGTGACTGACGACCGTCGCCCAGGGGTACTCGCGCACCAGCGCGCGGACCGCTTCGACGTCGCCCTGGACGTACTCGGTGGTGTGCCTCATCTGCCGCCTCCTGCGGTGCTCGGGGTGTCGACCGCGGACGCTGCGGCCGCCAGGGCCGTCGCCACGTTCGAGGGGGCTGCGACGCCCCGGACGCGCGCCAACCAGGCGGTCGCCGCGGCGAGGGCCCCGAGGTCGAGCCCGGTCTCGATCCCGAGCCCGTGGAGCATCCACACGAGGTCCTCGGTTGCGAGGTTACCGGTGGCGCCCTTCGCGTACGGGCAGCGACCCAGGCCACCCACGGAGGAGTCGAACTCGGCGACGCCCAGCGAGAGCGCCGCGTACACGTTGGCGAGTCCCTGCCCGTAGGTGTCGTGCAGATGCAGCGCGACCGCCTCGACCGGGATCCCGGCGGCGAGCACGTCCCGGACGACCCTGGTCGTGAGCCCGGGCGTCCCCACCCCGATCGTGTCGCTGACGGCGACGGTCGAACACCCGGCGCGGTACAGCCGGACGGCGGCCTCGACGACCGTCGCCGGATCGACCGCACCCTCCCAGGGGTCCCCGAACGCCATCGACACGTAACCGCGCACCGGGACGCCATCCGCGATCGCGGTGGCGACGACCTCCTCGGCGCGTTCGACGGCTCCCTCGCGCGAGGTGTTGAGGTTGGCCCTGGCGAACGACTCCGACGCGCTCACGACGACGGAGACCTCCCGGACACCCGCGTCGATCGCCCGATGCAGGCCGCGCAGGTTCGGCACGAGGCCGACCGCCCGCGCACCGGTCGGCACCTCGAGGCCCGCGACGAGCCGTTCCGCGTCCGCGAACTGCGGGATCCAGGTGGCCGGCACGAAACTCGTCACCTCGAGGTCCCGCGAACCCGCCTCGTACAGGCGCCGACAGAGCTCCGCCTTCACCGCCGTGGGCAGGATGTCCGTCTCGGCCTGCAGCCCGTCACGCGGTGCCACCTCGTACACGCGCACCCGCGTCGGGAGACCGTCGACCGGTTCCATGCGGGGCTGCGGAAGGCCACTCATGCCGTCGTCGCCCGGAGCTCGTCGAGCACCTCACGCGCGTACTCGACCCGGATCCGACGGTCGGCGACGATCCTCGCCGCGACCGCCCCGATCTCCTCCACAGTCGCGCCGGCGCTCGCCGCGATCGTCCGGGCGTGCAGGGTCATGTGTCCGCGCTGGATGCCTTCGGCGGCGAGCGCCCGGCACGCGGCCAGGTTCTGTGCAAGGCCCACCGAGGCGATGACGGCCGCGAGTTCCCGAGCCGTCTCCACGCCGAGGAGGGTCACGCCCGCCTGCGCCGTCGGGTGTGCCTTCGTCGCTCCACCGACGAGTCCGACGGCCAGTGGGACCTCGATCGTGCCGACGAGGTTCCCGTCGGCGTCCTGCTCGAATTGCGACAGCGCCGAATAGCGACCGGACCGCGCCGCGTGGGAGTGGCAGCCGGCCTCGACCGCCCGGGTGTCGTTGCCCGTCGCGAGGACGACGGCCGTGATGCCGTTCATGATGCCCTTGTTGTGCGTGGCCGCCCGGTACGGGTCGGCCTCGGCGAACGCGCTCGCGGCGACGATGTCGGCGACGACCTGCGCACCACCGAGGAGGTCGGCGTCGAACACCGCCCTGGCACGGGTGATGCGCTGATCGGCCTTGTTCGTGAGGATCCGCAGGAGGGTCCGCGATCCGGCGATCTCGGCGATGCGGGGCGCGATCGCCTCGGCCATCGTGTTCACGGCGTTCGCGCCCATGGCGTCGCGGACGTCGACGTGGAGGTGGACGATGACCTGCGTCCCCACGCGCGTCGGCAGGATCCGCACGTCGATGTCGCGGGCGCCACCGCCGAAGGAGACGAGGATCGGGTCGAGCTCGTTCGCGAGGGCGAGCAGTTCGTCTCTCGCCTCGAGGACACGGAGCCGCGCGGCGTGCGGGTCGACCGCGTCGAGGATCTGGATCTGCGCGATCATGACGTCGCCCGACGACGACGTCCGGAACCCGCCGTGCACGCGCGCGATGCGGGCGGCGTTGGAGGCCGCGGCGACGACGCTCGGCTCCTCGGTCGCCATGGGGACGAGTCGGTCCTCGCCGTCGATGGTGAAGTTCGTCGCGACGCCCACCGGGACGGCGATGACGCCGACCACGTTCTCCACGAGGTGGTCCGCCTGGGCGATCGACAGGCCGGCATCAGGTCGCAGTGCGGCGAGCGCCTCCGCCGCGATCCCGGCCCCCTCGGCGACGAGGTCGAGCCGCTCGTCCGGCGTGTGGTCGCGCAGCCCCTGGATTCGGCTGTGTCTCGGCATGGGTCGCCCTTCGGTACAGGCAGACACCGGATCCTCGGTGCTGCGATCAAGACGACCCTAGGAGCGGCGATCGTCGACGACGATGGGTGGATGACTCAGCGGATCGGAGATCGTGTGGGTGGATCCCACACCCCGCTGGACCGGCCGTCGCTTTAGACTCCTGAGGGACCAGTCAGGAGACCCGATGCGAGAGCCTGCCGACGTGCGAACGGCCACCGACCTCGTCGACGCCGAACCCGTCCACGACGCCGAGCGGGAGCTGATCCGGCTGCGACGCCGCGAGCACGAGCTCTCAGCCCTGTTCTCGAGCGCCCGCGAACTGGCCGAGCTCCGCGACAGCGACGCCGTGCTCGCCAGACTCGTCCAGCGCGCCCACCAGATGATGGGCGTCGATCTGGCCTACCTGTCCGAGTTCGACCCGGTCACCCACGAGTTGCGGGTCCGCGAGACGAGTGGCTCCGTCAGCCCGTCGTTCCAGACGCTCCGCGTCCCTCCCGGGCGCGGGCTCGCGAGCGTCGTCGTCGAATCGCGCACGGCCCAGTGGGTCGCGGACTACTCCGACTACTCGACCGATCGACACGAGCGCGGCATCGACGACGCGGTCGCAGCGGAGGGGCTCGTCTCCCTGCTCGGCGTGCCGATGCTCACGAGCGATGACGTCCTCGGCGTCCTCTTCGTCGGCAACCGCGACCGGAAGGACTTCTCCCCCGACGAGGTCGCGCTCCTGGCGGCGCTCGCGGACCACGCCTCGGTGATCCTCCAGACCACGCAGACCCTCCGCGACCTGCAGGACTCCGAGGACGCCAGCCGACGGAACCTCGCGGACCTCACCGCCCACCTCGTCGAACGCGATCGGGCGAACACCGTCCACCAGGAACTCGTCCAGGCGGTCCTCGCCGGGGGCGGATTCGCACCCGTCGCGGAGACGCTCGCCACCGCACTCGGCCGTGCGGTCGCCGTCACCGACGCGCAGGACCGGGTGATCGCGGCGGCCGGCCTCCCGCTCTCCCCCGGCATGCTCGACCTCGACGACGTCACCCGCGCGGCCATCACCGACAGCCGTCGCTCGGGCCACTGCGTCCTGGTCGCGAGCGGCGGTGTCGGAGCAGTCGCCGCCCTGTCTGCCGGCAGCCAGCACTTCGGCGCCCTCATCCTCGGCGACGGCGACTTCGAGCTCGGCGCCGTGGACCTCCGCACCGTCGAACGCGCGGCGCAGGTCGCGGCGCTCCTCGAACTCCAGCAGGAGGCGGCCTCGGGCGCCGACCACCGCGTCCGCAGTGAACTCATCGCCGACCTCCTCGACGACGTGCCCGAACGCCGATCCGACGTCGAACGACGCGCCAGGCGCCTCGGCACCGACCTGCACGAACTCGACTCCCTGCTCCTCCTCGCCGTCCCGGGAGACCAGCAGACCACCGCCGCCCGAGCGCTCAGCCGCCGACTCGACGACCATGCGCTCGTCGGCGAGTACCGCGGGTACGTCGTCGCCGCACACTCCTCCGGCCGTCGGCCGCTCGACGCCGACGCCGTCCGCCGACACGTCGCCGGCAGCATCCAGCAACCCGTCGTCGCCGTCGTGCCCCGCACCGCTCCCGACGCCCTCACCTCCGCGTTCACCAGCGCGATGCGCACCGCCAGACTCATCGCCGCACTGGAACTCTCGGACCTCACCGCATCGACCGACGACTTCCTGCCCTACTCCGCGATCTTCGACACCGATGCGCGGGCGCTCGCCGACTTCCTGCGCGACACCATCGGACTCGTCCGGCGCTACGACGCCGAGCGGAACGCCGACCTGCTCGGGACGCTGCGTGCGTTCGTGCGGAACAACGCGAGCCCCACCCGCACGGCGCGCGCCCTGAACTTCCACACGAACACGATCCTCCAGCGGCTCGACCGGCTCGACCAGGTCCTCGGAGCCTCCTGGCGCGAGGACGAGCGCATGTTCCGGCTCGGCATCGCCGTCCGCCTCGACGAGCTCCGCGAGCAGTTGCAGTCCGGACGGTAACCTGCAGCACTCGGACCGGCCCGCTCCAAGCCGAGCTCCGGATCAGCTCGCGGAGGTCGGCATCGGTGAGACGCGGTCGGCGCTGCGGGCGTGGGACGGGGCGAAGCTCGAGATGTCGTCGCTCGTCTCCCCGTCGAGCGCGAGCTCCGCGAGGATGCGTCCGAACGCGGGCGTGAACTTGAAGCCGTGACCGGCGGCGAGGGCGACGATGACGTCCGGGTGCTCCTCGAGCGGGCCGAGGACGAAGTTCCGGTCCGGGGTGAGCGCGTACTGACAGGTCACCGTGCGGAGCTCGGGGCCCGACGCCGGCACGAGGTCCGCCATGAAGCCGGCCAGCTGCCCGGTGAGGTCCGGCGACGGGACGAAGGTGCGCTCCGCCGGCGACATGCGGTTCTCCGAGACGTCGCGTGCGGCCTTCACCGTCGGTTCCCCGAAGGTCGGGAAGCCGTAGTAGCACTCCTCGTCCTCCCAGATCCACACCGGGAACCGCTCGCGATCGAGCTGCCCGGCGTCGGCCGGGCGGAAGTAGGTGACCTGCTCCTGCATGACGTCGAGTGGGATCGCCGCGCCGAGGGGTTCGAGCAGCTCGTTGGCCCAGGCATCGGCGGCCAAGACAACCTTGCCGGCACGCACCGGGCCGCTGGAGGTCTGCACCACGACGCCGGATCCATCAGGGGTCAGCGCGTCGACCCGGGTGCGGTCGCGGATGTCCGCACCGAGCGCCCGAGCACGGAGCTGCAGCGTCGCGACGGTGCGCGCCGCGTGGGCGATGCCGGTGTCGGCGGTGTAGACCGTCTCCACGTTCTCGGGGATCCGGAACTGCGGCCACCGCGCCTGCACCTCGGCCGGCGTCAGCAGCTCGTGCGGGACCCCGCACTCCTCCAATGCCGCGGTGAAGTCGGTGGCCGAGTAGGGCCCGTCGACGGGCAGGAAGATGACCCCGCCGGTGATGGTGAGCAACCGCTCGCCCGACTCCTGCTCGAGGTCGGCCCAGTCACGGTACGCCGACTGCGCGAGTCGCACGTACTGCGGAGCGCCGTACGAGGTCCGGACGATCCGCGAGGTGTCGTGCGAGGCGCCGCGGACGTGCCCGAGTTCGAACTGCTCGAAGGCGACGACCTTCGCGCCCCGACGGGCGAGGTGGTAGGCGGCGGCGCTCCCGAGAGCCCCCATACCGACAACCGCGACGTCGAACGATTCCATCCGGTGGTGCTCCCTCGTGCTTGCCCGATCGATTCAGGCAAGTGTGCTGGAGCGCCGGGGACCGGCCTATGGACCGTTGATCCAGGTTTTCGCGTCAGGAGTGTGCCGTGGCGACGACCCCTCGCCGGGGTCAGCGCCCGCGGCGCCCCGAGAACAGTGCATGGAGGAGTGGCACCACGGAGACCACCATGAAGACGGTGCCGAGCACGGCGTCGTCGGACCGGAGGACGGCTCCCGCGACGAGCAGCGCGGCGAACAGCACGGCCGAGACGACCCGGCCCGTCGTGCGGTCGAGCCGCGCGATCCGCTGTTCCAGTCTCGGGTTGGTGGTCGCGACGGTGCCGGCTTCGACCCGCGTGATGACCGCGTCGAGACGCTTCGGCAGGCGGACGGCGACCGTGGCGATGTCGAGTGCCTCGCGACCGAGGTCCTGGACGACGTTGCCGCGTTCGTCACGGAGCAGCTGCGCGGCGTAGGGCTCGACGGAGTCCCAGAGGTTGAACTCGGGGTCGAGGGCGCTGCAGACACCGGAGGTGAGCGAGATCGCGCGGATGATGAGCAGGAAGTTCTCGGGGAGCTGGAACGGCAGCGTCCGGATGACCTCGCTGAACTGGTTGCCGAAGTCGCGGAACTCCTTCGGGTCGACGTCGCGCAGTTCCGCGAACCCCATGCCGCCGAAGCGTCCGAACAGCGCGGTCATGGCCCGCTCGAGCCCGGTCGTGTCGGCCGAGGGCAGGAGGACGCCGAGGTCTCGGATCGCGTCGACGAGGCCCTTGCCGTCGCGGGAGGCTGCGGCGATGAGGAGCTTCCGGAGGCCACGCCTCGTGGTCGGCGGGACCTCGCCCATCATCCCGAAGTCGATGAAGGTCAGCTTCCAGGGTCGCTCGCCCGGGGCGGCGTCGACCGGCGTCACGAAGATGTTGCCGGGGTGTGGGTCGGCGTGGAAGAACCCGTTGGTGAAGAGCTGGTCGAACATGACGGCCGCGAACACGGGTGCCACGTCGACCGGATCGATGCCGGCGGCGCGCAGGGCGTCCGCGTCGGTGATCTTGATGGCGGTGACGTCTTCGAGCGTCAGGACGCGCTGGGTCGTGCGCTCCCAGACCACCGCGGGCACGGAGACGCGGTCGTCGCCGGCGAAGTCGGCGGCGAACCGCTCGGAACTTGCGGCCTCATGGAGGTAGTCGATCTCCTCGAGGCTCGTCGCGGCGAACTCCTCGACGAGTGCGGGCATGTCGACGCGGTCGGAGACGAGCCGGACGCGGCGCAACCAACCGCCCACCTTGCGCAGGGCGGCGAGGTCGACGGTGACGATCTCGTCGATGCCCGGCCGCTGGACCTTGAGCACGACGGCGTCGAGCCCCGTGTCCGCGGCGAGCGCCGGAGCGAGCAGGGCGCGGTGCGCCTGGCCGAGCGAGGCCGCTGCGACGGGGCGTTCGTCGATGCCGGCGAAGACCTGCGAGAGCGGCACACGGAGTTCCGACTCGGCGAGCGCTCGGATGCGTGGGAAGGCGACGGGCGGGACTTCGTCCTGCAGGCCTTCGAGCTCCTTCGTGATCTCCGGCGGTAGGACGTCGAGGCGCGACGACATGAACTGGCCGACCTTGATCATGAGGCCGCCGAGGTCGACGGCGAGCACGTGGAACCGTCGTGCGAACTTCTGCATCCGACGCGTGCGGGTCCGCTCCGTCAGCTTGATGAGCCCGAACCGCGGCAGGACGATCTCGAACCACCAGGCGGCGGCCAGGTGCCAGCTCGCGAAGCGGAGGATGCGACGGTACCGGGCGCGCCCGTGAGCGGGCGGACCGGCTGGAACGCCGGCCCGCCCGCTCATGGGGAGCTCGCCGAAACGGGACGCCGAGTCGCTGGGCGTCCCGCCGGTCGACGACACTCGGTCAGTCCTGGGCGAGGATCGCGTAGAGGCGCTTGCGAGCGTCGTCGAGGATGGTGACGGCCTGCTGGACCTGCTCGGGCGTGCCGGTGCGGCCGACCTGGGCTGCGGCCTGGGCCAGCTCGACGCCGGCCTTCGGCAGAGCGGTGAAGCCGGGGTGCTCGGACGACTCGGCGTTCTGCCACGGAGCGGATGCCCCGGACTCGGCGACCTCGTCGCGACCGGCCTCGGTCAGTGCGTAGGTCTTGCGGCCGCCCGACTCCTCGGCCGTGATGATGCCCTCGTCGGACAGCAGCTGCAGCGTCGGGTAGACCGAGCCTGCGCTGGGCTTCCAGGAGCCGCCGCTGCGCTCCTCGATCTCGCGGATGATCTGGTAGCCGTGCATCGGCTGCTCGGCCAGGAGGGCCAGCACGGCGGAGCGGACGTCGCCGCGGCCGACGCGCGAGCCGGCGCTCTTCTCGAACTTCGAACGCAGCTGCTCCATCATCTGCCACATCCCGTCGGTACCGAAGCCGGCTCCGTTGCCGAAGCCTCCGCCGTTACCGAACCCTGCGCCACCGAATCCTGCGCCACCGCTTGGGAATCCACCCATGATTGCTCTCCTTCGTCGTACGTGAACGATGCTCAACGATATATCGGTGAAGCTGTGAACGATATGTGTAATCGGAAGATCATGATGGCGTAACGTCGCCCTCATGAGCCCCTGGACCGCAGCAGACATCCCCGATCAGCACGGCCGCGTCGCGATCGTGACCGGCGCGAACAGCGGGATCGGCGCGGTCACGGCCCGCGAGCTCGCCGCCCACGGTGCCGCCGTGATCCTCGCCTGTCGCGACACGGACAAGGGCGCGCGGGCCGCGGCGACGATGACCGGCGACGTCGAAGTGCGGCAGCTCGATCTCGCCGACCTCGCGTCCGTCCGTCGATTCGCCAACGGCGTCGAGCGGGTCGACGTGCTCGTGAACAACGCCGGCGTCATGGCCGTTCCCGAACGACGTACGGCCGACGGCTTCGAGATGCAGATCGGCACGAACTTCCTCGGGCCCTTCGCACTCACCGGCCTCCTGATCGACCGCATCACCACGCGGGTCGTGACGCTGTCGAGTGCTGCACACCGCGCCGGCAAGATCGACCTGGCCGATCTCAATTGGCGCAACCGCACGTATCGGCGCTGGTCCGCCTATGGCCAGTCGAAGCTCGCCGACCTCATGTTCTCGGCCGAACTGCAGCGACGCCTCTCGGCGGAGGGTTCCTCGGTGCTGTCCGTGGCCGCACACCCCGGCTTCGCGTCGACCGAGCTCCAGTCCCACACCGAGTCCGCGCAGGGTCCGCTCCTCGCGTGGGGAACCCGGCTCCTCGGTCAGAGCGCTGAGATGGGTGCGCTTCCGACGCTCTACGCGGCGACGTCGCCCGATGTCGAGCCCGGCGGCTACTACGGTCCGAGCGGCTTCGGCGAGATGCGCGGCGGTCCGAAGCCCGTCGACCGGACCTCGGCGGCCCGCGACGAGCACGTCGCCGCCGAACTCTGGACGACGGCCGAGGCGCTCACCGGAGTCACCTACCGGTGAGCGCGCCCGGCCGTCCCGGCGTCACGCGGGAAGGCTCTCCTCGATCGCGGCGATGACCTCGGGGGCGTCCGGCTCGGTCGTCGGACGGAAGCGGTGCACGGTGCCGTCGGGCGCGATGAGGAACTTCTCGAAGTTCCATTTGACGTTGCCGGCCTTGCCGTTGGCATCGGCGGTCTTCACGAGCTCCTGGTAGAGCGGGTGCCGGTTGCGGCCGTTGACCTTCACCTTGTCCATCATCGGGAAGGTGACGCCCCAGGTGGCCGAGCAGTACTCGGCGATCTTCTCGTTGTCGCCGAGCTCCTGCAGGAACTGGTTGCTCGGGAACCCGATCACCGTGAAGCCGCGGTCGGCGTACTCCTTCTGGAGCGCCTCGAGCTTCTCGTACTGCGGTGCGAGGCCGCAGCGGCTCGCGACGTTGACCACGAGTTTGGCCTTCCCGTCCCACTCCGCGAGGGTCGTGTCCCGGCCGTCGAGGGTGGTGACGGGGATGGTGTCCAGATCGGTCATGGTGTGATGCCTCTCATCTGTCGAACGACGTCCTGCCCGTGCACTGGTGTGCGCAAGCGGATCCACTCCGAACGCTACTCGCCCAGGACACGGCCGACGCCCTTTCGTCAGTGCGTTCTCAGCCGACAGCCGTTGACACCGCCTGCCCGCCGGTGGATCGTGAGTGCAGCAGATCGGAGCAGGACATGGCACGCATCCACATCGACCTCTTCATGACCCTCGACGGCGTCGCTCAGGCGCCCGGTGGGCCGGAGGAGGACCCCAGTGACGGGTTCGCGTTCGGCGGCTGGCAGGCGCCGCTCATCGACGAGGTCGACGGTGAGCAGATCGACGCTGGCATGGTGGGCATGGACGCCCTCCTGCTCGGGCGCCGGACCTACGACATCTTCGCCGGATACTGGCCGCACCAGGAGGGTGGCCAGGACGACGGCATCGCCAGGCTTTTCAACCGACTGCCGAAGTACGTCGCGTCACGCGAGCCGAGGGAGCTGGGGTGGGGGAACTCGACGCAACTCGGATCGGACCTCCCGGAGGCCGTTCGAGCACTGCGCGAGCGTCACTCGCAGATCCACGTCATCGGCAGCCTCGACCTCGTGCAGACCCTGCTCGCCGACGCACTCTTCGATCAGCTGAACCTCTGGGTGTACCCGATCACGCTCGGCACCGGGAAGCGGGTCTTCGCCACCGGCACGGTGCCGTCCTCGCTGCGCCTGCTCGGCCCGGCGACCACCTCCCCCGCAGGGACCGTCCACCTCAGGTACGAACGGATCGACGGCACACCGGCCACCGGCGACATGGGCGACCCACGATGAGCGCGTCGGACGAGGCATCGGCGCAGACGCCCGAAGCCGACATCCGCTTCGACACGGTCGTCGTCGGTGCCGGCGTCGCCGGGCTCGTCGCCGCACGGCTCCTCGCGGCCGCCGGACGAACGGTGGTCGTGGTCGAGGCCCGTGACCGGGTCGGCGGGCGGGTGTCGACCGAGCGTCGCGATGGTCAGGTGACGGATCTCGGCGCATCGTGGGTGCACGGGGTGAACGACAGTGCGGTCGCCGCGGCGGCCGACGCGTTCGGGATGCGGACGGTCGAGTTCACCGTCGGCGGCTACCAGCCGGACAGCCGGCCGATCGCCTACTACGGGCCCGGCGGCGAGCGCCTGTCGGACGCCGAGGCTCGCGGCTTCGCCGAGGACGTCCACGCCCTCGACGCGACGCTGCTCGGTGTCGTCGCCGAGTCCGCGCCGGACGCGTCGTACCGTGACGTGACCGAGGCGGCGCTCGCGCTGCAGGACTGGGACGCCGAGCGGGTGCAGCGGGTCCGCGAGTATCTGGAGCATCGTTCGGAGGAGCAGTACGGCGCGTGGATCGAGGATCTCGCGGCCCACGGGCTCGACGACGATGCGATCGACGGTGACGAGGTCGTGTTCCCCGACGGGTACGACGTGCTCCCCCGGCGATTGGCCGAGGGGCTCGATGTGCGCCTGGAGCACGTGGTGACGAATGTGCGGTGGTCTGCAGACGGCGTCGAGGTCACCGCGCAGGGACCGATGGGCGAGGTGGGGCTGCATGCGGGCTCGGTGGTGGTGACGGTGCCGGTCGGGGTGCTGCAGTCGGAGGAGTTCAGGATCGATCCCCCGCTGCCGGAGCCGGTCGCCGGTGCGCTCGCCCGGTTGCGGATGAACGCGTTCGAGAAGGTCTTCCTCCGGTTCGAGCGGCGATTCTGGGACGACGACGTCTACGCGATTCGACAGCAAGGCCCGGAGAGTCGACGCTGGCACTCCTGGTACGACCTCACGACGGCGCACGGATCACCGACGTTGCTGACGTTCGCCGCCGGCCCGACGGCCGCGGAGATCCAGGACTGGGACGAGTCGCGCGTCGTCGAATCGATCCTCGAGCAGCTGCGGCGCCTGTACGGCGACCGCGTCGGGGAGCCGACGGAGGTGCACGTCACGCGCTGGCATGACGACCCGTTCTCCCGCGGGTCCTACGCCTACATGACCGTCGGCTCGACGACCGACGACCACGATGCCCTCGCGACCCCGGTCGGCGGCGTCCTGCACCTCGCGGGCGAGGCCACCTGGACCGACGACCCCGCGACGGTGACGGCGGCATTCCACTCCGGCCATCGGGCGGCGGAGCGCGTCCTCGGTCAGTCCGTCCCGATCGATACCCTCTGGCGCGACGAGAGCGGAGTACCGGTCGTCAACCCGGTCCGATAGCCACCACGAGTGCGCTCTCGAGAGCGTCGAATGAGAGGAACCGTATGCGATTCATGATGTTCGTCCTCACGGACCCGGTGCCCGACGAGCCCACCGACGACTCCGACGTCGACCACTGGGTCCAGGAGCTCGACACGACGGGTCGGCGGCTCCTCGGCGACGTGCTCGATCCGAGCGAGGCGCGCGGCGTCCGCGTCCGCGCCGGCGAGCGATTCGTCACCAATGGTCCGATCCCGGGAGCGACCGACACCCTCTGGGGCTTCGACATCCTCGAGTGCGCCGACCTCGACGAGGCGATCGACGTCGCGGCCCGCCACCCGATGGCCCGCAACGGCCGCCTGGAGCTGCGCCCCTTCCCTGCAACGAGCTGAACGGCACGCTGTCGAGACCGAAGGGTCAGTACTCGCGCATCTCGTAGAACGGCAGATCGTTGCAGCCTGCCTCCAGTGCGTCCATCCGCCGCTCCATGGGTGTATCGAGTAGTCGCTCCAGCGGCGAGTTCGAAGCCCCTGCGGCGATCGCATCACACGTGGCCACGGCACGGAAGTGGGCCGGGTAGATGAAGATCGCCAACACGATCGCCGCAAGGCTGAAAAGCAACAGCCCTGGAGCGATGCCCCGTTCCTTCCGCTTGAGTTGGAATCCGACCCCGGCGATGATCGCTGCGATCGGCGCGAAGAGGGCCCCAGTAATGACGACACCCCCGAGTAAGGCGACGAGGGTAAGCCATACCTCTGGATTCCGCATTCGAACCTCCATTGGTTCCGATGCAGCTGATGCTCCTATCACGCCATGGCATCGACAACCCCCAAGGCGGGGGGCAGCTGGCGAGCTGAGCGGTCCTCACGCCGACCAGGGTCCTCGGCATCGGTCGAAGCATCGCCACCGGCCTCGCCCGGGCTGGCGCCGCGGTCCTCCTGCCTGTGCGCTCGACCACGAGGGGCGAGCACGTCGTCGAGCCGGTGGGGTGTCTCCAGCAACCTGTCCCACCCCTACTTCTCCCCCACCAATCTGTTGGCCGCCCAGCCGGGCATGGGTCGCCAGCGAGACACCGGAGCCCGTCGCGTGGTCACCCTGCTCTCACGCCTCGGCGCCGCAGGCACGGTGTCGAGTGACTCGCAGCCTGCGCTCATGGCCGCAACGGCTTCGACCGCAGGAAGCGACGAGACCTACGGCCAGGTCTGGACCATCGGTGGCCGCCCCGCGCTCCTCCCGGCCCTGTGTCCGCCGATGCGGAACCTGGATGAGGCCCACAGAGGCCCTGGAACGAGTCCGAGCGGCTCATCGGTGGGTGCGCCCGCGTCTGCCCCGCCGGCCAGTTGTTCGAGTGCCCCGATACCCGCCGCGCCCGCGGCGATCGCGTCGACCAGGCCACCGGTCGCCCGCGTCGAGACGATCCGCATCGTCGCGCGCTACTCGGCGACGGGCCGCTGTTCAGCACCGCCAGCGATGCGGAACATCCGCGTCGCCGTCGCGCGCACGAGTTCACGGAGATCCTCAGGCTCGTCGATGATGACCGCGTGATCTCCCATCCCGGCGATCACCGCTGGAAGCCAGTCGAGGCGTTTGGCTCGGATCGACACCCGATGCCAGCCAGATACGTCCTCGATCGACTCCACGACGGCCACGCTCTCCGGGAAGCGGGCACGGATCTGCGGGACGCTCGCCTGGATGCGCAACCGGACGTGCCATCGGTAGTCCGCCCACGCGAAGCGCTCGACGAGCGGAGGGCGCTCCGCTCGAGTGACCGGGCCCGGGAAGACGCCGGGCAGCGTCCGCGCCGATCGGATGCGGTCGACCCGGAAGGTGCGCTCCTCCGCTCGCTCGACGTCGAACGCGTCCAGGTACCAACGACCGGCATGGACGAGCAGGTCGAACGGATGCACCGTGCGACGCGAGGGCGTGTCCTCCGCGTCGCGGTAGCGAAGTTCGAGGGGACGTCTCGCTCGGAGCGCATCCGACACGGTGAGCAGGACTCCCGCGTCGGGCACGTCGTGGCGCGACGGTCTCCGGGCTGCGGCCTGCAGGACCGCCTCGAGGCGGTCCACGGATGCGGCCGGGAGGGAACGCCGGATCTTCGCGAGGGCGATCTGCGCTGCGACATCCGGGGAGTCCGAGGTCGATTGGGCTTCACTCAAGCCGAGGAAGACGGCGACCGCTTCCTCGTCAGTGAGCATCATCGGCGACACCCGTCGGCCGACGGCGAGGCGGTACCCACCGTAGCGACCGCGCACCGATTCGATCGGGACATCCATGTCCACGAGACGCTGCACGGAGCGGCGCACGGTCCGTTCATCCACGCCCAACCGTTCGGCGAGCTCTGGCACGCTGCGGATCTCCGCCGACTGCAGCAACTCGAGCAGCTGCAGCGCTCGAGCAGTCGGCGAGCTGACATGTCCCATCTCATGAGAATACCGGGCGAAAACGGTCCGCTATTGGCTCTATCGTCGTCACGGCCCCGCACCTGTGGGGGAAGACCACCAGCCAAGGAGACACGCATGCACCTCGCAGCAACCCGGATCATCACCGACGACGTCGACACCCTGGTCGCGTTCTACGAACGGGTCACCGGTGCGACCGCGGCACGATTGCACCCACTGTTCGCCGAGGTGCGCACCGACACCGGCACGCTCGCCATCGCCAGTTCAGCGACCATCCCACTGTTGGGCGAGGACGCCGCCGCACCGCGAGCCAACCGATCCGTCATCCTCGATCTGCTCGTCGATGACGTCGACGCGGTCTACACGACACTCCAGGGCGTCGTGGAGACGTTCGTGAACGAGCCGACGACCATGCCGTGGGGTAACCGATCGCTGCTGTTCCGCGACCCCGACGGCAACCTCGTCAACGTCTTCACCCCGACCACGGCTGACGCAAGCAAGCGGGTCGCATCGTGAACCTGGACGCGCGGCCTACGCCGGGATGACGCTCGGGATGAGTCGTGGCGCTGGAGGGAGCGGTCCGTGCCGGTCTGACGCACGCAGTCCGTCGATCACGAGCGCGGCGTAGCGTCGTGCGGCTCGGACGCGCTCCGTCTCCGTCGTACGTGAGAGTCCGCGAGCCGCGAGCAGGACCACGAGGAAGTCGTCGAGGACGAAGTCCGCGCGCAGCGCGCCGGCGTCGATGGCGCGACGAGCGACGGCGGTGATCGCGCGCACGGCCTGTTCACGCTGGGTCCGGAAGTCGACGGCATCGGGGTAGGCGGCGAGGAACGCGTCCGTGAACCCCTGGTTCCGAGCGTTGAGGACCAGGACCTCCTCGATGATGCCGCGGAAGCCACGCCACGGGTCGACGTCCGCGAGGGCGTCGACCACGATCGAGCCGCAGGCGTCGAGCTCGTCCACGAAGGCGGCTCTGACGAGATCGGCTTTGGTCGGGAACCGTCGGTATAGGGTGGCCGGCCCGACACCGGCTCGGCGGGCGATCTCTCGCATCGTCACGTGGAGGCCGTCGGTCCCGAACAGGTCGCGGGCTGCCGCCAGGACGCGGTCGTGGTTCTCCTGCGCGTCGGAACGCAGGTTCTGAGGCAGTGTCGCGGACATGTGTCTCACATTACTCAAGTGGACGGGTGCGTCCGTTACGTTTCGGGAGGCGGGTCAGATCCCCCGCCGCGAAACGGAGTGCACCCATGCGCGCAGTGATCATCCGGACCTTCGGTGACCCGAGTGGGATGGAGGTGACGGACCTGCCTGTCCCCACGCCCGGGGCCGGTGAGGTCCTCGTTCGAACGGAGGCCGCAGGCATCGGCGGGGTCGACGTCGTGATCCGCCGGGGCGGGATCGCCGAAGCCGCCCGGGACTCGGGGATGATCCCGGGGAGTGAAGCAGCCGGCGTCATCACCGCGACCGGGCCCGAGGTCGACCCCACATGGGTCGGTCGACGGGTCTGGGCGTTCACGGGGACCTCGGGCGCCTACGCCGAGTACGTGATCGCGCGAGCAGACGAGATCGTCGAGTTGCCGTCCGACCTGACATCCGTCCAGGCGGTGACGCTGGGCAGCGCGTTCCCGGTCGCGCACTTCGCGCTCGAACGCGCTCGCCTGGCCGAGGGCGAATCCGTCCTCGTGCGCGGGGCCGCCGGCAGTATCGGCCTGGCCGGCGTCGAGCTGGCCGCTCGTGCCGGCGCCGGCGTCATCGCCGTCACCACCTCGTCCTCCGAACGCGGCGAACGTCTGCGGGCTTTCGGTGCAACCCACGTGCTCGACCGCTCCGGTGCAGGCGATGCGGACGGCCCGGCGGAGTTCGACGTCATCCTCGACATCGTCGGCGGTCCCGATCTCCCCCGGTTCATCGAGCGGCTTTCGCCGAACGGCCGCCTGATCGCCGTGGGCGTGGTGGGCGGGTTCCCGCCCGCCGACTTCGGCACGGCTCTCCTGGCCGGCTTCCGCCGATCGATCACCTTCGGAACCCTGAGCCTCGACACCGTGCCACGCGAGGAACTCGCCCGGGTGCGAGCCGAAGTGTTCGATGACGCCGTCCGAGGAGCGCTGTCGCCTGTGGTCCACGACACCCTGCCGCTGAGCGATGCAGCCGAGGCGCACCGTCTCATGGACGCCGGGGACGTGTTCGGGCGCATCGTGCTCGTCCCCTGAGTCGGCTGACGAGGCAGGCACCGATCCGCCACCGCTACAGCCAGATCGTCGCCAGCCAGACCTCGACGGCGGCGAGCACCAGCAGGGCGACGTTCAGCCCGAGGACCCGGAACTCGCCGCGACGCACGTGCAGGGTGATACCACCGATCTGCACCAGCACCAGCCCGACCGCCGCAGCGACGGTCAACCAGGTGAGAACGCCCACGAGTGGTGGCAGGATCAGGCCGACCACGCCCAGGATCTCGAGGGCGCCGATCGCGCGGACGGCCGAGAGCGGCATGGCGTCGACCCAAGCCATCATCGGGCGGAGCTGCTCTGCAGAGCGGACGAGCTTCATGCCGCCCGAGTACAGGTACAGGAGCGCGAGCAATCCTGCGACGATCCAATAGGCGATGACCATGTGCAACCTCCGAGTGCGTGTGTGCGTTGATGGTTACGATGGGTAACCAACGCAAGTGTGGGCCGGAATCGAGCGGCGTACAAAAGGCACACGTGTGTAACCGAGTCCCGCGAGGTGCCATGTTCCGCTACGCAAGGCTGTGTTCAGTTCGAGGCGATCAGGGCAAGGCCATCCGCTCACTCCTCGACCGCATCGCCGACAAGTGGGCGCTCCTCCTCATCGCGACGCTCCATGACGGGCCGTTCCGCTTCACGGAGCTCGAGCAGCGCATCCCGGGCATCTCCCGACGCATGCTCACCCTCACCCTCAGGAACCTGGAACGCGACGGGCTCGTCACCCGCACCACCTTCGCCGAAGTGCCGCCACGGGTCGAGTACGAGCTGACGGACCTCGCGCAGTCGCTCATCCCCCATGCGGTGGGACTCGCCGAGTGGGCCGGAGAGCACGTCCCCATGATCGAAGCGAGTCGAACGGCATACGACGAGCGGTCCTGACCACCTGCCCGCGCTGCGGGCCAACGAAAAAGTCCCGGAAACCAGATGGTTTCCGGGACTTCATGGTCGGGCTGACAGGATTTGAACCTGCGACCCCTTGACCCCCAGTCAAGTGCGCTACCAAGCTGCGCCACAGCCCGATGCCATCTCCGCGGGCGGAGAAGACAACTCGAACAGTCTAGCGGATTCCGAGAGCGCTCCGTGACACGGCTCTAGCTGTTGTTCCCCGGTAGGTTGCGAACGCGCGAGGCTGGAACGGCACCGTTGATTCCTGTGTGCGGACGGTGGTGGTTGTAGTGGTGCAGCCAGTGGGGGTAGGCGTCGGCGCGGGCCTCATCTGAGGTGTACAGAGTGGCATAGGCCCACTCGGCGGCGAGCGTTCGGTTGAACCGCTCGACTTTTCCGTTGGTTTGAGGACGGTATGGGCGGGTCCATTTGTGCTTGATGGTACCGAGCGCGGTGGCGAAGGCTCCGGATCTGTAGCAGGACCCGTTGTCTGTCATTACGGCGGTGACGAGGATGCCCTGAGCGGCGAAGTATGCGGCTGCGCGGGTCCAGAAAGCAGCGGCTGTTTCTTTGCGTTCGTCATCCAGGATCTCTGAGTAGGCGAGCCTGGAGTGGTCGTCCACTGCGTGGTGGAGGTAGGCGTATCCGCGACCATCTCGCTTGGTGTTGCGTGCTCCCTTCTGCCGTCCGAGGATGCGGTGTCCACCGCCAATGGGAATGCGGCCGAGCTTCTTGATGTCGACGTGAACGAGCTCCCCCGGCGTGGCCTTCTCGTAGCGCACAACCTTTGGCTTCCGAACCGGCAGGCCTGACGCTTGATCAATTTGCGTGAGGAGCGGCATCTGGTAGCGGGCAAGAACGCGCCCAACGGTCGAGCGAGGGACGTGGAGGTGATACGCGATCCGGTGTGGCCCCCACCGTCTGGTGAATCGGAGAGCAACGATTCGACGTTCGGTGCGTTGTGCGGTTCGACGGGGCGACGACAGGGGTTTCGAGGTTCTGTCGGTAAGCGGAAGACCCTGCCGGTAGCGCGAGGCCCACTTCGATGCGGTCGATGGTGAGCATTGGAACCGTTCGGCGGCGCGACGGACGCCCCATCCTCGATTGACGATCAGGTCGGCCAGCCGACGCCGGCCTTCGGGAGTAAGCGGCGCATTCGCGTGCGTCACGATGCGTTGCCCACAACGTCCCGGGACTCCGTGGTGAGAAGCGCTTCAGCGCGTTTTCGCACGACGAGAATTGCGGCAAGCCTGTTCGCCCCGAAAGACAGCAAGATCAATCCAGTGGCTTCCGCCAGGTTCGCCCCGAGGACGGAGGCCAGGTAGAACGATCCGACCCGGATCACGATGAAGAGTGCCCACAACCAGATCCCGGCGGGGCTGAGCTTGTACTGGAGGTGCGCATCGGCGGTTCGGAACCGAGTGACCAAGCCCATGACGGTTCCGGTCACTGTGACCAGGACGAGTTCACCGATGATGATCCAATCCGCTGCCACCCAACCGAAGCCACCCCACAGTTCAATGGCGAGGTAGACGAGCCCCGCCGCGATGATCACGACGGGCATTCGCAGCATCCGATGCAGCTGCGTCGAGCGCCAGACGAATTGGCGGACGATGAGGATGATAATCCCCGCCGCGATGATGACGTCGTCCAGAATTTGGTTCGCCGTGCCCCAGTCCCATTGCATTGATCCGCTCCATTTCAATCACTTGTGATGGATTGCAATCTATCACTGGTGATTGAATGAACGCATGCGCGCATCAGAACTCCACCGTCTCGCCCGCACGCTCCGAGAGATCGCGCTCGAGGCCACCGGAAATGTGGGCGCGGACCGCGTCAACGCAGGCCAGCTCGCCGTTTTCGAAGACGTCGCGCGGCACCCCGGAGCATCAATCCGAGACGTCACCGTCCGAACCGGGCTGGCGCAGAGCCTCGTTTCGCGAATCGTTCACGCTGCCGCCGCCGCCGGGGCACTAACCGTCACGACCGACGAACGGGACCGACGCAAGGTTCGCGTGGAACTCAGCAGCACCACCAGCGCAGCGATACTCCAACGGGCCAATGAGCCGCTCGAATCAGCGCTCTTCATGCACACGCCTACCCTCACCGATCAGGAGCGCGCCACCCTTCAACAGCACCTGGCCGCCGCCGCCGAACTCCTCTCTAGAGGCGACCGAGCGATCTGACGAGCATCACAGCTGCCGCCGAAGAGCGGGGTGGTGTTCGCAACGTCCCTGGGAACTACATCTAGCGAGCACAGCCCGGCTCAGACATGCCGCATTCGTCGGGTGGGATATCTCCCCTGCCCACCCCCGCACGGGGCGCGCTACCGTGATCCGTCCGCATCCGCGCGACAGGACGAGCCGACCGATCCAGTCACCCGACGAAGGACCACCATGCGCTACAGCCACTACTGGAAAGAGGTCCGCGTCGCGGCACTCACCGCCCTGCCCGTCGCGATCGTCTCGGGCATCGTGCAGGTCAGCCGGAACACGCCGATCGATGACGCCATCATCGGCGGCGCCATCACCTTCGTCGCGCTGTCACTGCTCATCCCCGTCGTGCGCCACTGGCTGCACCCCGAGTCCCGCGGCTGACCACCGCGACACGACGAAGCGCTCGTGGCACGTCTTGTCCGACGTGCCACGAGGATGGGCACGTGCCCGGACGCCGGCGCTACTCGGCCTTGCGATCCACGACGAGCTGGTCGCGCACCTTGCGCCGCAGCACCTTGCCGATGAGCGACGTCGGCAGCTCGTCGAGCTGCACGACCCGCTTGGGCACCTTGTACGCCGTGAGGCGGGTCCGGCAGTAGTCGCGCAACGAGCCGGCGTCGAACACCGTCCCGGCACGCATGACCACCGCGGCCGTCACATCCTCGCCACCGGAATCGCGCGGCAGGCCGACCACAGCGGCCGACTCGACGTCCGGGTGCGACAGGAGCGTCTCCTCCACCTCCGACGGGCTCACGTTGAACCCACCGGTGATGATGAGCTCCTTCACGCGGTCGATGACGGTCACGAAGCCGTCCGCCGACACCGTCACGATGTCGCCGGTCCGCAACCAGCCGCCCTCGAGCAACGCCTCGCGCGACTCGTCCGGACGACCCCAGTACCCCTGGAAGACCTGCGGGCCACGGAGCAGCAACTCGCCCGACTCCCCCGCCGCACGATCGACCGTCGGGTTCTCAGGATCGACGACGCGGATCTCGGTGCTCGGGAACGGCACACCCACGGTGCCCGGCCGACGCGACGGACCGATCGGGTTGCCGAGTGCGACGGGCGACGATTCCGTCATCCCGTAGCCCTCGACGAGCAGACCGCCGGTCGCCTCCTCCCAACGCGTGACGGTCGACACCGGCAGGCTCATCGCGCCGGAGATCGCGAAGCGGACACTTGTCAGGTCGACGCCCTTGCGGCTCGAAGCACGCGACAGCGCGTCGTAGATGGGCGGCACCGCCGGCAGGAACGTCGGCGGGGACTTCTTCGCCGCCGTGAGCACCAGCTCCAGGTCGAACTTCGGGAACAGCACGAGACGCGCCCCGATGCTCATGGCGAACGTGAGGCACAGCGTCATGCCATAGGCGTGGAACAGCGGCAGGACTCCGTAGAAGACCTCGCCACCTTCGCTCAGGCCCGGCACCCACGCGCGTCCCTGCTCGGCGTTCGCCCGCAGGTTGCGATGCGTCAGGATGGCGCCTTTCGGCGCCCCGGTCGTCCCACTCGTGTACTGCAGGAGCGCGGTGTCGTCGAGCGTCGGACGCACGACCCGCTTCGACAGCTTCCGTCCGCCGATCAGTCGCTCCCACGGGAGCACGTGCTTCGCCGACGGGGTCGCGGTCATCGCCGCACGCGACTCGCGCGCGCGCTTCACCGGCAACCGCAGTGCGAGACGCTTCGACAACGGCAGGGCCTGCGTGACGTCGACGGAGACGATCCGCCCGCGCATGACGTCGGCCGGGAGGTCGGCCACGAGGTCGTAGACCTTGTCCCACACGATCGCGACGTGCGCGCCGTGGTCCTCGAACTGATGCCGCAGCTCGCGAGCCGTGTAGAGCGGGTTGTGCTCGATGACCGTCGCGCCGAGCCGGAGCGCCGCGTAGAACGCGACGACGTGCTGCGGGCAGTTCGGCAGCACGAGCGCCACGCGGTCACCCGGCTTCACGCCGAGCTTGCGGAGCCCCTCGGCCGCTCGCGCGACCTGTTCGCCGAGCTCGCTGTAGCTCGTCTCGGCACCGAAGAACTCCAGGGCGATGCGATCACCGAAGCGCTTCACCGAGGTGTCGAGCAGGTCGACGAGCGTCTCGGTGACCTCGTCGATGTCGGCGGGCACGCCACTGGCGTAGGAGGACAGCCACGGCCGCTCGGCCAGACGCTGACGCTGGGCCTCGCCGGCCTCGGTCGGCTCCGACGACTGCTCGCCCTCACGCTGCTCGGCTGTGTTTCCTCGATGGTCCACGACGATCCTCCAGATGACACCGTGCGCACCGCACGCATGCCTCCACCCTAGGCGGGCGCGTATGCCCGACCGGGGATGCGACCGGACCGCTTGACAAGCTCCAAAGCGACACCGGTGAATCGCCCGAGGAGTCGTGGAACAACGCCAGAAGCCGGCCACCCGAAGGCGACCGGCTCCCGATGGTCGAGCGACTCAGACGGCGTCGGGTGACGCGGGCGTCTTCGGCTGACGCTTCGCGGCCGCAGCGGCGTTGTCGGACATCGCCTGCTGGAGGTTCTCCCCCAGCGCGCCACCGGCGACCCCGCCCAGGAGGGCGGACAGGTCGAGCCCGGTGATGTCCTTGACGACCTTCGGAACCTCGCTGACCACCTGGCCGACCGTCTTCGTGACGGCGGACGCGCCCTCGGTCGAGATGACCGTGAGGTTCGAGATGTTCCCGAGCGGCTCGGACACGGCACGGGTGATCTCAGGCAGACGGGCGATGATCTCGGACGCGAGCCCAGCCTCACCGTACTTCTTCAGCGCCTCCGCCTTCGCGTCGATCGCTTCAGCCTCCGCCAGACCCTCCGCGGCCACGGCCGAGGCCTTCGCGTCACCCTGGGCACGGATACCCTCGGCCAGCGCGATCTGCTTGTCGCGCTCAGCGGTACCGGCGAGACGCACGGACTCCGCAGCCGCCTGGGCGTCCTGCACCGCCGCGACCTTGTTCGCTTCGGCGATGGTCTTGCGCTTGAACGCGTCGGCTTCCGTTGCGGCATTGGCCGCATCTCGGGCCGCCTGCGCGCGCTGGACCGTCGCGTACGCGTCGGCCTCGGCCGGCTTGCGCACCTCGATGTCGAGGCGCTCCTGCTCCACCTTCGCCTTCTCGGCGAGCGCCTCACGCTCCTGCTCCGCGACGAGGCGGTCCTGCTGAGCCGTGGCGAGCTGACCCGAGGCCTCGGCCTCGGCGTTCGCGCGGTCGGTCTCCGCCTTGATGGTCGCCTGCTTGAGGCTCAGGGCCTTCTGGCGCTCCGCGACCTGCTCCGCCGCTTCGATCCGCGCGAACTCGGACGCACGAGCGGTCTCGGCCTCCTTGATCTCCGCGTTCTGCCGGGCGAGTGCGTTCTCCGCTCGACCGAGGTCGGCGAGGTAGTTGGTGCCCGGCGTCGAGATGTCGGAGATGTTCAGCAGGTCGACCTGGAGGCCTTGCTCGGCGAGATCCGTCTTGGTCGCCTCGACCACCGCTTCGGACAGGGCGTTGCGGTTGGAGATGATCTCCTTGATCGGCATGTTGCCGATGATGGACCGCAGCGATCCTTCGAGGGACTGCTGGATGATCTGCGTCAGCGACCCCTGCTGCGAGAGGAAGCGCTGCGCGGCACGGCGCACACCCTCCGGCGTGCCGGACACCTTGAAGTTCACGCTCGCCTGGATGGCGACCTTGATGAAGTTCGTGTCGACGCCCTCCACGACGATGCCGATCTGGCGCTGCTCGAGCGAGATCGGGAAGCCCTGCTGCAGGATCGGCCAGATGAACACCCGCCCACCGATGACGACGCGCTGACCGCCATCGGGCTCACCCGTCTTGGCGCCGGCCCCCCGACCGACGATGACGAGCGCCTGGTTCGGCGGTACGCGCTTGATACGTCCGGCGACGAACGCGACGATCGCGAGCGCCACCACGACGAGTGCGATCACGGCGATCACCGTGATGTTGGTGGTGATGAAGTCCATAGGGCAGGTGCCTTCCCCTCGAGGGCGTGCTGGTGGATAGATGGAATCAGGGCTGCGTTTCGGCAGCGGCTCCGCTCGATGCGGGTTCGACCTTCACGCGGGAGCCCTGGAGCTCGACCACGCGGATTCGACTGCCGGTCTCGATCCGGGTGTCGGAGAAGGCGAGGCGCGTCTCGATCTCGTGCGGACCGTCGAGGCTCACCTCGCCGAAGGAGGCCGAGATGGTCGACCGGGCGACGCCGTAGAGACCGAGCGGTGAACTCGGCGTGCCGTCCTCCGAGCGCTTGAAACTCCGGATCATCAGCTGGACGCCGACAAGCACGAGGACACCGATGACGGCCGAGATGACGTACGCGGACCAGACGGGCAGCCCGTTCGCGAGCACGATCGCACCGACCGCACCGAAGACGGTGAACGCGCTCCCGAGCGCGGTGGCCGAGACGGCCCCGTCCAGGAAGTCGAAGATCTCACCGAAGACCAGGGAGATGAGGACGATCACGAGACCGACGGCGCCGACGATGATGAACAGGGTCATGGCACCAACCCTACTGAACGCCCAGGCGACGTGCAGGAAAGCAGTCTCCCGCGATGGCGACGACGGGCTGCGGCTCCTGTGGAGCGACTGCCGCTGCCCTCAGACCGTTGCGTCGAGCAGGTCCGTCAGCCAGCTGGCACCGCGCGTCGTCGCGCCCAGACCCTCGACGCGTTCCCGCAGCTCACGGTCCGAGGTGACCACGACGACCGCGCCGTCGAGCCCACGGACGACGTCCACGATTGCGTCGTCACCACTCCCCGCCGCGTCGACGACCGAGACGCCCGCCCGCAATTCATGCCCGGGCTCCTGCACGTCGTCATCGGTGCGGACGCCGCGGGCCTGTCCTTCGACGACGGCGACGTAGGCCGGCCACCAGCGGTTGAAGTCGAGGTCGAGCGCCTGGGCGTCGAGTCCCTCGTGAGCGAGTCGGCGGAGTCGCGCGACGAACCGCTGCGCTGCTCCGGCGCGGTCCTTCCACCACCCGTCCGGTCGCGAGCCGACGACGTTCGCGACGTCGACGACGACCGTGACGCGGCGCTCGAGCTGCGACCGCAGGCCGGGCCACGAATCGGCGAAGCCGGGGTGCAGGGGCAAGGCCTCGACTTCGGCGAGCGGCACCCAGGCGAGAGCGATGCTCTCAGGGTCGGACACCACGGGTTCGAACGGCTCTACCGCCTCGACGATCACCGTCGTGTACGACCAGAACCCGAGATCGAGCACGGAGTCGAACCGTAGCTCGATCGACTCGGCGGGGACACCCGCCTCCTCGTGCGACTCGCGGACCGCGCCGTCCACAGCGCTTTCGAACTGGTGACGCGCGCCTCCCGGGATGCCCCAGGTGCCGCCGAAGTGGCTCCAACCGGCCCGGTGCTGCAACAGCACGCCACGCGCTCGATCGTGCACGAGGAGTCCGGCTGCACCGAAACGACCCCAGTACTTCCGGCCGTCCCCGGATTCGACCCAGGCATCCCCGGCGTCCCGGACGGGGCCGCCGGGAGGATGCGCATCAGTCATTGGACCAGCCTGGCACGAAACGCTGTGCGCCACCCCCTTGCCCAGGGTCATCTCCACCGCACGCGCGGAATATGTTATATATTGAACTCCAGTATTGCATCGGCCGCGCTCGCGCCCGCCGCACCGAACCCACGCGAAGGACCCTCATGGATGCACGTCAACGCCGGACGCGAGCACGGCTCGCGCGCACGATCCTGCAACTCGCCGCAGAACGCCCCACCTCCGAGATCTCCGTCTCGGAGATAGCCGCACGCGCCGGCATCAACCGATCGACCTTCTACCAGCACGCGGCGGCGCCGTGCGAGCTGCTCGAATCGGTCCTTGCCGAGGAGCTCACGGAGCTGAGCATGACCCACCTGGCGACCGTCTCCGCGGACGACGCCCCGGCGGCGATCACCCGGGCCACGGTCGCCGCGCTCCGCCACATCGACGAGCGCGCCGACATCTACCGCGTCGGTCTCGGCGACGACCTCACCGGCGCGAGTCTGCAGCCGATGCTCAACCGGGTATTCACATCCACCGTGCTCGACATCTTCGAGCGCGGGGCGATCACCCTCCCCCACGCCGAATGCCTGAGCGAGGAGCAGCACGAGCTGTTCATGCGATCAGCGGCGCACTTCGTCGCCGCGGGCTCCGTCGCGAGCTTCCGTGTCTGGCTCGACACCCCAGCACCACGCGACGTCGAGTCGTTCCTCGAGGTCATCCGCGAACTGCTCCCGAGCTGGTGGCCGTTCGAGACCGAACACGGGCCCGCCCTGGCGCCCGCCGACGAATCCACCCTCGCTCGCTCCTGATCACACATCGACCAGTACGACGAAGGCCCGGGACCACTCCATGGAGTGGTCCCGGGCCTTTGTCGTCGCCGTCCGGCAGACGGACGCCGCGGGTCAGCGCTGACGCTTCTCGCGGACGCGCATGTTGACGTTGATCGGCGTGCCCTCGAAGCCCCAGATCTCGCGCAGGCGACGGATCACGTAGCGACGGTAACCAGGGTCGAGGAAGCCGGTCGTGAAGAGCACGAAGGTCGGCGGGCGGCTCGCAGCCTGCGTGCCGAACAGGATGCGGGGCTGCTTGCCACCACGCAGCGGGTGCGGGTGCGCCGCCGTGAGCTCAGCGAGGAAGGCGTTGAACTTGCCGGTGGGGATACGCATGTCCCACGACTCGAGTGCGACCTCGAGGGCCGGGACGAGGCGCTCCAGGTGACGGCCCGTCCGCGCGGAGATGTTGACGCGCGGCGCCCACGACACGTGCGAGAGGTCCTGCTCGATCTCGCGCTCCAAGTACTTCCGGCGTTCGTCGTCGAGCTGGTCCCACTTGTTGAAGGCGAGCACGAGGGCGCGACCGCTCTCGAGGACGAGGTCGATGATGCGCACGTCCTGCTCGCTGATCACCTCGGTGACGTCGATGAGGACGACGGCCACCTCGGCCTTCTCGAGCGCCGTGCTCGTGCGGAGCGACGCGTAGAAGTCGGCACCCTGCGACAGGTGCACGCGACGACGGATACCGGCGGTGTCGACGAAGCGCCAGATCTTGCCGCCGAGCTCGATCTGCTCGTCGACCGGGTCGCGGGTGGTCCCGGCGAGGTCGTTGACGACGACGCGCTCCTCGCCTGCGGTCTTGTTGAGCAGGCTCGACTTGCCGACGTTCGGGCGCCCGAGGATCGCGACGCGGCGGGGTCCGCCGAACTCGTCCTTCGCGACGGCCGAGACCTGCGGGAGGACCTTGAGGATCTTGTCGAGGAGGTCGGCGACACCACGACCGTGGATCGCGGAGACCGGGTGAGGCTCGCCGAGGCCGAGGTTCCAGAGCGCTGCGGCCTCCGGCTCCTGACGGGCGTCGTCGACCTTGTTGGCGACGAGGAAGACGGGGCGTCCGGTCTTGCGGAGCAGCTTGACGACCTGCTCGTCGGTCGCCGTGGCGCCGACCATGGCGTCGACCACGAAGATCACGACGTCGGAGAGGTCGATGGCGATCTCGGCCTGGGCCGCGACGGACGCGTCGATCCCCTTGGCGTCGGGCTCCCAGCCACCGGTGTCGACGACCGTGAAGCGACGGTCGTTCCACTCGGCCTTGTAGTTGACGCGGTCGCGGGTGACACCGGGGGTGTCCTCCACGACGGCTTCACGACGGCCGAGGATGCGGTTCACCAGCGCGGACTTGCCCACGTTCGGGCGACCGACGATCGCCACGACGGGCAGCGCCGGCAGGAAGCGGATCTCGTCCGGGTCCTCCGTCGCGCCGTCGAGGATGTCGAGGTCGTCGCCTTCGAGGTCGTAGTCGGCCAGGCCGGAGCGGAGGGACGCGGCCCGCTGGGTCGCGAGCTCCTCGTCCATGTCCTGGAGGCGGTCCGCGAGGTCGTCGGGGCCTCCGTCGAACTGCTCGTCATCGTGAGCCATGGGAGTTCCTTGCTGTGAGGGATTCGGTGACGCGGACGACCGCGTCGACCGTCTCGTCGAAGTCGATGTGCGTGGAGTCGACCGTGGTCACTCCGTCCGCCGCGTTCATGAAGTCGACGACCCTGGAGTCCGCCCGATCACGCCGCTGCAGTTGTTCCGCGACGTCGCCGGCAGGGTGGCTCTCGAATTCCGCTGAACGCCTGGCCATTCTAGCCGCTTCGGATGCCGTGAGCAGGATCCGAGCCTGAGCGTCCGGTGCGACCACCGTGGTGATGTCGCGTCCCTCGACGACGATGCCCGGGCGGTCGACGTCGGCGATGAGGGATCGGAAGGTCTCGTTGATCCACGCCCGCACCTCCGGGACACGGGCGACGGCCGACACGACGGCCGTCACGCGGGGGCCGCGGATCTCGTCCGTGACGTCGCGATCCCCGAGCGTGAACGCCGTCACGTCCGGGTCGAGGGAGACGGTGAAGGCGCCACCGAACGCGTCGAGCGAGCTGATCACCGCCGCCGAGTCCTCGGGGTCGACGTCCGCATCGAGCGTGTGGAGCGCGAGCGCGCGGTACCAGGCGCCCGTGTCCAGGTAGCGGTAGCCGAGCCGGCGGGCGACGGCCTTGCTCACGCTGGACTTGCCGCTGCCGGCCGGTCCGTCGATCGCGACCACGACGGGTGCGTCCGGCGTCGTCGACGCGTCGGTACTGGTGGGGTGCTGTTCGGTCATGTCTCTTCCTATACTTCCGCGATGCGCCAGCCGCGCGACTCGAGGTCGTCGACGGTGCGCTGCTTCACCTCGGGGAGGACCTGGACCTCCGCGAGACCGATGTTCGCGCCGGGCGAGTGCTCCAGACGCAGGTCCTCGATATTGACGCCGATCTCGCCGAGCTCCGTGAACAGGGCGCCCAGCTGGCCGGGGCGGTCGTCGAGGAGGACGACGATGCTCGCGAACCGGCGGTTCTGGCCGTGCTTGCCGGGGAGCCGTGCAACGCCGGTGTTGCCGGCGGCGATCGTGTCCGCGATCGTGCGGCGAGCGCCCGGCACCTCCGGGTCCCGGAGTGCCGAGATGACCGACGCGAGGTCGGTGGACAGCTGCTCCAGCACCGGGAGGACCTCGGCGTGGTTGGCGCTGAGGATCTGGACCCAGAGCTCCGGTGCGCTCGAGGCGATGCGGACGGTGTCGCGCAGGCCCTGTCCGGCGAGCTGGATGGCGCCCTCCTCGGCGTCCTGCAGCTGGGCGGCCAGGAGGCTCGCGACGAGTTGCGGCGTGTGCGAGACGAGCGCGACGAAGCGGTCGTGTTCGTCCGGCGTCATCTCCATCGGGATGGTTCCGAGGTCGAGCGCGAGGCCCTCCACCTGCGACAGCGCCCAGGCGGGTGTCTCGGCGTCGCGGCAGATCACCCAGGGGCGGCCGAGGAAGAGGTCGGCTCTCGCGGAGATCGCTCCCCCGCGCTCACGGCCGGCGAGCGGGTGGGAACCGATGTACCGGGTGAGGTCGACACCGCGCTCGAGCAGTGCCCGGTACGGTTCGAGCTTCACGCTCGCGACGTCGGTCACGACGGCGCGCGGGAACGCGGCGAGTTCGGCCTCGATGACGCGGGCGGTGACGTCCGGTGGGACGCAGATGACGACGACGGACGGGTCGTCGTCGGGTTCCGCCGCACGACCCGCGCCGTAGTCGATGGCGAGGCGCAACTGGCTGGGCGACGCGTCGTCGAGGATGATGTCGACGCCCTTAGCGCGCAGCGCGAGTCCAATACTCGCGCCGAGGAGGCCGGCTCCGACGATGCGGACCGACCCCTGCACGCGCGCGGGCGCGGAACTCAGGTCGCTCATGCCGTCGGCTCCGACGCCTCCGCTGCCGTACCGTCGGCCGCGCGGGCTTCAGGACCGTGGGCGCGGGCGATGGTCAGGATGGCGCCGAGTTCGTCCTTGCTCAGCTCGCGCAGCTGGCCGGATCCGAGGGTCCCGAGGTGCAGGGGGCCGAACTGACGGCGCACGAGGTCGACGACCGGGTGGCCGACGGCGTCGAGCATGCGACGGACGATGCGGTTCCGACCGGAGTGCAGCGTGAGCTCCACGAGGCTGAACCCGTCCTCGGTGCCGAGCAGGCGGGCCTTGTCGGCGGAGATCGGTCCGTCCTCGAGTTCGATGCCCGCGGTCAGCTTCGCGAGGACCTGCGCGGTCACCTTGCCGGTGACCTTCGCGATGTACGTCTTCTGCACACCGAACGACGGGTGCGCGAGCACGTGGGCGAGGTCGCCGTCGTTGGTGAGGATGAGCAGACCGCTCGTCTCGGCATCGAGGCGGCCCACGTTGAAGAGTCGTTCCTCGTACTGCTCGGTGAAGCGGCGCAGGTCGGGGCGACCGCGGTCGTCCTTCAGCGAGCTGTAGATGCCCACCGGCTTGTTGAGCATGAGGTAGCGCTTCGAGGCGTCGAGCTGGATGGCGCTGCCGTCGACGGACACGAGGTCGTGCTCCGGGTCGATCCGCGAGCCGAGCTCGGTGACGACGACGCCGTTCACCTCCACACGGCCGTCCTCGATGAGTTGCTCAGACACGCGCCTCGAGGCGACGCCGGCGTTCGCCAGCACCTTCTGCAAGCGGATGCCTTCTGATTCAGTGCTGGTCACTGTCGAATCCTTCCCGGCCATCGTCGAGCAACGGCGAGATCCGCGGCAGCTCCTCGATGGCGTTGATACCAAGTTGGGTGAGCAGGAGATCGGTGGTGCCGTAGTTGATGGCACCCGTCTCACTGTCGGTGAACATCTCCGTGATGAGTCCGCGACCGAGGAGGGTGCGGACGACGGAGTCGACGTTGACGGCGCGGATCGAGGCGATCGCGCCGCGGCTGATCGGCTGCTTGTAGGCGATCACGGCCAGTGTCTCGAGCGCCGCCTGCGACAACTTCGTCGGGTTCTGGGTCACGACGTAGTCGGTGACGAGCGCGTCGTAGTCGGCTCGGACGTAGATCCGCCAGCCGCCGCCGACCTCGCGGAGCTCGAACCCGCGTCGGACGCCACCGCGTTCGCCGTCGTAGTCGGCGACGAGTTCGGCGATGGCCCGTCGGACGGCGCCGACCGGGACGTGCACGGCGGCGGCGAGGTTCACGAGGCTCTGCGGTTCGTCGGCGACCATGAGGATCGCCTCGAGCGCACGCGGGACGTCCGGTGCGGGCACCGGCGCGGGCTCGGCCGGCAGGCCCTGAGCGGCGTCCGTCGGCCGCTCGATCGACTCGGGTGTCGCGTCAGGCATCGTAATCGGCTCCCAGGTTGGCGAGGCTGTCGTCGTTCCAGGTCTCGGCCGTCCAGCGCAGCGTGAGCTCGCCGAGCGGTTCGATCTGCTCGAAGGACAGCGCCGCGTGTCGGTACAGTTCGAGCACGGCGATGAAGCGCGCGATGACCACACCCTTCAACTCCGCGCCGGCGATGAGCTCGCGGAAGGTGTGGGACCCGCCGCGGCGCAGGATGGCGACGACGTGCGCCGCCTGCTCCCGGATGCTCACGAGCGGTGCGTGCAGGTGGTCGAGACCGACGGTCGGCACCTCGCGCGGCGTGAACGCGAGCGTCGCGAGGGCGCCGAAGTCCTGCGCGGTCAGCGTCCAGACGAGTTCCGGGGTCTGCTGACGGTACTGCTCCTCCAGCCGGACCGCCCGGAAGTGGCGCGCCGCCTCCAGGTCGAGGCGCTCCGCGAACCACGCCGACGCCTGCTTGAACGCGCGGTACTGCAGCAGGCGCGCGAACAGCAGGTCACGCGCCTCCAGCAGGGCGACGTCCTCCGCGTCGACGAGCTCACCCTGCGGCAGCAGCCCCGCGATCTTGAGGTCGAGCAGGGTGGCCGCGACGACGAGGAACTCGCTCGCCTGGTCGAGTTCGTCGTCGGCCTCGAGCGTGCGCAGGTAGGCGATGAACTCGTCGGTCACGCGGCTGAGCGAGACCTCGGTGATGTCGAGTTCGTGCTTGCCGATGAGGGTCAGCAGGAGGTCGAAGGGCCCTTCGAAGCCCTCGAACGACACCCGGAACGACGGTGCCGGTGTTGGGTCGACGGTCGTCGCCTCAGCGGAGCGCGAGCCGGTGTCGCCGGCCGGAGGGAGGACGGCCACGGGCGTCCGCGCGGGATCAGGCGATCGCGCCACGGGAGATGAGCTCTCTCGCGAGCTGACGGTAGGCCTTCGCGGCGGCGTGCTCCGGTGCGAACTCGGTGATCGGGGTTCCGGCGACGCTCGCGTCGGGGAACTTCACGGTCCGGCCGATGACCGTCTCGAGGACCTTCTCGCCGAAGGCGTCGACGACGCGCTCGAGGACCTCTCGCGAGTGCAGGGTCCGGGAGTCGTACATGGTGGCGAGGATGCCATCGAGCTCGATCGCCGGGTTGAGGCGGTCGCGCACCTTGTCGATGGTCTCGATGAGCAGCGCGACCCCGCGGAGCGCGAAGAACTCGCACTCGAGCGGGATGAGCACCCCGTGGCTGGCGGTGAGGGCGTTGACCGTGAGCAGGCCGAGCGAGGGCTGGCAGTCGATCAGGATGACGTCGTAGTCGTCGGACACCTTGCGGAGCACTCGGGCCAGGATCGTCTCGCGCGCGACCTCGTTGACGAGGTGGACCTCGGCGGCCGAGAGGTCGATGTTGGCCGGGAGCACGTCGAGACCCTCGATGGCGGTGTGCTGGATGACTTCGGCCGGGTCCTTCACGGTGCCGAGCAGCAGGTCGTAGACGGTGTTGGAGTCGTGCGTGGAGATGCCGAGACCGGCGGACAGCGCACCCTGAGGGTCGAAGTCGACGACGAGCACCCGGCGGCCGTATTCGGCGAGCGCGGCGGACAGACTGATGGTGGTCGTCGTCTTGCCGACGCCACCCTTCTGGTTGCAGAGCGAGATGATGCGTGCCGGACCGTGTTGCGCCAGTGTGGGCGGCACCGCGAACTCACGACGCGGGCGGCCGGTCGGGCCGTTCGGGTTCAGTTCGGCGGCGGTCTTGCGCGCAGAATCTTGCACTGCGCTCGTGTGCTTCGTACCGGCCACCGGTGTTGCCTCGCTCCCGCTTGCTGTCGTTCGAGTGACGAGTCTACCGGGCCACGGGTCAGGCCTGCGGTGCCGCTCCGCCCGTGGTCCATCTGGCCCGGGGATGGGACTGCGTGTACACGTCGCGGAGGTTGTCGACCGTCACCAGCGTGTACAGCTGGGTCGTCGCCACCGAGGAGTGACCGAGGAGTTCCTGCACGACGCGGACGTCGGCTCCGCCCTGCAGGAGGTGCGTCGCGAAGGAGTGTCGGAGGGTGTGCGGCGAGACGTGCGATTCGAGTCCTGCGCGCTCGGCGGCGCGTTGGAGGACGAGCCACGCGCTCTGGCGGGACAGCCGCGCACCGCGCTGCCCGAGGAAGAGCGCCGGCGTGGACCGGCCGAGGCCGGAGAAGACCGGCCGGACGCGCACCAGGTAGCGGTCGACGGCGTCACGGGCGAAGCTGCCGAGCGGCACGATCCGCTGCTTGCCGCCCTTGCCGAGGAGCCGCACGATGTCGGTGTCGATGACGTCGTCCACGTTGAGACCGACGGCCTCGGAGACGCGGGCTCCTGTCGCGTAGAGCAGTTCGAGGAGCGCCTTGTCGCGGACGGCCAGCAGGTCGTCGCCGTCGGTCGTCTCGAGCAGTGCCCGCACCTGGTCGATCGTGATCGCCTTCGGGAGTCGCCCCGGGAGCTTCGGCGGGCGTACCTCGCGCGCGACGTCGACCTCGACGAGCTGTTCGTCGAGCAGGAAGCGGTGAAGACCGCGGATGGACGACAGCACCCTGGCGAGCGAGGACGCGCGCACCGGCTGACCCTCCGGTGTCCGGAGCGACGCCGTGTACTCCGACACGTGCGCAGCGGTGACGGCCGGTGCCTCGACGACACCGTGCGCGCCGAGCCAGGCGAGGTAGCCCTCGAGATCCCGCCGGTAGGCGGCCTGCGTGTTGGCTGACAGGCCGCGCTCGATCGCGATGTGCCGCAGGTAGTCGGCGACCGCGCGATCGAGCGCCACGCCTCAGGCTCCGCCCGGCCCGATCGTGGAGTGGCCGCTGTCGCGCAGCGTCGACCACCCGCGATCGCGAGCCGCAGCGGCCGTGAGGACGCCGAGCATCAGGATCGAGTTGTGGAGCCGGCCGTCGAGCACCGCGGCCACGGCGTCGTCGAGGGGCACCCACTCCACGAGGATGTCCGCCTCCTCCTCAGCGCGGGCGAAGGCCTCGGCGGTCGCGGTGAGGTCACGCGCGAGGTAGATGCGGATCGACTCGTTGCTGCCACCGGGCGTCGTGTAGAACTCGGTCAGCAGCTGGAGCGAACCGGCGACGAGGTCGGCCTCCTCCTCCAGCTCGCGACCCGCGGCCACGGCCGGGTCCTCCCCCGCGATGTCGAGGAGGCCGGCGGGCAGCTCCCAGTCGCGCTCGCCGATCGGGTGACGGTACTGCTGGATGAGCAGGACGCGCTCGTCGGCGTCGAGCGCCAAGACCGCGACCGCACCGGTGTGATCGACGAACTCGCGCACGACCTCGCCGTCGCCGTAGCGGAACGTCTCTCTGCGGATGTCCCACACCTTGCCCGCGAACGCGCGCTCGGAGGACACCACCTCGACGGGGTGCGGCTCGTCGCGCAACGACGCGGCGTCGCCGATCGACTCAACCATTGGCGACGTCGAACAGGCGGCTCGCCTGCTGGCGCTCGAGCGAAGCACCGACGAGGCCGGCGAACAGCGGGTGCGCGTGGTTCGGGCGCGACCGCAGCTCGGGGTGCGCCTGCGTCGCGACGTAGAACGGGTGCACCTCGCGCGGCAGCTCGACGTATTCGACGAGCGTGCCGTCGGGCGACAGACCGGAGAACTGGAGGCCGGCGTCCGCGATCTGCTGGCGGTAGCCGTTGTTCACCTCGTAGCGGTGACGGTGACGCTCGGACACCTCGTCCGCACCGTACAGCTCGGCGACGATCGAGCCCTCGTCGAGCTTCGCCGCGTACAGACCGAGGCGCATCGTGCCGCCGAGGTCGCCGCCCGCGATGATCTCGACCTGCTCGGCCATCGTCGCGATGACGGGGAACTGCGTGTCGGGGTCGAACTCGGAGGAGCTGGCGCCCTCGAGCCCGACGACGTTCCTGGCGTACTCGATGACCATGCACTGCAGTCCGAGGCACAGGCCGAGCACCGGGATGCCGTTCTCGCGGGCGAACTTCAGGGCGCCGAGCTTGCCTTCGATGCCGCGGATGCCGAAGCCACCGGGGACGCAGATGCCGTCGACGTCGGCGAGCGCCTTGATCGCTCCCTCGACGGTCTCGCAGTCGTCGGACGGGATCCAACGGATGCTGACCTTGGTGTCGTGGGCGAAGCCGCCGGCCTTGAGCGCCTCGGTCACCGACAGGTAGGCGTCGGGCAGGTCGATGTACTTGCCGACGAGGCCGATGGTGACGGCGTGCTTCGGGTGGTGGACGGCCTCGAGGAGGTCGGCCCAGCCGCTCCAGTCGACCTCGTTGGTGACGAGACCCAGGCGGTCGGCGATGTACGCGTCGAGGCCCTGGTCGTTCAGCATGGTGGGGATGTCGTAGATGCTCGGGACGTCGACCGCGTTGACGACCGCGTCCTCGTCGACGTCGCACATGAGCGCGATCTTGCGCTTGTTGCTCTCGGTCACCGGACGGTCGCTGCGGAGCACGAGTGCGTCGGGCTGGATGCCGATGGACCGGAGGGCCGCGACCGAGTGCTGCGTCGGCTTCGTCTTCTGCTCACCGGAGGCGCCCATGTACGGCACGAGGGACACGTGGACGAAGAACACGTTGTTCCGGCCGAGCTCGTGGCGGATCTGGCGAGCCGACTCGATGAACGGCTGCGATTCGATGTCGCCGACCGTGCCACCGATCTCGGTGATGATCACGTCGGGCTGGGGCGTCTCGGACGCCTGGAGGCGCATACGGCGCTTGATCTCGTCCGTGATGTGCGGGATCACCTGCACGGTGTCGCCGAGGTACTCGCCGCGACGCTCCTTGGCGATGACGGTCGAGTAGATCTGACCCGTCGTCACGTTGGCGGCCTGGCTCAGCTCGATGTCGAGGAACCGCTCGTAGTGGCCGATGTCGAGATCGGTCTCGGCGCCGTCGTCGGTCACGAAGACCTCGCCGTGCTGGAACGGGTTCATCGTGCCCGGGTCGACGTTAAGGTAGGGGTCGAGCTTCTGCATGACCACCCGGAGCCCGCGCGCCGTCAGCAGGTTGCCGAGGCTGGCTGCGGTGAGCCCCTTGCCCAACGAAGAAACGACACCACCAGTCACGAAGATGTGCTTGGTCGTGCCGTTGGAGCCCGAGACGATGCCGTCGGTCGGAGAGTTCAGGTTGCCCGCTTCAGAAGTATTCACCACGGGCTTTTATCCTACCATCCAGTTCGGGTTCATGTGTCGCTTCCTTGGCGTTCTCGTCGTCAGGAGGCTGCGAGGGCGAGCAGTTCGCGGGCGTGGGCGAGGCCGCTGTCGGACTCTGCGAGCCCGGAGAGCAGCCGCGCCATCTCCGCCTCACGCTCGGCGCCGACGAGCTGGCGCACGCTCGACGCGGTCACCGAACCGTCGCCGCCCTTGACCACGCTCAGGTGGTTGTTGGCGAAGGCCGCGACCTGAGCGAGGTGGGTGACGACGATCACCTGCGAGCGCTCGGCGAGGGCCGCGAGGCGACGCCCGATCTCGATCGCCGCGGCTCCGCCGACACCGGCGTCGACCTCGTCGAACACGAAGGTGGGCACGGGGTCCGCACCGGCGATGACGACCTCGAGGGCGAGCATCACGCGGGACAGCTCTCCGCCCGAGGCGCCCTTGCCGAGTGGTCGGGGCTCTGCACCGGCGTGCGGCCGGAGGAGGAAGGCGATCACGTCCTTGCCGTGCAGCGTGAGGTCGTCGCGATCGGACACCTCGACGACGAGCTCCGCCTCGGCCATGGCGAGCGAGCGCAGTTCCGCGCTCGCGGCTGCGCCGAGTCGAGCGGCGGCTTCGACCCGGACGGCGCTCAACGTCGCGGCGGCGGCGTCGACCTCCCCGGACAGTCGTTCGACGTCGCCCTCGAGCTGGGTGATGCGGTCGGAGTCGCCGTCGAGTTCCATCAGGCGGGTGCTGCCCGTCTCGAGCAGGTGCAGGACGTCCTCGGGCGACGGACCGTACTTCCTGGCGAGCGTCGCGAGGGTCGCGCGGCGCTCCTGGACGACCTCGAGTTCGCGAGCGCCGTCCTCGTCGAGTCCGGCGAGGTAGCTCGAGAGCTCGGCGGCGATCTCAGCAGCCAGGTAGCTCGCGTTGGCGACACTCGCGGCGATCGCGCCGAGGGCGGGATCGTGCACCGAGGCCCGGTCGAGCTGCCGCCGCGCGCCTTCGAGCAGTCCGACGACGTCGCTCTCCTCGCCGGCCTCGGCCGAGACGAGCTCTCGGGCGCCGGCCGCCGAGAGGCGGAGCTCTTCGAGGTTCGTCAGTCGATCTGCGCGCTCGGCGAGCTCGGCGTCCTCGCCGGGCTGTGGGTCGGCCTGCTCGATCTCGGCGAGCGCGACGCGCAGCTGCTCGGCCTCGAGGAGTCGCGTGTCGCGCTCGTTCGTCAGGGTCTCGAGTTCCGTCCGCAGCTCCAGGAGCTCCATGTAGCACCGCTGGTAGTCGCCGAGAGCCCGCTGGAGCGGTTCACCGGCGAAGCGGTCCAGGGCGTCCCGCTGGGCCGGCGCGGCCCGCAGGCGGATCTGATCGGACTGCCCATGCACGACGACGAGCTGCTCGCCGAGTTCGGAGAGGATCCCGATGGGGGCCGTGCGGCCACCGACGATCGCGCGGCCGCGGCCCTCGGCGGTCACGATCCGACCGAGCAGCAGCTCTGCGGCATCACCCGCGGGATCGAGGTCTCCCCCGGCCTCGCGGACGCGCTCGGCGACCGCGCCGTCGCCCGGCACCAACCAGCGTCCTTGGACACTCGTCTGCTTCTGGCCCGCTCGCACGACGCCGCTGTCCGACCGCTGTCCGAGGAGCAGCCCGAGGGCGGTGACGACCATCGTCTTGCCTGCGCCGGTCTCGCCCGTCACGGCGGTGAAGCCGGGACCGAGCGGGAGTGTCCCGGACGCGATCACGCCGAGGTCGCGGATCTCGATCTCCTCGATCATGCGGTGCCCTCCTGATCGCTGTGGTGTCGGGTGGCCGTGGAGGCCGGGAGGTGGATCGTGCCGGTCATCGGCTCCTCGCGTCCGACGGGGCCACGCCAACCGGTGACCGGTAGCCGGAACTTGTTGACGAGTCGATCGGTGAAGGTGCTCTCGTGGAGGCGTGCGAGGCGGACCGGCACCGAGGAGCGTCTGACGACCACCCGGGCGCCCGGCTGGAGGTCCTTGGCCCGGCGGCCGTCGCACCAGAGCACGCCGAGGCCGTCGGTGCGTTCCAGCACCTCGACGGCGAGGGACGACTCGGGGCCGACCACGAGCGGCTTCGCGAACAGGGCGTGCGCGCTGAGCGGGACGAGGGTGATGGCCTCCACCGACGGCCACACGACCGGGCCGCCGGCCGAGAAGTTGTAGGCGGTGGAGCCGGTCGGCGTCGAGATGACCACCCCGTCGCACCCGAAGGAGGAGAGCGGACGCTGATCGACCTCGATCACGACCTCGAGCATGCGCTCCCGGCTCGCCTTCTCGACCGTGGCCTCGTTGAGCGCCCACGTCTCGTAGACGACCTCCGCGCCGACCTTGACCCGGACGGAGAGCGTCATGCGCTCCTCCACGAAGTAGTCGCGACGCACGACCCGTTCGACCGTCTCGGCGAGGTCGTCGCGCTCGCTCTCGGCGAGGAAGCCGATGTGGCCGAGGTTCACCCCGAGCAGCGGCGCCGCCGATCCTCGCGTGACCTCGGCCGCTCGCAGGATCGTGCCGTCGCCGCCGAGGACGATCGCCAGTTCGATGTCGCCGAGGGAGACCTCCTCGTCGAGGATGGAGACGACGTCGAGATCCGGGTCGACGGCGATGAGGTCGGCCCGCTCCAGCGCGCTGAGGACCGGGCGGACGCCGGCCTCCAGGAGCAGCCTGGACACGAGCACGGCGGCATCGCGTGAGTCGTCGCGACCGGTGTGCGCGACGACCAGGATGTTCCGCGCCGCGACCGCAGGATCGGTGGAATGTGCCATCGGGTTACGCTCCAGCCATCGAGGTGATCTGCTGCATCCATTCTGTCGGATTGGTTCCGTGCTCCGCCGATATCCACACCACGTACTCGCGGTTGCCGTGAGTGCCGACGATCGGCGACGGGATGAGCCCGGCCGTCCCGAGCCCGAGGTCCCAGGCCGCCCACAGGACGCCTGCGACGGCGTCGGCACGGAGCGCGGGATCGGTGACGACGCCCTCACGGACGCCACCACGACCGACCTCGAACTGCGGTTTGACGAGCAGGACGAGTTCCGCCGGTGACGCGACGACCGACACGAGTGCCGGGAGCACCTGCGTGAGGGAGATGAACGAGAGGTCGCCGACCACGAGCGACGGACGCTCGTCCAGACCGGTGAGCTCGCTGAGCTGCTCCGGCGTCAGGAAGCGGACGTTGCACCCCTCCACGACCTGCACCCGCTCGTCTTCTCGGAGCTGCGGCACGAGCTGGTCGTGCCCGACGTCGAGGGCGATCACCCGACGCGCTCCACGCTCGAGCAGGACCTGGGTGAATCCGCCGGTGGAGGCGCCGGCGTCGAGGACGAGTGCGTCGGCGACGACGACCGGGAAGGCGTCCAGGGCGGCGAGCAACTTGTGGGCGGCGCGACTCACGTAGTGGTCGGCGCCGGCGACGACGACCCGGGCATCCGGGTGGACCCGGTGGGAGGCTTTGACGATCGTGCGGTCGTCGACGCTGACGAGCCCGTCGGCGATGAGCTGGGCCGCATGGGTCCTGGAGCGGGCGAGTCCTCGCGCGGCGAGGGCGGCGTCGAGGCGGGCGGGCTGCGCGGCGCCGTTCGGCGAATCGGCTGTGGCCGACGGTTCGGGTGTGTTCTCCATGCGCTACGCCGAGGTCTTCGGCGAGTCGCTCCCCTCGAGCGTCGCCCGCAGTTCGTCGACGAGCTGGCTGTATGCGGCGGCCCGCTCCTCGAGCGGCTGCTCGTCGATGAGGTGGACGCGGGACACGAGGCCGTCGGTCGGGTGCTCCGGTTCGTTCGTCACAGGGCAACCCTACCGGCCGCCACCGTCGCCGCCCCCGGGAACCGCTGTGGGCGAACACCCGTGGTGAACCGCGCCTCTCCGAGGGGTGGGCATCACTCCGCGTACAGGCGCTCCGGGACGTTGAGCCCGTAGATGGCACGGCCGGAGGCCCAGATCGCGGCGCACGCGGCACGCAACAGGTCGATCCGGGACGGGCCGTCCGACTCCACCACGACGTCGTTCCCACGGATCCGCACCGTGGCTGCACCGACCGTCGCCGCCTTGCCGTCGCGCGACATGGTGGTGGCCGGATACCGCTCGTGCAGCTGCCGCAGGTCCTCGAGGATGAAGGTCGGCCGGGAGTGCTGGTCGGCCGCGAGCACGTGCTTGGCTCGATCGATGCCGGTCAGGACGAGAGCTGACGCGATCCCGGCGCGGTTCGCGCCGAGGATGTCGGTGTCGAGTCGGTCGCCGATGAAGAGCGGCTTCGATGCGCCGAAACGCACCTTCGCCTCGTCGAAGATCGGTACCTCCGGCTTCCCGGCGACGGTCGCCAGACGGCCGACCGCCGTGTGGACGGCCGACACCAGCGTGCCGTTTCCCGGTGCGATCCCACGAGCCTGCGGGATGGTCCAGTCCGTGTTCGTCGCGACCCACGGCAGCTCGGAACCGTCGGCGGTCGGCGTCTGCAGCGCGAACGCCGCTTCGGCCAGCTGCGACCAGCCGACCTCGGGAGCGAAGCCCTGGATCACCGCAGCCGGCGAGTCCTCAGCGGAGCGGGTGACGACGAAACCACCCTTCTCGACCTCGTCGACGAGCCCGGCGCCACCGACGACCAGGATCGTGGACCCGGCGGGCACCAGGCCCGCCAGCAGCCGGACCGCGGCCTGAGGGCTCGTGACGACCTCTGCCGGCGCGACACTGAGACCGAGGTCGGTCAGGTGCTGCGCGACGGAGGCGTCCGTCCGGGAGGCGTTGTTCGTGATGTATCCGACGCGAACGTGTTCCGCCGCCAGATTCAGCGACTCGACTGCGTGCGGGATCGGATTCGGGCCGGCGTAGACCACGCCGTCCAGATCCGCGAGGACCACGTCGACGCCGTCGAGCGGGGTCACGGGCTTAGGCCTTCTCGTCAGCAGCGGACTCACCGGACGGCTCCTCCCCGGGCTGATCGTCGGATTCAGGGGCGACAGCTGTGGGCGACTCGGGTTCGTCGTCGAACTCGAGGAACTCCTCCACGACCACCATCGTCTCGCCCTCGTCGTCCGCAGCGGACTGCTCGAGCGCCTCGGAGGCGATCATCGCCCGGTCGTGCCAGACGGCCGCCTCCTCCTCACGGCCGAGGACCTCGAGGGTCTCGGCGTACGCGTTGAACAGCGCCGGGCTGTAGGAGAAGGCCCGCTTCGGGTCGAGCTGTGGGATCTGGAGCTCGAGCAGCGCGTCCTCGGTCTGCCCGAGGTCGAGCCGGGCACCCGACATCGCGATCGCGAGGGCGACGCGGACCGGCACGTCGAGGGTCGAGCGATCGACGGACCGTCCGAGTTCCAAGGCACGCTCCGGACGGCCGACGCCGCGTTCACTGTCCACCATGAGCGGCAGCTGGTCGTCCTTGCCGGAGATACGGCGATAGGTCCGCAGCTCGCGAAGCGCGAGGGCGTAGTCGCCAGTCTCGTACGCGGTGATGGCGAGGGTCTCGCGGACCATCGCGATCCGGCCGGCCCGACGGGCAGCGGACATCGCGTGGAGGTGGGCCAACGCAGGATCGCTGTCGATCAGTCGCGCCGCCATCGCCAAGTGCTGCGCGACGCCGTCGGCGTTCTCCTTGCTCAGGGTCTTCAGCTCGTTCCGCGCACCCTTGTCGAGGTCCTGCGGCGTGACGTCGTCAGGGATCGCCGGGTCGTCGTGGCGCGGCCGGATCGACTTGAGCTCGAACGCGATGCGCTCTTCCTCGGTCAGCTCGCGCTCGCGTCGGAACGCGTCGCGGTCGCCGCGGGCCGGAGCGCCATCGCGCGTCCACAGCTCGCGTCCACCGCTCTCGCGCCCGCGGTCGGGACGGCCGCCACGCTCAGAGGAGTGTCCACGGTCGGTCCGGTTTCCGCGGTCCTGACGATCGCCGGAGGACGGACGGTCACTGCTCCGTGCGGGACGGTCGGACCGCTGCGGACGATCCCCCGACGACGGACGATCCTGCTGCCAGGCGGGACGGTCCGCGCGTTGCGGACGATCGCCTGACGCTGGCCGATCCTTCTGCCAAGCCAGGCGGTCCGAACGCTGCGGACGATCTCCGGATGACGGACGGTCACCGCTGCGTGCTGGACGGTCGGATCGCTGCGGACGATCCGTGCGTGGACGGTCGCTCCTGGGCGCATCGGACCGCTGTGGGCGGTCGGTGCCACGAGCGCGATCATCGCGTCGTGGAGCACCACTGTTCCCACGGTTGTCACCGGAAGATCTCGGAGGACGTCGCTCACCCTTGTCGGGCTGGTCTGCTGACTGGTCACTCACGATGATCTCCACGGTGCTCGGACGCCGTCACCCGGCGTCAACCTACTGTTGAATTCTTGTCCCACGGTACCCGTGAAACGACGACTTCACGCACAAAGCGTGTTAACGCAAAATGGCCACCCAAGAACCTTGGGTGGCCATTTCAACGAAGAAGTCCGGCGGTGTCCTACTCTCCCACAGGGTCCCCCCTGCAGTACCATCGGCGCAAAGAGTCTTAGCTTCCGGGTTCGGAATGTGACCGGGCGTTTCCCTCTCGCTATGGCCGCCGAAACACTATTGATGTATCAAAGTGAACAAGCAAACCAACACGCTGTGCGAACACAGTGGTGTTGTTTGCGGGTTCTCGACCGTACATCGAGAACCACTCAGTGGACGCGTAGCATCTTCGTATTCAAACAAAGAAAGTGTTATCAAATTATCGGCTTATTAGTACCGGTCAGCTCCGAGAGTCTTTCGTCCTCTCTTCCACATCCGGCCTATCAACCCAGTAGTCTGGCTGGGAGCCTCTCGCCCGAAGGCATGGAAATCTCATCTTAAGGCCGGCTTCCCGCTTAGATGCTTTCAGCGGTTATCCATCCCGAACGTAGCTAATCAGCGGTGCTCCTGGCGGAACAACTGACACACCAGAGGTTCGTCCAACCCGGTCCTCTCGTACTAGGGTCAGATCCTTTCAAATTTCCTGCGCGCGCAGCGGATAGGGACCGAACTGTCTCACGACGTTCTAAACCCAGCTCGCGTACCGCTTTAATGGGCGAACAGCCCAACCCTTGGGACCTACTCCAGCCCCAGGATGCGACGAGCCGACATCGAGGTGCCAAACCATGCCGTCGATATGGACTCTTGGGCAAGATCAGCCTGTTATCCCCGAGGTACCTTTTATCCGTTGAGCGACAGCGCTTCCACAAGCCACTGCCGGATCACTAGTCCCGACTTTCGTCCCTGCTCGACTTGTCAGTCTCACAGTCAAGCTCCCTTGTGCACTTACACTCGACACCTGATTGCCAACCAGGTTGAGGGAACCTTTGGGCGCCTCCGTTACTTTTTGGGAGGCAACCGCCCCAGTTAAACTACCCACCAGGCACTGTCCCTGAACCGGATTACGGTTCGAAGTTAGATATCCAGAGTGACCAGAGTGGTATTTCAACAATGACTCCACCTGAACTAGCGTCCAAGCTTCAAAGTCTCCCACCTATCCTACACAAGCCACACCGAACACCAATACCAAGCTGTAGTAAAGGTCACGGGGTCTTTCCGTCCTGCTGCGCGTAACGAGCATCTTTACTCGTAATGCAATTTCGCCGAGTTCGCGGTTGAGACAGCTGGGAAGTCGTTACGCCATTCGTGCAGGTCGGAACTTACCCGACAAGGAATTTCGCTACCTTAGGATGGTTATAGTTACCACCGCCGTTTACTGGGGCTTAAATTCTCAGCTTCGCCTTGCGGCTAACCGTTCCTCTTAACCTTCCAGCACCGGGCAGGCGTCAGTCCGTATACATCGTCTTGCGACTTGGCACGGACCTGTGTTTTTAGTAAACAGTCGCTTCCCACTGGTCTCTGCGGCCTTCAAACGCTTTCGGAGCAAGTCCTAATACGCCTCAGGCCCCCCTTCTCCCGAAGTTACGGGGGCATTTTGCCGAGTTCCTTAACCACGATTCTCTCGATCTCCTTAGTATTCTCTACCTGACCACCTGAGTCGGTTTGGGGTACGGGCCACTAGAACCTCGCGTCGATGCTTTTCTTGGCAGCATAGGATCACCTACTATCCCTTACGGGTCCGTATCGTGTCTCAGCCTTCACGAGAGACGGATTTGCCTATCTCTCAGCCTACGCACTTACACCGGGACAACCATCGCCCGGCATAGGCTACCTTCCTGCGTCACACCTGTTAATACGCTAAACGCACCAGCATGGGGTCGAGCGTTAGACCGGACCCATCATCCCCGAAGGGAATCAGTCGTCCGGGTTAGGACTCTTAGCACCACTGGATTGTCTTGGGCGGTTCTTCGCGGGTACGGGAATATCAACCCGTTGTCCATCGACTACGCCTGTCGGCCTCGCCTTAGGTCCCGACTTACCCAGGGAAGATTAGCTTGACCCTGGAACCCTTGGTCTTTCGGAGGACATGTTTCTCACATGTCTTTCGCTACTCATGCCTGCATTCTCACTCGTGTAGCGTCCACGGCTGGTTTACACCGCCGCTTCACTCGCCACACGACGCTCTCCTACCCATCAATACGGCTGGACCACGAAGGCCTACCAAAAATATCAATGCCACAACTTCGGTGGCGTGCTTGAGCCCCGTTACATTGTCGGCGCGGAATCACTTGACCAGTGAGCTATTACGCACTCTTTCAAGGGTGGCTGCTTCTAAGCCAACCTCCTGGTTGTCTGTGCAACTCCACATCCTTTCCCACTTAGCACGCGCTTTGGGACCTTAGTTGGTGGTCTGGGTTGTTTCCCTCTCGACGATGAAGCTTATCCCCCACCGTCTCACTGCTGCGCTCTCACTTACCGGCATTCGGAGTTTGGCTGACGTCAGTAAGCTTTTGGGCCCCATCGGCCATCCAGTAGCTCTACCTCCGGCAAGAAACACGCAACGCTGCACCTAAATGCATTTCGGAGAGAACCAGCTATCACGAAGTTTGATTGGCCTTTCACCCCTATCCACAGCTCATCCCCTCAGTTTTCAACCTAAGTGGGTTCGGTCCTCCACGACGTCTTACCGTCGCTTCAACCTGGCCATGGATAGATCACTTCGCTTCGGGTCTAGGACATGCGACTGAATCGCCCTATTCAGACTCGCTTTCGCTACGGCTACCCCACACGGGTTAACCTCGCCACATATCGCTAACTCGCAGGCTCATTCTTCAAAAGGCACGCTGTCACACCAACAAGGGTGCTCCAACGGTTTGTAAGCAAACGGTTTCAGGTACTATTTCACTCCCCTCCCGGGGTACTTTTCACCTTTCCCTCACGGTACTTGTCCGCTATCGGTCATCTGGGAGTATTTAGGCTTATCAGGTGGTCCTGACAGATTCACACGGGATTTCTCGGGCCCCGTGCTACTTGGGATACTCCTCGCACGATTGCAGCATTTCGACTACCGGGCTGGCACCGTCTCTGGCTGGGCTTTCAATCCCATTCGTCTATACCACGTTCTAATGCTCCCCGAATATCAGTTCGGAGTGAGAAGTCCCACAACCCCGGACATGCAACGCCTGATAGCTATCACACATGCCCGGTTTAGCCTCTTCCGATTTCGCTCGCCACTACTGACGGAATCACTGTTGTTTTCTCTTCCTGGGGGTACTGAGATGTTTCACTTCCCCCCGTTCCCTCTACCCGCCCTATATATTCAGGCGGGAGTCACCAGATCACCACAAGGGGCCTGGCGGGGTTTCCCCATTCGGAAATCCTCGGATCACAGCTCGTTTATCAGCTCCCCGAGGCTTATCGCAGATTACTACGTCCTTCTTCGGCTCCAGATGCCAAGGCATCCACCGTTTGCTCTTAGAAATTTGAAATCACATGAGTTTGAATCGATCGACACCAGTTACCTGATGCAGATTGACCAATGATCAACATCACTTCCGAAGAAGCATGTTTTGATCTTTGTGATCCACAACCCAAAAGGGTCATGAATCTAAGATGCTCGCGTCCACTGTGTAGTTCTCAAAGTACGGGCGGTACCTCTCTCCTTGACCATTGATGTCAAGCAAAAGAGGCCCTGAGGTTCGTCCTTCCTCCACCGAAGCGGAGAAGATCCGGTCCCTCAGGACCCAACAGCGTGCATGCACCACACCTCCTGGCCGGCACCGTTCCAACTGCAAGCAGCGTACTAAGTTCCGATCATTCGATCTGATGCCAATGTCAATGTTCCACCCATGAGCGCCAGCGAGAACATGTGTCTCGATCTGGCTTGGCAGCTTGAATCTCCCTGTATACAGAGGAGAGCTGCACATGCTCCTTAGAAAGGAGGTGATCCAGCCGCACCTTCCGGTACGGCTACCTTGTTACGACTTAGTCCTAATTACCGATCCCACCTTAGACAGCTCCATCCTTGCGGTTAGGCCACTGGCTTCGGGTGTTACCGACTTTCATGACTTGACGGGCGGTGTGTACAAGGCCCGGGAACGTATTCACCGCAGCGTTGCTGATCTGCGATTACTAGCGACTCCGACTTCATGAGGTCGAGTTGCAGACCTCAATCCGAACTGGGACCAGCTTTTTGGGATTCGCTCCACCTTACGGTATTGCAGCCCTTTGTACTGGCCATTGTAGCATGCGTGAAGCCCAAGACATAAGGGGCATGATGATTTGACGTCGTCCCCACCTTCCTCCGAGTTGACCCCGGCAGTATCCCATGAGTTCCCACCATTACGTGCTGGCAACATAGAACGAGGGTTGCGCTCGTTGCGGGACTTAACCCAACATCTCACGACACGAGCTGACGACAACCATGCACCACCTGTTTACGAGTGTCCAAAGAGTTGACCATTTCTGGCCCGTTCTCGTATATGTCAAGCCTTGGTAAGGTTCTTCGCGTTGCATCGAATTAATCCGCATGCTCCGCCGCTTGTGCGGGCCCCCGTCAATTCCTTTGAGTTTTAGCCTTGCGGCCGTACTCCCCAGGCGGGGCGCTTAATGCGTTAGCTACGACACGGAAACCGTGGAATGGTCCCCACATCTAGCGCCCAACGTTTACGGGGTGGACTACCAGGGTATCTAAGCCTGTTTGCTCCCCACCCTTTCGCTCCTCAGCGTCAGTAGCGGCCCAGAGATCTGCCTTCGCCATCGGTGTTCCTCCTGATATCTGCGCATTCCACCGCTACACCAGGAATTCCAATCTCCCCTACCGCACTCTAGTCTGCCCGTACCCACTGCAGACCCGAGGTTGAGCCTCGGGATTTCACAGCAGACGCGACAAACCGCCTACGAGCTCTTTACGCCCAATAATTCCGGACAACGCTTGCACCCTACGTATTACCGCGGCTGCTGGCACGTAGTTAGCCGGTGCTTTTTCTGCAGGTACCGTCACTTTCGCTTCTTCCCTGCTAAAAGAGGTTTACAACCCGAAGGCCGTC